>DASXAO010000028.1:0-49625 GCA_036406675.1 Burkholderiales bacterium
TCGTGCTCGAGGGCGTGTTCTCCGACGAGCACGGCGACTGGCCCGCCGGCACCTATCTCCTCAACCCCGAAGGCTTCCGCCACGCCCCTTTCTCCGAGCCGGGATGCGTGCTGTTCGTGAAGCTGCGCCAGTTCCCCGGCCGCGAGCGGCGCCACGTCGTGCTCGACACCAACGAGCTTCCCTGGCAGCCAACCGGCCGTGAAGGCATTTCACGCAAGACGCTCTACCAGCAGACCGGCTTCTCCGACGTGACGTGCCTGGAGCGCTGGGACCGCGGCCTGGACGCTGGCGTGACCGCCTACGAGCAAGGCGCTGAGCTGTTGGTGCTCGAGGGAGAATTCGCGGACGAAGCGGGGACCTATTCCGAGGGCGGGTGGTTGCGGCAACCGGCGGGCTCCATGCACCGCCCCCGCTCGGAGCGCGGCTGCACGCTCTACGTCAAGCGCGGCGGACTGCCCTATCTGAAGAGCGCCGCCTAGAGCGCGGCGACCGTCTGCACCTCGATCAGGTACTGCTCGCCGACCAGCCGGTCGATGATGAGGAGCGTGTTGGGCGGATAGCGGCCGTCGGGAAACAGGCGCGGGAACTCGCGCAGGCGCCACTGCATGAACTTCGGGATGTCCTGCGAGTGCACGAGGTAGGTGGTGAACTGCACCACGTTGCCCCAGCCGGCGCCCGCCGACTTGAGCGCGGCCTCGACCTGGGAGAAGACGCCGCTGCACTGGGCGTCGAAGGTCTCGCCCGCGGCGAGCATCCCGGCGATGAAGAGATGCTCGTTCGCCTTGACACGCGTGACGTGCGAGTACTGGCCCAGGGGCTTGCCCAGCGCCTCGACGTTGTAGACCTTGATGTCGGCCATCAGGCTTTCCTCTTGTGTTTCCACTGCACGTCGCCGCCGCCGGCGGCACGGTTGAGGCTGCGCCCGGCGACGAACAGCAGGTCGGAGAGCCGGTTGAGATAGCGCCGCGCGACCTCGCTCACTGCCTCCCGCCGGCCGAGCGCCACCACGCTGCGCTCGGCACGCCGGCACACGGTGCGCGCGAGGTGCGCTGCCGCGGCCGCGCGACTGCCGCCGGGGAGAATGAACTCTTTGAGCGGAGGCAGTGTCCCGTTCCATCGTTCCAAGGTGCTCTCCAGAACTTCCACCTGTTTTTCGGTCAACAGCGTGTGTCCCGGAATGGAAAGCTCTCCGCCGAGGTCGAAAAGATCGTGCTGCACCTGCTCGAGCGCCGCTTTCACCTCCGCCGGAACGCCTTCCGCGAGCACCACGCCGATGGCGCTGTTCAGCTCGTCGATGTCGCCGAGCGCCGCGATGCGCGCGCTGTCCTTCGCCACCCGGGCGCCGTCGCCGAGGCCCGTGTCGCCCGCGTCGCCGGTGCGCGTGGTGATCTTCGACAGGCGATGGCCCATCACGAGGTCCGCTTCACGTCGCTTTCCACTTCGCCCCGCGCGAGCCGCGTGCGCAGGCGCTCGCCTGGCTGCGCCTGGGCTGCGTCGCGCAGCACGGCGCCGCCGGCACCGTAGGTGATGCTGTAGCCGCGCCTGAGCACCGCCTGGGGGTCCAGGCCGGCGAGACCGGCCTGGAGGCGGGCGAGCTTCGCTTCGCCGCCGCGCAGCCGGTGCAGGAATGCGAAGCCCAGGCGTGCGGACAGCTGTCCGACGAGGCTGGCATGGGCCCGCAGCCGCTCGCGCGGATGCACCAGCCGGCGGGTGCACGCGTCCAGCCCTTGCGCCGCGTAGTCGAGCCGCCGCCGTACCTCGCGCGCGAGGCGACGCGCGCAATCGGCAAGCAGGGCCGCGAGTTGCAGGCGGGACGGACTGACGAGCTCCGCCGCCGCGGTGGGCGTCGGCGCGCGCTGGTCGGCCGCGAAGTCCGCGATCGTGAAGTCGGTCTCGTGCCCGACGCCGACCACCACGGGGATCGTGCAGGCGCGGATCGCCCGCGCCAGCGCCTCCTCGTTGAACTGCCACAGGTCCTCGAGCGAGCCGCCGCCGCGCACGAGGAGCAGCACATCGCACTCGGCGCGCGCGCTCGCCCGTCGCAGCATCGTCGCGATGCGCCCCGCGGCCCCTTCGCCCTGGACCGGCACCGGGTACACGATCACTGCGATCGCCGGATTGCGCCGCGCGATCGTGGTGAGGACGTCGCGCAGCGCGGCGGCCGCGGGCGAGGTCAGCACGCCGACGGTCTGCGGGTGCGGCGGCAGCGGGCGCTTTGCCGCGGCGTCGAAGAGGCCCTCGTCGCCGAGCTTCTTCTTCAGGCGCAGGAAGCGCTCGTAGAGCGGGCCGAGGCCGGCCTGGCGCATCGACTCGACCGTGAGCTGGAAGCGCCCGCGCGGCTCGTAGAGCGAAACCAGGGCGCGCACCTCGACTTGTGCACCGTTGGCCGGCGCCCAGTCGAGCGCGACGAAGCGGCTCTTGAACATCACGCAATCGACCTGCGCGCCGTCGTCCTTGAGCGTGAAGTAGCAGTGCCCCGACGGGGCCCGCGACAGGTTGGAGAGCTCGCCCCGGACCCACATGAGCGGAAAGCGGCGCTCGAGCGTGTCGCGGACGTTCCGCAGCAACTGGGAGACGGTGACCACGGAAGTCGGGCGCGTGGCCGGGCCGCTGGGAAGTTCGTATTGCATCGTATCGACGGGCTCGAGCCGAGCCTACACTAATCCACATTCCACCCGGCTTCCGGCCGGCCGTCGCGCGAGGCGGGCGCGGACCCCGATTCTTTCAGCTAAGCGGATGAAACTGCTGCGGAAAACCCTGCTCAAATTTTGACCTGGACCGACTCGGAGGGCAATGTGACAGGCGCGTGTCGGGCTATTCAGCGACAATCCACAAACTTATCCACAGTTTTTTGTGGATATCGCTGTGTCCACTACAAGGGGGGCTTTTGATGCGGCGCGCAAACTTCGCCTTCCGCGCCGCGGGTGGTAAAGTCGGCCGCGCCCGTCTCCAAAAAAAGGCATAGGAAAAAAGGGTGTTCGCAATCATTCAGGCAGCGGGATGGCCGATCTGGCCGCTGCTCTTGGCTTCCGTCATCGCCGTGGCACTCATCATCGAGCGCTCGATCACGCTGCGCCGGAGCAACATCCTGCCGCCGACGCTGCTCGAGCAGGTGGTCTCGGTCTACAAGCGCCAAGGCGTGTCGAACGACGTGCTCGATCGCCTGGGAAGCGATTCGCCGCTCGGCGCGGTGCTCGCGGCGGGGCTGCGCAACCACCAGAGCTCGCGCTACGTGATGAAGGAGGCGATCGAGGAAACGGGCCGCGGCGTCGGCCACCAGCTCGAGCGCTTCCTCACCACGCTCGGCACGATCGCGGCGGCGGCGCCGCTGCTCGGCCTCTTCGGCACGGTGATCGGCATGATCGAGATCTTCGGCTCCCAGGCTCCGACCGGCGCCAACCCGCAGCAGCTCGCCCACGGCATCTCGGTGGCGCTCTACAACACCGCCTTCGGTATCGCCATCGCGGTCCCGGCGCTCATCTTCTACCGGCACTACCGCAACAAGATCGACACCTACGTGGTGGAGATGGAGCAGCAGGCGTCGAAGCTCGTCGACATCGTCCACGGCGAGCGCGTCGACTTCGGCGGCGAGCAGCGATGAACTTCCAGCGCGGCAGGGAGCGCGAGCCGCTCGAGATCAACCTCGTGCCGCTCATCGACGTGATGATGGTGATCCTGATCTTCCTCATGATCACCACCACGTACTCGAAGTACACCGAGCTGCAGATCAACCTGCCCACCGCGTCGGCCGAGAAGCAGCCGGAGCGGCCGAACGAGATCGCAGTGCTGGTGAACGCCCAGGGCCAGTACGTCATCAACCGCAACCCGGTGCCGTTCAAGAGCGTGGAGCAGCTCGCCGAGGAGCTGCGCCGCGCCGGCGGCACGCTCAAGGATCCGGTGATCGTGATCAGCGCCGACGCCGCCGCGACCCACCAGTCGGTGGTGCGCGTCATGGAGGCGGCGCGCATCGCCGGCCTCTCGCAGATCACCTTCACCACGCAGTCGAACAAATAGTGCGTCACTGGTACCGCCGCGGCGCGCCTGCGTGGCTGCTGTGGCCGGTGAGCCTTGCTTTCGCTTTTCTCGTCTCCTTCAGGAAGCTTCTCTACAGGCTGAGGATTCTCAAGAGCAGCCATCCCGGGATTCCCGTCGTGGTCGTCGGCAACCTCACGGCGGGCGGCAGCGGCAAGACGCCGCTGGTGATCTGGATCGCCGAGCTCCTCAAGGCGCGCGGCTGGTCGCCGGCGATCGTGTCCCGCGGCTATGGCGGCGCGGGCGGTCCACCGCGCGCGGCGACGGTGGCCTCGGAGCCCGACGAAGTCGGCGACGAGCCGGTCGTGCTCGCCCGGCGCAGCGGCTGTCCGGTCTGGATCGGCGCCGACCGGGTGAAAGTCATCGCGGCGCTGCGCGCGCAGCACCCGGAAGTCGACGTGGTGGTGCTCGATGACGGCTTGCAGCACTATCGCTTGCGACGCGATCTCGAGATCGCGGTGGTGGACTCGCGCGGCTTCGGCAACGGATGGCTGCTGCCCGCCGGTCCGCTGCGCGAGCCGCCGCGGCGGCTGCGCAGCGTCGGCGCCGTGGTGTCCCATCAGGCCCCGCACCTCGAAACCCGCAACCCGAATGTTTTCGAGATGCGGCTCGAAGGCGAGGTTGCGCACCGCATGAGCGACGCGCGCGAGCGGCAGCCGCTCGGGGCATGGCGCGGCCAGACGGTCCACGCGGTGGCAGGCATCGGCAACCCGAGCCGCTTCTTCCTCCACGTGGGCAGGCTTGGCCCGAAGGTGGTGCCGCATCCATTCGCCGATCACCACCGCTTCAGCGCCGCGGAGCTCGAGTTCGGCGACGCGCAGCCGGTGCTGATGACCGAGAAGGACGCGGTAAAATTGCGCCGCCATGCGCGCCCCAACTGGTGGGTCCTGCCGGTCACCGCGAACCTCGCGCCGGCGTTCGGCGCCTGGCTGCTGAACGAGCTCGATGGCCGCCGTCGATCCAAAGCTGCTTGAGATCCTGGTGTGCCCGCTGTGCAAGGGCAAGCTCGCCTACCGGAAAAATGCGCGCAACGACGGCGACGAGCTGGTCTGCAGGGCCGACCGACTCGGCTATCCGGTGAAGGACGGCATTCCGGTCATGCTGGAGGAGGAGGCGCGCAAGCTCCCGCCGGAAGAAGAAGTCGCTTGAGCTTCCACGTCGTCATCCCGGCGCGCTGGGCGTCGAGCCGGTTTCCGGGAAAGCCGCTCGCCGACCTGGCCGGGCGGCCAATGGTGGTCAGGGTATGCGAGCGCGCGGCGCAGAGCGGCGCGGCCTCGGTCCACGTGGCGACCGACGACGAGCGCATCGCCTCGGCGGTGCGGGCCGCCGGGCACGGATTCGTGATGACGCGCGCCGATCATCCCTCCGGAACGGATCGCATCGCCGAAGCGGCGCGGCAGCTGGGTTTCCCCGATGATGAGATCGTCGTCAATGTCCAGGGCGACGAGCCGCTGATCCCGCCCAAGCTCATCGCGCAGGTCGCGCAGCTGCTCGAACGGCTCAAGGACGCGCCGGTGTCGACCGCCTGCCATGCCATCCACGACGAGCAGTCCCTCGCCAGCCCGAACGTGGTCAAGCTGGTCATGGACGCGCAGGGCTACGCGCTGTATTTCTCGCGCTCGAGAATTCCGTATCCGAGGGAGCAGGGGGGCGTGTGCTACCGGCACGCCGGCATCTACGGCTACCGGGTCGAGTTTCTGAAGCGCTACGCGGCGCTCGCGCCTTCGCCGCTCGAGAAGGCCGAGGCGCTCGAGCAGCTCCGGGTGCTCTGGCACGGGCACCGGATCGCGGTGGCGGTGAGCGAGGCGGAGATTCCGCCCGGCGTGGACACGCCACAGGACCTCGAGGCTGTCCGTAGAATGCTCTCATGAGGCCGCCTCCATGCGTTTAATTCTTCTCGGACCCCCTGGCGCCGGCAAAGGCACGCAGGCGAACTTCATCCGCGAGAAGTTCGGCATCCCGCAGATCTCCACCGGCGACATGCTTCGAGCGGCGCGCGCAGCGAAAACCCCTTTGGGCATCGAAGCCGGAAAAATCATGGACGCCGGCCAGCTCGTGTCGGACGACATCATCGTGCGCCTGGTCGAGGAGCGCCTCGGGCACGGCGACTGCACCAAGGGCTATCTCTTCGACGGCTTCCCGCGCACCATCCCGCAGGCCGAAGCGATGCGGGCGCGCGATGTCAGGATCGACTACGTGCTCGAGATCGACGTGGCCGACGACGAGATCATCACCCGCATGAGCGGACGCCGCGTGCATCCGGCCTCGGGCCGCACCTACCACGTGAAGTTCAATCCGCCCCGTGTCGAGGGAAAGGACGACGTCACCGGCGAGCCGCTTGTGCAGCGCGACGACGACCGCGAGGAGACGGTGCGAAAGCGGCTCGAGGTCTACCGCGCGCAGACGCGGCCGCTCGCCGACTACTACGGGAAATGGGCTGCCTCGGGTGACGCGAAAGCGCCACGGTACCGGAGAATCTCGGGCACAGGCGCGGTAGACCAAGTCCGCGACCGGGCCTTCGCCGCCTTGTCCTGATAAAATCCCCGCTCTTCAAGGGGAGCAACAATATGCAAAGCGGTCTCGTCTTCGCGCTCGTCTGCGCGCTACTCGCCATCGTCTACGGGATCTGGCAGATCGGCCGCATCCTGCGCCTGCCCGACGGCAATCCGCGCATGCGGGAGATCGCGGCGGCGGTCCGCGAAGGTGCGATCGCCTATCTCCGGCGCCAGTACAGGACCATCGCGATCGTGGGCGTGGTCCTGTTCTTCGTCATCGGCCTGGTGCCGGGACTGGGGTGGATGACGGCCTGGGGCTTCTTCCTCGGCGCGCTGCTTTCCGGGGCCTGCGGCATCATCGGCATGAACATCTCGGTGCGCGCGAACGTGCGCACCGCCGAGGCGGCGCGGGTCGGCCTGAACGAGGCGCTGCAGGTCGCGTTCAACGGCGGCGCGATCACCGGCCTGCTGGTGGTCGGCCTGGGCCTGCTCGGCGTGGCGGGCTACTTCAGCCTGCTCTACGCCAACGCGGTCGACAAGACCCAGCTCGCCCACATCATCCACCCGCTGGTGGGACTGGGCTTCGGCGCTTCGCTCATCTCGATCTTCGCGCGTCTCGGCGGCGGCATCTTCACCAAGGGCGCCGACGTCGGCGCCGACCTCGTCGGCAAGGTCGAGGCCGGGATTCCGGAAGACGACGCGCGCAACCCGGCCGTGATCGCGGACAACGTCGGCGACAACGTGGGCGATTGCGCCGGCATGGCGGCGGACCTCTTCGAGACCTACGCCGTCACCATCATCGCCACGATGCTGCTCGGGGCGTTGCTCGTAAAAACCGCGTCACCCGCGGCGCTCATCTATCCGCTCGCCATCGGCGGCTTCGCCATCATCGCTTCGATCATCGGCACCTGGTTCGTCAGGGCGAAGCCCACCGACGTAAACGTCATGCCGGCGCTTTACAAGGGCCTCGCCGTGGCCGGGGTGCTCGCGCTCATCGCTTTCTATCCGATCACGTTGCTGCTCATGGACGACGTGGTGAAGAGCGTGCCCTTCGATGTCTGGGGCCAGACCCGCACCCTGACCGTGTGGCACCTCTACGGGACCGCGGTGGTCGGCATGGCGCTCACGGGCTTCCTGGTCTGGGTCACCGAGTACTACACCGGAACCCAGTTCAAGCCGGTCCACCATGTCGCTCAGGCAAGCGTGACCGGTCACGCCACCAACATCATCGCGGGCCTCGGCGTGTCGATGAAGTCCACCGCGTGGCCGGTGCTCGCGGTGTGCGTCGCGATCTTCGCCTCGTATTCGCTTGCCGGCCTCTACGGCATCGCGATCGCGGCCACGTCCATGCTGTCGATGGCCGGCATCGTGGTGGCGCTCGACGCTTACGGCCCGATCACCGACAACGCCGGCGGCATCGCCGAGATGGCGGACCTCCCGGACTCGGTGCGTAACATCACCGACCCGCTGGACGCGGTAGGCAACACCACCAAGGCGGTCACCAAGGGCTACGCGATCGGCTCGGCCGGCCTCGCGGCGCTGGTGCTCTTCGCCGATTACACGCACGCGCTCGAGTCGGCCGGCAAGAGCTTCAGCTTCGATCTCTCCAACCCGATGGTGATCATCGGGCTGTTCATTGGCGGCATGGTTCCCTACCTGTTCGGCGCCATGGCGATGGAAGCCGTCGGCCGCGCCGCAGGCTCGGTGGTGCTGGAGGTGCGCCGCCAGTTCAAGGAGATCCCCGGCATCATGCAAGGCACGGCGAAGCCCGAGTACGGCACCGCCGTGGACATGCTCACGCGCGCCGCGATCAAGGAGATGATGATTCCGTCGCTCCTGCCGGTGCTGGTGCCGATTCTCGTCGGCCTGATCCTCGGGCCGCAGGCGCTCGGCGGCGTGCTGATGGGGACCATCGTCACCGGGCTCTTCGTCGCCATCTCGATGTGCACCGGCGGCGGCGCCTGGGACAACGCCAAGAAGTACATCGAGGACGGGCACCACGGCGGCAAGGGGTCGGATGCCCACAAGGCCGCGGTCACCGGCGACACCGTGGGCGATCCCTACAAGGACACCGCCGGCCCGGCGGTCAACCCGCTCATCAAGATCATCAACATCGTCGCGCTGCTGGTCGTGCCGTTGATGGTTTGATGTCGAGAATCGTCCTGCTGCTGGCGCTCGCGGCGGCGACGCCGGCGTGGCCGCAGCAGAAAGCGCTCCCCGTCGATGGGATGTCGGAGGCGCAGCGCGCCGACCACCGCAAGCTGATGCGCGGCTACCTCGACACCTTCCGCATCCTGGGAAGGGCCAAGCTCTGCGGGGTAGGGCTCGATGCCGAGCCCTTCTTCCGCGAGCTCGCGCTTCGCCACGGCGAGAAGAGCGAGGAGCTCAGGGTCGCGGCCATCAGCTACAAGGCGAGCGCCGAGAACCTCACCGTCAGCCCGCAGGTCGATCCCGCGCCGCCCGCGCCGATGCCTTGCGACGTCGTCGCCCTGATGGGCGATATGCGCCTGCCCGCGCTCCCGGCGTCGCTCGTACAGCGGGATTAAATCAGCGCCGTCAGCCGTACCGCGCGCTCACGCCCGGGCTCCCGTATTCGTGGGATTCCCGGCGGCAGGCCACTCGTTCAAGCTCCCTCGTGACCTTCAGGGGTCACTAACCATAGGGGGAGCGTCATGCTAAGTCACAAGGTGTTACTCGCTGCGAGCATAGCGTTCGCGGCTCACGACATCGCTGCGCGAGCGCAGGGTCTGCCCGACGAGATTCAAGCGCGCCAGGCGGCGGACGCAAGGCTGCAGGCCAACATCGACGCCGAAGCCGCCGCCAGGTCGAATGGCGACGCGATGCTCAATGTGCGAATCGACGCGGAGGCGGCGACACGCGCCGACGCGATCGAGGCGCTTCGCAAGAGCATTCCGAGCAGCGGTGGAGGCGGCGGCGGTACGGTCACCGTCGACTGCGGTTCGGGCGGTTCCATCGCTCAGGCAGTGGCCAGCGGCGCCGCGCATATCGTCGTGCGCGGCACCTGCGACGGCCCCGTCGTCATCGATCGTGACGACGTCTCCCTCGTCGCGGATCCTACGGGCGGCAGCGTCCAAGGGACCGATCCCGACGCCAACGTTGTCGTCGTCACCGGGCATCGCGTGACCATCGACGGCCTGATGGTCAGCGGCGGCCGCAACGGCATTACCGGCATCGGCGCCTCGAACCTCGCTCTCAGGAACGTGAGCGTGCAGTCGACCGGCCGCGTCGGCATTGTTTATACCTCGGGCTCCAGCGGGACGATCGACGGCTGCACCAGCCAGGGGAACGCGCGCAACGGAATCGTGGTGGACGGTTCATGGGCGCGGATCACGAATTGCACGATCCAGAACAACAACGTTAGCGGCATCACGGTCGTCAACAATGGCAATGCGGTGATCGGCGTTACCGCGACCTTCGTTCCGGCCGGCAATACGATCCGGCAGAACACCGGCAACGGGATTTCGATCTCATTCGGCGGCATCGCGACGGTAGCGATGAACACGATTACGCAGAACACCGGCATCGGAATTTCCCTCCTGCACGCAACGGCGGCCATCTCCGGCGGCAACACCATCACCGGCAATGGGTTCGGAGGGGTGGCGGCAACCGGCTCGAGAGTGTCGCTGGGTGACGCCGGACTCGGAGTCACGACGGTCAACCAGGTCAGCGAGAACGGAAGCCCCAATGCGACCGGCGGCGTATTCGCGGGCGTGGGAACATCGATGCTCATCCGCGATGCGCAGATCCAGTCGAACAACGGGGCCGGCTTGATCGTCAGCCTGCGTTCACAGGTCCAGATGACCGGCACCACCATCCGGAACAACGCGAGCGACGGCATTCGGCTGGTGCTCGGCGCGGCGCTTCTGCCGCTTACACCGGTATCGACAATTACGGGAAATACCGGGGTAGGAATTCAGTGTTTCGACAGCGAGTCGAGCGTCGTCAACACGGGCCTGCCGACCACGAGCGTATCCGGCAACTTCGGTGGCGATGTGTCGGCCGCGTGCACGAGCTTCGACGCGCCAGTGATCGCGCCGCCTCCGCCGCCGCCGGGCCCGGTGCCCGGGCCAGTGCCTCCGCCGCTGCCGCCCGGGACCTAATTAGCTCAACGTAAGCCGGGCGCTGAATAGCAGCACCCCGGCACCCCGAGCGACTGCACCGGCGGCTTCGGCCGCCGGTGCGTCATCTCCGGCCCCTTGTTCCTGCAATGCGAACAAGGGACGCGGCTGGCGCGCCCGCTGCGCCAAGAACCAGGTTTCGTTTCGGCCTACAGATTTTCGGCGCTGTCAATCGCGGTGCAAATGTTCGTTCGTGTTCGCGATGTCAGCATCAAGGTATTGAGAGAATGGCCTTAAAATCGCGGCGCTTTTGACAACAATCTGCGAGGCAAGCGCCGCGAGCGCTGAAAAGCGAGGTGGATAACCGCCCGCTGACCTGTACCACCTCTAACGCAAGCATTCCATTCGTCTGGCATGAACTCATACAACTCTGAAAAACCCCGCCGCTTCCCGGTCCTTACCATCCTCTTGTTGATCGTCGTCGCCGGACTGGCAGTTGGCGGCTACTACTTCGCACCGCGCTTCGAGCGCCAAGCGCCCCAGGTCACTCTCACCCCGGACAACGACGTGATGGGCGTCGCACCGCTGGAGATCGTCGTCCGCGACCAGGGCGCGGGACTGAAGTCCGTGACCGCGACCCTGTCGGCGGCGGGCACGGAGCACAGCCTGGCGGCCGAGCAATACTCGCAGCCGGTGGGGGAAAAGAAGATCACGGTGGCGGCGTCCAAGATCGCCGGCATCAAGGAAGGACCGGCGGTCCTGCGGATCAGCGCCCGCGACGGGTCGCTATGGGGTTTCTTCAAAGGCAACGAGACCGTCGTCACGAAGAACCTGACGATCGACGTCACGCCGCCCACGCTCGAGCTCGTCGCCGATGACCGCTACATCAATTTTGGCGGCGTGGGCGCCATCGTCTACAAGCCTTCGCCCGACACCGTCACGAGCGGGGTGAAGATCGCCGATTACTTCTTTGCGGGGACCAAGGGGCAGATCAAGGATCAGCCCGAGAACTTCTTCGTTCTCTTTGCCCATCCCTACAACGTGCCGCCGGGTACGAAAGCCGTGCTCGTGGCGACCGACAAGGCAGGCAACACGCGCGAGATGCCGCTGGTCTACGAGCTGAAGAACGTCAATTACAAGAAAAGCACCATCGCCCTGACCGACAACTTTCTGCAATCCAAGGTGGTGCCCCTGGTGAAGGATGCCGACGCGCGGCAAGGCGCCGTGAAAGACGTCTTTGTCGCCGTCAACAAGAAGCTGCGGAAGGAGAACGAGGACAAAATCGCCGAGGTCACGCGCAAGCTCACCGTGCCGATCCTTTGGAGCGGCGCGTTCGCGCAGCTCAGCAACTCCAAGGTCGAGGCGAACTTCGCCGACCAGCGCACCTACACCTACAACAAGGAGCCGGTCGACACCGCCTATCACGTGGGGTATGACCTTTCGGTCACCAAGCACTATCCGGTCGAAGCGGCGAACAGCGGGCGCGTCGCCTTCACGGGCGACCTCGGCATCTATGGAAACACGGTCATCCTCGATCACGGCCTCGGGCTCCATACGCTCTACAGCCACCTGAGCGCCATCGACGTGAAGGAAGGCGACTCGGTCAAGCAGAGGCAGATCCTCGGCAAGACGGGCGAGACCGGCCTCGCCGGCGGCGACCATCTGCACTTCGGCGTCTATCTGGACGGCGTCGCGGTCCTGCCGGTCGAGTGGTGGGACGCGAAGTGGATCCGGGACAACATCGAGCCCAAGCTGGAGGGGCGCAGCGGCGAGGAGATCGCGCAGGCGCAGGCGCCGACCCGCAAGGCCACGCGCAAGCGCCGCCGCTAGCCGTCCGGGCTACTGAATCGGCTTCACCTTTCCTTCGCGCACGAGGCGGGCGTAGCGCTCGACGTCGTCGTTGAAGAATTTCCAGAACTCCGCGGCCCGGGCGGGGATGGGCTCGCCGCCCAGCTGCGACAGGCGATTCTTCATCTCGGGGGTTTCGATGCTTCTCAGCACCGCCTGTTCGAGGCGCCCGACGATCTCCTTTGGCGTCTCGCTCGGCGCGAACAGCCCGAGCCAGGCGCCGAACTCGAAGCCCGGGAAGCCGCTTTCGATGAAGGTCGGCACGTCGGGCAGGGCGTTCGCGCGGCGCTTGCCCGTCATGGCGAGGGCCTTGACCTGTCCGCCCTTGATATGGCCGGAGGCCGAGCCGGCGAGGTCGAAAAGCAGGGTCACCCGGCGTGCGATGAGGTCCGGATACACCGCGCCGCTGCCTTTATAGGGCACATGCACGAGCTGGATGCCGGCCGCGACGCTCAGAAGCTCGCCAGCGAGGTGGCTGCTCGTGCCCGGGCCGGATGAGCCGTAAGTGAGCTTCCCCGGGTCCGTGCGCGCGCGCGAAACGATGTCCTGGAGGCTTCGGGCCGGGTCCTGGCTCGAGACGAGGAGCACGTTCGGGAAGGTGGTGATGCCGCCGATGGCGGCGAGGTCCTTGCGCGGATCGAAGCTGAGCTTCATGAGGCTCACGTTCGTCGCGAGGGACAGCGAGGCCAGGAGGATCGTGTAGCCATCGGCGCGCGCGCTGCGCGCGACGTACTCGGCGCCGATGTTCCCGCCGGCGCCGGGCCGCAGCTCGACCACGACGTTTTCGCCCAGGATCTTGCCCATTTCCGCGGCGACCGGCCGCGCCACCACGTCGGCCGAGCCGCCCGCCGCGTAGGGCACGATCATCGTGACCGGCCGGGTCGGGAAGGCCTGGCCGAACGCGCTCGCGGCGAAGAGCGCAACCAGCACCGCAACTAACTGCCTCATGTGTCGCCCTTGTCCGTATTACGCCGGTCGTATTACTTTTGGGGAACAGCGTACGTGCCGCGGCCGCTCGCTACGAGCTCGCCATCCTTGTCGTACACCTGAGCCTCGCAGCACGCGAAGCTGCCGCCGCGGCGCACGACCCGTCCCTTTACGGTGAGGTCCCCCTGCAGCGCGGCCTTGTGGTAGTCCACGCGCAGGTCGACGGTGGGCGCGGGGCCGCCCAGGTGGGCGGCGAGCGCGTAGTCGGCGACGACATCGACGAGCGTGGCAAGGATTCCACCGTGCGTGTAGCCGCGCGCGGGGTTCACGATCCATTCGTCGCGCCACGCCGCCTTGACGGTGATGCCGGCCTCGCTCGCCTCGAGCACCTCGAGCCCGAGCCATTGGTGGAGTTTCGCTACGCGGAGCCGCGCCTGCAGTTCATCCTTGGTCATCATCTGGACATGGTAGGGGCCTTTGCCGACAATTTCCATCCGATGGATGCCGCGAACCTCGGCGATCTTCTCCGGGCCGCCGACCCTGCCAAGGCGGCGATCATCGACTGCCGCGACTGGCAGGATCCCGTGACGCTCTCCTACGCCGCGCTCGAGCAATCGGCGCGCGCCGTCGCGCGCGGCTTGCTCGCGCGGGGTCTCGAGCGCGGCGAGCGCGTCGCCATCGTTTCGGCAAACCGCGCGGAGTTCGTTGCCGCCTATCTCGGCATCATGCGTGCGGGCCTCGTCGCGGTGCCGTTGAGCCACAAGTTGCCGCGCGCGACGCTCGAGCTGGTGCTCGAGGACTGCGCGCCACGCCTTGTTCTGTACGACGCTGACCGACGCGCACTCTTGCCTTCCGAAATGGCGGGCATCGAATTCGGGAGCGAGGCTTGGCACGCGCTACAGGATCCGGGGCCGTTCAAGCCGGTCGTTCCCGCGCCCCGCGAGCCTGCGATGGTTCTGTACACGTCCGGCTCGAGCGGCCGGCCGAAAGGCGTGGTGCTCACCCACGAGGGGCATCTTTGGGCGGTCAGGATGCGCCTCCGGGGCGGCCCGTACGATCAGCATCGGCTGCTGATCGCGGCGCCGCTCTTCCACATGAACGGGCTCGGCACGCTGAAGTTCGCGCTCGCCGCGGGCGCGACGGTGGTGCTCCTGCCGCAGTTCGAGACGCGCCGCTACATCGAAGCCATCGAACGTTTTGCCTGCACCTGGCTCACCGCGGTGCCGCCGATGCTTGCGATGATGTTCCGGGAACGCGCGCGCCTCGAATCGACCGACGTTTCGAGCGTCACTGCGATCCGCATGGGGTCGGCGCCGGTGAGCGAACGCTTGCGCGCGCAGATCGGCGATGTGTTTCCCAATGCCAGGGTGCTGAACGTGTACGGCACGACGGAGGCAGGACCCGTCGTATTCGGCCCGGATCCCGGCGGCAGGCCGAAGCCCGACGCCGCCCTTGGGTGGCCGCAGCCCGGGGTTGAGCTGAAGCTCGTCGAAGGCGAGCTCTGGCAGCGCACGCCGGCGGTGATGCTCGGGTATCTGAACGACCCGGAGCGCACGGCGGCCGTGCTGACGCCGGAGGGCTGGTACAAATCCGGCGACGTGTTCCGGCGCGACGAGGACGGCTGCTACTGGTTCGTCGGGCGCACCGACGACATGTTCGTCTCCGGCGGCGAGAACATTTTCCCGAGCGAGGTGGAGCTGGTGCTGGCGCGCCATCCCGACGTGGCGCAGGCCTGCGTGGTGCCCGTGCCGGACGAAATCAAGGGAACCAAGCCGGTCGCTTTTGTGGTGCCCCGGGCCGGCGCGCACCCCGACGAGGATGCGATCAAGCGCTTCGTGCTCGCCAATGCGCCCGCTTACCAGCATCCGCGGCGCGTCTTCTTCGTGTCCGAGCTGCCGTTGGCTGGCACGAACAAGGTCGATCGCAAGGCATTGGAAAGTATTGCCATTAAGGAGCATCAATGAAGGCAGCCGTCATCTATGAGCATGGAGGCCCCGGCTCGATCCAGTACAAGACCGACTACCCCGATCCTGTGCCCGCCGCCGGCGAGGTCTTGGTGCGCGTGCGCGCGTGCACGCTCAATTACCACGACATCTTCACGCGGCGCGGCATGCCGGGTATCAAGGTGCCGATGCCCGCGATCATGGGCCTCGACTTTGCCGGCGAGATTGCCGCGCTCGGGCCCGATGTGCGCGACTGGAAAGTCGGCGAGCGCGTGATGATCGATCCGGTCGACCGGGTCGGCCCGGGCGGGCTCGTCGGCGAAGTGCGTCCGGGCGGCCTCGCGGAGCTCTGCGCGGTGCCGGCGCCCCACCTGCTGCGCTTGCCGGCCGAAGCGAGCTTCGAGGAGGCGGCCTGCCTGCCGGTCGCCTACGGCACCGCGATCCGCATGATGTACACCATCGGCCAGATCCGGCCGAAGGACCGCATCGTCGTCCTCGGCGCGTCGGGCGGCGTAGGCACCGCCGCCGTGCTTCTCTCGAAGCTCGCCGGCGCCGAAGTGATCGCCTGCGCCAGCTCGCCGGCGAAGCTCGAGCGCCTGAAGCAGATGGGCGCCGACCACGTCATCGACTACACGAAAGAAGATTTCGTGAAGTGGGTCTACGCGAAGTACGGCAAGCCGCACCGGCGCAGATTCGAGGGCGGCGTCGACGTGGTGGTCAACTTCACGGGCGGCGACACCTGGGTGCCCTCGCTCAGAGCCGTGCACCGCCGCGGCAAGGTGCTCACCTGCGGCGCGACCGCCGGCTTCGACCCGAAGGAGGACCTGCGCTACGTCTGGTCGTTCGAGATCCAGGTGCTGGGGTCGAACAGCTTCATGCCCGAGGACCTCGCCGCGCTCCTGGACCTCATCCGCCAAGGAAAGCTCAAGCCCGTCGTCGACAAGGCGCTGCCGCTCTCGGAGGTCAACGAGGCCTTCCGCCTGATCGAGGAGCGCGAGGTGTTCGGCAAAGTGGTGCTCAAACCCTGATATGCGCTGTCGTGCCGCCCTTGCGGCGGTCTTGCTTGTATTCGTCGCTTCCTGCGCGCAATTCGGCGGGCAGGAAACCGGCAAGCAATTCGTCGTCGCGGCGGCCCACCCGCTCGCGGTCGACGCGGGCTATGCCGTGCTCGAGCGCGGCGGCTCGGCGCTCGACGCCGCGATCGCGGTGCAGATGGTGCTCGGCCTGGTCGAGCCGGAATCCTCCGGCCTAGGCGGCGGCGCGTTTCTCCTCTACTGGTCGCAAAGCGACAAGACCCTGCGCAGCTACGACGGACGCGAGACTGCGCCCGCCGCAGCGCGAGCGGATCGTTTCTTGAGGGAAGACAAGACCCCCATGACGTTCGTCGAAGCCGTGGTCGGCGGGCGCTCGGTCGGCGTTCCCGGTGTATTGCGGATGCTCGAGATGGCGCATGCCAAGCACGGCAAGCTGCCGTGGGGCGAGCTGTTTCAGCCGGCAATCGCCGCGGCGGAGGGCGGGTTTGCGCTTTCGCCGCGCCTGCAGCGGCAGCTCGACCGTGACACCTTCCTTCCCAGGGATGTCATGGCGCGAAGCATTTTTTACGAAGATGGGAAGGCGAAGCCGGTAGGCGCAAGCATCGTCAATCGCCAATACGCGGAAACCCTGCGTGCCATCGCCAAGCAAGGCGCCGATGCGTTTTACCGCGGTGAAATCGCCCGGGACATCGTGCATGCGGTCCGCTCGAACGCGAAGCCCGGCGACCTCACCGAGCAGGACCTGGCGTCCTATCGCGCGTTAGAGCGCGAGCCGCTCTGCGGGCCCTACCGCGAATGGCGCGTGTGCTCGATGGCGCCGCCGAGCGCGGGGGGCGTCGCGGTGCTGCAGATGCTGGGCATCCTGCAGCGCACGAACTTCGCACGCGCGCCGCCGCTTTCGGTCGACGCGGTGCACCTTTTCTCCGAGGCGGGGCGGCTGGCCTATGCCGATCGCGCGAAGTATCTCGGCGACCCCGCCTTCAAGAACGTCCCGGTGGGGCGTCTCCTGGACCCGAAGTATCTGGATGCGAGAGCCAAGCTGATCGGCGAGCGCTCGATGCGCACCGCACTTCCTGGCGACACCGAGGCAGTGGGGACGAGCCACATCTCGATCGTCGATGCGCAAGGCAACGTGGCTTCCATGACCACCACCATCGAGGCGACCTTCGGCAGCCGCATCATGGTGCGCGGGTTTCTTCTCAACAACGAGCTCACCGACTTCGATTTCGTCCCGGGGTCAGCCAACGAGGTCGCGCCCGGCAAGCGTCCGCGCAGCAGCATGGCGCCGACGATCGTGTTCGATTCCCAGGGTGCCGTCCGGCTGGCGGTGGGCTCGCCGGGCGGGCCGAACATCATCAACTACGTCGCAAAGGCGCTGGTTGCGATGCTCGATTGGCGGTTTGACGCCCAGGCGGCCGCCGCGGCGCCGAACTTCGGCTCGCGCAACGGTCCGACGCTCCTGGAAGCGGGAGCGTTCTACGAAGCGATGAAGGGCCCGTTGGAGGCGCGCGGCCACGCCGTGGAGGCCAATCCCCTTACGAGCGGCGTGCACGCGGTGGAGCGTGTCCCGGGTGGCTGGCGGGGGGGCGCCGATCCGCGGCGCGAGGGAACGGCGCGCGGCCGCTAGGCTCCTGTAGTTCATCTGTAAGGCCGAACCCGCGTGTTTGCCGGTATGCTCGCCGTGCGGCATCAGGGAAAGGGGGGTCAGCTGCCCGACGTCAAGCCGCCCGCAGTCGCGTTTGCCAAGACGACCCGGCCTGTCATCGCCGCTCATGTTCCGCGTGAGCGGCTATTCGGGCGCCTCGATGGGAGCGCAGGCCGCACCTGCGCCTGGATCTCGGGGCCGCCGGGCGCCGGCAAGACCACGCTCGCCGCAAGCTACGTCGAGGCGCGGCAATATCGCGCGCTCTGGTACCACGTCGATGCCGACGACGTCGACGTTGCGACGTTCTTCCATTACCTGCGCCACGCCGCGCAAAAGCTGGATAGCGCTCGCGCCGCCGAGCTGCCCCGCTTCGGATCCCAGTACGCCGGCGACATCAAGTCTTTTTCGCGTCGATTCTTCCGCCGGCTGTTCTCGCTCAGCAAGCTGCCGTTTGCGCTGGTAGTCGACAACCTGCACGAGGTAGCGCAGGAAAGCGCCCTTTACATGGTGCTCGAGGCGGCGGTGTCGCAGGTACCAAGGAAGTGCTTGCTCATGATCACGAGCCGCCAGGAGGCGTCGCCGGCATTTGCTCGTCTGCGCGTCACCGGGGAGATGGTGAGCGTGGGGGGAGACGGCTTGCGACTGGAGCCCGACGAGCTGGTCGAGGTGGCCAAGCTGCGCGGCCACGACCTGGCGGCCGATGCGCTTGCGCAGCTTCACGACCGGACCCAGGGGTGGGCGGCGGGAATCGTGCTCATGCTGGAGCACACCCGCCTCCTGGGGCGTATCGCCGAGTTTCCGGGAGACGCCGCACCCAGCACGATCTTCGACTACCTCGCCGGGGAAATCTTCGAGCGCTTCGAGCCGAAGATCCGGGAGTTTCTACTCAAGATAGCCTGCCTGCCGCGCATGACGGCGCCGGTGGCCGAGGCGCTTTCCGGCGAGCCGAAGGCTGCGCGCGTCCTGATCAGCCTCGCGCAGAACGATTACTTCGTGAAGGAAGTGCCCTCCGAGACGGGACGCCTCTACCAGTTTCATCCGCTGCTGCGCGACTTCCTTCGCACTCGGGCCGCACAAGACATGCCTGCAGCGCTGGCGCCGGCGCAGCTCCGCCGCGCCGCCATGCTTCTGAGCAATGCCGGCCAGACGGAAGACGCCGTATCGCTCCTGATCGAGGGCGGCGATTGGGCGCGCGTGGGCGCGATTGCGGCCGAAGAGGCGCCGGCGATGCTCGAACAGGGTCGCAGCGAAACGCTGGCGGCGTGGCTCGAGCTCCTGCCGCCGCAGCTCCTCGCCGCCGATCCGCGACTGCAATTTGCACTTGCCCTCTGCCGCAGCGAGGCTAGCCCGAGAGCGGCGCGGCGTCTCTTCCAACAGGCATTCGAGGCCTATCGGCGCGGCGGCGATGCGCGCGGGATGCTCGAAAGCTGCCGCGGGGTCATCGACTCGATCATCCTCGAGTTCGACGATCTCACCGCGCTCGATCCTTGGATCGGCTCGCTCGCCGGGCTGTTGAGGCAGCACGACGGGCAAGGGCGATCAGCGCCGAGCGCGACGCTCGTCCGGGCCTTGTTGCTGCGTGACCCTGGCCATCCCGAACTCGAAGCCATTCTTTCGAACGAAGCGCGAGGAGATATCTCGCTGGACCGGGCGGCCGCGGCGCTGGTACGCGGTGATTTGGCGACGGCTGACACGGTGCTGGACGAGCTCAGGGCGCGCGCTGCCGAGCGATCTCCGGAGAATCTGGCCGCTGTTGGCCTTGCGGCGAGTCTGTCGCGCTTGCTGGGCGGCAGAAACGACGAAGCGGCTGCAATCGCGGCGGAGACGCTGGCGGGAGCCCAGGCCGAAGGTTTTCACGCCTACGCCGCCTGGCTGCACGCGATTGCTGCTACGGCCGCGCTCGCCGGCGGCGATTTGGACCGCGCGCGTAACGAGCTCCATGCGCTCGAGGGAGGCGGGGCGCCTCTAAGGCGCGGGGACCGCTCGCTGTTGCATTACTTGCGCGCGTGGCTGTTGACCCTCGATGCCGACCTGCCGGGCGGCCAGCGCGAGGCCAGGGCGGCGATGGCCTTGGGTGTGGAAACCGGCATTCCATGGCTCGAGTGCTTCGCGCGCGTCCTGTTGGCGCAACTTTTGGGAGAAACCGGCGACTGGCGCGGAAATGACGCGCAGCTGCGCGCAGCGATTCCTCTCGCCGAGCGGTCGAGCAGCCCCGTGCTGCTTTTTGCGGCCAGGCTGGCCACGGCGGAAGCCGCGGTGCGGCGTGCCGACGCGGCTGCTCCTGCCGAAGTCGCAGCCGCGCTCGCGATCGGCCGTCAGCACGGCCTTGACCACGTGCCGGGCTGGCGGCCTTCCGCGGTCGCCGAGTTGTGTGCTTTCGCCTTGCGCCATGGCGTCGAGCGCGAATACGCAGCGGCGCTGGTGCGCTCGCGGCGCCTGACGCCGGTGGGCTCGGCGCTGCTGATCGATGCCTGGCCGTGGCCGTTCCGCCTGCGCGGTCTCGGCAGGTTCCAGCTCGCGCGCGGCAACGCCCCCGTGGAAGCCACCGGCAAAGGACCAGGACGGCCGATCGAGCTGCTCAAGGTGCTTATTGCTTTGGGCGGCGAAAACGTGCGCACCGACCAGATCGCGGACGCCCTCTGGCCGCACGTCGATGCCGACTACGCGTACAACTCGTTTACCGCGACGCTGCATAGGCTGCGCCGGCTGCTTGGGGACGAGGACGCGCTCATCGTGCGCGATTCGCGGCTGAGCCTGAATCGCGCCCTGATTTGGGTCGATGCCTGGGCGTTGGAGCAAGTCCTGGCCGAGCTCGACGACACGCTGCGCCTGCCGCCTTCGGAAGGGGCGGACGCCATGCTGCGCCCGCTCACCGACAAGATGCTCTGGCTCTACCGCGGGCCGTTCCTGGCGGATGAGTCCGAGCAGCCTGCGTACATTGCGTGCCGGGAGCAGCTACGCGCGCGCCTGCTGCGCTGCCTGACGCGGACTGCGCGCCGCTGGGAGGAAACCGGGCGCGGCGAGCTGGCGGTCGACTGCTACCTGCGCTGCATCGAGGCCGATCCGCTGTTCGAGACTGCGTACCGCAACCTCATGCTATTGCATCAGCGCATGGGCGATGCGGCCGAGGGCCGAGCGACCTACGAGCGCCTTCGCACCATGCTCGCGGCGCGGCTTAAAAGCGCCCCGTCGGCCGAGACCCAGGCGGTGTTCGCCGCGCTCTGACATCATCCCGCGCGCAGCGGGCGCAGCTCCCGGTCGACCTCTCGCCAGATCTTGTCGAGGCCCATCCTCACGGCGCTGGGCGGCGGGTACTCGCGACGCGGCATTCCCGACTTCGGCGGGGCGGTCTCGCGCATGCGCATCGTGAGCGAGATCTCGCTCCCGCTCCCCGCGCGCAGCGCCGTGGCGTTGATCACGATGTCCAGTCCCTCGGGTTCGAAGCGCAGCATGTTGCCGATTAGGCCGACGTGCTTGACGGCGATCTCGCGCATCTTCGGAAGATCGGCATCGGCCGCTTCGCGCCACTCCTTGGCATCGAGGGGATTGGGCGCCGGTGCCGAGACGTTCAGGTATCCGATCTCGGGAGACTCGTCCGCGACTCGCATGCCGAGGCGGGTCAAGGCATTGCGCAGGGCCGCAAACGCCTTGGGCTGGTCAACGGGGTACGTGCGGGTCCCCTTCTCGTTGAGAATCTGCTCGTAATCGCGGCGGAACACATCGTTCACCTCCGTGATTGCGGCGTGCTTCTGGCCATCGCTCACGCATGCCGCCAGGCAGGCGGAGAAGGCGAGCAGGAGAACGATCGATCGACCCTGCGCGCGTCTCCGGCGCGTCACGGCTTGCCCGCCGCGGCGACGAGCGAGTCGATGACCTTGCCGGCCTGGCGTATCTCCATGGGCTGCAATGCCGCTCCGACCCGCTCCTGATTTGCTTTTGCCGCCGCGTTGCCGTTGCGCGCCGCCGCCCCATACCAGACGTACGCCTGGAAATTGCTTTGCGGGACGCCGCGTCCATTCGCGTACATGTCGCCGAGCCTGAGGCGCGCCTCGTTCTCCCCGCGCTCGGCGGCCTTGTGAAAGAGGCGCGAGGCTTCCGTTTCATTGCGCGGGACGCCCTGGCCTTCGAGGTACAGCTTGCCGAGCCTCACTTGCGCTTTTGGATTGTTATCGTCGGCAAGCGGTTTGAGCACTGCGATTGCCTCGCCATAGTTTGCTTGCGCGATAGCGCGGTCGGCGACGGCAAGGGGATCCACCTTGGCGACTTCGACCTTGGGCGACTCTTTCGGTGCCTCCACTTTGGGTGGTTCCGGCTTCACCGGCTCGAGCTTAGGCTCAGGCTTCGATAGCTCTGGTTTTGCCGGCTCGAGGCGTGCAATGGGCGCCAACTCCGGCGGCACCTGCGAGCGTTTTGTTTCCGCTTTGGGAATGCCTTGACTTTGTGCTCGTTTCGGTTCGGGAGCACGCGGGCTGGGTTGTCCCCTCGGTCGTGTCTCGCTTATCCGTAAGTCATACGCTGCTTGGCGCTTGGCTTCCTCTTCGCGGCGAGCTCGCTCTTCCGCGAGCTGCTTCTCCACCGTCTCGAGGCGCTGGCGCAGCGCTTCGCCGGGCTCATCCTTTGGCGCCGGGGCGGGTTTCTCGGCACGCGGCGGCTCGGGGGACGCCTGTGGTGCCTGGTGCCACAAGGAAGCGACCAACGGAATGGTCGCGGCCGCGACGATGACCGCCGCCGCGCCGGCACTCGCCCACAGCAGCGCCCCGCGGCGGCCCGCTCCGGCCGGCGCACGGGCGGGAGCGTCGGCGTCGCGCTTAAAGACATTGGTGGGCGTCGCAGCCTTCGGCGAACCCGCCAGCTCCCTTATCCAGTCGACGAGGGATTGCGGCCGGTCCTTCTCCGCGAACTCGAGCGCGTGGTCGATCGCCCGCAGAACGTGCTCGGAATAGCGCCCTGCGCCGGCCACCTTGGCGGGCAGCAGGATCTCCTTGGTGCTGCCGAGAATGCCTTTGCTGCGAGCGATCGCATCGAGCGGAGGGCGGCCTGCGATCGCGCGATAGCAGGTAGCGCCCAAACCGTAGATGTCGGTCCATGGCCCGAGACTCTCCGTTCCGCTGTAGTACTGCTCGAACGGCGCATAGCCCGGCGCCACGAGGATCGTGACGGTGCGCGACTGGCCCGAGGCCTGGCGCGCCGAGCCGAAGTCGAGCAGCACCGAGCTGCCGTCGGGACGGATCAGGATGTTGTCCGGCTTGATATCGCGATGGATGAAGCCGGCTTTGTGCACCAGCTCGAGCCCTTCGACGATGGGCATCAGCACGCGCAGCAGCTCGCCCTCCGAAAGCACGTGCCGCCGCTCCAGCAGGGCGGCGAGCGTTTCACCCTCCTCGAAACGCATCACCATGTACGCGGTGCCGTTGAACTCGAACACCGAGTGCACCCTCACGATATTCGGGTGATCGAACCGGGCTAGGGTGCGCGCTTCGCGGATGAACCGGTCCAGGCCGCCGCGGTAGCGCTCGTCTTGCTCCACGGTGCGCGCGCGAACGGTGCCATCGGACCTGCGCGTCGCGACGTCGACCGGCAGGTACTCCTTGATCGCGACTCGCTGATCGAGGTTGGTGTCGCGGGCGAGGTAGGTGATGCCGAAGCCCCCTTGCCCAAGCACGCGCTCGAGCACGTACCAGTGCAGCCGGAATTCGGCCGGTAGAGCATCCGGAAAAGCGTTTTCCGGCATGTGGTTAGGCGTCCCCTCCCCAAGGGGGTGCGTCGGCGGGCTCCACTGTACGCCATCTGTAAGCGAAGCGTGAGGCAGCGGAAACCCCGCGCCACCGAGGATGAGCTAGCCGGGACAGGGGGTCCCGTTCATCTCAAGGAGGGTCTATGTCGTACGTAAAGAGCTTGTGCGCGGCAGGCGTTTCTTCGCTTTGCATTTCCGGCTGCTATGTCATTCCGGTGGGCCCGGACGGTTATCCGGCGTGGGCTCCCGGGGCCGCCTGGGGTCCCGGTATCAGCCAGCCCGGGCCGACTGTGCCGCCAGCTTCCGCGCCGGCTGCCGCGCCGTCTAAAGGTTCTACATCCGCCACGCTGCAAGCACGTCTCTATCCGTCGAACGACATCGCGACGCAAACCGGTGTCGTATCGGGGACGGTGACCAACATGATGAGCGGAAAAGGACGCTTCGTTCTCGACTACCGCGGCGAGATCCTTAGCGGGGAAGCGACCCGCGTCTCCGGCGACGAACGAAAGGGCATCGCGAGCGCTTACGGCCAGGGCGGTTCATACATGAGCTGCGAATACCAGATGAACACGCCATACCAGGGTGCCGGCACGTGCACGTTCTCCAATGGCGCGCGCTACCAGGTCCACATCGGCAATTAGGAGCAAGGGGGCACCAATGCTCACTTCCAGGGAAATGGACGTGGTGTACCTGCTCTCGCGCGGCCTGCAGTACGCGGGCATCGCCCGGCGTCTGGGGATTTCGGTCCACACGGTCGGCTCCCACATCAAGAACACGTACCGGAAGCTTGCCGTGAATACGGCAGCGGCTGCGGTCGGCCGCGCGGCGGAGCTCGGAATCCTGCGCGACAACTCGGGAGGGGAATAAGAAAGGCGCTAGCGTCGAAGCTGCGTGGCGATGGCTGCCACGCATGCTTCGACGTCTGCGCTCACGTCGACGGTGATTGCGTGCGCCGGCGGCTCGAGCGCAGCGAACTGGCTCTCGAGCAGCGAAGCCGGCATGTAGCGGTGTTGGCGGTTCAAGAGGCGAGATTGGATGAGCTGGAAATCGCCCCTGAGCCAGACCCACTCGATGCAGTCGATGCCTCGGGCCAGGCGTCGACGGTAGCTCTCCTTGAGCGCGGAGCAGGCCACTACGGCCTTCTTTTCTTCTTTCATTACGGCATTGAGACGATCGAGCCACGGCCAGCGGTCGGCGTCGTCGAGCGGCTGGCCCGCCGCCATCTTCGCGACGTTCGCCTCCGGGTGATAGTCGTCCGCGTCGATGAAGCGCCAGCCGAGCTCGTCGGCAAGCGCGGCGCCGATGGCGCTCTTGCCCGCGCCCGAGACGCCCATGACGACCGCGATCATGGCGACTTCTGGACCGCGTGTCCCCCGAAGCCTGCGCGCATCATCGCGAGGAGCTTGCGCGCGTAGCTCGAGCCGCCCTGGCTCGAGAAGCGGTTCATGAGCGCGAGCGTGATCACCGGCGCCGGCACGCCGAGCTCGATCGACTCGAGCGCGGTCCAGCGCCCCTCGCCCGAGTCGGCGACCACCGGCGCCACGCGCGCGAATTCCTCGCCGCGCGCGAGGATCCCGGCGCAGAGGTCGAGCAGCCAGGAGCGCACCACGCTGCCGTGACGCCAGGTCTCGGCGAGGCGCGCCGCGTCGATGTCGAGCTCGGGGCGCGCCGCAAGCAGCGCGAAGCCCTCTGCGAACGACTGCATGATCCCGTACTCGATGCCGTTGTGGATCATCTTGGCGAAGTGGCCGGCGCCGCTCGGCCCGCAGTGCAGCCAGCCGACGTCAGGGCCGGGTGCGAGCAGGCGCGCGAAGGGTTGGAAGAGCTCGATCGATTTCGGCGTGCCGCCGAGCATCAGACAGTAGCCCTGCTCGAGCCCGTGCACGCCGCCCGAGACGCCGGCGTCGATGTAGCGCAGGCCCTGCTGCGACAGCGCGAGCGCGCGGCGCATGGAGTCGCGGTAGTAGCTGTTGCCGCCGTCGATCAGCGTGTCGCCGGTGGCGATGAGCGGCACGAGGCTGCGGATCGTGTCCTCGACGGCGTCTCCGGCGGGAAGCGAAAGCACGATCACCCGCTCGCCCTCCATGCGCGCGCACAGCGCCGCGAGGTTCTCCACGCACTCGATGCCCGGCTCCGCGGCCACCGCGGCGCGAGGCGCCTCGGCCTGGTCGTAGCAGAACACCTGCACGCGCCCGCGCGCGAGGCGGCGCGCCATGCCGGCGCCCATCCTGCCCAGGCCGATGATTCCGATCTGCATGCCGCCTCCTGAACGAGAGCCTCATTCTAGGGTCCTACGCTTGCCATGGACCACCTCGACCTTCTGCAATGGCCGGCCATGATCGTCACGGTCGCGGCGGCGTACCTGATCGCCTCGCGCTCCGCTCACAAGCGCGCCGTCGGCTTCTGGTGCTTCCTTTCAGGGAACGCGCTTTGGGTACTGTGGGGGCTCCACGACCACGCCTGGGCGCTGGTAGGGCTGCAGATTTGCCTCGCGGCGCTTAATATTCGAGGGGTCTATAAGAATGAGTGAGGAGGACTCGTGCTTAAGACGCTCGCCGTCGCGACGTTGATGGCGGTTGTTGCGGCGCCGCTGCCGGCTGCCGCGCAATTCCCCGGAAAGCCGCTGCGCGTCGTGGTTCCGTTTCCCGCCGGGTCGTCGACCGACACCGTCACGCGCATCCTGGCGAACTCCGTATCACAGTCGATCGGCCAGCCGCTGATCGTCGACAACAGGGCCGGCGCCGACGGCGCGATCGCGGCCTCCGAGGTGGCCAAGGCGCCCGCGGACGGCTACACGCTGCTCATGGCGACGAATAGCCCCATGTCGGCAGTGCCGGCGATGAAGAAGAGCCCGCCCTACGACCCGGTGGCCGACTTCACGCCGATCACCGACGTCGGCCGCTATACCTTCTTCATCCTTTTGCATCCGAGCGTGCCGGCGCGCACGCTCGGCGAACTCATCCAGTTCGCGCGCGCCAACCCGGCGAAGCTCAACTACGCGACGGGCAACACCACCGGCATCGTGTCCACCGCATTCTTCGCCTCGCAGGCCAAGATCGACTTGGTGCACGTGCCCTACAAGGGCGAGCCGCAAGCAATCACCGATCTCGTCGCCGGTCGCGTGCAGTTCATGATCTGCTCGTCGGGAACCTCCATCGCGCACATCCGCGAAGGCAAGCTCCGCGCGCTGGTGACCACGCTGCCGAAGAGGAGCACCCTGATGCCCGAGGTGCCGACGATCGCGGAGGCCGGCATGCCGCAATTCTCGATCACCTCGTGGGCCGGGCTCTTCGGTCCCGCCAAAATGCCGCGCGAAGTGGTCGCGCGGCTCAATCGCGAATTCGGCGCCGCGATGGCGCGCGCGGACGTGCAGGCGGCGATGGAGCGGCAGGCTTTCGCGCTCAGCCCCTCGTCGCCCGAGCAGCTTGCGGCATTCGTGAAGGAACAAATGGAAAACTACCGCCGCACGCTGCGCGCGGCGGGTGTCGAACCGGAGTGAAAACCATGACGAGAATCCTTGCCGCCCTGTTGGCCGTGTTTTTCGCGGGAGCCGCTGCCGCCCAGTATCCCAACAAGCCGATCCGCCTCATCGTGCCTTTCCCGCCCGGAGGCGCGGCCGAGCTCGGCGCGCGCATTTACGCCCAGCCGCTCGGCCTGGCGCTCGGCCAGCCGGTGGTGATCGAGACCAAGCCCGGCGCCGACGGCGCGATCGCGGCCGAGGCGGCGATGAAGGCGGCGCCCGACGGCTACACGCTGTTCTATGCCACCAACACCGCTTTCTCCTGGCTGCCGGCGGTGCGCAAGAACCCGCCTTACGATCCGCTCGCCGATTTCACGCCCGTGTCGCTCGTCGGGCAATTCGGCTTCTTCATTTTTTGCCACCCGAGCGTGCCGGCGAACAATATGGCCGAGCTCCTCGCCTACATCCGCGCCAATCCGGGCAAGCTGAACTACGGCAGCGGCAACAGCACCAGCATGCTCGCCACCGCGCAGCTCGTGCAGCAGGAAAAGCTCAACGTCGTGCACGTCCCATACAAAGGGGACGGGCCGCTGTCGATCGACCTCCTGGGCGGGCGGGTGCAGTTCGCCATCGCCACGCCGGGAACCGCCGCACCGCACGTGAAGGAAGGCAAGCTCAAGGTGCTGGCGACGCTTCTGCCGACTCGCAACCCGCTGCTACCGGAGGCGCCGACGTTCACAGAGGCCGGGCTGCATCCTTTGTCGATCACGCCTTGGGGCGGCGTGTTCGGCCCGGCGCACATGCCGAAGGAAATCGTCGCCCGAGTCTCGCGCGAGCTCGGCGTGGTGCTGAAGCGGCCCGACGTGCGCGAAGCGTTCCAGAAGCTCGCGTTCGAGCCGCGCGCCTCGACGCCCGAAGAGCTCGCCGCCTTCGTCAAGGAGCAGGCGGAGGTGTTCCGCCGGGTCGTCAACGAAGTCGGGATCAAGCCCGAGTAAGCGCGGCTTCCAGATTCGACGCCGGCTCGAGCCCCGGCAGGCTGCGCAGCCAGGTGACCTGGCGCTTGGCGAGCTGGCGCGTGGCGGCGATGCCCTGCTCGCGCAGCGCTTTCTCGTCGATCAGGCCTTCGAGGAGCGACCAGGCCTGGCGGTAGCCGACCGCGCGCATGCTCGGCAGGTCGGCGTCCAGCCGGTATCTCTTCCTGAGCTCCTTGAGCTCTTCGACGAGGCCGGCGCGGAGCATGGCGTCGAAGCGCTGCTCGATGCTCCGGTGCAGCTCCGCGCGCTCGGGCACCAGCGCGTAGCCCCGGAGCGAGAACGGCAGCGGCTCGTTCGCGCCGCGCTGGAGCGCGGAGATGGGACTGCCGGAAATTCGATACACCTCGAGCGCGCGTTGAATGCGTTGCGCATCGTTCGGCATGATGCGCGCAGCCGCCGCAGGGTCGATTTTCGCGAGCTCGGCATGGAGCGCCGGCCAGCCGCGCTTTTGCGCTTCCTCGCTAATCGCCTTCCTGGTTCTCTGGTTCGCAGCAGGCAGCGCGTCCAGGCCGGCAACCAGGCTGCGGTAATAGAGCATCGTCCCGCCAACCAGCAGTGGGATTTTCCTTTTTTGGAGGATCTCATCAATAACGCGGATTGCGTCGCTGCGGAATTGGCCCGCGGAATAGCGCTGGTCCGGGGCGACCAGGTCGATCAGGTGATGCGGCACGCGGGCGCGCTCGGCGGCACCGGGCTTCGCCGTGCCGATGTCCATGCCGCGGTAGACCTGAGCCGAGTCGACCGAGACGATCTCGATCGGGAAGCGCTCGGCGAGGCGCAGGGCGAGGGCGCTCTTGCCGCTCGCCGTCGGCCCGAGCAGGGCGAACGCCGTCGGCAAGGCGCTAGCGGCCGCCGGTCACATCGAGGACCGAGCCGGTCGTGTAGGACGCCTCGTCCGAGGCAAGGAAGAGGATGGCGCGCGCGACCTCCTCGGGCTCGCCTGGGCGCCCGAGCGGCGCGGCGCCGCCGATGCGCTCGACGCGCGAGGGGTCGCCGCTCACCAGGTGAATGTCGGTGCGGATCACGCCCGGCCGCACGCAGTTCACGCGGATGCCCTCGCCGCCCACTTCCTTGGCGAGCCCGACGGTGAAGGTCTCGATCGCCGCCTTCGACGCGGCATAGTCGACGTAGTCGCCCGGGCTGCCGAGCTTCGCCGCCGCCGAGGAGACGTTGACGATCGCGCCACCCTTGCCGCCGCGCTTCGTCGACATGCGCTTCACCGCCTCGCGCGCGCACAGGAAGCTGCCCGTGACGTTGATTGCGAACATGCGCGCCAGGCGTGCCGCGGTGATCGCCTCCACGCGCTGCGAGCGGTCGACGATGCCGGCGTTGTTGACCAGCGCCGTGACGCGGCCGAGCGCCCTGTCGGTCTCGGCGAAGATCTTCAGCACGTCTTCTTCCCTGGAGACATCTCCGGCGACGGCAATGGCTTTCTTTCCAATGGAAAGTTCGCCTAAGAGGCTTTCAGCTGCCTTCGCGTCCTTCAGATAGTTCACGCATACCGCGTAGCCCTGCCTGGCGGCGAGCTTGGCAGTCTCGGCGCCGATGCCGCGGCCGCCTCCCGTGATGATCATCACCTTGTCCATCAGCGTCCCCGCAGGAAGAGCTTGTCCAGGTCCGCGAGGGTCAGCTGGTACCACGTGGGACGCCCGTGGTTGCAGCTGCCGGAGCGCTCGGTCTCCTCCATCTCGCGGAGCAACGCGTTCATCTCGGCAACCGTCAGCGCGCGGTTCGCCCGCACCGCCGCATGGCAGGCCATCGTGGCGAGCAGCTCGTTCTGTCGGGCGTTGAGCGCTTCGCTGCCGCCGAACTCGCGGATCTCGCGCAGCACGTCTCGCGTGAGCGCCGGGATGTCGCCCGCCGCGAGCGCCGCCGGCGCCGCGCGCACCGAAAGCTCGTTCGGTCCGGACGCGGCGACCTCGAGGCCGATGCGCTCGAGCACCTCGCGGTTCTCCTCGGCGGTGGCGATGTCGAGCGCCTCGGCCGAGAGCACCGCGGGCACGAGCAGCGCCTGGCGCTGCACCGCTCCGGCGTCGAGGTTGCGCTTGAGCTTCTCCATCACGATGCGCTCGTGCGCCGCGTGCATGTCCACCAGCACCAGCCCGGCCTCGTTCTGCGCCAGGATATACACGCCGTGGAGCTGGGCGAGGGCGTAGCCGAGCGGCGGCGCCTTCTCGGCCTGCGGCAGTTCGGCCGGAAGCGCCGAGCTCACGAACGCCTGGTAGGCGGCAACCGGCTGGGCGAGTCCGAAGGACTGCTGCTGTCCCGCGGTGAATGCAGGAGCAGAAATGCTCGCATAGCTGACCGGCGCTTCGGCCGCGCTGGGGGACAGTGCCCGCTCGAGCGCGTGCTTCACGAACTGGTGCACGGCGCGCGAATCGCGGAACCGCACTTCGGTCTTGGCCGGATGCACGTTGACGTCCACGGCGCGCGGATCGAGCTCGAGGTAGAGCACGTAGGCCGGCTGGCGGTCGCCGTGCAGGAGCTGGGAGTAAGCCTCGCGCGCCGCGTGCGCGAGCACCCGGTCGCGGACGAACCGGCCGTTGACGAAGAAGTACTGGGCGTCGGCGCGAGGCTTAGCCGCCTGCGGCAGCCCGGCGAGCCCGGTCAGCGCGAGAGCGCCGCCGCGCGCCTCGATCGGCACGCTCGCCGCGACGAGATCGTCGCCGAGCAGCAGCGCTGCGCGCTCGGCCAGCGCCTGAGACCGGAGGTGCCGGCTGACCCTGCCGTTGTGCTTCAGGGTGAAGGCGACGTCGCAATGCGCGAGCGCGACTCGCCTGAAGGCCTCGTCGCAATGCGCGAGCTCGGTCGCCTCGGTGCGCAGGAACTTGCGCCGCGCCGGCGTGTTGAAATAGAGGTCCGCGACGGAAACGGTCGTGCCCTGCGCGCGCGCCGCCGGAGAGACTTCGCCGACCTGCGCGCCTTCCGCGCTGACCGAGGCCCCGTGCGCGGCCAGGCCGGTCCGGCTCGCGATCGACAGGCGGGAAACCGACGCGATCGAGGCGAGCGCCTCTCCGCGGAAACCCATCGTGGCGACGCCTTCGAGGTCGGCGAGGCTCGAGATCTTGCTCGTGGCGTGCCGCGCCAGCGCGAGCGGCAGGTCGTCGCCGGCGATGCCCTCGCCGTCGTCCTCGACTTGAACGCGCCGCATTCCGCCTTCGTCGAGCGAGACGGTGATCGCGCTCGCGCCGGCGTCGATCGCGTTCTCGATCAGCTCCTTCAGCACCGAGGCGGGACGCTCCACAACTTCGCCGGCCGCGATCTGGCTCACCAGCAGCTCCGGCAGCACCCGGATCGAGTTCATGCCGCGAGCTCGGCTTCCCGGCCGCCGGTGATGCTCAGGAGCTCGCGGTAGCTGACCCGGAAAACGGTGTGCGGGTGGCCCGCGGCGGCCCAGAGCTCGTCGTGCGCCGCGAGCGCCTTTTCCACGAACACCTTGGAAAGGCCGTGCCCCACCGGCGCGACCCCGCCGATCGCGAAACCGGTGTGCCGTCTCACGAAGTCGGCGTCGGCCTTCGCGATCGGCTCGCCGGCGACCTGCGCCAGCCGCGCCACGTCGACGCGGCATGCACCGGAGGACATGACGAGCACGGCGGTGTCGCTCGCTTGGGCGCGGAACACGAGCGAATTGGCGATCTGCGCCACCCGGCAGCCGAGAAAGTCGGCCGCCGCCTTGGCGGTGCGCGCGGCGCCGGGAAGCTCGACGATATCGGCCGCCATCCCCGCGCGCTCGAGCGCCGCTCGCACGCGTTCGACGCTCGGATTGGTGAGGACGGCGGAAGTCATTTCTCGGAAAGGCGCGCGAGCGGGAAAGCGCGCCGATTATACAATCGGCCGATGGAGCTTCTCGCTTTCCTGTGGGATCTCGTGGTGCACCTCGATGTGCACCTGGGCGAGTTCGTAAGGCAGCACGGCTTGTGGGTGTACGGGCTGCTTTTCGTCATCGTGTTCTGCGAGACCGGGCTCGTGATCACGCCGTTCCTGCCGGGCGATTCGCTCCTCTTCGTCGCTGGGACGCTGGCCGCGCTGGGCGAGATGAGCCTGCTCGCGGTCATCGCCACGCTCATCGCCGCTGCGCTCTGCGGAGACAATTCCAACTATTGGATCGGGCGCTGGGCCGGCCTGCGGCTTTTCGGCCGCTGGATCAATCCGGCGTATTTGCAGCGCACGCACGAGTTCTACGAGCGCCACGGCGGCAAGACCATCATCCTCGCGCGCTTCGTGCCAATCGTGCGCACCTACGTGCCGTTCGTGGCGGGCCTGGGCAACATGCCCTACCTGCGCTATCTCGCGTTCTGCGTTGCGGGGGCGGTGATCTGGGTCGGGTCGCTCTGCACCGCGGGCTACTTCTTCGGCAACATCCCGCTGATCCGCAACAACCTGACGATCGTGATCCTGGCGATCGTGGCGCTGTCGGTTTCGCCCGGGCTCGTCGCCTGGATGAAAGCGAGGTCAGTTCAGCGCGAGGGGTGAAGCCGGGCGGGGCGGATGCTTGGCGAAGTAGTCGCGGATGCCGTCGAGCACGGCCTGCGCGAGCTTGTCCTGGTAATCCTCGTCGTTCAGCCGCTTCTCCTCCTCGGGATTGGAGATGAACGCGGTCTCCACCAGGATCGACGGAATGTTCGGTGCCGTCAGCACCTTGAAGCTCGCCTGCTCGACTTGGGGCTTGTGCAGCGTGTTCACCGTGCCCAGGCGCTTCAGCACCGAGCCGCCCAGGCGCAGGCTGTGGTCGATGGTGCCGGTCTGCCACAGATCGATGATCGTGCGCTTCACGTAGTCGTCCTTGCCGTCGAGGCCGGCGCCGCCGATGAGGTCGGAGTCGTTCTCCTGCTTCGCCAGGATGCGCGCCATCTCGGATGTGGCGCGCCGGTCGGACAGGGCGAACACCGAGGAGCCGCGCGCGTCGCGCCGGACGAACGAATCGGCGTGGATGGAAACGAAAAGATCGGCCTTGACCTTGCGCGCTTTGTCCACGCGTACGGCGAGCGGCAGGAAATAGTCCCCGTCCCGCGTGAGCAGGGCGCGCATGTTCGGCTCGGCGTCCACCAGCGCCTTCAGGCGGCGTGCGATACCGAGAGTGATGTCCTTCTCGCGCGAGCCGTGGCGCCCGAGCGCGCCGGGGTCCTCGCCGCCGTGCCCCGCGTCGATCACGATCGTGGCGAGGCGCGCCACGCTGCCCGGCGGCTTCGCCTTTTCGTCCTGCGCCTTGCTGCTCTCCTCGAGCAGCGCGGCGAGCGGATCGACCGGCACCGCGGGATAGATGTCGAGCACCAGCCGGTGGCCGTACTCGGCGACCGGCGGCAGGTCGAAGAGCTGCGGCTTCACGTCTGCCTTGAGATCGAGCACCAGGCGGATCACCCCCGGGCGGTTGCGCGCGACCCTCAGGCCCTTGATGTACGGATCCTCCGGCGCCACCTTGCCCTGCAGCTCGGTGAGCGCCGGAGCGAGCTCGTCGGTCTCGAGATCGAGCACCAGCCGCTCGGGATCCTTGACGCTGAACAGGCTGTGCTTGATCGCGGACTTCGATTCGAGCGTGAGGCGGGTGTAGTCGCGCGCGGGCCAGATGCGGCTCGACAGGATCTGCGCGTGCGCATCGCTCAGGGCGAGGAGCGCAACGACGAGAGCCAGCCAACGCCAGCCGCGCTGCGCGGCTCGACCCGGGCGCGCCTGCGGTCGCTCTCGAAGCGCAGCTCGATCTCCAGATCCGGCGGCGCGAGCAGGCCATGCGCGCGCTCCGGCCACTCGACCGCGCACATCGCGCGGCCGTCGAAGTAATCCCGAAAACCCGCCTGTTCCCATTCTTCTTGGTTCTTCAAGCGATAGAAATCAAAGTGATAGAAGTGTAAGCTCGAAAGCTCGTAAGGTTCAACCAGAGTGTAGGTCGGACTCTTGACCCGGCCGGCGTGTCCGAGGCCACGCAGGAGCCCTCGGACTACGGTTGTTTTTCCGGCGCCGAGGTCGCCGCGCAGGTGCAGCACGCGGCCTGCTTTCGCGCCTGCAGCCAAGGCGTGGCCAAATGCCTCGGTGGCCCCCGGGTCGGGCAACTTAAGATCGAGCGACATGGAAAGCCGAGCCTTCGCGCAGCGCATCAAGGAGTGGGGCCGCGACCTGGGATTCCAGGGCGTGGGCATCGCGCATGCGGATCTCTCCGCGGCCGAGCCGCGGCTCATCGAATGGCTCGATCGGGGCTGGCATGGCGAGATGGAGTATATGGCGCGCCACGGGGCGCTCCGGGCGCGGCCGGCCGAGCTCAAGCCCGGCACGCTGCGCGTGATCTCGTGCCGGATGGACTATCTCTCCGACGTCCCGGCGAGCGTGGAGGACGAGTTACAACCCGGGCATGCGTACATCGCGCGCTACGCCCGCGGGCGCGACTACCACAAGGTGCTGCGTGCCCGCCTGCAGAAGCTCTGCGAGCGCATCGAGGCCGAGGCGGGGCCCTTCGGCTACCGCGTGTTCACCGATTCGGCGCCGGTGCTCGAGGTCGAGCTCGCGGCGCGCGCCGGCATCGGCTGGCGCGGCAAGCACACGCTGCTTCTCGACCGCGAGGCGGGGTCGTGGTTTTTCATCGGCGAGATCTACTGCGATCTCCCGCTTCCAGTGGACGAGGAGCAGCCCAGTCGATGTGGAACTTGCCAGCGCTGCATCGACGTGTGCCCGACCCAGGCCATCCGCGGTCCCTACCAGCTCGACGCGCGCCGCTGCATCTCCTATCTCACGATCGAGCACAAGAGCGCGATTCCCGAGGAGCTGCGGCCCCTCATCGGCAATCGAGTCTACGGCTGCGACGACTGCCAGCTCGTCTGCCCGTGGAACGGCTTCGCTCAGCCCGGCGCCGAGGAGGACTTCAAGCCGCGCAACGGCCTCGACCGCGCCACGCTGGTGGAGCTCTTCGCCTGGACCGAGGCCGAGTTCGAGGAGCGCCTGCAGGGCTCGCCCATCCGCCGCATCGGCTACGAGCGGTGGCTCCGCAACCTCGCCGTGGGCCTCGGCAACGCGCCTCCGTCGGACGAGGTAGTCGGCGCCCTCCATGCACGCGCGAACCATCCCTCGACCCTCGTCCGCGAGCATGTCCAGTGGGCGCTGCAAAGACATGAAGGCGGCGGCCATTCGCACCTGGCAGCCTGACCGGCTGCTACCGGGATTCGAGGCGCTCGAGCTTCGCTTCCCCGACGATTACGACGGCGAGGTCACGGCCACGCTGGTGCGCTTGCCCGGAGGCGCGGCGCCGCGCGGCGCCGTCCTCTACGTCCACGGCTTCGCCGACTACTTCTTCCAGCGGCACATGGCGGAGCGCTTCGCGGCGGAAGGCTACGCCTTCTACGCGCTCGACCTGCGCAAATACGGCCGCTCGCTGACGGGCCAACGGCAGCTGCCCCAGCATCCCAACTTCTGCAAGAGCGTCACCGAGTACTACGCCGATCTCGACGCCGCGATCGCCGAGATCGGCGAGCCGGTCCTGCTCGCCGGCCACTCGATGGGCGCGCTGATCTGCGCCTTGTATGCGAACGAGGGAGAAACGCGCGCCTCGGTGCGCGCGCTGTGGCTGAACAGCGCTTTCCTCGACTGGCGCCTGCCGGCCTGGAGGGTCACGCAGATGCACCTCGCGGCCGCGCTCGGGCGCTTCTACCCCTTCATCAAGGACGAGAAGGTGCTGCGCGAGGACTACGTCAGGAGCCTGCTCGACGAGGGATGGGAGTTCGACCTCGCCCTCAAGCCGCCGCTCGGCTTCGGGGTGTATTACGGCTGGCTCGGCGCGATGACGGATGCGCACGCCCGCGTGCACCGCGGCCTCGCGATCCAATGTCCGGTGCTTTCCATGCACTCGGACGACACCGACATCGTGCTCGACTGGCGCCACATCGCGAGGTGGTCGCGCACTCTGGGCGAGGACATCACCGTGATGGCGTTTCCGGGCGCGCTGCACGACCTGATACTGTCGCGGCCGCACATCCGCGAGGAAGTGTTCAGGCAACTCTTCGCCTGGGCGGAGCGAGCCACAGCGTTAGCAGCGTAGCCGCCGTCCAGAGGACGTAGGCGACGCTAAATACCCATTCCGGCGCCTGGTAGTAGAGCAGCCGCTGCACCCAGCGGCCGACGAACGACCCCGGTTGCAGGCCGCCGCGCAGCGCGTCTTCCCACACCGTGAGGGGGCAGGCGACGCCCGCGAGCGCCTCCGCGGCGACGAACGCGATGGCGCCGAGGTGCAGATAGCGAAACCATGGGTTCCGGGTCCACTGCCAGCCGAGCGCGGCGCCGAGCCACACCAGCAGGAGGCCGCCGACGATGAACGCGACGATGACGAAATGGACGACGAGAAGCGCGTCGGCCAGCAAGCGGCTAGGCCGGCCCTTTTTCCACGGGCCGCTTCGGATCGGCGCTCCACTCGCTCCACGACCCGGCGAAGAGCCTGCCGCCCGGCAGGCCGGCCACTTCCATCGCGAGGAGGTTATGGCACGCCGCCACGCCTGAACCGCAGTAGTGCACCGCTTCGGAGGGCGCGCGATCTCCGAGCACCGCCTGGAATTCCCGCTTCAGCTGATCGGGACTTTTGAACGTCCCCTGCGGCGAGACGTTGTCCAGGTTGAAGCGGTTCCTCGCCCCGGGGATGCGCCCGGCCACGGGATCGATCGGCTCCCGCTCGCCGCGATAGCGCACCGGCGCGCGCGCATCGAGCAACAGCATTCCGCCGCCGTGCCGCGCGACGTCATTCACGTCCACGGCGACGTGCGTTTTCAAATGACAGGAATAGTTCGAAGCCTTGAAGCGGGGCACCTCAGCTGTGACAGGGCGTTTTTCCGCCAACCATTTGGCGCATCCGCCGTCGAGCACTGCCGCGGCCTCGTGACCGATCCAGCGCAGCATCCACCACAGCCGTGCCGCCATGGCGCCGTTTCCCCCGTCGTAGCACACCACCTGATCAGCGGGTTTTATCCCCTGACTTCCCAACCAAGCGGCGAAGACTTCCGGTTCGGGAAGCGGATGCCGGCCGTTGCGGCCGGTCTTGGGCGCCGAGAGGTCGCGATCGAGATCGGCGAAGAGCGCCCCCGGAATGTGCGCCTCGCGATACTGCTCTTCGCCGAGCGCAGGCTTGGCGAGATCGTGGCGGCAATCGAAGAGGCGCCACTCTGGGTGGCCAGCGAGCTCGGCGGTGCTGACGAGGGTCGTCGGCATAAATAAAGGGGTCAGAGCAATTTTCCTGTAATACGATCCAGGCGTTACCGGTGAATGTGTTACGGGAAAATTGCTCTGACCCCTTTATTTGCCCAGCTTGCGGTGCAGCCACTCGTGGAAGTGCACCTCGGCGTCTTCCATGGGTGACTGGTAGGGGCCGGCGTCGTCCAGGCCCTGCTCGTAGAGGGCACGGCGGCCGGCGTCGAGGCGCTCGCAGATCTCGTTGTCTTCGATCGCGGTCTCGACATATGCCGCCTGCTGCGCCTCGATGAATTCGCGCTCGAAGAGGACGATCTCTTCCGGGTAATAGAACTCCACCACGTTGGTGGTGCGGTTCGGCGCGCGCGGGATGAGGTGCGACACCACCAGCACGTTCGGATACCACTCGAAGGTGAGTCCGGGGAAGTACGAGGCCCAGAGCGCGCCGTGCTTCGGCTCCCGGCCGTCGAGCTGCTTGAGGCACATCTCCTGCCAGCGCTTGTAGACCGGAGTGCCGGGGCGCTGCAGTCCGGCCTTGGCCGCGACGACCTGTACCGAATACTCCTCGCCGTAGTCGACGGTAAAGTTGTTGCAGTCGGTGAAGTTGCCGAGCCCGGGATGGAACGGGTCGACGTGATAGACCTCGAGGTAGGTCTCGACGAAGGTCTTCCAGTTGATGTTGTACTCGTCGACGCGCACCGAATCGAGGACGTAGCCGCTGAAGTCCCAGTCGGCCATCGTGGTGACCTTTGCGAGGTCGCGGCGCGGGTCGCGCGGGCCGGTGAAGAGGAGCCCGTTCCAGCTCGAGAGCGGCTTCGAGCGCAGCTTGACGCAGGGGCTTTCGGCGAAATGCGGCGCCCCGAGAAGCTCGCCCTTCAGGTCGTAGGTCCAGCGGTGCAGCGGGCAAACGATGTTCTCCGCGTTGCCGCGGCCTCGCAGCATGATGGACTGCCGGTGGCGGCACACGTTGGAAAGCAATTCAATATTCTCGGTATTCCGTACGAGCATCCAGGCGTTCTGGGTCCAGGCGAGGGTGTGATAGTCGCCGGGCTGGGGGACCATCAGCTCGTGGCCTACATAGTTCGCCCCGGCGTCGAACAGGAGCTTTTTTTCGAGGGCGAAGATCTCCGGGTCGAAATACCACGACACCGGGAGCTGGGGGCTCGCCGGACGTATCTGCCGCCATCGCGCGAGGTCCGACATTCGTTGTAAAGCTCCTAGAAAAACAGTATTTTACTAAAAGATGAGCAAGCCTTCAGGCGAGCCCTCCTTCGAGGGCGCGCTCGCCGAGCTGGAAAAAATCGTGGCGCGAATGGAGGGCGGCGAGCTGTCGCTTGAGGAAGCGCTCGCCGTCCACCGGCGCGGCCTCGAGCTGGCGCGCTTCTGCCAGCAGAAGCTGGAGGCGGCGCAGCAGCAAGTCAAAGTGCTCGAGGGTGAGGTGCTGAAGCCCCTCGCCGACGCGGCTGCGCAAGCGGGACCCGATGAAGATCATCGAGAGTGACTTCCAGGCCTGGATGGGCGACATCCAGGCGCGCACCGAAGCGGCGCTCGCGCGCCTGCTGCCGCCGCCGCACATGGCGCCGGCGCGCCTCCACGAGGCGATGCGCTATGCCACCCTCGAGGGAGGCAAGCGGGTGCGGCCCCTGCTCGTGTTCGCGGCGGGCGAGGTCGCCGCCGCCCCGCCCGAGCGGCTCGAGTTCGCGGCCTGCGCGGTCGAGCTGATCCATGCGTATTCGCTGGTGCACGATGACCTGCCCTGCATGGACGACGACGTCCTGCGCCGCGGCAAGCCCACCGTCCACGTCGAGTTCGACGAGGCCACGGCGCTCCTCGTGGGCGACGCCCTGCAGTCGCTCGCCTTCCAGCTGCTCGCCGACCAGCGTCTCGCCGACGAGCCGCGCGTTCAGCTCGACATGGTCAAGACCCTTGCGCTCGCTGCCGGCTCGCGCGGCATGGCCGGAGGCCAGCAGATCGACCTCGAGTCGACCGGCAAGGCGCTCACTCTGCCCGAGCTCGAGGTCATGCACATCCACAAGACCGGGGCGCTGATCCGGGCTGCCGTCACCCTTGGCGCGGCGTGCGGGCGGATCGATCCAGGCCACAAAGCGCCTCTGGATCGCTATGGAAAAGCCATGGGGCTTGCCTTCCAGGTGGTCGACGATGTGCTGGACTACGATGCGAGCACGAGCACGCTCGGCAAGACCGCGGGCAAGGATTCGAAGCAGGGCAAGCCGACCTACGTGTCCACGCTCGGACTGACGAGGGCGCGCGAGCTTGCAGGCGAGCTGCGCAGCGAGGCGCTCGCGGCGCTCGAGCCCGTCGGCGAGCGCGCCCGCCGTCTCGGGCAGCTCGCCGACTTCATCGTATTGCGAAAGTTCTAGCCATGAATGCCATCACCGGCGGGCTTCCCCACGATGCCTACAATGCCTCGATGTACGAGCTGCTGAAGACCATCGACGACCCGGCGCAGCTGCGCTCGCTCGACAGGAAGCAGCTGCGCCAGCTCGCCGACGAGCTGCGCGCGTACGTGCTCGAGTCGGTGTCGAAGACCGGCGGCCACCTGTCTTCGAATCTCGGCACCGTGGAGCTGACGATCGCGCTGCACTGCATCTTCGACACCCCGGAGGACCGCATCGTCTGGGACGTCGGCCACCAGACCTACCCCCACAAGATCCTTACCGGGCGGCGTGAAGCGATGGCGCGGCTGCGCATGCTCGACGGCATCTCCGGGTTTCCGCGCCGCGTCGAGTCGAAGTACGACACCTTCGGCACCGCGCATTCCTCCACCTCGATTTCCGCCGCCCTCGGCATGGCGGTCGCCGCCAAGCTGAAGAACGAGAAGCGCCGCTGCATCGCCGTGATCGGCGACGGCGCGATGTCCGCCGGCATGGCCTACGAGGCGATGAACAACGCCGGCGCCATGGACGTCGACCTCCTCGTCATCCTCAACGACAACGAGATGTCCATCTCGCCGCCGGTGGGCGCGCTGACGAACTATCTCGCGCGCCTGCTCTCGGGGCGCATCTACTCCACCGCGCGGCGCGCGAGCGAGCACCTGCTCAAGCGCGTCCCTGGGGTGTGGGAGCTCGCGCGGCGCGCCGAGGAGCACATGAAGGGCATGGTGACGCCCTCGACGCTGTTCGAGGAGTTCGGCTTCAACTACATCGGACCGATCGACGGCCACGATCTCGACGCGCTGATTCCCACGCTGCAGAACATCCGCAAGCTGCAGGGGCCGCAGTTCCTGCACGTGATCACGCGCAAGGGGCAGGGCTACAAGCTCGCGGAGGACGATCCGATCGCCTACCACGGCCCGGGCAAGTTCAATCCCGCCGAGGGCCTGAAGAGCGTGAGCGGGGCGAAGCCGACGTATTCGCAGATCTTCGGTGACTGGCTGTGCGACATGGCGGCGCGCGACCCGCGGGTCGTGGGCATTACGCCGGCGATGCGCGAGGGCTCGGGCATGGTGCGCTACTCCGAGCTCTATCCGGAGCGCTACTTCGACGTCGGCATCGCCGAGCAGCACGCGGTGACCTTCGCCGCCGGCATCGCCGCCGAGGGGATGCGGCCGGTGCTCGCGATCTACTCCACGTTCCTGCAGCGCGGCTACGACCAGCTGATCCACGACGTCGCGATCCAGAACCTGCCGGTGCTGTTCGCGCTCGACCGCGGCGGCCTGGTCGGCGGCGACGGGGCGACGCACAACGGCGCGTTCGATTTCGCCTACCTGCGGACCGTGCCGAACCTCACCGTGATGGCGCCTTCCGACGCGGACGAGTGCCGGCAGATGCTTTACACCGGGAGCGAGCTCGGCACGCCCGCCGCGGTGCGCTACCCGCGCGGCGCCGCGCTCGGCGAGGCGAAAGCCGACATGAGCCGCCTTGCCGTGGGAAAGGGAGAAGTGAGAAGGACGGGCAAACGCATAGCCATCCTCGCGTTCGGTGCGATGCTGAAGGCCGCGCTGGAGGCGGGCGAGGCGCTCGACGCCACCGTCGCCAACATGCGCTTCGTGAAGCCGCTCGACGCCGAGCTGGTGCGCGAGCTGGCCCGGCGCCACGAGCTTCTGGTCACGGTCGAGGAGCACCAGGTCATGGGCGGCGCCGGCTCCGCGGTGTGCGAATCGCTTGCCGAGCAGGGAATCGATCGGCGGGTCGTGCTCCTCGGCCTGCCCGACCGGTTCATCGACCACGGCGACCCGGCGCGGCTGCTCGTTTCCGTCGGACTCGACGGCGCGGGCATAGCGAAATCGATTCGCTCCGCGCTGGGGCAGGCCTGAAGCGCCTGCTCGTCGCCGTGGCGCTCGCCATTCCGGGCGCGGCGCTCGCCACCAGCGTGCTCGTGATGTCGATCGAAGGCGCAGGCGTGGAAGTCCTCGTGAACAACAGCGCGGTGCGCAAGCTGCGCCCGGGAGAGACGTCGCCCGAAGGGGTGAAGCTGATCGACTTCGGCTCGGGCGGCGCGCTGATCGAAGTCGACGGCCGGCGCTGGCTCATGCCGCTCGGCTCGTCGACTGCGACGACCCTGGTCTTGCAGGCTGACGAGCGCGGCCACTTCATCGTGACGGCGGCGATCAACGGGATTCCGGTGACTGCCCTGGTCGACACCGGAGCGAGCTCGATCGCCATGAACCTGAGCGACGCACGCCGCGCCGGGGTCAGCCTTTCCGGTGCCCGCCGCGTGCGGATCCTCACGGCGAGCGGCGCACGCGAGGCGCTGCTGGTGCAGCTCGGCACGGTGCAGGTCGGCGACATCGTGGTCAACGATGTCGAGGCCACGCTGAGCGAGCGTGACGAGCTGCCCATAACCCTGCTCGGCATGAGCTTTCTCAAGCACTTGGACATGTACCGCAGCGGCGCGAGCCTCACCCTGACGCTTCGGCATTGATTAAAATAGGGCCGATGAAGTCGAGAGATCTCTACAACATCCCCGACGTCCAGAGCGACCCGGACTCGCGCAAGCTCGCCATCGACAAGGTCGGGATCAAGGCCATCCGCCACCCGGTCCGCATCCAGGAGAGGGGCTCCACCGAGCGCAATCCGCGCGCGCAGCACACCATCGCGCTGTTCAACATGTACGTCGGCCTGCCGCACCACTTCAAGGGCACGCACATGTCGCGCTTCGTCGAGATCCTCGAGGCGCACGAGCGCGAGATCACCGTCGAGACCTTCCAGCTCATGCTGCGCGAGATGGTGGACAAGCTCGAGGCCGAGGAAGGCCACATCGAGATGTCGTTTCCGTACTTCATCGAGAAGCAGGCACCCGTATCCGGGGTGAAGAGCCTGATGGACTACGAGGTCACCTTCTCGGGCGAGATCCGCAAGGGGCGGCAGAGCTTCACCATGAAGGTGGTGGTGCCGGTGACGAGCCTGTGCCCCTGCTCGAAGAGGATCTCCGAGCGCGGCGCGCACAACCAGCGCTCGCACGTGACGGTGACTGCACGCACCAACGAGTTCGTCTGGATCGAGGAGATCGTCGACATCGTCGAGCGGCAGGCCTCGAGCGAGCTCTACGGCCTGCTCAAGCGGCCGGACGAGAAGTTCGTCACCGAGCGGGCCTACGACAATCCGAAGTTCGTCGAGGACCTGGTGCGCGACGTCGCGTCGGTGCTGAACCTCGACGAGCGCATCGACGCCTACGTGGTCGAGTCGGAGAATTTCGAGTCGATCCACAACCACAGCGCCTACGCCCTCATCGAGAAGAACAAACGGGCGCGCTAGCCGCCGCCCACCGCGGAGTGAGCCTCTTGTCAGGGTTCTTCGTCGGGCCCGAAGCGAACGGACAGGATCACGCAGCCCAGCGAGCGCGGCTGGTCGCCGAAGTCGACGCGATGTATTCCGAAACCCGCGGCGAGACCGGGCTGGGCGCGATGTCGCCCCCGGTCCGCGCGGCGCTCGGCAAGGTCGAGCGCCATCGGCTCGTCCCCTCGGGGCAGAAAGACCTGGCCTACGGCAACCACCCGCTGCCGATCGGCGCCGGTCAGACCATCTCGCAACCGTACATCGTGGCGCTTTCTGCCGACCTCCTGGCGCCGAAGCCGCAGGACGTGGTGCTGGAGGTCGGCACGGGCTCGGGATACCAGGCGGCGGTCCTCGCCGAGATCGTGAAGCGGGTCTACAGCATCGAGCTGATCGAGACCCTGGGGAGGTCCGCCGCGGAGCGCCTCGCCGACCTGGGCTACCGCAACGTCGAGGTCCGCATCGGCGACGGCTACGCCGGCTGGCCGGAACGGGCGCCCTTCGACGGCATCGTGGTCACGGCGGCTGCGCCGCAGGTGCCGGCGGCTCTGGTCGCTCAGCTCAAGCCCGGGGCGCGCATGGTGATCCCGGTGGGCGAGGCGGGCGACGTGCAGCACCTGAAGGTGCTGGTCAAGCGCGGCGACGGCGGCTACGACGAGCAGCGGGTGCTGGCGGTGCGGTTCGTCCCGCTCGTCCCAGGGAGGAAATAAACGGGGTCAGGTCAACATTTCCAACGACCGACACCGGCCGCATGCCAGTTCTGGAAATGTTGATCTGACCCCATTTATTCAATACCTCTTCGTCAGCGTCATCGTTTCCCCCTCGCGTCGCATGTCGACGCGGTTGAGGAAGCTCATGCCGAGGAGCGCGGTGTCGAGCCCGGCCTCGAATACCACCGCGTCCACCGAATTGAGCTCGATCTCGCCCAGCTTGACCGTGGCGAGGCTCACGCGGTAGACCGGTACCAGGCCGTTCGCGGTGTTCGAGAGGCCCGGCTCGCCTTTGCGAAAGTCGATTCCCGCGCGCTGCGCGAGGCTCGCGGGCAGCGCGATCGAGCTGGCGCCCGTGTCGACGAGGAACCGGACTGGCGTGCCGTTCACCATGCCCTCGCCGACGAAGTGGCCGCCGGGGCCCACGGCGAGCGTTGCCTGCGCGCGTTCTGAAGTGGCGGCGGTGCGGCGATAGGCCTGGCCCTGCTGCAGCACGCGCTTCGTGCCTTCGATCTCCATGACGGCGCTGTTCTTGTCGACCGACATCACGGTGATCCCGTTCCACGTCTGGCCCACCTTCACGGTCTTCGGGTCGCCTCCGTCCACCACCACTACGGCGGCTTTGCCGCCGATCACGCCGACCAGCGAAACCTCGGCCGCGGCGGCGACGCCGCAGGCGAGCGAGAGAAGCAGCGCAATAATATTGGGCATGAGACCCGTCGTTGTTGTTCGAACCGCACGCAGCGAAGGACCGGCCTATTTTGCCAGCTACCTCGAGCGCCGTTCAATTGCATGCGACCTGCTTGCGATCGACGAAGGCGCGCCGGTGCCGCGCGATCCGAGACATTTTTCCGGAATTGCCATCATGGGCGGGGCGATGAGTGTGAACGATGACCTGCCCTGGATCCCGCAGGTGCTGGAGCTCGTCCGCGAAGCGGCACGCAACGACGTGCCGGTGCTCGGCCACTGCCTCGGCGCCCAGCTCATGTCGAAGGCGCTGGGCGGCGCGGTGCGCGCCAATCCTTACAAGGAGATCGGCTGGGGCGAGGTGCGCGTGTGCGACAACGGCGTGGCGCGCGCGTGGCTCGGCGAGCTTCAGTCCTTCGAGACCTTCCAGTGGCACGGCGAGACCTTCAGCATCCCGCCGGGCGCCACGCGCGTGCTCGAGAACGCGCACTGCGCCAACCAGGCGTTCGCCATCGGCAAGCACTTCGGCATGCAGTGCCACGTTGAGATGACCGAAGAGCTGATCCGGGCGTGGGCGCGCGGCGGCGCCGATGAGATCAGGGCCGCGGCGGCGAGCCCGGCGGTGCAGAAGCCCGAGGAGATGGAGCGCGACCTCGAGGCGCGGCTGCTACGTCTCCACGAAGTTGCGGATCGAATCTACGACCGGTGGAGCGAAAATCTCAGTCGCGGAAGTTGATGAACTGCACGGGGACGTCGGTCACCGATTTTCGCACCAGCGCGATCGCGTTCTGCAGGTCGTCCTTCTTCGCTCCCGTGACGCGCACCGCGTCGCCCTGGATCGAGCCCTGCACCTTGAGCTTGGAGTCCTTGATCAGCTTCTGGATCTCCTTGCCCTTTTCCACCGGGATGCCGACCTTCACCTTCACCGCCTGCTTTACCTTGTCGCCCGAGATCTTCTCGATGCTTCCCGCCTCGAGGCAGCGCACGTCGACGCTCCTCTTGGCGAGGCGCTGGCGCAGCACGTCCATGACCTGGCCGAGCTTGAACTCGTCGTCGGCGAACACGGTGAGGTCGAGCTTCGTCATCTCGACGCGCGCGTCGGAACCCTTGAAGTCGTAGCGGTTCGTGATCTCCTTGTTCGCCTGCTCGACGGCGTTCTTCACTTCCTGCTCGTTCACCTGCGAGACGATGTCGAAGGAGGGCATGGCGCGACTCTAACCCATCAACTGTCCCCGCGAGAGCGAAATCGCGCCGATCTCGCGCAGCAGGAATTCGGGCGGCGGCTGCCGGTCGGACGGGGCGCGTTCGGCGGGCGGCTTGAGCCGGGCTTCGATATACGCGCCGAGGCGCCGGGCGCGGGCCACGAGGCCCTCGCCGAGGGGCCTGCGGCGGCGGTCGTAGGCGTCGAGGGCGCTCTCGACGCCGGCGGCGGCGCCGAGCTCGCGCGCGAGCGATTCGGCGTCGAGCGCCGCCTTGGTCACGCCGACTCCCACATGAGGGCGGGCGACGAAGGCCGCGTCGCCGGCCAGCGCGACGCGCCCGAGCGCCATGCGCGGCGACTCGAGATCGAAGATCGCCTGGAAGAAGAGCGGCTCGACGAGCTCCACGAGCGCGGCGATCTGCGGAGCGAGCAGCGCGCGCGCGTCCGCCCTGACCCGCGCGGCGACTTCGGGCCGCAGCAGCGGCGGCGGGATCGAGGTGCCGTGGCAGCGGCCGGTGGCGTCGGTGCAGAGCTCGGGCAGCGTGCCGTGGTAGTCCGTGGGCCGGTACCAGATCAGGTTGTAGCAGCGGCGCCCCGGCCGCGTGTCGTTGTCTCTTCCGGGGACCGGGTAGGTGAGCATCATCTCGCCGTCGGGAAGGCACATTGCGTACTGTTCGAACATCTGCTCGTGAATTTCAAGAGGAAAAGCAGCCTCATCCACGAGACCGCGCCATGCGACGTAGCCCGCGTAGCGCGGCTGAGCCTGCGGCCAGAGAAGCGCGCGCACCGTCGAGCGGATGCCGTCGGCCCCGACCAGGAGGTCGCCGCGTTCCCGCGTCCCGTCGGAGAACGTCGCCGTGACGCCGGATGCGTCCTGCTCGAAGCGCTCGAGCGCCATGCCCGGGCGGTAGCTTGACGCGGGGAGCGCGTCCTTGAGCAGGCTGTAAATTCGTCCCCACGAGCTTTGGAGCTGCGGTGTGGAGAGGCGGTGGGTCACGCGCCCGCCGCGGTCCAGGCAGACCCGGGTGGCGACCCGCACGCCGATGGTGTCGTCCACCGGCACTTCCAGGCGGCGCAGCGCGTCGATCAATTCGCCGTGCGTGCCGATTCCGGCCCCCCGGCCCGACAGAGGCTCGCCGACGCGCTCGAACACGGTGGCCTCCCAGCCGATCCTGCGCAGCGCGTTCGCGGCGAAGAGCCCCGCGATCGAACCGCCGACCACCAGCGCGCGGCGCGCCATCGCTCAGTTCGGCTTGATTCCCGCCGCCTTCACGAGCACGGCGTTGGTGCGCAGCTCCTCGCTCACCAGGGAATCGAACTCGCTTGGCGTCATCGCCATGGGTTCGGCGCCGAGCTTCGGCAGGCGCTCGCGCACCTCCGGCGATTGCAGGGCCGCGATGGTGCCGCGGTGCAGCCGCTCGATCAAGGCGCCGGGCGTCTTTGCGGGAGCGAACAGGCCCACCCAGAAGTTGTAATCGGAATCGGGAAACCCCGACTCGATGGTGGTCGGCAGGTCGGGCAGGATCGAGGCGCGCTTCGAGCTGCCGATCGCCAGGGCGAGCACCTTGCCCTCGCGCAGCAGCGGCAGCGCCGGCGCGATCGGCGAGAAATAGAAGTCGAGCCTCCCGGCGACCACCTCGGTCAGCGCCTCGGGGGCGCCCTTGAACGGAATGTGCACGGCCTCGATGTTCGCGCTGCGGCGGAAGCGCTCGGCGTTGAGCTGCGTCGATGCCGCCGCCGAGCCGAAGTTGATCGACCCGGGCTTCGCGCGAGCGGCCGCGACGAGGTCGGCGAGCGTCCTGAAGCCTCGCGAGGGCGGCACGACCAGCACGGTGGGCAGGTTGGCGAGCGGCGCTACGGCCGCGAGATCGCGCCTGGTGTCGTACGCGAGGGCCGGATAGAGAAACGGCGCCACGGTGTGCGCGGAGGACGTCGCGAGCACCGTGTACCCGTCGGGCTCCGCCTTGGCGACGAACGCGGCCGCGATCGTCGTGCTCGCGCCGGGGCGGTTCTCGACGATGACCGGCTGGCCGAGCAGGCCCGAAAGGCGCTCCGACACCGTGCGGGCAAGGATGTCGGTCGCGCTGCCGGGGCTCAGAGAAACGACGATATGCACTGGCTTGGCCGGCCATGCCGGGGCCTGCGCCAGCGCACCGCCGTGCGAGGCGACGAGCAGCGCGGCGAGCGCCGCCCGCGAGAGCTTCATCGCGACTCCTCCTCTGGCAATATGATGCCATGGCGCTCATCGAAGGCGTGGAGGTCGAGCACCGCGGCAGCGGGCCCGACCTCGTCATCCTGCATTCCCTGCTCGCGGACAGCTCGGCGTTCGACCGCGTCGTGCCCGTCCTGGCGAGGAACCGCCGCGTGTGGCTCGTGAACCTGCCGGGATACGGCGCTTCGAAACCCGCGGGCACTTCGGTCGAGGACTATGCCGATCGCATCGCCGCGCTCCTCCAATCCTTGAAACTGGAGAGCCCCGATGTCCTCGGAAACGGCTTCGGTGGGTTCATTTCAGTGGCGCTCTGCGCCCGGCATGGCGCGCCGGTCCGGCGCCTGATCGCGGCGCCGGCGCTGGCCGCGTTCCCCGAGCCGGCCAAGCAGCCGCTGCGCGGGCTCGCCGAGCGGGTGGCGAACGAAGGGATGTCCGGCGCCCTCGACGTGGCCATTCGCCGCATGTTCCCCGAGCGGTTCATCGCCGCCCATCCTTCCGTCGTGGAGGAGCGAAAACAGGCGCTGATGAAGGCCGACCCGGCGTGCTTCCGCACCGCCTGCCTCGCGCTCGCCGCTCTCGACTTGTCGCCTGTCCTGAAGAACATCGGGAACGAAACGCTGGTGATGGCGGGAAGCGAGGACGCGACTACGCCGCCCGCGCTCGCGCGCGAGCTGGCGACGAGGATTCCGAAGGCGAAGTTCCGCCAGCTCGACGGCTGCGGGCACTGCCCGCAGATCGAAAATCCGGAGCTTTTCGTGCAGGCGGTCGAGGCATTTCTTTCCTAGGCCAGCCTAGTCGCCCTTGATCTTCGCCGAGCGGATGACTTCGGCCCATTTCTTCAGCTCGGTGCGCACCACGCGGTCGAGCTCCTCGGGCGAGCTCGCCACGGGATCGCCGGTCTGCTCGACCAGCTTGGCCCGCACCTCGGGCAGCTTCACGGAGCGCGCGATTTCCCTTTGCATCCGCGCGATCACGGACGGCGGGGTTCTTGCGGGGGCGAACATCCCGATCCAGGAGTCGACTTCGTAATCGGGAATTCCGAGCGCTTCGGCGACGGTCGGAATGTCGGGAGCGCCGGGCGAGCGTTTAAGCGTCGTTACGGCGAGCGGAGTGAGCCTGCCTGCGCGCACGTGGGTCATCACGATGGCCGCCGTGAGGATCAGCACCGGCACCTGGCCGCCGAGCGTGTCGGTGATCGCCGGTCCGCCTCCTTTGTAGGGCACATGCAGCATGTTGACGCCGGTCTTGAGCTTGAGCAGCTCGCCCGCGATGTGCGAAGGCGTGCCGTTGCCCGCGGAGGCGAAAGACAGCTTACCGGGTTGCGCTTTCGCCGCAGCGATCACGTCCTGGAGCGATTTGTACCGCGTCGCGGGATTCACGGCGATCAGCTGCGGAACGCTCATGATCAGCGATACCGGCGCCAAGTCACGCTCGACGTCGTAGTCGAGCTTGTAGAGCAGCGGATTGATGGTGTGCGAGGAAAGCGTGACCAGGAATGTATAGCCGTCGGGCGCCGAGCGCGCCACGGCGCTGGTGGCGACGCTGCCGCCGGCGCCGCCCCGGTTCTCGACCAGGATCGGCTGTCCGAGCCCCTCGGACACGTGGTTCTGCAGGATGCGCGAGACCAGGTCTACGCTGCCGCCGGGCGGAAACGACACCACCCAGCGGATCGGTTTGCTCGGCCAATCCTGCGCGC
>DASXAO010000029.1:0-12539 GCA_036406675.1 Burkholderiales bacterium
GCGAGCCTCGCGGGCGTGTACGGCCTGCGCATGCTCGGCCTCTTCGTGATCCTGCCGGTGTTCGCGGTGCACGCCGCGGGGCTGCGCGGCGGCGACGACCTGTCGCTCGTCGGCGTCGCGCTCGGCGCCTACGGCCTTGCCCAGGGCATCCTGCAGATTCCGTTCGGCACGGCCTCCGACCGCTGGGGCAGGAAGCGGGCGCTCTACGTCGGTCTCGCGGTGTTCGCCGCCGGCAGCTTCCTCGGCGTCGCCGCGCACGACATCTGGACCGCGATCGCCGCGCGCGCGCTCCAGGGCGCGGGCGCCATCTCCTCGGTCGCCATGGCGCTCGCCGCCGATCTCACGCGCGAGGAGCATCGCACCAAGATCATGGCGATGATCGGCTCGACCATCGGCCTCGTGTTCGCGCTGTCGCTGGTCGGCGCGCCGGTGCTCTACCGCTGGATCGGGATGGACGGCCTGTTCGCGCTCACCGGCGTGCTCTCGCTCGCGGCGATGTGGGTCGTGCGCAGCCAGGTGCCCGACCCGCCCGCGCGCCCGGCGCCGCCGCCGAAGACTCCCGGCGCGGCCGTGCGGTTGCTCGACCTGGAGCTGCTGCGTCTCAACGCCGGCATCTTCGTGCTGCACGTCGTGCTCTACGCCATGTTCGTGGTGGTGCCGATCGCACTCGTGCAAGACGGGCTTCCGCTGCCCCAGCACTGGAAGCTCTACCTGCCGGTCGTGCTGGCGTCTTTCGTGGCGATGGTCCCCGCGATCCTGTACGCCGACCGGCGAAACGGCGCGAAGCCGGTGCTGCTCGCCGCGGTGGGGTTGCTTTTCGCAGTGGAGCTCGCGCTGGTGTTCGTGCAGCGCTCGGTCGCCACGCTGGCTGTTCTCATGCTGGGATTCTTCGTTGCATTCAACGTGCTGGAGGCCATGCTGCCTTCGCTCGTGTCGCGCATCGCCCCGGCGCAGGGCCGCGGCGCCGCAATAGGCGTGTACAACACGACGCAGACCTTGGGCGTGTTCTTCGGCGGCGTCGTCGGCGGCTGGGCCGCGGCCCGCCACGGCGCCAACGGCGTGTTCGCGGTCTGCGCGGCGCTCGCGGCGGTCTGGCTCGCGCTCGCCGCCGGGATGCGGCCGGTGCGCCGCGAGGTCAACGAGGTTTCGAGTCTGACGTTGTCGATAGCGTCCGGGGTCAATCCCGAGGGACTGAGGGAAGCGCTGGCGAGAGTGCGCGGGGTGCGCGAGGTAGAGGTGCTGGCGCAAGAGCGCATTGCGCGCATCCAGGTAGTCCCCGGACAATGGGATGAGCGTAGCGTACGGAAACTGGTAACAGGGGAGATCTGACATGGCTTCGGTGAACAAGGTAATCATCGTGGGCAACCTCGGGGCGGACCCCGAGACCCGCTACACGCCTGCGGGCGACGCAATCACGAACATCCGCGTCGCGACGACGGACCGCTGGAAGGACAAGACGAGCGGCGAGATGAAAGAAGCGACCGAATGGCATCGCATCGCCTTTTTCGGGCGCCTGGGCGAAGTCGCCGGGCAATACCTGAAGAAAGGTTCCCAGGTCTACGTCGAAGGCAGCCTGCGCACGCGAAAGTGGCAGGACAAGGATGGACAGGATCGCTACAGCACCGAGATCCGTGGCGATGTCATGCAGATGCTCGGGAGGCGCGAAGGCGCCGGCGATCCGCCCGCCGAGCGCTCGGAACCCCGATCCGAAGCGAAGCCCCAGGCGGCGAAGAAGCCGGCCGGCAAGTTCGACGATCTCGAAGACGATATTCCTTTCTGAAATCAGCGCGATATAATCGCCGCCATGCCGATCTACGAATATCGCTGCCAGGCCTGCGGGCACCAGGAGGAGTTCCTGCAGCGGGTGAACGAGCCGCCGTTCACCGAATGCCCGGTGTGCCACAAGCCGACTTTCCAGAAGCTTCTCAGCGCCGCCGGCTTTCAGCTCAAGGGGAGCGGCTGGTACGCCACCGACTTCAAGAACAAGAGCTCCAAGCCGGCGGAGAAAAAGACCGACGACAAGTCCGAGTCGAAGAGCGACGCCAAGCCAGAGAAGAAAACGGAACCCAAGACGGAATCCAAATCCGAGGCCTCCGCCTGAGTCCTCGCGCGTGAACTCCACGGCCCGGCCCAGCCGGGCCTTTTCATTCCATCCCCTTGAAGAAGTATCTAATTACCGGGCTTCTGATCTGGATTCCCCTGGTCATCACGCTGTGGGTCCTGAAGATCGTGGTCGACGTGCTCGACCAGTCGCTGCTCCTGCTGCCCGATGCCTGGCAGACCGAGCGCTGGCTCGGCGTGCATATCCCGGGGCTGGGCGCGATTCTTACGATCGTGATCGTGCTGCTGACGGGGCTCTTTGCCACCAATTTCTTCGGCGCCCAGCTGGTCGAGATCTGGCACGAGATCCTGAACCGCATCCCGGTGGTGAACTCGATCTACTCGAGCGTCAAGCAGATCTCCGACACCCTGTTTTCCTCGAGCGGCCAGGCGTTCCGCAAGGCGCTCCTGGTGCAGTGGCCGCGCGAGAACATGTGGACCATCGCGTTTCTGACCGGCACGCCGGGAGCAAGCGTCGCGCGCCACTTGCCGCCGGACTGCCTCGCCGTCTACGTGCCGACCACGCCCAACCCGACCGGCGGCTACTTCGTCATCGTCGAGCGCAAGGACGTGATCGAGCTGGACATGAGCGTGGACCAGGCGCTGAAGTACATCATCTCGATGGGCGTGGTGCCGCCGCAGGAAAAAGAGCCGAATGCGAACCCACTACTGCGGTGAGCTGAGCGCGGCGCTGGTCGAGCGCACGGTGACGCTGTGCGGCTGGGCGCACCGCCGCCGCGACCACGGCGGCGTGATCTTCGTCGACCTGCGCGACCGCGAGGGCCTCGCGCAGGTGGTGTTCAACCCCGACCGCAAGGAAGCCTTCGCCATCGCGGAGCGCATCCGCGGCGAGTACGTGCTGCGCGTCACCGGCAAGATCCGCAAGCGTCCGGAGGGCAGCACCAACCCGGAGCTGAAATCGGGCGAAGTGGAGATGCTGGTCCACGAGGTCGAGATCCTCAACCCGTCGGCGACGCCCCCGTTCCAGCTCGACGACGACAACCTTTCGGAGACGGTGCGCCTCGAGCACCGGGTGCTCGACCTGCGCCGCGAGCCGATGCAGAAGAACCTGCGCCTGCGCCACCGCGCGGCGAGCGCCGCGCGCGGCTTCCTCGACGCACAGGGCTTCATCGACATCGAGACCCCCTTCCTCTACAAGTCCACTCCGGAGGGCGCGCGCGAGTTCCTGGTGCCTTCGCGGCTGCACGACGGGCACTTCTATGCGCTGCCGCAGTCGCCGCAGCTCTTCAAGCAGATGCTGATGATCGCGGGCTTCGACCGCTACTACCAGATCGTCAAGTGCTTCCGCGACGAAGACCTGCGCGCCGACCGGCAGCCCGAGTTCACGCAAATCGACATCGAGACCTCGTTCCTCGGCGAGGGCGAGATCCGCGCGGTGATGGAGCGCCTCGCGCGGCACGTCTTCCGGGAAGCGGCCGCGGTCGAGCTGCCCGAGCCTTTCCCGGTGATGACCTACGACGAGGCGATGCGCGACTACGGCGTCGACAAGCCGGACCTGCGCGTGCCGCTCAGGCTGGCCGAGCTCACCGACGTCATGAAGGACGTCGACTTCAAGGTGTTTTCCGGTGCGGCGAACGCCGCCGGCGGCCGCGTCGTCGGGCTCAACGTGCCCGGGGGAGGGGCGCTGACACGGGGCGAGACCGACGCCTACGCGGACTACGTCAAGACCCTGGGCGCGAAGGGCCTCGCCTACATCAAAGTGAACCAGAAGGCGAAGGGCGCCGAGGGCCTGCAGTCGCCGATCGTCAAGAACCTGCACGCGAAGGCGCTCGCCGCGATCCTCGAGCGTACCGGTACGCAGGACGGCGACCTGATCTTCTTCGGCGCCGACCGGGAGACGGCCTGTAACGCCTACATGGGCGCGCTGCGCCAGAAGCTCGGCCACGATCGCGGGCTCGCGCAGAAAGGCTGGCGACCTTTGTGGGTGGTCGACTTTCCCATGTTCGAGCTCGACGAGGAAACGAAGGAGTGGAAGGCGCGTCACCACCCGTTCACCAGTCCCAAGGACGGCCACGAGGCGCACATCGGTGTCGCGCCCGAAAAGGCCTACGCCAAAGCCTACGACCTGGTGCTGAACGGCTGGGAGATCGCCGGCGGCTCGGTGCGCATCCACCGCCAGGAAGTGCAGCAGAAGGTCTTCCAGGCCCTCAAGATCAGCCCCGAGCAGCAGCGCGCGAAGTTCGGCTTCCTGCTCGATGCGCTGCAGTACGGCGCGCCGCCGCACGGCGGCATCGCGTTCGGCTTCGACCGTATGGTGGCGCTCATGGCGGGCGCCGAAGCGATCCGGGACGTGATTGCGTTTCCGAAAACGCAGCGCGGCCAGGACTTGCTCACCGGGGCGCCTACGCCGGTGATCGAGAAGCAGTTGCGCGAGCTGCACATCCGGCTGAGGAACCCGCCGCCATCGTGAGGCTCGCCGCGGCCCTGCTGGCCGTCGTGGTCTCGTCGCTTGCGCTGGCTTTCGACCAGGACGTCCCGGCCCGCGATCTGCCGCCCGAGGCGCGCGCGACGCTCGACCTGATCAGGTCCGGCGGGCCGTTTCCGTACACGCAGGATGGCCGCGTGTTCTCCAATCGGGAGAAGCTGCTGCCGCCGCGAAGCAGGGGCTACTACCGCGAATACACCGTCAGAACGCCGGGAGCGCGCGACCGGGGCGCACGGCGTATCGTTGCCGGCGGCGGCGGGGAGTACTACTACAGCGGCGACCACTACCGTTCGTTCAGCCGCATAAGGGAATAATGGCCAAGCTCCTGCAGCGTCTGGGCGACGCGGCGAAATCCGGCGTGTACCGCGCGAGCCGGCTCGATACGATCGAGGATGCGCTGCGCGGCGGTCGGCTCGGCTTTGCGCGCATCGGCCTGAAGGATGCGACCGGGAAGAGCGCGCTTCTGCGCCAAATCGCCGACACGTTGGGCTTCCCCGGGTGGTTCGGCGAGAACTGGGATGCGCTGGAGGACTGCCTCACGGATCTGTCGTGGCGGGAAGGGGCGGGGCAGGTCCTGGTTTTCGAGGGTTTCCAGTTCCTCCCGACCGAGGATCTGGGCGAGCTGATCGACGTGATGATCTCCGCGGCGCGGTTCTGGGCCGGTCGGGCCACGCCCTTCTTCGCGGTGTTCATCGATCCGGATCGGTCGCTCGCACTGCCGAGCCTCTACCGGGAAGCATGAGCCACAAGCTGCCGGTTTCGGTTCTCGTCGTGATCCACACGTCCGATCTGGAAGTCCTGCTGCTGGAGCGGGCGCGCCGCCCGGGCTACTGGCAGTCGGTGACGGGCTCGCTCGACTGGGCCGACGAGCCGTTCGAAGCGGCTGCGGCCCGCGAGGTGCGGGAGGAAACCGGCATCGACCCGCGCGACGGCAGGCTCACGCGCTGGAACCTTGCCAACACCTTCGAGATCTATCTGCAATGGCGCCATCGCTTCGCTCCGGGAGTGAGCCACAACACCGAGCACGTGTTCGGCCTCGCGCTGGCCGGCCCGCTCCCGGTGGCGCTTGCCCCGGACGAGCACGTCGCTTACTGCTGGCTGCCATGGCGGGAGGCGGCAGCGAAGTGCTTCAGCTGGTCCAACCGCGACGCGATCCTCATGCTGGGTGAGAACGCTCCCTAATCTCCTCGCTGCGGTCCTCGCCTTGCATGCCGCTGTCGCGCTCGGCGCCGACGATCTCTGGGTCGATGTCGATCGCGACGGCTCGACCTTCACCGTGAGCGCCGTGGCCACCGTCGCGGCGCCGATCTCGACCGTGTGGCAGGTCCTGACGGACTACGACAACCTGCCGCGCTTCATACCCGGCCTCTCGCGCAGCACGGTGGAGGCTCGCAGCGCCAACCGCGTGGTGGTCGAGCAGAAGGGCGAGGCGCGCTTCCTCGTGTTCTCGTATCCGATCGAAGTGCGCCTCGAGGTCCTCGAATCGCCCACCGATTCGATCGTTTCGCGCGCGATCGAGGGCAATCTGAAGCGCATGCAGGGCCGCTACGAGCTGCGCAAGGGCGCCGGCGGCATCCGGCTTCGCTACAGCGGCGAGCTCGAGCCCGACTTCAGGCTGCCGCCGATCATCGGCACCCTTGCGGTGCGCGCGATGGTCGAGGAGCAGTTCGGCGCGATGGTTGCGGAAATCGAGCGCCGCGCTGCGCCGACAAGATGATTTCGCCGCCAGGTGATTTCTATATGATGGGACGATGCTGCGGGTCGTCACGCTGAACATCCACAAGGGGCTGTCGCACTTCAACCGCCGGATGGTGATCCACGATCTGCGCGACGGGCTGGCGGCCCTCGACCCCGACGTGGTCTTCCTGCAGGAGGTGCAGGGCCTCAACCAGCGCTTCGCGCTGCGCTTCAACACCTATCCGGTCGAGCCGCAGCACGAATTCCTTGCCGGGCAGAAATGGCAGCCGGTGTACGGCTGCAACGCCGTTTACGACCACGGGCATCACGGCAACGCGATCCTTTCGCGCTTCCCCTTCGTCTCGTTCGAGAACCAGGACGTCTCCGACCATCGCTTCGAGCGGCGCGGGCTGCTGCATTGCGTGGTGTCGGTCCCCGGATGGCGCCGCAACCTGCACCTCGTCTGCGTGCACCTGTCGCTGCACGAGCGCGGGCGCAGCCGGCAGCTCGAGACGATCTCGGGCCGGCTGGAAGAGCTCGCCTCGCGCGACGTGCCGATCATCGTCGCCGGCGACTTCAACGACTGGCGCCACCGCGCCACCGCCATCCTCGAGCGGCGGCTGGGGATGACCGAGGTGTCGATCGCGCACCACGGCAGGCCGCTCGCGACCTACCCGAGCATGATGCCGCTGCTGCGTCTGGACCGCATCTACGTGCGCGGCTTCCGCGTCAACGCCTCCAAGGTGCACAAGGGCAAGCCCTGGTCGATGCTGTCGGACCACCTCGCGGTCAGCGCCGAGCTCGAGCGGGCCGGCTCCTAGGCGGACACCCGCACGCGTCCCTCGTCAAGGGTCGCGACCACCGGCAGGGCGTCGACGCGGCAGGCGAACTCCACTTCGCGCGCGAGCCCCCTGGCCGCCATCATGCGGCCGACGCGGCAGTCGAGCAGCGCCTCCGGGGCGCGCGCGGTTCGGTACACCATGCGTGCGGCCTTCGCGGCGTCCGAAAGGTCGGCGGCGGCGCCGAGGCGCCCGGCGAAGCGCTCGACGAAGCAGCCCGCGCCGTAGAAATCCTCGAAGTTGAAATTGCTGCCCGAGCCGGAGCACGCGATGAGGACGGTCTCGCGCGGATGCGCGGCGAGGACGCGCTCGACGATCGCGCCGGCATTGAGCAGGGCGCCGCAATACACGCGCGCCGCGCCGGCGCACTGGGTCATGGCGACGGTGCCGTTGGTGGTCGAGTAGACCACCGTCTTGCCGCTCACGCCGTGCTCGAGGAGCGAAAGCGGCGCCGGATGCGCGAACCCCGGCAGCGTCTCCGCATAGAGCTCGCCGGAAAGGACGAAAGAGCCCGCGGAAAGCCCGCTGCCGTGGGCGCGCGCCGTGGCCTCGTCGAGCACCGGCACGATCTCGCGCGCGCCGTGCGCCAGCGCGGTCACCATCGTGGTGGTGGCGAACAGGATGTCCAGCACCACGATCACCTTGCCGGGGATCCGAACCGAGTCGAGCTCCTCCTTCCTGGTGAGGACGTGGATCTTGTGGTTGAGGTCGATGCGGGCGCTCATTGAGCGTGAACTGGACGCGAAGATAAGACGATAGAGCCTAATTCAAAGGAAGGAGACTTTCGACCTCAAGAAGCGCTGGGGTCATGACCTAGGATACCGCGTGGAAGAAAATTCTCTCGAGCGCGCGGAGTCGGAGCTCGCCGGCTGGAGCGATCCGGTCACGCGCCTGCGCGAGGCGCTGCAGAAAAACGAGTTCGAACTCTACTGCCAGCCGATCGTCGCGCTGGTCCCGGACGGGCAGCTGTCCATGGCGGAGGTGCTGGTGCGCCTGCGCGAGGAGGAACGCGCGCTCCTCCCGCCGGGGGAGTTCCTGCCGGCGTTCGAGCACTTCGGCATGATGTCGCAGCTCGACCGCTGGGTCGTGTTTCACGTGGTGCAGCGGATCGCCCGCGGCTCGCGCATCGGGCGCTTTACGATCAACGTGTCGGCTCAGTCGCTGCAGGACGCCGAATTCCTGCCCTACGTAGAGACGGCGCTCCGCAAGTACGGGGTGGCGCCGGCCGCGATCGCCTTCGAGATCGATGAGGCCGACGTCCTCGGGCGCCTGGATCCCGTGGTGCGCTTCGCTGCCGCCGCCAAGACGCTCGGCTGCGGCGTGCTGATCGACGGCTTCGGCCGCCGCGCCGCTTCGTTCACGCAGCTCAAGGTGCTGCGCGCCGACTTCCTCAAGATCGACGGCAGCGTGACGCGCAAGCTCCTCGCCAGCGAGGTGGCGCGCACCAAGATGAACGCGATCCAGCGCTTCGCCGAGGCGCTGCGCATCGGCCTGGTCGCCGAGTGCGTGGAGGAGAAGAGCATCCTCGCGCACCTCAGGGCGCTGAAAGTAGGCCACGCGCAGGGATTCGGCGTGCAGCCGCCGCGCCCGATCGACGAGCTCGCCTAGATAGAACGCGGCGCGGGCGCCTCGATTGCGGAGTTCGTCCGCTCCGGGGGAAGATTCCGCCACGGTGGATGAGATCGTTGCCCGCAGCCTGGCGAAGTGGCCGAACGTTCCCGCGGTCTACGGCTGGCTTGCGCTCGACCGGCGCGGCAACTGGCGGATCAAGGGCGAAACGATCGGCAACGCCGCGCTACGGGACTTCATCGGCCGGAACTACCAGGCCGACGAAAAGGGACGCTGGTACTTCCAGAACGGGCCGCAGCGGGTTTTCGTGTCGCTCGCGTACACGCCCCTGGTCGTGCGCTACGAGGGCGAGGGGCTGGTCGACCACTGTGGCCGGCCGTTCCTGGCCTCCGAAGCGCTCGAGGACGACGAGGGCTCGGTGCTCTTCGTCGGCGCGGCCACCGTCGCCCTGCTCGACGACCGCGAGCTCGCCCGCTTCGCCGAGCAAATGCCGTCCCGAAGCCGGGTCGCGCGGGCCGAAATCGCGCCGCGGTTCGGCTTCGTCGCGGACCCCAGGCCGGGCTGACCCGGCGCCGCCCTCCGCTGCGCCGCACATAGCTATGAAAGTCGGGCGTTTTGGCCCCGGCATTTTCTTGCACTGACCGATTTTCCTCTTTATAATCCGGCCTCTTTTTTGGGTGCCGGGGCGGCCTCGTGAGCTTCGACGTGGCCGCCCGTTCGTTTCTGGAAACGCAAAAACATGCCGACCGTCAATCAGTTAGTGCGTGATGGGCGCGCCGCCAAGCGGCCCAAGTCGAAGGTCCCGGCGCTCGCCGGCTCGCCGCAAAAGCGGGGGGTCTGCACCCGGGTCTACACGACCACGCCCAAGAAGCCCAACTCGGCGCTGCGCAAGGTCGCGAAAGTGCGCCTCACCAACGGCTTCGAGGTCATCGGCTACATCGGCGGCGAGGGCCACAACCTGCAGGAGCACTCGGTGGTGCTGATCCGCGGCGGCCGGGTGAAGGACCTGCCTGGCGTGCGCTACCACATCGTGCGCGGCTCGCTCGACACGCAGGGCGTGAAGGACAGGAAGCAGGGGCGGTCCAAGTACGGCGCCAAGGCCCCCAAATCGGCTTAAGCGAAAAGAGAAGGTAAGACACTCAAATGCCCCGACGCAGAGAAGTCCCCAAGCGCGAGATCCTGCCGGATCCGAAGTTCAGCAACGTCGACATCGCCAAATTCGTCAACGTCCTGATGACGCGCGGCAAGAAGTCGGTGGCCGAGCGCATCATCTACGGCGCCCTCGACACGATCAAGTCGAAGTCGGGCAAGGACCCGCTGGAGGTGTTCACGCAGGCGGTGCAGAACGTGAAGCCGATCGTGGAAGTGAAGAGCCGCCGCGTCGGCGGCGCGAACTACCAGGTGCCGGTCGAGGTGCGGCCGGTGCGGCGCGTGGCGCTCGCGATGCGCTGGATCCGCGAGGCGGCCCAGAAACGCGGCGAAAAGTCGATGACCGTGCGGCTCGCGGGCGAGCTGCAGGAAGCGGCCGAGGGCCGCGGCGGCGCGATGAAGAAGCGCGAGGAGGTTCACCGGATGGCGGAAGCCAACAAGGCGTTCTCCCACTACCGGTTCTAGAGGAAAGACATGGCCGTGGCACGCAAAACTCCAATCGAGCGGTATCGGAACATCGGGATCTCGGCGCACATCGACGCCGGGAAGACGACCACGACCGAGCGCATCCTTTTCTACACCGGCGTCAACCACAAGATCGGCGAGGTCCACGACGGCGCCGCCACCATGGACTGGATGGAGCAGGAACAGGAGCGCGGCATCACCATCACCTCGGCCGCCACCACCTGCTTCTGGAAGGGGATGGACCTCTCCTACCCCGAGCACCACATCAACATCATCGACACGCCGGGGCACGTCGACTTCACCATCGAGGTGGAGCGGAGCCTGCGCGTGCTCGACGGCGCTTGCATGGTCTACGACGCCGTGGCGGGGGTGCAGCCGCAGTCCGAGACGGTGTGGCGCCAGGCGAACAAGTACCGCGTGCCGCGCCTTGCGTTCATCAACAAGATGGACCGCGTCGGCGCCACGTTTTTCAAGTCCTACGAGCACATCCGCACCCGCCTGAAGGGCAACCCGGTGCCGATCCAGCTGCCGATCGGGCTGGAGGACAAGTTCGCGGGGGTGATCGACCTGGTGGCGATGCAGGCGATCTACTGGGACGAAGCGTCCCAGGGCATGAAGTTCGAAAAGAAGCCCATCCCGCCCGAGCTCCTCGCCGAGGCGAAGGAGTGGCACGAGAAGATGGTCGAGGCGGCCGCCGAAGCGAACGAAGAGCTGATGAACAAGTACCTGGAGAGCAACGCGCTGTCGGTCGAGGAAATCAAGAAGGGTCTGCGCCTGCGCACGATCAACAATGAGATCGTGCCGATGCTGTGCGGCACCGCGTTCAAGAACAAGGGCGTGCAGGCGATGCTGGACGCGGTGATCGACTACCTGCCCTCGCCGATCGACATTCCGCCGGTGAAGGGCGAGAACGAGAAGGGTGAGCCGGACGTGCGCAAGCCCGGCGACGACGAGCCCTTCGCCGCGCTGGCGTTCAAGATCATGACCGACCCGTTTGTCGGCCAGCTGTCCTTCATCCGCGTGTACTCGGGTGTGCTGACTTCCGGCGATACGGTGCTCACTTCGATGCGCGGCAAGAAGGAGCGCATCGGTCGCCTGCTCCAGATGCACGCCAACGAGCGCAAGGAAATCAAGGAAGTGCGCGCCGGCGACATCGCCGCCGTGGTGGGCCTCAAGGAGGTCATTACGGGCGAGACCATCAGCGACGTGAAGAAGTCGATCACGCTCGAGCGCATGGTGTTCCCGGAGCCGGTGATCTCGCAGGCCGTGGAGCCCAAGACCAAGGCCGACCAGGAGAGGATGGGCGTGGCGCTCGGGCGCCTGGCGCAGGAAGACCCGTCGTTCCGCGTGCGCACCGACGAGGAGTCGGGCCAGACCATCATCTCGGGCATGGGCGAGCTCCACCTGGAGATCATCGTCGACCGCATGAAGCGCGAGTTCGGCGTCGAGGCCTCCGTCGGCAAGCCGCAGGTCGCCTACCGCGAGACCTTCAGGAAGGCGGTCGAGCAGCAGGGCAAGTTCGTCAAGCAGTCGGGCGGCCGCGGCCAGTACGGCGACGTGTGGCTGAAGCTCGACCCGCAGCCCGGCAAGGGCTTCGAATTCGTCGACGCGATCAAGGGCGGCCGCATCCCGAAGGAGTTCATCCCGGCGGTGGAGAAGGGCGTCAAGGAAGCGATCCAGGAAGGGGTGCTCGCGGGCTACCCGGTGGTCGACGTGAAGGCAACCGTGTTCGACGGCTCTTATCACGAGGTCGACTCGAACGAGAACGCGTTCAAGATGGCGGCGATCTTCGCCTTCAAGGACGGCATGCGCATCGCCAGCCCGGTGCTGCTCGAGCCGATCATGGCGGTCGAGGTCGAGACGCCGGAAGAGAAGATGGGCGACGTGATGGGCGATCTCTCCTCCCGCCGCGGCGTGATCCAGGGCATGGAAGACCTGCCGGGGAGCAAGGCGATCAAGGCCGAGGTGCCGCTGAACGAAATGTTCGGCTACTCGACCCAGCTGCGCTCGCTCACCCAGGGGCGTGCCACGTACACGATGGAATTCAAGCACTACGCCGAGGCCCCGAAGAGCATCGCGGACTCGATCATCAACAAAGACGACAAGCCCAAGAAGTAGAACTACAGACGTAGGAGCGTATAGACATGGCGAAGGGCAAATTCGAGCGCACCAAGCCCCACGTGAACGTGGGCACGATTGGTCACGTGGATCATGGCAAGACGACGCTGACGGCGGCGATGACGCACATCCTGGCGAAGAAGTACGGTGGGGAGGCGAAGAACTACGATCAGATT
>DASXAO010000030.1:0-59854 GCA_036406675.1 Burkholderiales bacterium
ATTCGAGGCCCGGCGGCAGATCGAGCTGCTGGAAGACGGCAAGAGCGTGGTGCAGGAAACTCGGCTTTACGATCCCGAGCGTGACGAGACGCGCTCCATGCGCACCAAGGAAGACGCGCAGGACTACCGCTATTTCCCGGACCCGGATCTCCTTCCGCTCGTCGTTACCGAAGACACGATCGAGCGACTCGGGCGGACGATGCCCAAGCTGCCCGACGCGCAGCGCGAGGAGCTGATCGCTTCGTATGGTCTGACGCCCGCACAAGCCGGCCAACTTACGTCCACCCGAGCTACGTCGACGTTCGCCCTGGCGGCGTTCAAGGATGCTCCGAGCACCGCCTGGCCCACGCTGGCAAACTGGATCAATGGACCGCTCGCGGCCAAGCTGAACGAGGAGAACATCGATATCGGCGAGAGTCGCATCTCTCCGGAACAGCTTCGAGCACTTGCCATTCGCATGGACCAAGGCGTCCTGTCCGGGAAGATGGCGAAAGAGGTCTTCGACGCCGTCTGGTCTGGCGAGGGGGACGTCGATTCCGTGATCGAAAAGCGCGGACTGAAGCAGATCAGCGACTCAGCGGAGATCGAGAAGCTCGTCGACGAGGTGCTTGCCGCGAACGCCAGACAGGTACAGGACTACCGCGCCGGCAAGGAAAAGGCGTTCAATTCGCTGGTCGGGCAGGTGATGAAGGCGACCCGCGGCAAGGCGAATCCGGCGCAGGTGAACGAGCTGCTGAAGCGAAAGCTGGGCTAGCGCCGCTGGTTGAGGGCCGAATAGCGCTTCTTGTCGTCGTCGTAGCGTGCGTTGATGGTCTCGGCCTCGCGCTTCTTCACTTCCAGAAGCTGCTCCTGCGCCCTGAGGTCGGCTTCGACGGTTTTCAGATCCTGTTGCAGCCCCGCGGGCAGATCCTTGCCGTTGAGGGCGTCGGCCTGCTTCTGGAAGCCGGCCTGCTGCTTGCGAAGCTCCTCGAGGCGGCTTGCCACCTGCTGGGTCGCCTTGGTGTTCTCGACAAGGGCGCGGGCGCGCGCGTCGTCGATGTCCTTCTCGCTGGTGTAGGTGGCCAGCAACGCCTGATTGCGGCGCGCGGCCTCGCGAGCCGCCGACTCTTCCTGGCGCTTGCGCGCGTCGGCGGCCTCTTTGGCCAGGCGCTCCTTCTCGGCGCCCTCGGGATCGATGCGCTTGACCACCAGGCCCTGGCCGTTCAGCAGCTCGACGGGCCTGCTCTGGCACTCGGCGGGAATGACGGAGCCGTAGTAACGCTTGCCGTCCTTGCCGATGCAGCGGTAGGTCTCGGCCTGGGAAGCGAGCGGAAGCGCGGCGAGCGCGATAACGATGGCGATGAGTCTTGGGCTCATGGTTGTTGTTGTCCCTTCGCGCAGAATTGTAAAGGCCCGGCGCGCAGCGCCCTGTTAAAATTCCACACTTTCCAACGGTTTGCACATGCCCTGCGACTTTGCACATGCTCTTCGCCGATAAATCCTTCATAGCCGACATGACGGCGAAGATGATGCTCGAGGTCAAGGCGGTGCATTTCTCGCAGGACAAGCCCTTTGTCTTCACCTCGGGCTGGGCGAGTCCGGTGTACATCGATGTCCGCAAGCTCATCTCGTACCCGAGAGTGCGCTCGGCCATCATCGATTTCGCGGCCGCCACCATCGTGCGCGACGTCGGTTTCGAGCAATTCGACACGGTCGCGGGCGGCGAGACGGCCGGGATTCCGTATGCGGCCTGGATCGCCGATCGCCTTGCGTTGCCCATGCAGTACGTGCGCAAGAAGCCGAAAGGCTTCGGCCGCGGCGCGCAGATCGAAGGCCACATCGAGGAGGGCGCGCGCACGCTGCTGGTGGAGGACCTGACCACCGACGGCCGCAGCAAGGTGAATTTCTGCAAGGCGCTGCGCGACGCGGGAGCGGTCGTCAACCACGTGTTCGTGGTGTTCTACTACGACATCTTTCCGGAGTCGAAGAAGATCATCGCCGACATCCAGGTGAAGCTGCTCCATCTCGCCACCTGGTGGGACGTGCTCAGGGTGGTGAAGCAGGGCGGGCATTTCGAGAGCCGCGTGATCGAGGAGGTCGAGCGCTTCCTGCACGCCCCCGCCAAGTGGTCGGCCGAGCACGGCGGCGTGTCCGCCTTCCCGGAATCCTGACGCCCGTTTAGAAGCCGCTAGAATGGCGCGCCTCCATGCGCGTCATCACGCTGAACGTCAACGGCCTGCGCTCGGCCGCCAGCAAGGGCCTGTTCCGCTGGCTCCCCGCGCAGCGCGCCGACGTGGTGTGCCTGCAGGAGATCAAGTGCCAGGAGCTCGACCTCGACGCGCGGCTGCACGGGTTGAGGAGCTTCTCCTCCTGCTACGCCTTCGCCGAGAAAAAGGGCTACAGCGGCGTCGCGCTGATGAGCCGCAGGCAACCCGACGAGGTGCGGCGCGGCTTCGCGAGCAGGGAGTTCGACGCCGAAGGGCGCTACGTCGAGGCGCGCTTCGGCAACCTGTGGGTGATCTCGGTGTACCTGCCTTCGGGGTCCGCCGGCCCGCACCGGCAGGCGTCGAAGTTCCGCTTCCTCAAGCAGTTCATCGGCCATCTCGAGGCGCTGAAGGGAAGAGGCCATGAAGTGATCCTCTGCGGCGACTGGAACATCGCCCACAAGGAAATCGACCTCAGGAACTGGCGCTCGAACCAGAAGAACTCGGGTTTCCTGCCCGAGGAGCGCACCTGGCTCACCCGGGTCTTCGACGAGCTGGGGTACGTCGACGTGTTTCGGCGGCTGAACCCGAAGCCCGACCAGTACACCTGGTGGTCCAACCGCGGCCAGGCGTGGAAGAAGAACGTCGGCTGGCGCATCGACTACCAGATCGCCACCCCGGGAATCGGCGCCCGTGCCCTCAAGGAGTCGATCTATAAGACGAAGCGCTTCTCCGACCACGCGCCGCTGACGATCGACTATGACCACGCCCTGGCTTAGGGGCTTGCGTCCGTACCTCGAGCCGGCGCCGCTCGCGGCGCTGTTCCTCGGCATCTCCTCAGGGTTCGCCTTCGCGATGATCGGCGCGACGCTGACCACGCGGCTTGCCCAGCACGGCTTCACCCGCAGCGCCGTCACCGCGTTTACCCTGACGTTCCTCGCCTACAACTTCAAGTTTCTTTGGGCACCGGTCATCGACCATGTGCGGCTGCCGCTACTCGGACGTTTCGGTCAGCGGCGCAGCTGGCTGTGGCTGACCGGCGCACTCGTGATGGTTGCGGTCGCGGCCCTGGGTGTCGCCGATCCGCGCAATTCGCTTGCCGTGTTCGCAGTCATGGCAATCGCCATGGCGTTCGCGGGCGCGACGTTCGACATCATCATCGACGCCTATCGCATCGAGCTGCTCGAGCCGCGGCAGCTCGGCGCCGGCTCAGGCATGTCGCAGTACGGCTGGCGCATCGGCGCGACCGCGGCCGGGGCGCTCGCGCTGGTGCTCGCCGAGCGGGCGGGGTGGACCGCCGCCTATGCCGCCTGCGCCGTGTTCGCGCTGCCGGCCATGGCTACGGGCGTGTTCATGGGCGAGCCGCCCCGGCACCGCGAACCGGCCAAGCCCCGAGGGGTGACGCAGGCCCTCGTCGCCTATTTCAGCCCGCTGCTCGAATTTCTGGCGCGCCAGGGGGCGCTGGTCGTGCTGCTCTTCGTCCTCATCCACAAGATCGGCGACACCCTGGCGAACCTCACGCTGCGGCTCCTCTTCCAGGAGCTCGGCTTCACGAACGACGAGGTCGCCAAATACGATGTCGGTGTCGGCTTCGTCGCCCTGTTCCTCGGCATTCTCGTGGGCGGCATCCTCTACTCGCGGCTGGGGATGAAGCGCTCCGTCATGTGGAGCCTGGTGCTCATGGCCGTATCCAATTTGAGCTTCGCCTTGCTGGCGGCCGCCGGCCACACGAACATCGGCATGGCGGCTGCGGTGGGGTTCGAGAACTTCGCGAGCGGCATCGGCGGGGTGACGGTGGTCGCATACCTCTCCGCTCTGTGCAACCTGCGCTTCACCGCGACGCAGTACGCGCTGCTCTCGGCGCTCGCCAGCATCGTCGGGCGCATCGTGACCGGAACCTCGGCGGGTCGCATGATCGATGCCATGGGCTACGTCAACTACTATCTGATGACTACGTTCATTGCCCTGCCGGGCGTGTTCCTCTTCTGGTACATGATCCGTTCGGGCCTCGCCGACCTCTCGATCGGCTCGGCAGGCAAGGAGGAGAAATGACCGACACCGTCATCCGCGGCGGGCGCCTCGCCGACGGTCCTGCCGACGTGCTCGTTCGCGGCGACACCATCGTGGAAGTTGGAAAAGTTCAAGCCCTTTCCGGGGCCACGGAAATCGATGCCGGCGGGAAGCTCCTCCATCCCGGCCTCGTCAACGCGCACATGCACGGGCACGGCAACCTCGCCAAGGGGATGGGCGATCGCTGGACGCTCGAGCTCCTCCTCACCGCCGCCCCGTGGATCACGGGGCACCGCAGCCTCGAGGACAAGTACCTCAGCACGCTGATCGGCGCGGCCGAGATGCTGATGAAGGGCTGCACCGCGTGCTACGACCTGATGGCGGAGTTCCCGACGCCGAGCGTCGACGGGCTCGAGGCGGTCGGCCGCGCCTATCGGGACGCGGGGATGCGCGCGGTCGTGGCGCCGATGGTGGCGGATCTCAGCTTCTTCGAGGCCGTCCCGGGTCTCATGGAGGCGTTGCCGGCGCCGCTGCAAAAGGAGGTCGAGCGGCTGCGCCTGGCGCCTTTCCGGACCAGCCTCGAAAACATGCGCAAGGCGCTGCACGGCTGGAAATTCGACCGTGAAGTCATCCGGCCGGCGGTCGGGCCGACCATCCCGCTCCACTGCAGCGACGAGTTCCTCAAGGGCTGCGGCAACCTTGCCCGCGAGTACGGCGCCGGCTTGCAGACCCATCTGTCCGAGTCCAAGGTGCAGGCCGTTTCGGCGCGGAAGAAATACGGAAGCTCGCTCGCTGCGCACATGGATGCGCTCGGCCTCGTCGGCCCGGGTTTCACCGCGGCGCACGGCGTCTGGCTCGACGACGACGACATGAAGCGGCTCGCGGATCGCGGCGCTTCGGTCGCGCACAACCCGGGAAGCAACATGCGGCTGGGCAGCGGGATCGCGGACATGCGGCGCATGCTCGAGTGCGGCATCAACGTCGGCATCGGCACCGACGGCGCGACCTCGTCCGACAACCTGAACATGTACGAGGCGATGCGCATCGCCTCGCTCGCTTCCAAGGTACGCGGCCCCGAGTGGCAGCGCTGGATCACGACCAGGGAGGTGCTCGAGGCGGCGACCGCGGGCAGCGCACGCGCGCTCGGCTTCGACAAGCTCGGCCGTCTCGCGCCGGGCTACAAGGCCGACATCGTTTTCATCGACCTCGGCAGCGTGAACTGGATTCCGCTCAACGACGCCGTGAACGCGCTGGTGCACACCGAGGACGGCTCGGCCGTGAGTTCCGTGATGGTCGGCGGCCGAATGGTGGTCGAGAACCGAAGGCTCGTGAACGTCGACCTGGCGAAGCTGGCGCGGGAAGCCGAAAACGCGCGCGAGCGCCTGGAGCGGCTCAATCGCGACAACAAGGCGCTTTACGAAAGGCTGGAGCCGATCGTCGGCAGCTTCTGTCCGGCGCTCGCCAGAGAGCCTCTGCCCATCAACCGCTACGCCGCCTGGCGCTAATCGGGGTCAAACCCCGATTTTCTTTTTCCGGCGTCGCTTGGCGACCTTGGAGGCCTGCTTGCCCAGGGCGGTGCGGGTCCTCTTCGGCAGGCGCGAAATCGTCCGCTTCTTTCGGGCTGCTTTCGCCGCCTTCTTGATGTTGCGCCGCGCAGCGGCGCGTTGCTTTCTGCTGCCCATGGTCAACCTCGACGCTTGAAGAACTGCACCGCGCGCTCGTGCTTTTCGGCCGCCGCGCGCGTGCTGAACGTGCCGAGGTTGCGCCGCCGGCCGGTCTTCGGATTGAGCTTCCTCGAGTAGAGGCGGTATTCGCCGGAAGAGAGCTTGCGGATCATGCCCCCGGCGCTGCAAGCGCCGTGCCGCTACGGGCGAACGCTAGGTGCCTCGCTGCGGATGGAGTACAGCATGTACCCGACCACCACGAGATTGAGGACAAGCGCGGCGAGCTTTAGCCGAGTCGGGCCGACATAAACCTCGAAGAGCTCGAAGGGGACATAGATGGCGCCGCTCAGCGCGGCCAGCCACTTTGCCCAGGCGCGGTCGCGCCACAGGCCATAGGCCTCGATGAACCTTACGCACGAATAGGTCGCCGCCAGCGAAGCGAACAGCCAGAGCCGGGTGCTCGAGAGGTCGGACATGAGCTGGACGAAGATCCTGGCGTGTCCCTTGGCGGCATTGAGGTGCAGGCGCCTCAGGAGCACGACCGCCGCGTGCTCGGCGTCGCGGTGCAGGAGCCTGAACAAGCCGAATCCGGCCATCAAGACCAGCGCTCCCTTGGCCGCCTCGAACAACGCGATAACGCGGAGGCCTGCAGTGGCGGGGTTCGGCTTTAGAACCGGGGGCGGGATCGGGGTCAAAGCCCGATTTTCCTCTCTCAACTTTCCCGGGTTCTTCTCGGGACGGACAATGCGTAGAACAGGAAACCGAGCACCTGCACCGTCAAGCCGAACACCATTACGAGCGGGAGCGTGTACTCCGTATTGCCGGCGAGGTTGGAGGCCCAGGGTGCCAGGGTTGTAACCAGCGCGCCGAAAAAGAAAATCCCCGAGGCGGCCGACCGAGCTCTGGCAAAAAGAATTCCCGCGGCGATGAGGAAGATCAAGGCGAGCACCGTAGGAGCCCAGATCACGAAGTACGCAAGCAAGGCGACCTCCCCGAAGAAACAATCAAGCCAAAACCACCCGATTCGCCAGCACGCCGATCGCGTCGTTCACGACTTCCACCAGGTCGCCGGGCTTCAGGGCCGGCTCGGTAGGCCCGTCGCAGCCGAACCAGATGACATCGTTCGGGTGCAGCGTGAGGTAGCGCGACATGCGCGAGACGAAGTGCGCGACGCTGAAGATCATTGCGGATGTGTTGTAGCTCGAAGCCGTGCGGCCGTTCACGCGCACCTCGATCACCTGGTTCATCGGGTCGATGCCGGAGACGATGCGCGGCCCCATCGGCTTGAAGGTGTCGCTGTTCTTCGCGCGCCAAAGGGTGCGGTCGCTGCGCTGCCACGCGCGCTCGCTGACATCGTTGCCGAGCGTGTACCCGGCGACGTAGTCCAGCGCCTCCTTCTCTGAAACGTTCCTGGCGCGCCGGCCGATTACCGCGACGAGCTCGCCTTCGAAATCCACCTGTCCGCTCGAATCGCGCGGGATGACGATGTCCTCGCCGCTGCCGACGAGGGCGTTGTTGGAGCGGTAACCGATGTCCGCGCGCTCGGGCACCTTGTAGCTCGTGCCGTGCGCCCGGTTGGCCCACTCGATGTGCGCCCGGTAGTTGAGGCCGGCGGCGTAGAAGTTGCCCGGGACGACCGGCACCGGCCGCTTCTCGAGGCTCAAAGGCCGAACCTCGTCGCCATCACCTGGCAGCGCCTCACCAGGCGATGCTCGTCCGGCCCGTAGTCGGCGATGGCGTTGTGGATCGTCCCGAAGTTTTCCCACATCAGCAGGTCGCCTTCGCTCCACTGGTGCCGGTAGCGGTACTCGTGCTTGAGCTGGTGGCTGAACAGGAACTCGAGGATGCGGTCGCTTTCCGGCTGCGGCAGCTCATTGATGCGCATGGAGTAGCCGGGATTCGCGTACAGCACCTTGCGCCGGGTGATCGGGTGCTCGAGGAAGATCGGGTGCGATACCGGCGGCTTCTGCTTGCGCTGCGCTTCGGTGAGCGGCGGCCGCTTGCTTCCCTTCTCCCGCCGCATCATCTCCCAGAACTTGTTGAAATCATGCAGCACCGTCATGCCGTCCAGTTTCTCCTTGAGATCGTCCGGCAGGCCGTCGTATGCGGCCTGCATGCTGCTGAACTCGGTGTCGCCGAGCGTGTGGCCATTGCGCCGCGGCACCTGCAGCGCGTAAAGCACGTTCGCGAACGCGATCGTCTTGCTGTAGGACATGTCGGTGTGCCAGTCCTGGCCGGCGTCGGGGAGGCCGATCGGCTTTCCGTCCTTCACGATATTGGAAAGGATCATGACCTCGGGGAGCCCGGGCTCCTGGTAGGGACCCGAAGCGACGTTGACCTCGAGCTCGCCGAAGCGCGCGGCGAAGTCCCTCTGCTGGCGCGCGGTCAGCTTCTGGCGCGGGAAGCAGAGCACGCCGTGGCGGCCGAGCGCGTCGATGACGCCTTCGACTTCGCCGTTCTCGAGGGAAGCGCAGAGGTCGAGGCCTTCGATCCGCGCGCCGAGCAACCGTCCGGAAGGGATGAGCTGCATGCGTCAATCCATCTTAAGCCCAATTTCTTTCACGATCTTCGCGTAGCGGGCGGTGTCGGCGCGCACCAGCGCGGCAAATTCGGCCGGCGAGGCGGAGACCGTGCCGTCGGCGCCGATGCCTTCGAGCTTCGCCTTGACGTCGGGCGTCTGCATGGCTTTGACGAGGTCGGCGTGAAGCCGGTTCACGATCGCGGGCGGCGTGCCGCCCGGCGCGAAGACGCCGTACCAGGTCGTCACCTGGTAGCCCGGGAGCCCTGCCTCCTGCGCCGTCGGCACGTCGGGGAACGCCGGCAGCCGCGCGGCGCTCGACGTGGCGAGCGCGCGCAGCTTGCCGGAGCGCACGTGCGGCGCCGACGCCGGCATGGTGTCGAAAGCGACCAGGTGCTGGCCGCCAAGGAGATCCTGCATCGACTGGCCCGAGCCTTTGTAGGGCACGTGCACCAGCTTCACGCCGGTGAGGCTGCTGAAGATCTCGCCCGCGAGATGCGGCATGCTGCCGTTGCCCGCGGACGGAAAGGTCAGGCCTGGTTTCGTCTTCAGATACGAAATCAATTCATTCAAAGAGGAGACTTTGAGAGCCGGGTGAACCGTCACGAAGTGAGGAACGGCAGCGGCGATGCCGATCGGCGCGAAGTCCTTGATCACGTCGTACGAGAGATTGCTGAAGAGCGACGGCGCGATCGCGTTCACCGAGACGTGGCCCATCATGATCGTGTAGCCGTCGGGCGCGGATTTCGCGACCTGACCGGCCGCCATGGTGCCGGTCGCGCCCGGGCGGTTCTCGATCACCACGCTCTGCCCCAGGAGCTCCGAATAGCGCGGCGTGATGATGCGCGCCACTACGTCGGTCCCGCCGCCGGGCGGAAAGCCGACCACCATGCGGATCGGCTTGCCCGGATAGACCTGCGCCAGCGCGGGAAGCGCGACCAGCGCGCCAAGCAGCAGCAGTTTCATGTCCTTCCTCCTCGGCGCCATTGTAGTGAGCTTTACAATCGAGCCGAGGAGGGCCCATGAAGAAGGTGCTGTTGACGCTGTTCTGGCTGCCGCTGGCCGCCTTCGCGCAGACCTATCCGACCAAGCCGGTGAAGCTGCTGATCGGCTTCGCCGCCGGCGGCCCTACCGACGTCATCGGCCGCATCGTCGCGCAGGACATGAGCGCCACGCTGGGCCAGACCGTAGTGGTCGAGAACAAGCCGGGCGCGACGTCCATGATCGCCACGCAGGAGGTGAAGCGCGCCGCGCCCGACGGCTACACGCTCTACATGACGACGCTCACGCACAGCGTCAACGCAGTCCTGTACGCCGACAAGAAGCCTTACGACCCCATCAACGACTTCACGCCCATCTCCCTGGTGTGCCACCTGCCGCTCGTCATGGTCACGAAGGGCGACTCGCCTTTCAACACCGCCGCGGACGTCGTGAAAGCCGCCAAGGAAAAGCCCGGCGAGATCAGCTATGGCTCGTCGGGCAACGGCGGCTCCGCACATCTGGCGGGCGCTCTGGTCGAAGCTCTCACCGGAACGAAGATGCTGCACGTTCCTTTCAAGGGGAATGCCCCGGCCCTAACCGAAGTCATGGCCGGCCGCGTCAGCTTCATGTTCTATCCGATGGTCGGCATCGCCGAGCAAGTGCAGCAGAAGCGCCTCAAGGTGCTCGCCGTCAGCACCGAGAAGCGCCATCCCGACTATCCGAACGTGCCCACGATGTCGGAAAGCGGCTTCCCGGGATTCGAGCAATACACGCAAGGCCTCGGCGTGGTGGGCCCCGCCCACCTGCCCACGGCCATCGTCGGCCGGCTGAACGAAGCAATCCGCGCATCGCTCGCCAAGCGGGAGACCCGGGACAAGCTCAACAAGCTCGGCGCCATCACCGAGGGCGGCAGCACGCCCGCCGAGTTCCGCACCTTTCTGGCGAAAGACCTCGAGCGCTGGGAGCGCGTGATCAAGGCGGCCGGCGTGAAGCCGGAATAAGCCCAGTAGACGTCAGCGAGGTCGCGATGCCAAGTACGCGGCGATCGACGCCATGTCGTCGACGGTCAGATTTGCCACCGTGGCTTTCATGAGCTGCGCGGACGTGCCAGCGCGTGCGCCGCTCTGGATGTCATAGAGCTGGCGCACGACGTAGCTGGGCGAACGACCCGCGATCGAGGGCACGTTGCCGAGGCCTTTCAAGTCCTGGCCATGGCAAATCGCGCACCGCAGTGTCTTCCCCGCGCCACCGCTGCTGACCAGGTCCGCGCCTCGTGCAACGCTCCCCTCAGGCACATAGGCGATGAACTGCGATCTCGGGTCGCGGTTCTCGAACTGTTCGACATCCTCGGGCACCTCGATGACGCGCTGACCGATCGGCTCCTTCTCGCCGGCATTCGAAGCCGCCAGGAACCATCCCGCGACGGTCGTCTTCGGTACGGTTGCGGTTTCGACGACCCGGACGTTCGATCTTGGCTTCAGCGCGGAAAAATAGGTGGCGGCCGCCTGCACCTCGGCGTCCGTGATGTCCTTGGACAGCGAGATCATCAAGTCGATGTTTCTTTTCTGCACCGAGGTCTTCCTGGCGCCGCTCTTGTAGTCGGCCATTTGCTGGACGATGTAAGCGGCCGGGAGGCCGGCAAGGCTGGCGTTTTCGGGTCCACCCGTCCCTTCTGCGCGGTGACAGAAACCACAAGCGAATACGTTGGGCTTCCTGCCCTCAGCAACGACCGATGGCAACGGCGGATGGTCTCCGGGATGCCAGACCGGCGAGATGAAGCGATCGCGCAGTTGGGTCACCGAATACGTGGCGCTGCTGGCGGGCACGTGCCTCGCGATGCCGTCTTCGGCGCGGGGTTTGAAATCCGGCGGGTTCACGGGGTACGCCCACGCCGGCGGGCCCTCGGCACCGAATGCCGTTGAGGAAAAGGCACACGCCACCGAAACTGCGACAGTCGAAGCTAGCTTCCCCATGTCGCCTCCCTTCGTTGGGAGCCTAGCTCAGGAGGCAGTGCAGCGGTAGACGGCGAGGGAGCCGAGGACGTTCGGAAGCATGGTGACGGGCTTGCCGTCGTGCATCACCAGCTTCTCGCGGATGCGGATGCCGATGCGGCGGCAGAGGTCCTCGAAGTCGGTGATGGTGCAGTGGTGGACGTTGGGGGTCTCGTACCACTCGTAGGGAAGGGACTTCGATACGGGCATGTGGCCGAGGACGACCTGAAGGCGCGCGTACCAGTGGCCGAAGTTCGGGAAGCTGACGATCGCCTCGGCGCCCACGCGCAGCATTTCGCGAAGGATCCCTTCGGTGTGGTGCACCGCCTGGAGGGTCTGCGACAGGATGACGTACTCGAAGGACTGGTCGGCGAAGAGCGAGAGGCCGCTCTCGAGGTCGACCTGGAGCACGTTGACGTCGTTCGCCACGCAGGCGAGCACGCTGTCGTCGTCGATCTCGACGCCGTAGCCCGGCGCCTTGTTCGCCTCCCAGAGGTAGCGCAGGAGCGAGCCGTCGCCGCAGCCGAGGTCGAGCACGCGCGAGCCCGACTTGACCCAGTGCGCGATCGCGCCGAAGTCCGGACGGGCGGCAAGCAAGGCCTGTTCGGCGGAAGTCACAGGTCGATGTTGGCGAAGTAGGCGCGCAGCGCGCCGTGGTAGCGCGGGTCCTCGAGGAGGAACGCGTCGTGGCCCCCGGGAGCGTCGATCTCGAGGTACGAGACGATGCGCCGGTTGTCGAGGAGCGCGCGCACGATCTCGCGCGAGCGCGGCGGCGGAAAGCGCCAGTCGGAGTTGAACGACACCACCAGAAAGGCGGCCTTGGCGCGCGCCAGCGCGGCGGAAAGATTGCCGCCGAAATCGCCCGCGGGATCGAAGTAATCGAGCGCCTTGGTGATGCGCAGGTACGTGTTGGCGTCGAAGTAGCTCGAGAACTTGTCGCCCTGGTAGCGCAGATAGGACTCGATCTCGAAATCGATGTCGAAATCGAAGCCCAGGCTCGCCCGGCGCAGCACGCGGCCGAACTTCTCGGACATCGCCTCGCCCGAGAGGTAGGTGATGTGGCCGATCATGCGCGCGATCCGCAGCCCGCGCGTCGGCACCACGCCTTTCTCGTAATAGTGGCCGCCGTGGAAGTCCGGGTCGGTCATGATCGCCTGGCGCGCGACTTCGTTGAAGGCGATGTTCTGCGGCGTGAGGCGCGGCGCGGCCGCGATGACGAGCGAGTGGCGGATGCGGTCGGGATAGGACAGCGTCCATTGCAGCGCCTGCATCGCGCCGAGCGAGCCGCCGATCACCGCGGCGAAGCGCTCGATGCCGAGGCGGTCGGCGAGGCGCGCCTGCGCCTCGACCCAGTCTTCGACCGTCACCACCGGGAAGTCGGCGCCCCAGGGCTTGCCCGTGGCCGGATTGATCGAGGCGGGACCGGTCGAGCCGAAGCAGCTCCCCAGGTAGTTGGAGCCGACCACGAAGAAGCGCTGCGTGTCGAGCGGCTTCCCGGGTCCGACCAGGTTGTCCCACCAGCCGACATTGCTTCTTTCATCCGAATAGAACCCTGCCACGTGGTGCGAGGCATTCAGCGCGTGGCACACCAGTACCGCGTTGGAGCGTTCGGCGTTAAGCGTGCCGTAGGTCTCGTAAGCGATATCGTAGGAGGGCAGCTCGGCCCCGCCGCGCAGGCGGATCGGCGCGTCGAAATGCGCCTTCTGCGCGAAGACCTGGCCTACCGAGGATGGATCGTGCGGAGCGTTCATGTCCCTTTAGCGGAATTTGTTGTGCGCCCGCAAGCTGACGCAAATCGGCGCAATGCCGCGCGAAGTTACCCGGAGGTCACGGGAGTGTCAAGAAACGGCCGGTTTTAGAGAATAATCTGCCTTCATGGATACGGATACCCGACCCGTCATTGGGCTGATGCTCGGCGACGTGACCGGCATCGGCGCCGAGATTGCGGCCAAGATGCTGGCGACCCAGGACGTGAAGGCACGCGCCCGGATGGTGCTGGTGGGAGACGCGCGCCACGTGGAGCTCGGTTGTAAACAAGCGGGCACCGAGATCCCGTTTTATCGAGTGTCTTCCGTAGAAGCTGTTGACTGGTCCAGCTCCGGCTATCCGCTGCTCGATCTCGGCAACCTCGACCCCGCGCGCTTTCCGCGCGGCGAGGTCTCGCCCGAGGCCGGGCGGGTCGCCGGCGAGACGCTGAAGGCGATGACCGAGCTCGCGCTCGCGGGTGAGCTCGACGCGGTGTGCTTCGCGCCGCTCAACAAGGCCGCGCTCCACCGCGGCGGCTGGAACTATCACGACGAGCACCAGATGTTCGCGGACTGGACGCGGCACAGCGGCTACTACAGCGAGATGAACGTGATCCCGGAGTTCTCGACCTTCCGCGTCACCTCGCACGTGAGCCTGCGCAAGGCGCTCGACCTGGTCACGCCCGAGCGGGTCGAGGCGGCGATCCGCCTCGCGGACCGCACCATGCGCTCGACCGGCCTCCAGGCGCCGCGCATCGGGGTCGCGGCGCTCAATCCGCACGGGGGCGAAAACGGCCTCTTCGGCGACGAGGAGATCCGGATCATCCGTCCCGCCGTGGAGCGCGTGCGCGCGTCCGGCGTCGATTGCACGGGCCCGCTCCCCTCCGACACCATCTTTCTCCGCGCGCGCTCTGGACTCTTCGACGCCGTGGTCATGATGTACCACGACCAAGGGCAGATCGCGACCAAGCTGCTCGGCTTCCAGAAGGGCGTCACGGTCAGCGCGGGAATGAAAACCGTCTACGCCACGCCGGCGCACGGCACCGCGTTCGACATCGTCGGCCAGGGCCGCGCCGACCCGGGCGCCATGACGGCGGCTTTCGGCATGGCCGTGAAGCTCGGCGCCGCCAAGAGTAAGGCAACGAAAGCAGAGTAGGCGTCAGTCTGCCGCGCGCGCGGCGCCGCTTCGAATGAGGGATTCGATTTCTTTTTCCCCCATTCCCGCCTCTTGCAGGACTTCCCGGGTGTGCTCCCCCAGCCGCGGCGCGTGCCGGCGGTATTCCGGCTGCGACTCCGACCATTCGGAGGGAACCGCGAGGGTGCGGATGCTCCCCTCGCTCGGGTGCTCCCGCACGCTGAAGTATCCGATCGCGGCGAGGTGCGGGTCGGCGAGGATGTCCTCGATGGTGTTCATGCGCTGCACCGGGATGTCGGCGCGCTCGAGCGCCTCGACCCACTCGGCCGTGGTGCGCTTCTTCAGCTCTTCCGCGACCATGGTGTAGGCGCGCTGGTAGTTCTGGCTGCGCGCCTGCTGCGTGGCGAACTCGGGAAGCGAGAGCATCTCGGGACGGCCGATCACGTCGAAGAACGCCTTCCACTGCTTGTCGTTGTAGATCAGCGTGCAGATGTAGCCGTCGCTCGTCTGGTACGGGCGCCGGTCGGGCGCGAGGATGCGCGCATAGCCGGCGTCGCCGTGCCGCGGCTCGAAGGCGTAGCCGCCGAGATGGTCGCCGAGCACGATCTGCAGCAGGTGCTCGAACATCGGGATGTCGATGCGCTGCCCCTTGCCGGTTTTTTCGCGGTGATAGAGCGCCGCGCTCACGGCGCTCGCCACCTGCTGGCCGACGGAGCGGTCGGCGACGATCATCGGCGCGTAGCGCGGCTCGGCGGCGCCCTGCCGCTGCAGCAGGTAGGGCAGGCCCGACGCGCCCTGGATGAGGTCGTCGTACGCCGCCTTGGCCGCGTACGGGCCGCGCTGGCTGTAGCCGAAGCAGCCGGCGTAGACGATGCGCGGGTTCACTTCCGTCACGTCGTCGTAGGAAAGCCGCAGCCGCGCCATCGCCTGGGGGCGGATGTTGTAGACGAGCACGTCGCACTTCGCCGCGAGCGCGAGGCACGCGTCGCGCGCGGCGGGCTTCTTGAGATCGAGGACGATCGAGCGCTTGTTGCGGTTGACTCCCATGTAGATCGTGCCCATGCCCGGATGGCGGAACGGCCAGGCGTAGCGCATCACGTCGCCCTCGGGCGGCTCGACCTTGATCACGTCCGCGCCGAAGTCGCCGAGGATCTGGGTGGCATACGGGCCCATCACCACGGTGGTGAGGTCCAGGACGCGGACGCCGTGGAGTGGGCCGCTCATATCGATGCAAGAACCAAAATCAGGGACGGACCACGTTTTTCGGGTTTGTGCATCCTCAAGCGTTCAGGCGAGCGAGAAGCTCCTTGGTTTTCGCCGGGTCGCTCGCGCGCAGCACGCGCTGCGCGAGCGCCTGCACCTCGGAGAGGTTGGTGCGCAGGATCCGCTCCTTGATGAGCAGGAGCTGCGAGGGGTGCATCGAGAAGTTGCGCAGCCCGAGGCCGAGGAGCAGCCGGGTGAGCTGGAGGTCGCCCGCCATTTCGCCGCACACCGCGACCGGCACGCCGCCGCGCGTGGCGGTCTGGATCGTGCCGGCGACGAGCGTAAGCACCGCCGGGTGCAGCGGGTCGTAGAGGTGCGCCACCGCGTCGTCGGTGCGGTCGATGGCGAGCGTGTACTGGATGAGGTCGTTGGTGCCGATCGAGAGGAAGTTGAGGCGCCGCATGAAAATCGGCAGGGCGAGCGCCGCCGCGGGGATCTCGATCATGCCGCCGATCTCGATCTCGCGGTCGTAGGCGGCGCCGCGCTCGTCGAGCTGCTGCTTGGCCTGGCGGATGAGCGCGAGGGTCTGCTCGATCTCGTGCACGTGCGCGAGCATCGGCAGCAGGATCCTCACTTTGCCGTAGTGCGAGGCGCGCAGGATGGCGCGCAGCTGCGTGAGGAACATCTGGGGCTCGGCGAGGCAGAAGCGGATCGCGCGCAGGCCCATCGCCGGATTGGGCATGTTCTGGGTCAGCCCGTCGCTGTTCAGCGCCTTGTCGGCGCCGAGGTCCAGGGTGCGCAGCACCACCGGCCGCCCGCCCATCGCCTGCGCCACGTTGCGATAGGCCTCGAACTGCTCGTCCTCGCTCGGCAGCTCCTTGCGGTTGAGGAACATGAACTCGCTGCGGAAGAGGCCGACGCCCTCGGCGCCCGCCTCGAGCACTTCGGGCATGTCGTCGGGCAGCTCGATGTTGGCATAGAGCTCGACCGGCGTGCCGTCGAGCGTCGCGGCCTTCTTGGATTTCAGCCGCTTCAGCTTCTCGCGCTCGAGGTCGAGCTGCGACTGGCGCAGCCTGAACTCGGCGAGCACCACGGGGTCGGGGTTGACGATCACCACCCCCATGACGCCATCGACGACGATGAGCTCGCGCTCGCTGATGGTCTGGAAGGCGTGGTGCGTGCCGACGATCGCCGGGATGCCCAGGCTGCGCGCGACGATCGCGGTGTGCGAGGTGACGCCGCCGACGTCGGTGATGAAGCCGCCGAAGTGGTGGCGCTTGAAGAGGATCATGTCGGCGGGCGAGAGGTCGTGCGCCACCACGATCAGCTCGTGCTCCTCGGTCAGCGACGGCTCCGCTAGCGTCTGCGCGCCCATCAGCGCCTTCAGCACCCGCTCGACCGCCTGCTGCACGTCGGCCTTGCGCTCGCGCAGGTAGGCGTCGTCGATCTCGTCGAAGCGGTCGGTGAGCTTTTCCATCTGCTGCACCAGCGCCCATTCGGCGTTGGCGCGGCGCTCTCGGATCACCTGCTTGGGCGCCTGGGACAGCGCCGAGTCGTCGAGGATCATGCGGTGCAGGTCGAGGAAGGCCGAGAACTCGTGCGGCGCATCCGAAGGGATGTGGGTGCGCAGCGTCGCGAGCTCGTCGCGCGCCTTGTGCAGCGCGGCCTCGAAGCGGCGCACCTCGTTTTCCACCGCCTCGGCGGGGATCTCGTAGTGCACGACCTCGAGGCGCGCGGTGGTGACGAGGTGCGCGTAGCCGATGGTGATGCCGCCGGATACGGCGTGGCCGTGCAGGACGAAGTTCATTCCGACTCGCCGAACCGGTCCGCCACGAGCCTGGCGATGGCGGCGATCGCGTCGTCGGCGTCGTCGCCTTTCGCCTCCACCAGCACGCTGGTGCCCTGTCCCGCCGCCAGCATCATCACGCCCATGATGCTCTTCGCGTTGACGCGCCGGCCGCTGCGCGAGATCCAGATCTCGCTGTGGAACCCGCCCGCGACCTGGGTCAGCTTGGCCGCGGCCCGGGCGTGCAGGCCGAGCTTGTTGACGATCTCGAGCGACTGGCTACGCATCGCAGCAGCGGTCGGTGTTCATGTGGACCAGGCCCTCGGCCCCGCCGGACATCGCGCGCTGGACCAGCACCGCCAGGCTCGCCGGGGCACCGCCGTTGCGCCCGGTGAGCACCCGCAGCAGCATCGGCAGCGAAACGCCGGAGACGCCCTCGACCCTGCCGTCCTCGAGCAGCTTCGACACCACGTTGCCGGGCGTGGCGCCGAAGATGTCGGTGAGGATGAGCACGCCGTCGCCGGCGTCGATCTGGTCCATCATCTCGCGCGCCCGCAGCACGAGGTCGTCGGGGTCGTCCTGGCGCCACACGCTCAGGGTGGCGGCCTGCGCCGGCTTGGCGCCGAGGATCTGCGCGGCGCTCTCGAGAAGCGACTTGCCGATCTCGCCGTGCGTCACGATGAGCAGGCCGATCATGAGAGCTTGGACTCCAGCGCGTCCATGAACATTCCCGCCACGTCGAGCCCGCTCTGGTCGCGGATCTCGCGGAAGCAGGTGGGGCTGGTGACGTTGATCTCGGTGAGCCAGTCGCCGATCACGTCGAGACCCACGAGCAGCAGCCCGCGCCCCGCGAGCTTCGGTCCGAGCGCCGCCGCGATCTCGCGGTGCCGTGCGCTCACCGGCTGCGCCACGCCGCGCGCGCCTGCGGCGAGATTGCCGCGCGATTCGCCGGTCTTCGGAATGCGCGCTAGGCAGTGCGGCACGATCTTGCCGTCGATCAGCAGCACGCGCTTGTCGCCCTGGGCGATCTCGGGGATGTAGCGCTGCGCCATCACGCTGCGGGTGCCGAGGGCGGAGATGGTCTCGACGATGACGTTGCGGTTCGGGTCGTCGTGGCGCAGGACGAAGATGCCGGCGCCGCCCATGCCGTCGAGGCGCTTGAGCACCACGTGCCGGTGCTCGCCGACGAAAGCCTGCAGGTCTTCCATGCGGCGCGAAACGAGGGAAGGAACGATGAACCGTGGGAACTCGGCGATCGAAAGCTTCTCGTTGTGGTCGCGGACCGCAGCCGGCGCGTTGAACACCTTTGCGCCGTGGCGCTCGGCCTCCGACAGGAGCCAGGTGCTTGCCACGTACTCCATGTCGAACGGCGGGTCTTTGCGCATGAGCACCGCGTCGAACTCCGGGAGCGGCCGCTCCACCGACTCGTGGGTCCGGTACCAGTCCTCGTCGTCGTCGCTGAGCGAAAGGCGCTTGGCGCGTGCCGCGACCGAGCTCTTCGCCCAGAGCAGCGCGGCCTGCTCGCAGACGAACACGGCATGCCCACGCGCCTGCGCGGCGCGCATCATCGAGACAGTGGTGTCCTTGTACGCCTTGAGCTCTTCAGGCGGATCGATGACGAAGAGAAGATTCAGGCTACTTGCTCTGCGAGACCATGAATTCGACGCCGGCGCGGAGCTGCGCATCCGTCAGCGAGGGGTTGCCCGCCTTCGGCGGCATGGCGCCTTTGCCCTTGGTCACCGACTGCACCAGGGTATCCATGCCCTGCTTGATGCGCGGCGCCCATGCCGCCTTGTCGCCGATCTTCGGCGCTCCTGCCACGCCCGCGGCGTGGCAGACGTGGCAGACCTGGTCGTAGACCGCCTTGCCGTCCGCGGCTGCGGGTTTGGATTGCGCCGGCTTCGCTTCGCCCGCTGGCGCCGGTGGAATTGCGGCCGGCGCGGCCTGCGCCTGCTGCTGGGGCGCGGCGGGCTTGGCGGCCTCTTTGGGCGCAGGCGGCTCCTTCAACTTACCGCCCGACTGATTCGCCATGAAGACGATGGCGCGGGCGACTTCGTCGTCGGTCAGCGAGTTGTCGCCGCCGCGCGGCGGCATCGCGCCTTTGCCTTTGAGCGCGATCGCCAGCATGCCCTTCAGTCCATCCTTGAGGCGCGGCGCCCATGCTTGCGCGTCGCCGATCTTCGGCGCGCCCGCCACGCCGGCCGCGTGGCAGGCGCTGCAGGTGGCTTTCACGATGGATTCGCCGGAGCGCGCGCCGGCGGCCGCCGTCGGCGCGCCGAATTCGATCCGCGCCACGGGCTGGATGCGCGCCGCCACGGACTCGGGTGCCAAGGCGTTCGGATCTGCACTCGGGCGGTGCGTCACGAGCTGCACGATCAGGACGATTCCCAGGATCGGCACGAGAAACGCGAGCAGGATGGTGACGATGAGCTGCTTCGGGGTCTTGATGAAGGAGGAGTGCGAGTCGTGCACGGTCACGGGCGTACGGGGTCCGGGTTTGGTCTTGTAGGTAACGGCATGATTTTAGCTTCAAAGCTCGCCGCCTCGCCCTGGTCCTCCTCGGGCTCTCATGGCCGGCATTTCCCCGACGACGGACTTCGCCGTCTCGTTTCCGATCGCGCTTCGGGTCTGCCGCTTCCTGAGCTAACGCATGGACTGGGAAGGGAAAAACCGCTATCCTGCGCGTCCCGTTTTCATGCGCCCGTAGCTCAGCGGATTAGAGTATTGGCCTCCGAAGCCAAGGGTCGTGGGTTCGAATCCCGCCGGGCGCGCCAGAGTTCGAGAGATGTGCACACCTGAGGTCAAAACACTATATGGAGGATTCATGAAACGCCTTTTGCTCGCCGCCGGGCTGGCGGCCGCCGCGGCGAGCGCCTCGGCTCAGCAGTACCCGACGCATAACATCAACATGCTCGTGCCCTACGCGGCCGGCGGGCCGACCGATACGGTGGCGCGGGTGCTCGCGCAAGCCATGGGCAAACCGCTCGGCCAGACGGTGATCGTCGAGAATCGGCCGAGCGCCGGCGGCATCCTCGCCCCCGAGGTAGTGAAGAACGCCAAGCCCGACGGCTACCAAATCCTGATCCACCACATCGGCATGGCGACCATCCCGACGCTATATCGCCAGCTGCGCTTCAACCCGCTCACCGACTTCGAATACATCGGCCTGGTTAACGAGGTGCCGATGACCATCGTCGCCAAGCCGAACTTCCCGGCGAAGGACCTGAAGGAGTTCCTCGCCTACATCAAGGCCCACAAGGACAAGGTGAGCTACGCCAACGCCGGCATCGGCGCCGCCTCGCACCTCTGCGGCATGCTGTTCATGAGCGCGATCCAGACCGATTTTCTGACCGTGCCCTACAAGGGCACCGGGCCGGCGATGAACGACCTGCTCGGCGGCCAGGTCGACTTCATGTGCGACCAGACCACCAGCACCACCTCGCAGATCAAGGGCGGCAAGATCAAGGTATACGGCCTCACCGCGCCCAAGCGCGTGGCTTCGCTGCCCGACGTGCCGACGCTCGAGGAGCAGGGCCTGAAGGGCGCGAACGTCGGTATCTGGCACGGCCTGTACGCCCCGAAGGGCACGCCCAAGCCGGTGATTGACAAGCTGGTGAGCGCGATGCAGACCGCGCTCGCCGACGCGGACGTGCAGAAGCGCTTCGCCGAGCTGGGCGCGGTGACCTATCCGAAGGACAAACAGACACCCGCGGCGCTGCAAGCCCACCTGAAGGCCGAGATCGACAAGTGGGCACCGCTCATCAAGAAGGCGGGCCAGTACGCCGATTAGGTTCTCCGTCGGAAAGAAAAAAGCCGCCCGCGGGCGGCTTTTTCTTTGGTGGCCTGGATCTACGCGACGCCGTGTTTCTTGAACCAGGCGAGCATCCGCTTCCAGCCGTCCTCGGCCGCGTCCTTGCGGTAGCTCGGCCGGTAGTCGGCGTTGAAGCCGTGGGGCGTGTCGGGATAGACGTGGATCGTCGAGCCCTTCGCATTCTTGTTGCTGGAAGCCTTCAGGGCGGCGGAGAGCCTGTCCACCTGCTCCTGCGGGATGCCCTGGTCGGCGCCGCCGTAGAGGCCGAGGACCGGCCCGTGCAGCTTGTCCACCGCGTCGAGCGGCGTGGTCTTGATGGCCGGCTCGGCGGGGCCGAGTGAGCCGTACCAGGCGACGCCGGCGTGGATCTTGGACTGGTGGGCGTCGTACATCCACACCGTGCGGCCGCCGCGGCAGAAGCCGGTGATGGCCATCTTGCCGGTGTTCGCGCGCGCGTTCTTCCCGGCCCAGGCGACCACGGCATCGAGGTCCTTGAATGCCTGCTCGTCCGAGAGCTGGTTCGCCCCGGCAATGACCTGCTTCAGGTCCTCCAGCTTCCATAGATCGCCGATGCGGAAGTAGGGTTCGTTCGCGACCGCGAAGTAGCCTGCCTTCGCGACGCGGCGCACCACGTCCTTGATGTGCTCGTGCAGGCCGAAGACTTCGGCGACGACCAGCACCACCGGGCGCTTGCCGCCGCTCTTGGGCACGGCGTAGTACGCGGGAATGTCGCCGATCTTCGTGTCGCCGCCGTCCAGGCCGTCCATCGGCGTCTTGATCGCCTGGGCGAGCACCGGCTCGGCGCTGACCGCGAAGCCGGCGGCAAGGCAGGCTGCGACGAAGCCGCGCCGGTCGACCCGGACGTCGGGCACCAGGCTGTTCAGGTCGGAGCTATGCAAGTCTCTGCTGGTGTCTTCCATGATTCTCCTTCGGGGCTGAGGTCAGGAAACCGGAACGGGCGGTCGGCGCTTCCAGGCGTGGGTGGCCGATTCGAACGCCCCTGCAAGCTGCAAGACCGAAAAGTCGGCGCCGTAGCGTCCGACGATTTGAACGCCGACCGGCAGCGGCGGGTCGTCGGTCGTAAAACCGGCGGGCACCGAGATCGCCGGGTGGCTGGTGATGGTGATGTAGTAGCAGCTCTTCATCCAGTCGAGATAGTTGTCGAGCTTCACGCCGGCGATCTCGCGCGGCCACTCCGTCTCCACGGGATAGGGCGGGAGCTGGTTCACCGGACAGACCAGGAATTCGTACTTCTCCAGGAACGCGCGCATGCGCTGATAAAGCTGCGAGCGAAGCGCCGTGGCACGCGCAACCTGCTCCGGCGTGAGGCGCATGCCCTGCTCGACGTTCCACTGCACCGTGTCCTTGAGGTCGTTGCGCCGCGTGCGGTAGAACTCGCCGTAGGACTGCAGGAAGCCGAGCGCGCGCAGCGTCTCGAAGGCTTCGGTGGCGCCCGAGAAATCCGGCTCCGCTTCTTCGACTGCACAGCCTATCGCTTCAAATGTCTTGCGGTGGCCTTCCAGGACGGCCGGTACTCTGGGGTCAAGCGGCAAACCGCCGAGGTCGCGGCTCCACGCAATTCGGGTCTTCTTGAAATTCCTCTTCAGCGGCTCGAGAAACACCGAGCCGGGCTCTGCAATCGAAACCGGCGAGCGCGGATCGGGCCCGGCCATGGCGGAGAGCAGGAATGCAGTGTCCTCCACCGTGCGCCCCATCGGGCCGAGCACGCCGAGCGTGTTCCAGGCGTTGGGCGCGGGCCACGCCGGCACGCGCCCCGGCGTCGGCCGGAAGCCGACCACGTTGCAGTAGCTGCCGGGGTTCCTCAGGCTCGCGGCGAGGTCGCCGCCGTCGGCGAAGGGCAGCATGCCGCAGGCGACCGCGACCGCGGCGCCGCCGGAGGAGCCGCCGCAGGTCTTCGAGGGGTCGTACGGATTCTTCGTCGCCCCGAACAGCGAATTGAACGTCTGGCTGCCCGCCGCGAATTCCGGCAGGTTGGTCTTGCCGAGCGTAATCGCGCCCGCGGCCGAAAGGCGCTCGACGATCAGGTGGTTTTCGGCGGGAACGTGATCCCTGTAAATCGGCGAGCCGAACGTCGTGCGAATGCCCTTCGTCTGCACGTTGTCCTTGTAGGCGATCGGCAGCCCGGCGAGCGGACCTTTCGGCGAGCGGCTGCGGTCGAGCGCCTTGGCCGCCTTCAACGCCTGCTCGGGCAGGAAGGTGACGATCGCGTTCACCTTGGGGTTGACGCGCTCGATGCGGGCGATGAAGGCCCGCGTCAGCTCGGCCGCCGAGATCTTTCTTTTCTTGAGAGCCAGCGCGAGCTGCCGCGCCGGCGTGAAGCAGAGCTCGTCTGCCCCTTCAGACCTTCCGTTGGTCACATCAGAACAATATCAAATTGTTCCGGCGAATAGCTCGACTCCACCTGCATCGAGATCGGCTTGCCGATGAAGTCGGACAGCATCGCCACCGAGGCCGATTCCTCCTCGTGGAACAGGTCGATCACCGGCTGCGAGGCGAGCACGCGGTATTCGCGCGCGTTGAAGGCGCGCGCCTCGCGCAGGATCTCGCGCAGGATCTCGTAGCACACCGTGTGGGCGGTCTTCACCTCGCCGCGGCCGTCGCAGGTCGGGCAGGGCTGGCACAGGACGTGGGCGAGCGACTCGCGCGTGCGCTTGCGCGTCATCTCCACCAGCCCGAGGGCGGTGAAGCCGTTGACGCTCATGCGCGTGCGGTCGCGCGCCAGCGCGCGCTTGAATTCCTCCAGCACCGCCGCCCGGTGCTCCTCGCTCTGCATGTCGATGAAGTCGACGATGATGATGCCGCCGAGGTTGCGCAGCCGCAGCTGGCGCGCGATGGCCTGGGCGGCCTCGAGGTTGGTCTTGAAGATGGTGTCGTCGAAGTTGCGGCTGCCGACGAAGCCGCCGGTATTGACGTCGATGGTGGTCAACGCCTCGGTCTGGTCGATGATCAGGTAGCCGCCCGACTTGAGGTCCACCCGGCGCGACAGCGCCTTCTCGATCTCGGTCTCGACGTTGTAGAGGTCGAAAAGCGGCCGCTCGCCGGTGTAGTGCTCGAGCTTGCCGTGCACCTGCGGCATGTAGTTCTGCGCGAAGGCGGCGAGCTTCTGGTAGTTCTCGCGCGAGTCGATCAGGACCCGGCCGGTCTGCGAGGTGACCATGTCGCGCATGACGCGCTGGGCGAGCGACAGGTCCTGGTAGAGGAGTTGCGGCGAGTCGGCTCCCGAATTTCCTCCCATGGAGCGCTCGCGGATCACTTTCCAGAGGTGGCGCAGGTAGTCGAGGTCGGCGCGCAGCTCCTCCTCGCTCGCGCTCTCCGCGAGCGTGCGCACGATAAAGCCGCCTTTCTCGTCCGCGGGCACCATTTCCTTGAGGCGGTCGCGCAGCGCCTGGCGGCCGCTCTCGTCCTCGATCTTCTGCGAGATGCCGATGTGGGGATCGTTGGGCAGGTAGACGAGAAGGCGCCCGGCGATCGAGATCTGCGTGGAAAGGCGCGCACCCTTGGAGCCGATCGAGTCCTTCACCACCTGCACCAGCAGCGGCTCGCCCTCGGCGAGGATGCGCTCGATCGGCTTCGCCGGCTCGCCGCTGATACTCTTGCGATGCTGCCAGATGTCGGCGACGTGGAGGAACGCGGCGCGCTCGAGGCCGATCTCGAGGAACGCGGACTGCATGCCGGGAAGCACCCGCGCGACGCGCCCCATGTAGATGTTCCCGACCAGGCCGCGGCTCGCGCTGCGCTCGATCAGGAGCTCCTGCACCACCCCCGAGCCTGTGACCGCTACGCGTGTTTCCTGGGGAGTGACATTAATAAGAATTTCTTCGGTCACGCAGTTTATCGAGGAGCTGGCCGGTCTCGAAGAGCGGCAGCCCCATGACCCCGGAGTAGCTGCCGCGAAGCTCCATGATAAACCGCGCCGCGCGCCCCTGGATGGCATAGGCGCCGGCCTTATCGTCGCACTCGCCCGTGGCGACGTACTGCGCGATGTCCTCGGGGGAGAGCTGCTTGAACTGGACCTCGGAGCGCGACACCGCCGAGTCGATGCGCTCGTCGCGCATCAGGGCCACGGCGGTGAAGACGTCGTGCCGGCGCCCGGAGAGCGCGGCGAGCATCTCGGCGGCCTCCTTGCGGTCGACGGGCTTGCCGAGGATCTGGCCGTCGAGCGCCACGGTCGTGTCCGCGGCGAGCACCGGCGCGAAGGGCAGGTTGCGCAGGCGCAGCAACCGCCAGCCGGCCTGCACCTTGGCGCGCGCGACCCGTTCGACGTAAACGTCGGGCTGCTCGTTCGAGAGGATCGACTCGTCGACGTCGGGCGGCGAGTCCGGGCGGCTGCGGAAGAGCAGCAGGTGATAGCGCACGCCGATCTGCGACAGGAGCTCCCGCCGGCGGGGGCTGCGCGAGGCGAGATAGATGCCGCGATCGAGCGGGCCGATCATGCAGCGAGTTTACTATCGCCGGCGTCAGTCCCTGTGATAAGGATGACCGATCAGGAGGCTCGCCGCGCGATACAGCTGCTCGAGCAGCACCACCTGCGCGAGAGCGTGCGGCAGCGTGAAAGATGACACACGCAGCACGACCGCGGCCCGCGCTTTCACCTTCGCGGAAAGGCCCTCGGGTCCGCCGATGACGAACGCGGCCTCGCTCTTGAGCAGCTCGGCGAACTCGCGTGTCGTGCAGTCACGACCGCGCTCGTCCAGCACGATCACGCGCGCCCCCTTCGGAAGCGAGGCGACCAGCCGCTTCTCGTCCTTCGCCGCGATCCGCGACACTTCGTAGCCCTTCGGCATTCTGCGGGCATATTCCGCGCAGGCTTCCTCGGCCCAGCCCGGAAGCCTAGCGCTTACTGCGAGGACGCTTAGCCTTGGCACGCCGCTGCTTTGGTTTGGCCCTGTTGACAAGGCGAACCGTCTTGCCGCCCCAGACCTCCTCGAGGTTGTAAAACTCCCGCACCGCCGGGTGCATGATGTGGACCACCACGTCGCCCAGGTCGACCAGCACCCACTCGCCGGACTGCTCCCCCTCGACGCCGTAGACGCGCGAGCCGAGCTCCTTGATGCGCTCCTGCACCCGGTCCGCCAGCGCCCTGACCTGCCGATTGGAGTCGCCGCTCGCGATCACCACGCGCTCGAACATGGAAGGCATGCGCGCGGTGTTGAACACGATGATGTCGCGGCCCTTGACGTCCTCCAGCGCCTCGACCACGGCGCGCTGCTTGGCGCGGATGTCCATCAGGCGCGGAGCCGCATCAGGCATAGAGCCGATGGCGCGCGATATAGCTCGCCACGGCGGGCGGCACCATGTGCTCGACGCTTTCGCCGCGCTTCGCGCGCGCGCGGATCTCGCTCGCCGAGACGGGCATCGGATGCATCGGAATGAGATTCACTTTTCCGTTCAGCGCCACGCCCGGGCGCCCGAACACGCCGAGGCGCGCGAGGCGCCTCACCTCGTCCGGACGATGCCAGCTGTCGAGCTTGGCGTACTGGTCTGCGCCCATCAGGAGATGGAGCTCCGCGTCGCCGAACTCGCTGTGCAGCGCGCGAAGCGTGTCGACCGTGTAGCCCGTGGCGTCGGGGCGAAGCTCGCGCTCGTCCACCCCGAACCGCGGCTCGTCCTCGATCGCGAGGCGCAGCATTGCCGCCCGATCCCTCCCGGGGGTCGCCGAAGGAAGCCGGTAGCGTGTCGGACCCGTCGGGATGAAAAGCACGTTGTCGAGCCCGAGGTGATCGAGCGCGGCCCGCGCCATCGCGAGGTGCGCGTTGTGAACCGGGTCGAACGTGCCGCCGAGGATGCCTATGGCAGCCACTAAGTGCGGATCTCTCCGTGGCCGAGCACCAGGAACTTCTGCGTGGTGAGGCCCTCGAGCCCGACCGGGCCGCGGGCGTGCAGCTTGTCGGTGGAGATGCCGACCTCGGCGCCCAGGCCGTACTCGTAGCCGTCGGCGAAGCGGGTCGAGGCGTTCCACATCACCGAGCTCGAGTCGACTTCGCGCAGGAAGCGCTCGGCGCGCGCCCGGTCGTTCGCCACGATGGCATCGGTGTGCTGCGAGCCGTACTTCGCGATGTGCTCGATCGCCTCGTCCACGCCCTTCACCACGCGGATGGAGACGACCGGCGCAAGCCACTCGGTGTGGTAGTCGCTTTCCGTGACTCTTTTCCCCTGCACGTATTGAAGAGCGGTGTCGTCAGCACGCATCTCGACGCCCTTGCTCTTGAAGATCTGCCCGATCCGCGGAAGCACGGACGAGGCAATGCCATCGGCCACGAGCAGCGTCTCCATCGCGTTGCACACCCCGTAGCGCTGCGTCTTGGCGTTGTCGACGATCTTCACCGCCATGTCCGCGTCCGCGCTATCGTCGACGTAGACATGGCAGATGCCGTCGAGGTGCTTGATCATGGGAATGCGCGACTCGCGCGCGAGCCGCTCGATCAGCTCCTTGCCGCCGCGCGGCACCACGATGTCCACGTATTCGCGCAGCGTGATGAGCTCGCCGACGGCCGCGCGGTCGGTGGTATCGACGAGCTGCACCGAGGCCTCGGGTAGCCCCGCGCCCTTCAATCCGGCGCGCACGCACGCGGCGATGGCGCGATTCGAGCCCAGCACTTCCGAGCCGCCGCGCAGGATGGCGGCGTTGCCGGATTTAAGGCACAGCGCCGCCGCGTCGGCCGTCACGTTGGGGCGCGACTCGTAGATGATGGCGATCACCCCGAGCGGGACGCGCATGCGCGCCACCTCGATCCCGGTCGGCCGCTTCACGCGCTCCGAGATCGCGCCGACCGGATCGGCGAGCTTCGCCACCTCCTCGACCCCTTCGGCCATCTGCTCCACGAGCTTCGGCGTCAACGTGAGGCGGTCGACGAAGGCGGCGTCGTTCCCCCTGGCGCCGGCGACGTCGGCGCGGTTCGCCTCGAGGATCGAGTCCCCGCGCGAGCGGATCTCGCCGGCTATGGCGTGAAGCGCGCGGTTCTTCTGCTCGGTGCTGGCGCGCGCCAGCGCCCGCGAGGCCTCGCGGGCCTGCCGGCCGAGCGTCCGCACGTGCTCCCGGGGATCCATCGCTGAATGTTAACCGAGGGTCTGCGCGAGCTTCAGGAACTCGTCCCACGGCTGCCCGGGGCCGACCCCTTTGATCGCGCGGTCAATTCCCGCGGCGTGGACGAGAGCGCGCTGCACCGCCTGCGGGGCGACGCGGGCCGCGGCCGCCTTCATGGGCCGCTGGCGCGGTCCCCAGACCCGGTTCTCGCGCAGCAGCTCGTCGACCGGGCGGCCGGCAGCTGCGCCCGCCTGGATGCGCGCGAGCGCGAAGAGCTCCTCGCTCAGCGTCCAGAGGATCAGCGTAGGCGCCTCGCCTTCGCTTTTCAGGCCGTCGATGATCCGAAGGTAGCGGCCGGCGTCGCCGCCAAGCAGCGCCTCGCCTGCAGCGTAGGCGTCGTAGCGCGCCACGTTCGCCACCACCTCGCGCACCGCGTCGACGTCGAGCTCCCCTTCGGGCGCGAGCAATGCCAGCTTTTGCACTTCCTGGTGCGCCGCGAGAAGGTTGCCCTCGACGCGGTCGGCGAGGAACTCGAGCGCTTCGCGCGGGGCGCGCTGGCGCTGGCGCCCGAGGCGCTCGGCGATCCATGCGGGAAGGCGCGTGCGCTCGACCGGCCACACGTCCACGACCACGCCCGCGCTCGACAGCGCGCCGAACCACGCGGTCGACTGGCTCATGCGGTCCAGGCGCGGCAGCGAGACGAGGAAAAGAATGTCCGGGCTCGGACGCTCGCAGTACTGCGCGATCGCCTCGCCGCCCTGGGCGCCCGGCTTGCCCGTGGCAAGGCGCAGCTCCACGATCTTCTTGCCGCCGAAGAGCGACAGGCTGGCGAGCGAGTGCGAGAGCTCGCTCCAGTCGAAGCTCCTGCCGGGCTCGAACACCTCGCGGTCGGTGAAGCCGCGTGCGCGGGCCGCCGCGCGCACCGCGTCCGCCGCCTCGAGCGCGATCAGCGGCTCGTCGCCGTGGACGACGTAGATGGGGCCGAGGCTGCGGTTGCTACCGAGATTGGACTCGAGCTGCTCCGAGCGAAGCTGCACGGTCAGACCTTGGGCTTCTGCGCCGAGGATAGCCGGCGCATGATCTGCTGCACCATGTCGCCCTGCATGTCGCGGTACAGCAGCTGCTCCTCCGATTCCTTGGCCAGCACGTCGGCGTCGCTGTAGGTCACGTCGCGCGTGAGGTCGAGCGTGCTCTGCGGCACGTAGTTGTTGCCCTTGCCGTCGTGCACCCGGAAGCCGACGCGGTAGCGGAGCCGGAACTCGCTCACGCGCCCGGCGCCGGTGAGCGAGAGGATTTCCTTCGTGCGCGCTTCCCCCGAGAACTCGAGGATGGCCTCGGCTTGCTTCGGATCGTCGACCACCTTGACGTTGCTGCCGGCGCGCAGGTAGCGCGACAGGTCGAGCGCGATTCCGCTCGTCGCATTCGGCACGTACACGGTGGCGAACGGCATGTCGGCGGTGCCGCGCAGGTGGAACCCGCAGGCTGCAAGCCCGGTCGCGAGGACGAGGATGAGGAGCTTTTTCAAACGACCAGGTTGACGAGGCGGCCCGGAACCACCACGACCTTCTTCACGTTCTGGCCGGCGACGAATTTCTGCACGTTCGGGTTGGAAAGCGCGAGCTGCTCGATCGCGCCGCGGTCGGCGGCCTTCGGCACGCGGATCGAGCCGCGCAGCTTGCCGTTCACCTGCACCACCAGCTCGATCTCGTCCTGCTCGAGCGCCGCCGGGTCCGGGTCGGGCCACGGGGCGCTCATGATGTCCTCGCCGAACCCGAGCTCGCGCCACAAGTGATGCGTGACGTGAGGAGCGATCGGCGAGAGCAGCCGCAGCAGGATGGAAAGTCCCTCCTCGGTGGTCGCGTTCCAGTCCTCGATCTCCTCCAGCGCGTTGAGGATCTTCATGCACGCCGAAGCCACCGTGTTGAACTGCTGGCGCTGGATGTCGTAGCCCGCCTGCTTCAGCTCCGTATGGATCCGGAACCGGACCTCCTTGTCGACGTCCTTGCTCTTGGTCGCGTTCGAGAAGCGATAGGCGAAGGTCCATATCCGCCTCAGAAAGCGGTAGGAGCCCTCCACGCTCTCGTCGCTCCATTCGAGCGTGTTGGTCGGCGGCGAGGCGAACATCGTGTAGAAGCGGGCGGTGTCGGCGCCGTAGCGATCGATGAGAGCCTGCGGGTCGACGCCGTTGTTCTTCGATTTCGACATCGTGCCGATGCCGTCGTAGACCAACGCTCTTCCGTCCTTGGCTTTTGCCGAGACGATGTTTCCCTTGGCGTCGCGCACGACGTCGACATCGGCCGGGTTCACCCATTCGCGCCGGCCGCTCTCGTCGGTGTAGTAAGACTCGGCGAGCACCATGCCCTGGGTGAGCAGGTTGGCGAACGGCTCTTTCACGCCCTGCATCAGCCCGGTCTGCTCGACCATGGCGCGCTGGAAGAAGCGCGAGTAGAGCAGGTGCAGGATGGCGTGCTCGATGCCGCCGATGTACTGGTCGACCGCCATCCAGTAGTTCGCGCGCTCGTCGAGCATCGCCTTGTCCTGTCCCGGACAGGCGAAGCGCGCGAAGTACCACGACGAATCGACGAACGTGTCCATGGTGTCGGTTTCCCGCTTCGCGGGCTTGCCGCACGCCGGGCACTTGGTGTCGGTATACGCGGCCAGCTTGTTCAGCGGGTTGCCGGTGCCGTCGGGCACGAGATCCTCGGGCAGGCGCACCGGAAGCTGGTCGTCGGGCACCGGCACGTCGCCGCAGGCCGGGCAATGCACGATCGGGATCGGCGTGCCCCAGTAGCGCTGGCGCGAGATCCCCCAGTCGCGCAGGCGCCACTGCACCTGCTTCTCGCCCAGGCTCTTTGCCTTCAGATCTGCGGCGATGGCGTCCACTGCTTCCTGATACGGCAGTCCGTCGTAAGGCGCCGAGTTGATGCACACGCCGTACTCCGCGTACTCGGGTTTCCAAGGCGCGGGCACGGTGTCGCCGAGCGGATGGCGGATCACCGGCTTGATCGGCAGATGGTACTTGAGCGCGAAGGCGTAGTCGCGCTCGTCGTGGGCCGGCACGCCCATCACCGCGCCTTCACCGTAGCCCATGAGAACGTAATTGCCCACCCAGACCGGGATTTTTTCGTTCGTTACTGGATGAAAGGCATCAAGGCCGGTCGGCATACCCTTCTTCTCGATCTGGGCCAGATCGGCTTCCATGACCGCGCCCTTCCTGCATTCGTCGACGAACGCCGCCAGCCTGGGATTGTTTTTTGAAGCGGCCAGGGCAATCGGGTGCTCGGCGGCGACCGCCATGAAAGTCGCGCCCATTAGCGTGTCGGCCCGCGTCGTAAAGACCCAGAGCACGTGGTTTTGGCTCCCCAACTGGTACGGGAAGCCAATGCGTACGCCCTCGGACTTGCCGATCCAGTTCTTCTGCATCAGCTTCACCTGCTCGGGCCAGCCGGGAAGGTCGTTGAGCGCGGCGAGGAGCTCGTCCGCGTAAGCGGTGATGCGCAGGAAGTACATCGGGATCTCGCGCTTCTCCACCAGCGCGCCCGTGCGCCAGCCGCGGCCCTCGATCACCTGCTCGTTCGCGAGCACGGTCTGGTCGACCGGGTCCCAGTTCACCACGCCGGTCTTCTTGTAGGCGAGGCCCTTGCGGAAAAGCCGCGTGAAGAGCCACTGGTTCCACTTGTAGTAGCTCGCATCGCAGGTGGCGAGCTCGCGCTGCCAGTCCAGGGCGAAGCCGAGGCTCTGCAGCTGCCGCTTCATGTACGCGATGTTGTCGCGCGTCCACTTCGCCGGCGGCACCTTGTTCGCCATCGCCGCGTTCTCCGCCGGCAGGCCGAAGGCGTCCCAGCCCATCGGCTGCAGCACGTTGAACCCGCGCATCCGGTAATAGCGCGTGAGCACGTCGCCGATGGTGTAGTTGCGCACGTGCCCCATGTGCAGCTTCCCGGACGGGTACGGGAACATGGAAAGGCAATAGAACTTGCGCTTCGCCGGATTCTCGACCGAGCGGAACGAGCCGCGGCTCGCCCAGAACTGCTGGGCGTCGCGCTCGACTGCGGCCGGATCGTAGGCGTCTTGCATCTGGGCACGGTGCTCGAGAAGCCGCGGATTATAATGGGCGCGCCTTGTCGCTTCACCTCGAGCACCTCAATCCCGAGCAGCTGGCCGCCGTCACGGCACCCGACGAGCACGCGCTCATCCTCGCCGGCGCGGGCAGCGGCAAGACGCGCGTCCTCACCACGCGCATCGCCTGGCTGATCAAGGGCGCCCGCGCCGCCCCGGCCAACGTCCTGGCCGTCACGTTCACCAACAAGGCGGCGCGCGAGATGCTCACGCGGGTGACCGCCATGCTGACCGCCGCCTCTCCTTCCTATCTGCCGCGCGGCATGTGGATCGGCACCTTCCATGGCCTCGCCAACCGCATGCTGCGCATGCATCACGCCGAGGCCGCGCTGCCGCAGGCCTTCACCATCCTGGACTCGCAGGACCAGCTCGCCGCGATCAAGCGCATGGCGAAGGGCAGGAACGTCGACGAGGAGCGCTTCCCGCCGCGCGAGCTCATGTACTTCATCAACGGCCAGAAGGAGGAGGGCATCCGGCCGCGCGAGGTGCGCGTCACCGACGAGACCACCAAGGGCTACGCCGGCCTCTACGCCGCCTACGACGAGCAGTGCCAGCGCGAAGGCGTGGTGGACTTCGCCGAGCTCCTCCTGCGGTGCTACGAGCTGCTCGCGAGAAACGAAATCCTGCGGGAGCACTACTCGCAGCGCTTCCGCTACATCCTGGTGGACGAATTCCAGGACACGAACCGGCTCCAGTACCGGTGGCTCAAGCTCCTGTCCGGCCATCCCAGGCCGCCGCAGGCCGGCGGCTCCCTCGTGTTCGCCGTGGGGGACGACGACCAGTCGATCTATACCTTCCGCGGCGCCAACGTCGGCAACATGGCGGACTTCGAGCGCGACTTCAAGGTGAGGAACGTGGTCAGGCTCGAGCAGAACTACCGCTCGCACGGCAACATCCTCGACGCCGCCAACGCCCTCATCTCCAACAACCGCAACCGCCTGGGCAAGAACCTGTGGACCTCGGCCGACAAGGGCGAGCCGCTGCGCGTGTTCGAGGGGGAATCGGACAACGACGAGGCGCGCTGGCTGGTCGGAGAAGTGGAGGCGCTCGCGCGCGACGGCGCGCGCCTTTCGCAAGTCGGGGTGCTGTACCGCTCGAACGCCCAATCGCGCGTGGTCGAGCACGCGCTCTTCTCGCGCGGCATCCCGTACCGGGTCTACGGGGGCTTGCGCTTCTTCGAGCGCGCCGAGATCAAGCACGCGCTCGCGTACCTGAGGCTCGTCGCGGCGCCCGACGACGATAACGCCTTCCTGCGGGTGGTCAACTTTCCGGCGCGCGGCATTGGCGGGCGCACGCTCGAACAGCTTCAGGACGCCGCGAAGCAACAAAACAAGTCGTTAATGAACGCCTCGGAGGGCACAAAGGCAGCCGCATTCAAGAAGCTGATCGACGACCTGCGCGCCGAAGTGCAGGGGCTGCCGCTCCCCGAGGCGGTGGAGGTCGCGATCGAGCGCAGCGGCCTGATCGAGCATTACAAGACCGAGCGCGAAGGCGCCGACCGCATCGAGAACCTGGAGGAGCTGGTCGCCGCGGCCGCCGCTTTCACCCAGGAGGAGCGCGAGACCGAGTCGGGCGAGGCGCTCGACCCGCTTACCGCGTTCCTTACCCACGCCGCGCTCGAGGCGGGCGAGCACCAGGCGGGCGAGGGGCAGGAGGCGCTGCAAATGATGACGGTGCACTCCGCGAAGGGCCTCGAGTTCGACGTCGTGTTCCTGACCGGCCTCGAGGAAGGGCTCTTCCCGCACGAGCAGAGCGTCGTGGAGCGCGACGGGCTGGAGGAGGAGCGGCGCCTCGCCTACGTCGCGATCACGCGGGCGCGGAACCGCCTGTATCTCTCGCACGCGCAGACCCGCATGCTCCACGGCCAGACCCGCTACAACATCCCTTCGCGGTTTCTCGAGGAAATCCCGCAGCAGCTCGTGAAGTGGCTGACGCCGCGGCTCTCGAGGCAGAAGGCGTTCCAGCCGGATTTCTCGCGCCAGACGCAGTCGCCTTTCCCGAGGAAACCCCAGGCGCGCGAGGTCGACGGGTTTCGCATCGGCCAGAACGTTACCCACCCGAAATTCGGCGCCGGGGTCATCGTCGACCTCGAGGGACAGGGGTCCGACGTGCGGGTGCAGGTCAACTTCCGCAGCCACGGCCTGAAGGTGCTCGCGCTCGCGATGGCTAAGCTCCAGGCCGCGTAAGCAGCGCCGCGAGCATCGCTCCCAGGAAGGTCCCCGATAGCAGCACGAGGGCGGACACCGCGCCCACGCCTGCAGCCATGCCGGGCAGTCCCCACGGCATGCCCAGCGTCGCGCCCACGACGATCGAGAGCAGCACCGCGGGAATTGCCGCGATCACGGTCCCTCCGAGCGACAGCTTGACGAGGAGTTGCGGGTTACGCGATCGGGCGACAAGTCGCGAGAGCGTGAGGCGTGCGGTCCAGTAGCAGGCCCACACCCCGCCGGCGAGCCCGACCGCGATGGCGAGCCACTCGCTCAATGGGCCGCGTCGTGGACGAGCTTGATGCCGAGCGCGCCCATGACGCCGCCCGCGGCGCGGTCGATCCAGCCCTTCCAGCGCAAATAGGCCGCGGCCGGCGCCTGCGAGGACAGCGCGAGCGCCACGATCGAGTACCAGCCGGCCTCGATGCAGAAGATCAGGATCGGAAGCACCAGCATCGCCCACACCGGCATCTCCCTCGGCAGCAGCGACACGAACACGCTCGCGTACACCACGGCGGTCTTCGGGTTGCTGACCTGGGTGACGAGGCCAAGCCAGAAGGAGCGCCTCGAGCTCGCGACCGGGCTGCCGAAATCGACCGCGCGCGCGGCGTTGCGCCAGATTCTCCAGCCCAGATAGACGAGATAGGCGCCGCCGAGCGCCTTGAGGGCGGCGTATAGAAGCGGAACTGTCGACAGCACCACGTGCACACCTGCGAGCGCCAGTACCGCGAAGAGCATTCCTCCGACGCCCATCGCGAGCGCCATGGCCAGCCCGTCGGCCCGCGAGCGTGCGGCCGACGTGCGCGCCACCAGGAGGAAGCTCGGCCCCGGGCTCATCGCCCCAAGGGTGATCGCGCCCGCGATGCTGAGAACCGCCAGCAGGCCTTCCATCATCGTCGCATCGCGAACGTGTCGTCCGAAGGGCCGCGGCCGCGGCGCACCAGCAGGATGGCGAGGAGGTTCAGCGCCGCCGGCACGGCGAGGAAGAAGAGCGGCACCCAGTCGGAATCGCCGCTCGCGACAAGGTAGACGACCAGCACCGCGACGAGCAGCAGGCCGAGCGCGTTGACGCAGGCGCCGGCCCAGAACGAGAAGCGATCGCGGAATGCGAGCGCCATCGCGCTGGCCACCGCCACCGTCACGCAGTATCCGGCCATGACGAGGAAGACCGTGTCCGTTCGGTTCGAGACGAGGAAGAAGAGCGGCAAGAGCAGCAGGAAGAGATTGCCGAGGAAGGCGAGCGCTCGCGCCGCGCGCGCGCCGATTCCGAGGCGCGGCGCGGCGTCGGACACGCTCGTTTTCGGCGCGGCGTAGGGATTTTCCGCCGCCATGCGCTCCTACCCCTGGGCAACGAGGGTCTGGTAGTCGGCGAGCGCCGCCTCGACCACCTTGACCGCGTGCCTTACGCCGTAGGCGTTCTGCACGGCGATCTGCGCCTTCTCGCCCGGCACGAGCTTGTAAGTCTCGAAGTAGTGCTGGAGGCGCTCGATCAGGATCGGCGGCAGGTTGGAGAGATCGGTCGCCGCGCTCCACACCAGGTCGCCTTCGACCACCGCGATGATCTTGTCGTCGGCCTCGCCGCGGTCGAGGAGCTGCAGGCCGCCCACGACACGCGCCGGGACGATGATCTCGGCGCGGGTGATCGGCCGCTCGGAGAGCACGCAGATGTCGAGCGGATCGCCGTCGCCGCGGTCCGCGCCCGGGCAGAGCGCCGCCACCCTTGCGCCGCAATAGGTCTTCGGGATGAACCCGTAGAGCGACGGCGGCTGCGAAGAAGTGCGCTGCGGGCGGTCGACCTTCACGTAGCCGCTCGCCTTGTCGACCTCGTACTTGATGAGGTCGAACGGCGTGATCTCGATGTACGCGTTCACCGAGAGCGGCAGGTTGCGTCCCGCCTCGAGGCCGTGCCAGGGATGCGGCCGCCACTCGTGGAATTCGGGGCGCGAGCTGGCGGATGCCATGGCGCATCCTACCCGGGTTTGCGCGGCTCCCTGCGGCGCTCGTAGTGCGCCGGATCCTCGATGCGCCAGGGCCGCGGCTCGCTCCGGCGCGAGCGAAATATCAGGCCGAGCCCGAGCGCTCCGCCCGCCACCGCGATCGCGAGCAGTGCCGTCGCGAACCCCTGTCCACGCATGGCGAGGCCCGCTACGGCGAAGAGCAGCGCCACGGCGAACGCCGCCACGCCCGCTTCCCACACATGGCAGCGCGGGGTTTGGCGCCAGCCGCGCGCAACCTCCCACGCGAGAACTCCGGCCGGCAGGAGCAGCAGCCACGGGCTCGGGAGGGTCCCGCCGGCAAGGGTGCCGATCAGCAGGGCAGCGACGAGCGCTGCCATCAGGAGCGAGATCGGGCGCCTGACCTCATCGCGCCAGGCACGCCGCAAGTCGCGCCCGAGCAGCAGCAGCGCCGAGACTGCAAGGAACAGCTCGATCGCAGACTGCTGCGTCATCACGGATCACGCGCCGCTTGCGCGCGCGCCTTCCACGAACCGGAGGGTGACTTCGTCGCCGATGGCGATGCGGTTGCTGACCCACTTCAGGATCTCGTCGCTCGTCGGCAGCGGCATCCCGAGCTTCGCGCCCGGCCTGACGTCGAGGGTCATCGAGCCGGCAAGTCCTCGCGCGGCGACCATCGCGACGAGCTGCCGCGCCGCGTCGGCGCCGCAGGTGGCGACCAGCTGTCCATTCACCTGGATCTCGATGGCGATCATGGGGCGAACCCGCTCAGGGTGCCGCCATGGTACTCGCAGTCATGCAACCCGACTGAGATCAGAGTGACAGCTCCATGAAGATGGCGCTCCTCCGGTAGGCCTCGAGCGTGGCCGGGTTTTGGTAGGCGTCCATGCTGTTATCGGCGTACGGTTCGACCTCGACGAAGCCGACCGAGCGATACAAGCCGTGTGCGGGGGCGAGCGCGCGCAGGCTCTCGAGCCGCACTCTGGTGTAGCCGAGCTCTTTTGCATCGCGCAGCAGCCGCTCGACCAGCACCCGGCCGGCACCGACGCCGCGCACGTGCGGCTGGATGTACATTCTCTGGATCTCGCCCACGTTTGGCGCCAGGCGCTTGAGGCAGCCTACGCCGATGTCGCGGCCGTCGTGCCGGACGAGGTAGAAGCGGCCGGTGGGCGGAAAGAACTTCGCCGGATCTTCGATGTCGGAGCGCGCCATCGCTTCGATGTCGAAGGACAAGCCATAGCTCGAGCGCGCGATCTCGCCGACCCAGCGAAGATATTCGACGAGCAGCGCACGGGCCGCCTCGCGCTGGCCCGCCGTTTCAACGGGCACCAGGCTCGTCGACACAGTCAGCCTCGATTTCCACCAGCCAGCCGGGGTCGATCAAACGCTTCACTTCCACGAACGTGCACGCGGGCTTCACCGCGGAAAAGACCTCGCCGTGCGCTCGCGCCGCTTCTTCCCAGCGCGAGATGTCGGTGAGCATGACCCGGGTGCGGATGACATTGTGCAAGCCCAGACCGGCTTCGCCTATCGCGCGGGCGATGATGTCTAGGCAACGCCGCGTCTGCCCGTACACGTCGCCCGGCGCCGCGACCGAGCCGTCCGGAGCAATCGGCGCGGTTCCCGACACCGCCACGATGGGCCCCACCCGCACCGCGCGCGAAAAACCGATTCGCGGCTCGAACTGCGATCCGGAAGAGACGAGCTTTCGCACCGGCGTGTCAGCCGGGTTGGCGTTTGCCGAGCGGCTCCATCCCGCCGCTCTTGATCGCCGGGGATGCGCGCTCGGAAGCGAGAAACGCGATCAGTCGCTTCGCCGCCTCAGGCTCCTTCGAACCCGCCACCACCGCTGCCGAAAAGATCTGGTTGAGCTGGATCTCCTCGGCGATCACGCCCGCGAGCTCGATGCCGGGCGCATGCACGATTTCGCTCACCGGCAGAAGCGCAACGTCGGCCTCTCCCTTCGCGGCCATCTCCGCCGCGCCCACGCCGCGCGGCGTCATCTTGACGTTGACCTTCCCGGCGAGGCCCAGCCACGGAAAGACGTTCTCCACGAGGAAGATGCCGCTCGTGCTGCTCGGGACCGCCACGGCCTCCGCCTTCGAGACCACCTGCTTGAAGGCTTCGACGGTGCGGACATCGGGCTTCGGTGCTCCTGCGCGCACCGCGACGCCGATCGGAGTCCGCGCGAGATCCACGTCCGTTCCGGCCGCGATGCGCTTCGCGGCGATCAGCTCGGTGAGCCCTTCGCGGGAGAGGATGACGACGTCCGTAGGCACGCCGCGCGCGAGCTGCGCCGCGATGGTCTGAGGCCCGGTTCCCTGCGACGAGCCCGAGCCGGTCGTGACCTTGATCCCCGTCGTGCGCTCGAACTCGGGCAACAGCTTCTCGTACGGCCCCGAGAACCCGCCCGAGATCATGACCTTGAGCTGCGCCGAGGCCGTGACTGGCGACACTATTTCTTGGCAGGTTGAGCGTGCGCGCGGCGCATGGTCGGCGAGACGACCTTGGCCGAGACGTGAAAGTCCCAGACCGCGGGGCCGCCGCACGCGGCGAGCTCCGCCACCGCCTGCGGCAGGCCGTCGAGGCTCTTGAACGTTCTTCCCGCCAGCCCGAATCCGCGCGCAATGCCCGCGAAGTCGCAGTAGCCGAACACCGAGCCGTCCTCGGATACTCCCTCCGAGCGCAGCTTGTGCAGCTCGGAGCCGTACGCGGCGTCGTTCATCACCACGATCAGGATGTTCAGCCGGTGGCGCTTGATGGTCTCGAGCTCCTGCACGTGCATCATCAGGCTGCCGTCGCCGTCGAACAGCACCACGGTTTTATCGGGACGCGCCGCAGCCACGCCCATGGCGAACGAGACGCCGTTGCCGATCGCGCCGAACTCGCGGATGGTGAGGAACTTCTCCTGCGGACGCGACGGCATCTGCGCGAAGAACCAGGAGCAGTGGCCGCCCGAGTTCACCATCTCCCAGTCCTGCGGCAAGGCGTCTTCCAGCGCCTCGACCACGCGGCGCGGGTCGAGCAGCCCGGGCTCGATTTCGAACGCATGGCTGTCCGGCTTCGTATCGCGGATGCGCGCCGCGATCGCATCGTTGCGCCAGCTCCGGGAGCGAGCCGGCAGCGCGGCGGTCAGCGCCTCGACGCCGAGCCGCGCGTCCGCTCGCAAGTGATGCCGCGCGACTTCCTGGCCCTGATTGACGCCGACCGGGTCGATATCGATCTGCAGCATCTTTGCCTTCGGCCAGAGGTGGCCGCCGCCGCCCGCGTGGTAGGCGAGCGAGCAGCCGACCGCGACGACGAAGTCGGCCTCCTTCAGGTACTCGAGGCCGACCTCGGGCGTGAAGCTGCCCGAGATGCCGATGCAGTAAGGATCGTCGTGGAACAGACCCCGCGCAGGAAGCGTCGTCGACAGCAAACCGCCCGTTTTCGCGGCCAGCGCCTTGCAGGCCGCGCCCGCATCCGCTTCGGCCGCGCCCAGGCCGGCGAGGACCACGACGCGCTCGGCACCGGCAACCAATTTTGCAGCGCTCGCCACGTCGTCGGGATGCGGCGGCATCGGCGAGGCGCGCGGCAACAGCTCGCGCGAGGGCTTCGGCAGGTCCGCCGATCCATTCCACGGCCGGGCCTGCAGATCGAACGGGATGCCGATCACCACGGGCCGGCGCTCGCGGCGCGCTTGCAGAAACGCGTCGCGTACCGCCACGGGCATGCGCTCCGGCATGTGCAGGGTGCGATAGGCGGCACCGGTCGCGGTGATGAGCGGCGCCTGGTCGAGCTCCTGGTTGTACCAGCCGCTTTTCAGCGGCGCTTCGCCGGCGAACACGACCAGCGGCAGGTGCGCGCGCACCGCCGCCGGAAGCGCCGTGATCAACTGCGTCACGCCTGGCCCGCAGGTCACCGTCGCCACGCCCACGTCCCGGTTCTTTCGCGCGTACGCCATGGCGGCAGCGAGCGCGCAGTGCTCGTGCCGGACATAGATCATCCGGCATCCCTGCGCCGCGAGGGACGCAGCCCAATTCATGTTCGCGTCGCCGAGCAGCGCGAAGCAGGTTTGCACGCCCTCCTGCGCGAAGGCGTTGGCGAGGACGTCGTGTACGTGGAGCGGGGATTCAGTCTTCATGTCGATGTCGGCTTCTAAAAGACGTGGGGGCTATGGCTCAACAGCACGCCATCCTAAGGCGAATAGCGGTAGTCAGCATCCCGCGACGCATTTCCCCTTGCCGTCGAACTCCATCGTGCGCCCGCTAAGCGCGAGGTAGTGAGGCGCTTTGAGCTGCTTCACCAGCGCCGCCGTGCGCGAAGCCGGCCGCAGCTTGCCGCCCTCCGTGACCGGCTCGTTCGGGTGCGTGAGGATCACCGAAGCGGGCTGCACCAGGTCGTTCATCGCGTGCGCGCCCGACTGGAAGATCCCCGGGTTGTTGCCGAGGTTCAGCACGGCGAGGTTCGCGTGGTGGAAGTCGTGCACCACCGCCCTCATTTCCGAGTGGATGCCGGTGTCGCCCGTGAGGTACGCGGTCAGGCCGTTCGTGAACTTGACGACGAAGCCCGTGGCCGGGCCGTATTCGAAGACCGCGCCGTCCGCCTTCGCGGCCTCCTGGTGCGGCTGCGAGAGCAGCGCGGGCGGCGCGTTGTTGACGTGCGAGGCGTAGACGATCGTGATCTCGACGCCCTGCGATGCCTTTGCCGCCTTCGCGACGAAGACCCCGCCGAGATCGGTCTGCGAGCTGCATACCGTTTCGACCGGCACGGTAGTGGCGCCGTCCTTCTGCGGACAGAAGCCGATCGGCTTGCCCGGGCGCATCGCCTGGATCTTGGTCGCCACGAAGCCGCTCATGGCGCGCGTCATCACGAGCGCCGCATTCTTCGCCGCGGCGACCTCTGCGGTCGTGGAGTTCGGCGCCGGCACCCGCTCCGAGTTCGCGCACGTCCCGGCGCCCGGCGCCTTCAGCTTCAGGTCCCCGACGTGATCGCCGTGCATGTGGCTGAGCAGCACGAGATGGATCGTGCCCAGCCGCGGATCGTCGCCGCCGGTCACGTTGTGCGCCGGGTCGTAGAGGAAACGCACGCCGGTCGGATCCTCGAACACGATCGCGCGATCGTTCGCGCACAGCTCGCCCGGGTGCGAGCCGATCGGAGTGATCTTGACGTTCTGTGCGGCGGCCGGAGCTATGGCAAAAAGAAATGCGAGGGTTGCGCCAACGTGGGCAACGTTCATGTTCTCCTCCTCAGGTGGTGTACTTCGGCAGTCTCTAGTCTAGCTTGACACTGGGCGAGCCCGATGCAGCTGGGCCCTAGGGCTGCCCCTCGACAATCGGCAGTAGTCGTGAATCTTCCAACGCGGCCACGCGATGCCCGATCCCGGAGAGGTAGCCTTGATTCGACGCGAACGCCATGAACGAAGCGAGACTCTTTTGGCGGACCAGCATGACGGCGTCCCAGCGCTCCTCGCTCGGGCCGATCAGAAACGCGCCGCCTCTGCCAAAGAAAAGCACCTCACCTCCTGATTCTCTGAGGTGCGGGAGCGTGTGCGTCACATACAACCTGTAGGCCGCCTCGCCGGTAATTGGCGTACTCGGTGCGAGTTCGGGAGTGGCGGAGTAGTCCGCAATCGGGCGAAATCTCAGGAGGTTGAGCATTACGACGCTACCGGATATGCCGCGGCCGAATAGCGCGCGGCCCGACTCTTGGGTTGGCTCGAGGTAAGTGACGGTCATCGGGAGAGCATGAAAGGATGGATGTCCAGAGCCTGCGCAACATCCCGCGTTTGAACCTCTGGAAGCAAGGAAACCCTTACCGCCTGAATCTTGAACTCGTTGCTGTAGCGATGAATCTTCTTAGGACCGACCGTCGCTGCCACTTGAACCCCCTCAAGCGTTAGGTCGAGGTGTCCACTTTATCGAATGAGGGTCCGCGTCGGTCAACATCACGCTGTTAGGCGGCATGTCCGTCCGAGGAAACACACCACGATGCAGCCGACGCCAATGCATGGCGATGCGACTCTACGCCGAACCCGGCCGACGCAGGAGGAGCCACGCTGCGGCGGTCGAGCAGGCGGTGATAGCCCAAAGCCACAGAGGCTGGGTGGCCAGGCCAAACGGCAGCACGTGATTTAGCCACCACGCGCCGCGAGTGGGCGCGACGTGTTCTACGAGGCCAACTGCGCCAATAAGTGCGAGGAATGTGCAGAACAAGCCGAGCATAGTGCTGAGCCAGCGCATTCGGCGACGGCCTAACGTCCAATAGTCAGAAACATTGCCGGATATCTTGGCGCAGGTCCGCGGACCGGACAAATGAATCAGTCACTTGTTGTGAGCATGGTCCAGGATATCCGGCGCAATCGGGGACAGGGACCTGGTTTGAGCGCGAACAAACGGGACAGCTGCTCAGATGAGCAGCGCGATTACGGCATAGCGAGCGAGGCGGCCGGCGGCGCTGAAGGCGAGGGCGCCGAGCCAGTGGATGCGAAGCCATCCGGCGGCGAGGACGAGGGCGTCGCCGATGAAAGGAAGGAAGGCGAGGAAGGTGATCGGGGCGCCGTGGCGGCGCACCCAGGCGAGGGCGCGGGCATCGGGGGCGCGCTGCGGGATCAGGCGGCCGATGAGGTAGGAGGTCATGCCGCCGGCGGTGTTCGCGAGGGTGGCGACCGCGACGGCGAGCGCGGCGTGGCCGGGCCGCAGGTGCAGGTAGGCGAGGAGCGCGCCTTCGGAGGGGAAAGGCAGCAGGGTCGCGGCGAGGAAGCAGGCCGCGGCGAGGCCGAGGAGTTCCGTCATGCTAAATTCGCCGCCTCCCGGGGGCGATGGTGAAGAGCGATTATCTCGAGCGGGTGCTCAAGGCGCGCGTCTACGACGTGGCGATCGAGTCGCCGCTCGAGCTCGCATCCGGGCTGTCGAAGCGCCTGGGCAACCGCCTGTTCATCAAGCGCGAGGACCTGCAGGCGGTATTCTCGTTCAAGCTCCGCGGCGCCTACAACAAGATGGCGGGCCTGCCGCGCAAGCGGCTGCAGCGCGGGGTGATCGCGGCGAGCGCGGGAAATCACGCGCAGGGCGTCGCCCTCGCGGCGAAGCGCCTGGGCTGCCGAGCGGTCATCGTGATGCCGGTGACGACGCCGCGCATCAAGGTTGAAGCGGTCGCGGCGCGCGGCGCGCAGGTGGTGCTGCACGGCGACTCGTACAACGATGCGTACGCCAAGGCGATGGAGCTGAAGAGGAAGCGCGGCCTCGTGTTCGTGCATCCCTACGACGATCCCGAGGTGATCGCCGGGCAAGGCACGATCGGCATGGAGATCCTGCGCCAGCAACCCAATCCCGATGCGATCTTCGTTCCGGTCGGCGGCGGCGGCCTCATCTCAGGCATCGCGGCCTATGTGAAGCGAGTGCGGCCTGCGGTGAAGGTGATCGGGGTGGAGCCGGTGGACGCCGATGCGATGACGCGCTCGCTGAAGAAAGGCAGGCGCGTCCGGCTCGACCAGGTGGGGCTCTTCGCCGACGGCGTCGCGGTCAAGGAAGTGGGCAAGGAAACGTTTCGGCTATGCCGGCGTTTCGTCGACGACATGGTGCTGGTCGACACCGACGAGATGTGCGCGGCGATCAAGGACGTGTTCGAGGATACGCGCGTCGTGCTCGAGCCTGCTGGGGCGCTCGCGGTCGCCGGCGCGAAGGCCTGGGTCGCTCGCAACGCCGCGCGCGACCGGACGCTCGTCGCGGTCGCTTCGGGCGCCAACACCAACTTCGACCGCCTGCGCTTCATCGCCGAGGAGGCGGAGCTCGGCGAGCACCGCGAGGCGATCCTGGCGGTCACCATTCCCGAGCGCCCGGGGAGCTTCCGCAAGTTCTGCGCTGCGCTCGGCGGCCGCAACGTCACGGAGTTCAACTACCGCATCGCCGATTCGAACGAGGCGCACGTATTCGTGGGTATCGAGGTGCGCGCGCGCGAGGAGACCGCGCGCATCGTGCGCAGACTGCGCCGCCAGGGATTGCGCACGCTCGACCTTTCCGACAACGAGATGGCGAAGACGCACCTGCGCCATATGGTGGGGGGACGCGCGCCGTTCGCGAGGAACGAGCTCCTCTACCGCTTCGAATTCCCGGAGCGGCCGGGGGCGCTGCTGCGCTTCCTGGAAAGCATGCGCGGCGACTGGAACATCAGCCTCTTCCACTACCGCAACCAGGGCGCGGACTACGGCCGCGTGCTCGTCGGCATGCAGGTGCCGCGTGCGGAGCTCGGCCAGTTCCGGAGCTTCCTCAAGAAGGTCGGCTATCCCTACGCCGACGAGACGGGGAACCCCGCGTACAAGCTCTTTCTGCTTTGAAAATCGGGGTCAGACCCCGAAAGGCAGAACCAAGAAAAATCGGGGTCTGACCCCGATTTTCAGTCGCGGAATTCAGTCGTCGCGCTTTACTTCGCCGGCGTAGCAGACCGGCGAAGAGAGCATGCTCGGCTCGTCGCCGGTCTGAGGCTCGCCGAGGTAGGCGAGGCCTTCCGGGTCGCGGCGGTAGACGCCGCGCTCAGTGACGACGTAGTCGAGCGGCACGTCCCAGGATTGGGGGTGGATGGTGTCGAGGCGCGCGAGCTCGTAGGAGATGCCGATGACTACCGGCCGCTTGGCGAAGCTCGCCAGGGTCCGGTCGAAGAAGCCGGCGCCGTAGCCGAGCCGATAGCCCTGCGCGTCCCAGCCGTTCATCGGCAGCAGCACTGCGTCGGGCACGACGTCCTGCGAGCCGACCGGGTACGGAATGTCGAGCGCTCCCTTGGCGAGCTCGACGCCGGGATGCCATTCGCGGAAGACGAGCGGCTGCCTGGGCGCGACGACCACCGGCAGCGCGGTCAACGAACCTCGTTCGCGAAGCGTTCTTGCGAGGTGCCGCGCGTCGTATTCGGCGCGGATCGGCCAGCAAAAAGCCACCCGGCGGCCGGCGAGGCCGGGAAAGGACCGCTCCAGGAAGCCGTCGATGCGATGCCGCCACCGCTCAAGGGTCTGGGGATCGACCGCCGAGCGCTCGCGGATGAGCCGCTCGCGCTGGTCCTTTCGCCATCTTTTTAACGTGTCGCCTTCCATCGCTGTGCTATGCTCGGCTTAACCCATGATTTTCAAGAAGTTGGGCCTACTTAGTTTACTCCCGGGATTGTTGCTGGCGATGCTCCTGCCGGCAGGGGCCTTTGCCGCCTCGAGCACCAAGGACGCCGACTTCCACATCCTGGGGGTGTTCGATGCGTACCGCATGGGCAACCCGATCAAGCTGGCGAGCCATGCGCAGAAGCTCGAGGGCCACGTCCTCACGCCCTGGATCGAGTACATGCGCCTGTCTCTCAAGCTGGAGGACGCCCAGAACGCCGAGGTCAAGGCGTTTTTTGCCTCGTACGGGAATACCTACGTCGGCGAGCGCATGCGGGGCGACTGGCTGAAGGTGCTCGGCAAGCGCGGCGACTGGAAGGAATTCGATCGCGAGGCGGCCGACTACGCGCGGGACGACATCGAGGTCCGCTGCTATGCCTGGCTGTCGCGCATTTCGCGCGGCGACGAGTCGGCGCTCGCCGAGGCTGAGGAGATGTGGATCTACCCGGCCGAGCTGCCCGAGGGCTGCGAGAAGCTGGCGACGCTGATGTGGGAGCGTGGCCGCATCCAGGTCCCGGACGTCTGGCTGCGGGTGCGCGAGCTCTTCGAGGAGGGCCAGATCACCGCCTCCAAGACCGCGCTGGGCTACCTGCCCAAGGACGAAGCCCCCGACGAGCGCATGCTGGCCGAGGCCGCGCGCCAGCCGAAGCGCCTGCTCTCGAAGCTGCCGCGAACCATGGACAAGCGCGCGACCCGGGAGGTCGTGGTGCTGGGCGCGCTCCGCCAGGCGCGCAACGACCCGGAGATGGTGGCGGCGATGCTCGAAGGGGAGCTGGCGAAGGAGCTGCCCGAAGAGGACGTGCGCTACCTGTGGGGCCGCGTCGCGCTCGAAGGCGCGCGCGTCCACCACGAGAACGCGCTCAGGTGGTACGCCCGGGCCGACGACTCGCGCCTCGACGACCAGCAGCTTGCGTGGAAGGCGCGGGCGGCGCTGCGCCGCGGCGCGTGGCAGACGGTCCGCGATGCCATCGACCGCATGTCGCCCGAACAGCGACGCGAGGCCGCCTGGACGTACTGGTACGGCCGGGCGCTCGCCGCGCAGGGCGAGACTACCGGTGCTCGCGCCTACTATCTGCGCATCGCCGGCCAGACCGACTTCTACGGCCTCCTCGCCAACGAAGAGCTCGGCTATGTGGGCACGGTCCCGGTTGCCGGCTATACCCCGACCGACGAGGACGTCGCCAAGGCGCGCGCAACTCCAGGCCTCGCGCGCGCGCTCGAGCTGATCCGGCTGGGAATGCGCACCGAGGGCGTGCGCGAATGGCTCTTCACCATCCGGCATTTCGACGACAAGCGGCTGCTCGGGGCGGCCGAGCTCGCGCGCCGCGAAGGGGTCAACGACCGCTCCATCCACACCGCCGACCGCACGGTGCGCACGCACAACTTCGACCTGCGCTATCCGGTGCCGTTCTACGAGGTATTCCGCGAGTACGCGAAGACCTACAACGTCGACGAAGCCTGGGTCTTGGGGCTCGCGCGCCAGGAAAGCCGCTTCGTCACCGACGCGCGCTCGGGCGTCGGCGCCGCCGGCTTGATGCAGGTGATGCCGAAGACCGCAAAGCTCGTGGCGAGGAAGGTCGGCATGCGCAATTTCCGGCCGAAAGACGTCACCGAGGTCAAGACCAACGTCAACCTGGGCACCGGCTACATGAGGATGGTGCTCGACCAGCTCGGCCACCAGGTGCTCGCCTCTGCCGCCTACAACGCCGGCCCGTCGCGTGCGCGCCGCTGGCGCGACGCGAAGCCGCTCGAGGGCGCAATCTATGTCGAGACAATCCCCTTCGGCGAAACGCGCGACTACGTGAAAAAGGTGATGGCGAACTCGGTCTTCTACACGGCGGTGCTGACCAAGTCGGCCACGCCGATCAAGGCGCGCCTGGGCATCGTCCCGGCGCGCGCGGCCGGCGAGCCGGTCGAGGAAGACGACCCGGAGACCGCAGCCGGAAATCCGTGAAGCTGGACAACGTTCTGGTGCTGGGGGGCTCCGGATTCGTCGGACGCCACCTGGTGGCGGCCCTGGCCGCCGATGGCGTAAGGGTTGCCGTGCCGACGCGGCACCGTGAGCGCGCCAAGCACCTGCTGCCCCTCCCGACCGTAGAGGTCATCGAAACCGACATCATGGCGCCGGGAGCGCTCGAAGCGCTGACCCGGGCCAGGCAGGCCGTGATCAATCTCGTGGGCATCCTGCACGGAAATTTCGAGCGGGTGCATGCGGAGTTTCCCCGCGCGGTGGTCGCGGCGTGCCGCGCGCGCGGCGTAGGGAGGCTCCTGCACATGAGCGCGCTCGGCGCCTCTGTGGACGCGCCGTCGGAATACCTGCGCACCAAGGCGGTGGGCGAGCAGGCCGCGCTGGGCGGCACGGGCCTCGCCGTCACGGCGTTCCGGCCCTCGGTCATCTTCGGCCCTGAGGACGCCTTCCTCAACACCTTCGCCGAGCTCGCACGCGTGTTCCCGGTCCTGCCGATCGCGTGCCCGCAGGCGCGCTTCCAGCCGGTGTACGTCGCCGATGTCGCGCAGGCCATGAGCCGCGCGCTCGACGACCTTTCGACGCACGGCAAGGTCTACGAGCTCTGCGGCCCGCGCCAGTACACGCTGAAGGAGCTGGTCGAGCTGGTGTGCGCGATGACTGGGCATCGCCGCGCGGTCCTCGGCCTGTCCGACCGCCTTTCGTACTGGCAGGCGTTCGTCATGGAGAAGCTGCCCGGCAAGCTCATCACCCGGGACAACGTGCGCTCGATGCAGGTGCCGAGCGTGTGCGCCGGCGCCTTTCCGTTCGGCATCCGGCCCCGGGCGCTCGAAGCCGCGGCGCCGGCTTACCTGCGACACACGGGTCCGCGCGAGCGCTATCCGCGCCTTCGCTGGCGCGCGCGCCGCTAAACCCGAGCTTCATTGGTTAAACTCGGCGCTTCCTGGCGCCATGTCCAACTCCATCCCTAACCTGCTGCACGGGCCCGTGCGCGTCGTCAACGTCGGGCTTGCCGGGTTCGCGCGCGACCTTGCCGCGAACGGCGCCGCCGTCGTCCAGGTCGATTGGACACCGCCCGCGGGCGGCGACCCGCGCCTGCTCGCTGCACTTGCAACACTAGGTTCCTCCGTTGACGAAGCAAACCGGGTCGCGATGCAGAAGATCCTCGCCGCCGAGCCGGTGCTCGCGGACGTGCGGCGCGCCGGCGAGCTCGTTGCGGAGCTCGACGCGCGGCGACTGCTGCTGCACGCCGGCCCGCCGATCGAGTGGGCGCGGATGTGCGGACCGCTGAAAGGCGCGATCTGCGGCGCGATCGTGTTCGAGGGCTGGGCCGGCGACCTCGCCTCGGCGGAGAAGCTCGCCGCGGGCGGCGGCGTCGAATTCGCGCCGAACCATCACTTCGGCGCCGTCGGGCCGATGACCGGCATCACCACCAGGAGCATGCCGCTCCTCGTGGTCGAGAACCGCGCGTTCGGCAACCGCGCCGTGTGCGCGCTCAACGAGGGCCTCGGCAAGGTGATGCGCTTCGGCGGCAACGACGCCGAGGTGCTCGCGCGCCTTGCGTGGCTGCGGGACGAATTTGGCTTGCTGCTGGGAAAGGCCATCCGGAATTCTGGCGGGATCGCGCTCAATCCTCTCATTGCACGCGGGCTCTCCATGGGCGACGAGATGCACCAGCGCAATGTCGCGTGCTCGTCGCTTCTCCTGAGGGCGCTCGCACCTTCGATCGCACGCAGCGCGGGCGATCCGGCGAGCCTCGCGAAGGCCTTCGAGTTCATGGGGAGCAACGACCAGTTCTTCCTCAACGTGGCGATGGCCATGGGGAAGAGCATGCTCGATCCGGCGCGCGGCATCCCGGGGTCGACCATCGTCACGACGATGTCGCGCAACGGCACCGACTTCGGCATCCGCGTCGCCGCGCTGGGCGATGCGTGGTTCACCGCGCCGGTCGAGATGCCGCAGGGCCTGTATTTCTCCGGCTTCAGCGCCGCCGACGCGAACCGCGACATCGGCGACTCGGCGATTCTCGAGGCGGTGGGCCTCGGCGGCTTCGCCATGGCGGCGGCGCCGGCGGTCGCGGGCTTCGTCGGCGCCGGCGGGTTCGCCGATGCCGTGGGCTACACGCGCGCGATGAGCGAGATCTCGGCGGCGCGCAACCCGAAGTGGGCCATCCCGGCGCTCGAGTTCGCCGGCACCCCGACCGGGATCGACGTGCGGCGCGTGGTCGAAACCGGCATTGCGCCCGCGATCAACACCGGGATCGCGCACCGCATGCCGGGCGTGGGACAGGTCGGCGCGGGCGTGGCGCGCGCGCCGCTCGCCTGCTTCGAAAAAGCGCTGCTCGCGCTCGCGGACCATGCTCGTTAACCGGGTCGAGCGCGGGCGCTACCTCGATTCCGTGGCGCTGATGCGCGTGTCGCGCAAGCTCGAGGCGCTCGCCGGCGTGAAAAGCGCGGCGGTCATGATCGGCAGCCCTTCGAACCGCGAGCTGCTGCGCGGCGCCGGACTGCTCGCGAGAGAAGGCGAAGCGGCCACGCCGAACGATCTGATCATCGCGATCCTCGCGCACGACGAGCGTTCCGGCGCGGAGGCGATGCGCCAGGCCGACGCGCTGCTGTCCGAAACACAGGTGCCCGCCGCGGGCGAGTCGCTGCCGCGCGCCCGCGGCCTCGGCGGCGGACTCGGGCTGATGCCGCAGGCGAACCTGGCGCTGATCTCGGTGCCGGGGGAGTTCGCCCCGCACGAGGCGCGCCGCGCCCTCGAGCGCGGGCTCCACGTGCTGCTCTTCTCCGACAACGTCCCGCTCGAAGACGAGGCCGCGCTGAAGCGCCTGGCCAGCGAGCGCGGTCTTCTGATGATGGGCCCCGACTGCGGCACGGCGATCATCGCCGGCACGCCGCTCGCGTTCGCCAACGTGCTCCCGCGCGGCGACGTCGGCATCGTGTCGGCCTCCGGCACCGGGCTGCAGGAAGTCGCTTCGCTCGTCGCGCGCATGGGCGGCGGCATTTCGCACGGCATCGGCGTCGGCGGCCGCGACCTCGACGCCCGGATCGGCGCGCTCGGCACGCTGGCGGCGATCGACGCGCTCGCCGCGGACCCGGCGACCGCGAAGATCGTGCTCATCTCCAAGCCGCCCGCGCCCGAAGTCGCGCTGCGCGTGCTCGAGCGGATCAAGGGAACGTCGAAGCCCTGCGTGGTGTGCTTTCTCGGCATGGAGCGCGACCAGAGCCCGATGTTCGCCACGACCCTGACCGAGGCCGCCGAGCGCACCATGGGCAAGAAACTTTCGCCCTTGCCTTCTCCTTCGCGGGAGATGAAGAAGATCAAAGGCGCGCGAGGCGAAGGCCTGTACTGCGGCGGCACGCTGTGCGCCGAAGCCGAGCTCATCTTCCGCCGCAAGGGGCTCTCGGGCCACAGGTTCGTCGACCTCGGCGACGACGAATACACGCGCGGCAGGCCGCACCCGATGATCGAGCCCGAGATCCGCAACGATCACGTGGCGCGGGCGATGGCCAATCCCGAGGTCGGGCTCGTCCTGGTGGACGTCGTTCTCGGCTTCGGTGCGCATGAGAATCCCGCGGGGGTGCTGTTAAGAGCGCTCAAGGGCCCAAAACCGGTCGTAGCGTCCGTGACCGGGACCGAGCAGGATCCGCAGGTCTGGTCGCGGCAGGTTGCGCTGCTGCGCGAAGCCGGCGTCGTGGTCGCCGCGTCGAATGCGCACGCCGCCGAGCTTGCGGCTTCGGTGATTTCCTAGAAGGGGAAGCATGCTCCGCATCCTCGCCCTGGTTGTCCTGTGCATGTCCATTCCGGTGGCTGCGCAGGAAGCGTATCCGTCGCGGCCGGTCAAGCTGGTCGTGCCGTTCACCGCCGGCGGCCCGCTCGACGTGATGGCGCGCCTCCTCGCGCAGAAGCTCGGCGAGCAGTGGGGCAAGCCCGTGGTGGTCGAGAACCAGGTCGGCGGCTCGGGCTCGATCGGCGCGGCGGCGGTGGCGCGCGCCCCGGCCGACGGCTACACGCTGCTCGTGACCGTCGACATTCCGCTCACCATGTATCCCGCGGTGGCGAAGCAGGTTCCCTACAACCCGCGCACCGACTTTCGGCCCATCGCGGCCGTGGCGCGCAGCGACAACGGGCTATTCGTCAACCCGTCGCTCGGCGTTTCGACGACGAAGGAGCTCGTCGAGCTTGCGAAGAAGCAGCCGGGAAAGCTCAGCTTCTCATCCGCGGGCGTCGCGGCGCCTGCGCATTTCGCGGGCGAGCTTTTCAAGGCGATCGCCGGCGTCGACATGATCCATGTGCCCTACAAGGGCGCGGCGCCGGCGATGAGCGCCGCGATGTCGGGCGAAGTGAGCATGATGTTCGGGCCGATCCCGCAGGGCGTGCCTCAGGTGCGCGCAGGGAAGCTGAAGGCGCTCGGCGTGACCGGTCCGCTCCCTTCGCCGCTCCTTCCCGGCGTGAAGCCGCTCGTGGAGCAGGGGTTCCCGGGCCTGCTGGTCTTCAACTGGTACGGGGTACTCGCGCCGGGGAAAACGCCCGATGCGCCGGCGCAAGCCGTCCGCTCGGCGCTGAAGCAGGTCATGAGCGATCAGGCGCTGCGCGCGCGCCTGAGCGACATGGGAACGGAGCCGGTCTGGGACGAAGCAGAAACGGTGGCGAACGCGATCGCCGCCGACCTCATGCGCTGGCGAGAGCTCGCGCGCGTAGCGAAGATCGAAGCGCCGCAGTAAAGCGCTTAACCCTGCCTGATCGGAATGACGAGTTCCCAGTACCCATCAGGGCGCGCGCGCCATTCGCCGATGTCGATCGCGCGGCCGCTCTGGTCCTCGATCTCGACGAGCGTCGGCATGTCGCGGCCCGGCGGCGCGTCGAACACCATCCGGACTTCCTGTTTTTCGGAGCTCATCGTTTGCGCGCTCCGACGGATTCAGGCGCCTTGGCGATGCGACGCCAGTAAAGCCAGTCCTTGAGCTGAAGCCGCTGCTCGCGGAACCAGCCCATTGCCCAATAGTAGCTGCGCATCCTGCTTCTCCCCCCGCTTTCCCCCATGGGCAATCTGCTCCGGGGGCAAGCCGGTCGCAATAGGGCTTTGGTACTAGTTTTGTTTTAGTAGGTTCGGAGGACGGCTGCGGCGCCCGCCAGGGCGTCCCAGCCCGAGGTGTGGCCGACGGCGTCCAGGGCGTCGAAGTCGAAGTCGCCGTTGAGGACCGCGTGCAGCGCCTGGTGCCCCTCGCCGGCCGCGGCGGCCGCAAGATGCGCGGCGCTGATGGCGCTGGTTCGCTCTTTGAGCCGCGGTTGGAGCCAGCGCCACAACCCTTCGGCCTGCATCGTGTTCCTGGTGCGGCGCAGCGCGACCAGCATGCCGCCGAGATAGTCGTCGCCCGAAGGCGTGAGCCCCGGGCCCAGGCCGATGAGCTGCGCGGCCTCGTCGGCGATGGCGATGCCGACGAGCCACCGTTCGAGCGCGTCGAGCGCGGGCTGGGCATGGCCGCTCAATGCGTTGTGCTTGCCGATGACGAGGCAGCCGAATCCCTCGGCCGGAATGCGATGGGCGGCCGCCGCCATGAGAATGTCCAGCCGGGGCTGGTCGGCGACCGGAGGGGGCGGCTGCCAGGGCTTCGCCCGCGAAAAGGAGACTCCGACCCGCTCGCCGAGCCGTGGCAGGACCAGGTCCGGCACCAGCACATTGAGGGGCCCGTTGCCGACCGACGGGACGCCGACGCAGGCGTAGCGCTCGCCCCGGCAGCGCAGGTAAAAGCTGCGCCGGAAGAGGGCACAAACCTCGCCTTCGCCCCCTTGCAGGGCCTCCCGGGCGAAGCGCCCCGCGCTCTCAGCCTCGAACGACATGGGTTCCGCTCTCGCCCTCGAGCGCCGGAAGGGCGTGCTCCAGGGCTCCGATGATGGCGCGGCGTCCTCCGCCCTCGAGGTGGCGGATCGCCGCCTCGACCTTCGGCCCCATGCTGCCGCGCCCGAAGTGGCCGGCGGCGTGGTAGGCCTTGAGCTCGGCGAGGCTCACCGTATCTAGGAAGCGCTGCCGCGGCGTGTTGAAGTCGATGGCCACGCGCTCGACCGCCGTCAGGATGAGGAGGTCCGGAATGCCGAGCGAGCGGGCGAGCAGCGCCGAGGTGAGGTCCTTGTCCACCACCGCCTGGACGCCCTGCCAGTCGCCGTTCGCCCCCCGCACCACCGGGATCCCGCCGCCGCCGCCGGCGATGACGACCGTCCCGGGCTGGAGCAGAGCCTCGATGACGCGGAGATTGATGATCGCCCGCGGCTCGGGGGAGGCCACGCAATGGCGCCAGCCGCGTCCGGCGTCCTCCATCATGCGCCAGCCCTTCGCCTCCAGCGCCTTCGCTTCCCCGGCCGAGAAGAAGGGGCCGATGGGCTTGGACGGGGAACGCATCGCCGGGTCGTCCGGGTCGACCTCGACCTGCGTCACCACGCAGGCCGCCTGGCGCTCGAGCCGGGCCCGGCGCAGGGCGTTTTCCAGCGACTGCATGAGGAGGTAGCCGATGCCTCCCTGGCTGTGGGCGACGCAAACGTCGAGCCGCATCGGCGGCACCTGCTCCTTGGTCAGCATCATGCGCAGCAGGATCTTGCCGACCACCGGGCCATTTCCATGGGTAATCAGCAGCCGGTCCTTCGAGCGGATCAGGGGGACCAGCGCCTTGGCCGCGGCGTCGGCGACCACTTCCTGCTCCTCGGTGGTGCCGCGGATGTTCTCCGGATGGGTGGCGTTACCGCCGATCGCGACCAGGAGCGAGTCCGGGGCCGGCACGCTCAACTCCCGCGGTACGCCGCTAGAGCGGCGTCCACTGCCGCGCCCCGCGGCAGCTTGTATTTTTCCCGGGAAAGAATGGCCTCCAGCGCTCCCAAGGTGTTGAGGACCGCGTCCGCGCGGGCGTTGTAGCCCATGGTGCCGATGCGCCAGATGCGGCCGTGCAGCGGACCGAAGGAGGTGCCGATCTCGATGTTGAACTCGTCAAGGAGCGCCCGGCGCACCCTCTCGCCGTCGACGCCGGGAGGGATATGCACGCCGGTCACGTTGGCCATCTTGTGGCGCTGGTCGCCGAAGAGCTCGAGTCCCATCGCCTCCAGTCCCGCCGTCAGCGCCCGCGAGGCCCGCGCATGGCGCACGAAGGCGCGCTCGAGCCCTTCCTCGAGCAGAATGCGCGCGCATTCGCGCGCGGCATAGAGCATCGTGGTTGCCTCGGTGTGGTGGTTCAGCGCCTTGTCGGACCAGTAGTCCATGATCATCGCGAGGTCGAAGTAGTTGCTGCGGATGATCGGCCCGTCGCCGTCTTTTTCGCCTTTCTTCTTCAGACCTTCTTCGATGTGCCGGCGTCTGACGATCGCCTTTTCCGCGCGTTCGTTGAGCGTGAGCGGCGCGCTGCCGGAAGGGCCGGCCAGGCATTTCTGCAGGCCGGCGCTCACCACGTCGAGTTGCCACGCATCGGTGGCGACCTCCATCCCGCCCAGCGTGGCGGTGGCATCGACATAAAGGAGGACGTCGTGCGCGCGGCAGAGCTTGCCGAGCTCCGCGAGCGGCTGCGCCATGGTCGTCGACGTGTCGCCGTGGGAGACCGCGACGATCTTGGGTCTTCTCGCCTTGATCTCCCGCTCCAGCTGTTCGTCCGTGAAAACGCTGCCCCATTCAGCCTCAATGGGAAAAACTTCGGCGCCGAAGCGCTTGGCGATCTCGACCTTGAGATGCCCGAAGCGCCCGAACACCGGCACCAGCACGCGGTCGCCCGGCTCGATCAGCGAGGCGAGCGCCGCCTCGATGGCGGAACGCGCGGTGCCGTCGACGAGCAGCGTCCAGCGGTTCCCGGTCTTGAACACGCCGCGGTAGAGCTCCGACACTTCCTTCATGTACTGGCGGAACTGCGGGTCGAACTGCCCGAGAAGCTGTGCGCTCATCGCGCGCAGCACGCGCGGATCGGCGTTGATCGGCCCGGGACCCATCAGCAGGCGCGGCGCGGGATTGATGTCGCGCATTACATCCTTATTCATGAGGATGGTGCTTCAGCCAGTGGCGGGCGATGTCGATGCGCCGCGCGACCCAGACCTTCTTGCCGCGCACGTGCTTGAGAAAGCGCTCGAGCGCTGCGAGCCGCCCCGGGCGGCCGACGAGCCGGCAGTGCAGCCCCACCGACATCATGCGCGGCGTGCGGTTGCCTTCCTCGTACAGGACGTCGAAGGCATCCTTGAGATACGCGAAGAACTGGTCGCCCGAGTTGAACCCCTGAGCCGTGGCGAAGCGCATGTCGTTCGCGTCCAGCGTATACGGGACGACGAGCTGCGGCTTGCCGCTCTTGTTCCGGTACCGTGTGTCGTACCAGGGCAGGTCGTCGCTGTAGTCGTCAGCGTCGTAGACGAAGCCGCCGTCCTCCACCACGAGCTTGCGCGTATTCGGGCTGGTGCGGCCGGTGTACCAGCCGAGCGGGCGCTCGCCGGTGAGCTTGCGGTGAATCTCGATGGCGCGCTGCATGTGCTCGCGCTCGACCGCTTCGGCTACATATTGGTAATTGATCCAGCGCCAGCCGTGGCTCGCGATCTCGTGCCCGGCCTTGAGAAGCGCATCGACCGCGGCGGGGTTGCGCTCCATCGCCATGGCGACGCCGTACACGGTGAACGGCACGTCGTAGCGCGAAAAGAGCTCGAGGATGCGCCAGACGCCCACGCGCGAGCCGTATTCGTAGATCGACTCCATCGACATGTGGCGCACGCCTTCGAGCGGCGCCGCGCCGACGATCTCGGAAAGGAACGCCTCGGAGGCCTTGTCGCCGTGCAGGACCGAATTCTCGCCGCCCTCCTCGTAGTTGAGCACGAACTGCAGGGCGACGCGCGCGCTGCCCGGCCATTTCGCCTTGGGCGGCTTCCCCCCATAGCCGATCAGGTCACGCGGATAGGGGCTTGAAGTCATGAATGAAGTCGAAAAGCACGCCAGCGCCGATCGCCGCATCCTCCTCGGTGATCGATTCGGCGGGATTGTGGCTCACGCCGCCTTTGCAGCGCACGAAGAGCATCGCGATGTCGGCGATCGCCTTGATCGCCATGCCGTCGTGGCCGGCGCCGCTCGGCAACCGGCGCACGCGCACGCCTCGCGCCCCGACCGCGCGCTCGAGCTGGCGCATGAGCCACGGCGCGCAGGCGCTCGAGCCGAAGTCCTGCAGCGATTCGATCCGCGCCTCGAGCCTCCTTTGGGCCGCGATGCGCGCGATTTCCCGCTGCACCTCGGCCACGGCTTCATCTCGAACGGAATCCTCCGGCGCGCGTACATCCACGGTGAATTGCACTTCGCCCGGAATCACGTTGATCGCGCCCGGCTTCGCCTCGATGCGGCCGACGGTGCCGACGAGCTCCGGAACCTTGTTTGCCGCCCTTTCCACCATCAAAACGCATTCTGCAGCGGCGGCAAGCGCATCCCGGCGCAGCGGCATCGGCACGGTCCCGGCGTGTCCGGCTTCGCCGCGCAGCGTGATGCGAAGCCGGGAGAACCCGTTGATCGCGGTGACCACGCCCACGGGCAGGCCTTCGGCCTCGAGCACCGGGCCTTGCTCGATGTGAAGCTCGGCGTAGGCGAGAACATCGCTTCTCTTCCGTTTCACCCTGGGAAGATCCTCCGGATTTAGGCCGAAGTGGAGCAAAGCCTGGGCGATCGAAGCCCCGCCGGAGTCCTTGGTATGGAGAACTTCAGGATCGAGCGTGCCGGCGATGGCGCGGCTGCCGAGGAGCGTGGTGCCGAAGCGCACGCCTTCCTCGTCGCCGAAGCCGATCACCTCGATCGCGAAGGGCAGTTTCTCCTTCTTCCTGTTCAAGACATCTACGCATTCGATGGCGCTGATCACGCCGAGCATGCCGTCGTATTTTCCGGCGTCGCGCACGGTGTCGAGATGCGAGCCGAGCATGAGGCATGGGAGCCCGGCGCGCGCGCCTTCGTAGCGGCCGACCGCGTTGCCCATCGCGTCGAGCGAGGCCTGCATGCCCGCTTCGCGCATCCAGCCGAGCACCGCTTCTCCGGCGGCGCGCCCCTCGGGTGAGAGAAACACTCGCGTCAATCCACCGGGCAGCTCGGAATGCCGCGCGAGGGCATCGCAGCGCTGCATGATGCGCGAGGCATCTAGCATTTTGGCGGAGTGTACACTAGCGTGCGTGCGGCTCGAGGAGGCGAATGCGCTGGGGGAGCGCGAGTTCGTGGAGCGCTTCGGCGGCGTGTTCGAGCGCTCGCCGTGGGTGGCGAAGCGCGCGTGGCGAAAGAAACCGTTCGGCTCTCTCGATGCTCTCCACGCGGCGATGATGCAGGCCGTCGCCGAGGCGAGCGAAGACCAGCAGCTCGCCCTGGTGCGCACGCATCCCGAGCTCGCGGGGGCCGAAGCGAAAGAGGGCGCGCTGACCGCCAATTCATCGAGCGAGCAGGGCCGTCTGGGTTTCCTTGAATTGACTCACGAAGAGTTTGAGGCGATGCAAAGGCTGAATCAGCGCTACCGCGAGAAGCACGGCTTTCCGTGCATCGTGGCGCTGCGCCTGCATGCCACGCGCGAGAGCGTGCTCGCCGAGATGTCGCGCCGGATCGAGAGCGAGCCGCGGGCCGAATTCAGCGCGGCGCTCGAGCAGATCGGGCACATCACGCGCGGCCGGCTTGAAAAGATCGTAGATGGGTAGGCTCACCACGCACGTGCTCGACACGGCGCGCGGCAAGCCGGGCGTCGGCATCGCGCTCGAGCTTTACCGCCTCGAGAACGGGAGCGGCACGCTGGTCGCAAAAGCGGCGACGAACCGCGACGGGCGCACCGATGCCCCTCTGCTGGAGGGAGCGAGCCTGCGGGCTGGAACGTATGAGCTTGTCTTTCACATCGGCGCTTACTTCGCCGGCGAGGGGTTCCTCGACGTGGTTCCGATCCGCTTCAAGATCGCGGACGCCGCGGCGCACTATCACGTGCCGCTGCTTTGCTCGCCGTGGGGCTATACGACATATAGGGGGAGTTGAAAAATGAAACTGCGATTCGCTTTCATCTTGTTGCTGTCATTGCCGATCGGTGCGCTCGCACAGGCCTGGCCCACAAAGCCGGTGCGGGTGATCGTGACGTTCGCCCCCGGCGGCTCTTCCGACATCGTTGCGCGCCTCGTCGCCATTCCGCTGCAGTCCGAGCTTGGCCAACCCATCATCGTGGACAACAAGCCGGGCGCGGGCGGCACCATCGGCGCGGCAGAGGCCGCGAGCGCCGCCCCCGACGGCTATACGCTGCTCCTTTCGAACAGCGCGCCGATCAGCATCTCGCCCGCGATGCAGGACGTGCCGCGCTACGACCCGGTCAAGGCCTTTACGCACGCTGCCTATATCGGCTCCGTGGCGAACGTGTTCGTGATCCATCCCTCGGTGCCGGCGAAGAACATGGCCGAGCTCATTGCGTGGATCAAGGTGGAGAAGAGCCCGGTGGCCTATGGCTCAGGCGGGATAGGCTCGATCGGGCACCTCGTGGGCGAGACCATGAAGAAGGACTACGGCCTGCGCATGGAGCATGTCGGCTACAAGGGCTCCTCGCCCATGCACAACGATCTCCTGTCGGGCACGATCAAGCTCGCCATCGACACGCTGCCGCAGAACGTTCCGTTCATCAAGGACGGTAAGCTGCGCGCCATCGCCGTGACCTCGCCCGCGCGCGCGCCGATGGCGCCCGAAGTGCCGAGCGTGCAGGAGCTCGGCCAGAAAAAGCTCGTAGCCGAGAACTTCCTCGGAATTTCCGGGCCGGCGGGCTTGCCGCGCGAGGTCGCCGCGCGAATCAATGCTGCCAACAAGAAAGCGCTCGCCGACCCGAAGGTTGCGCAGCGCCTCGCCGAGCTCGGCGTGCAGAGCCGCGACATGACGCCCGAGCAGTTCACCGCCTTCGTGGCGGCGCAGGTCAAGGAGTGGTACCAGCCGGTCAAGGACTCGGGCGCCAAGCTGAACTGACCAAAAACAGGGACGGACCACGTTTTCCATGCCGGGGATCTCTATTCACGTCGTCGACGTGTCGCGCGGGGTGATCGCATCAGGCATGAGCGTCGAGCTTCGTCGGCGGGATGCGGTCGTCGCAGGCGGTCAGATCGGGCCAAGCGGGTTGTTCGAGCACCCGGCGCTGAAGGAGCGCTTCGCTCCAGGCTCGTACCAGGCCGTGTTCCACGTTGCTGACTATTACCGGAAGGCAGGCGTCCCGCTTCCTGTGCACCCATTCCTGGATGTGGTGCGCTACGACTTCGCTGTCGACCAGCCGGACCAGCACTACCATCTGCCGTTCAAGTGCACGCCGTGGGGCTATTCGTGCTTTCGTGGCGGCGCTTGAAAACGAATAAAAACGTGGTCCGTCCCTGATTCCGGTTCGTGGAAGCGTACGCACTCGAGTGGCTCAACCTGGCGCTGCGCTGGGCGCACGTGATCGTCGG
>DASXAO010000031.1:0-20647 GCA_036406675.1 Burkholderiales bacterium
CGAGCGCGTGCTGCGCGAGCTCGCGCTCTGGGACAAGCGCGACAATCGCATGATGATGCTCTCGGGCGGCATGAAGCGTCGCCTGCTCATCGCCAAGGCGCTCGCCCACGAGCCGCAGATCCTGTTCCTCGACGAGCCGACTGCCGGGGTCGACGTCGAGCTGCGGCAGGGGATGTGGCAGGCGGTGCGCGCGCTGCGCGACTCGGGGGTGACGATCATCCTCACCACGCACTACATCGAGGAAGCCGAGCTCATGGCCGACCGCATCGGCATCATCAACAAGGGCGAGATCGTCCTGGTGGAGGACAAGGCCGAGCTCATGCGCAAGCTCGGCAAGAAGCAACTGACCCTGCAGCTGCACCGCAAGCTCGACGCGGTGCCGCCGCAGCTTGCGCAATACCGCCTCGCTCCGATGGATGGCGGGACGGAGCTCGTCTATACGTACGACACGCAGGCCGGGCACAGCGGCATCCATGAGCTGCTCCGCGACCTGGACGCTGCCGGAATCGAGCTCAAGGACCTGCAAACCACCCAGAGCTCGCTCGAGGACATCTTCGTCGACCTGGTGAGGAGCGGGCGGTGAACCTGCGCGGGGTCTGGGCGATCTACGCTTTCGAGATGCACCGCACGCGGCGCACGCTCATGCAGAGCATCGCCGCGCCGGTGATCTCGACGGCGCTCTATTTCGTGGTGTTCGGCGCCGCGATCGGCACCCGCATCGCCCAGATCGACGGCGTGAGCTACGGCGCGTTCATCGTGCCGGGGCTGGTGATGCTGACGCTCCTCACGCAGAGCATCTCCAACGCCTCGTTCGGCATCTACTTCCCGCGCTTCACCGGCACGATCTACGAGTACCTCTCGGCGCCGGTGTCTTCGTTCGAGATCGCGCTCGGCTTCGTCGGCGCGGCCGCCACCAAGTCGGTGATCCTCGGCCTCACCATCCTGGCGACCGCCTGGTTCTTCGTGCCTCTGCGCATCGCGCATCCGGCCTGGATGCTCTGCTTCCTGCTGCTCACCGCCGTGACCTTCAGCCTGTTCGGCTTCATCATCGGCCTGTGGGCCGACGGCTTCGAGCAGCTCCAGTTCATCCCGCTGCTCATCATCACGCCGCTCGCCTTCCTCGGCGGCACCTTCTATTCGGTGAGCGTCCTGCCGCCCGCCTGGCAGACGGTGACGCTCTTCAACCCGATCGTGTATCTCGTGAGCGGGTTCCGCTGGAGCTTCTACGAGATCGCCGACGTGCACGTCGGCGTGAGCCTCGCGATGACCGGCCTGTTCCTCGCGGTGTGCCTGGCGGTCGTGTGGTGGATCTTCCGCACCGGCTACCGGCTCAAGGCCTGAAAAACAGGGACAGTCCCTATTTTCCTGCGCGCTTTGCGAAGCAACGGAAAATAGGGACTGTCCCTGTTTTTCAGTGCATCGGCGAGGCGGGCCGGTGCGCCGAGATCGCGCGCGAGAGCGCGCCGACGATGTCCTCGGCCGCGCAGGGCTTGGCGAGGATCTCCATGTCGGGGCCGACGGCGTGGCGCACTTCCCTCGAGTAGCCGGTGATGAGGACCACCGGCAGCTCGGGCCTGCGCTTGCGCAGGCGCGCCGCGAGCGCGACGCCGTCGCCGCCGGGCATGACGATGTCGGAGAGCACCACGTCGAAGCCGCTGTCGGGCGCGAGGGCCAGGCGCTCGGCTTCCACCGCGGAGCTGACCGGCGTCACGACGCAGCCCGATCTTTCGAGCGACGCGGCGATGCTCGAGGAAAGCTCGGGGCTGTCTTCGACCAGGAGCACTCGCGCGGAGAGCCTGGACACCCCGGCCGCCTCGCTCTGCGCGGGCCGCGCGGCCTTGGTCGTGGCCGGAATCAGCATCGACACGGTCGTGCCGACGCGCAGCTTGCTCGCCACCTCGACGTCGCCGCCCGCCTGGGCGCAGAACCCGTAAACCTGGGCGAGGCCGAGCCCGGTGCCCACGCCCGGCGGCTTGGTGGTGAAGAACGGCTCGAACGCGCGGTTCATGGTGTCGGCGCTCATGCCCTGCCCGGTGTCCGAGACCGAGATCACGGCATAGCCGAGCAGGCTCCCTTCGGAGCCCTCGCCCGGGCGGCCGGGCCGCGCCTGGATGCGGATGCGGCCCTTGTGGCCCATCGCGTCGCGCGCGTTCGCCACCAGGTTGATGAGCGCCATCTCGAGCTCGGCGACGTCGACGTCGATCGGCGGGGTTTGCGCGTCGACCTGCAGCGTGATCTCGACCGCCTTCCCCGCGGTGGTGCGCAAGAGGTCGAGCATGCCGTCGAGCGCCGCCTGGGGGCGGACGACCTCGGGATGGTGCGCGCGCTTCCTCGAGAAGCCGAGCAGGCGGCGCGTCAGCTTGCCGCCGCCGTCGACCGCGCGCAGGATCGAGCCGAGCTCCGGGCGCGCCGCCGCCTGCGGCACCGCGCGTCCGAGGAGCTCCGCGTTGGCGCTGACCACCATGAGCAGGTTGTTGAAGTCGTGCGCCAGGCCGCCCGCGAGCTGGCCCAGCGCGTCGAGCTTCTGCGCCTGGCGCAGCGCGTCTTCCGCCTCCTCGCGCTGCTGCGCCTCGTCCTTCAGCCGGCGCCGCGCCTCGAGCTCGCGGCGCGTGCGGCGCAGCGCGAGCCAGGACGCGCCGACCAGGGCGAGGGTGATCGGCAGCAGCGCCGCGGCGAGGATGAGCATCTGGTGCTTCCAGTCCGCCAGCGCGCTCGCCATGTCCTGCGTCACCGCGACGTACAGGGGCCCGTCGCCGATCTTGCGGAACGCGGCATAGCGCTGCCCGCTCGAGGCGAGCACGCCGCTTTCGAGCAGCGCGCCGTGCGTCTCGCCTGCCTTGATGCGCTTCACCAGCGGCCCGTGCGCCAGCCGCGTGTCGGAGAGCGGCACCGGCGGCCAGCTCGACACGAGCACGCCTTCGCCGTTGAGGAGCGCCGCGGTCAGGTGGCTGTCGCCCTCGGTGAGCCGGCGATAGAACTCGTCGAAGTAGGAGCGGTTGAGCGTGAGCTCGACCACGCCGCCCGGCGCGCCGGAAGGGAGCTGGCGGCGCTTCGTCACCGTGAGCATCACCTCGTCGTTCGCGCGGTCGGCGAGAAGCTTCCAGTCCGGGCCCGCAAACGTGCGCGAGGCCGGCGGGAAAAGCGTCGACATCAGCACGTCGCCCTGCTCGTTCTTCACGGTGAGCGAGCCGATGTGCGGCAGGCGCAGCAGGATGGCGGTGGCCACCTCGTGCAGCTGCGCCTCGCGCTTGCGCAGGGCTTCGTCGTCGTCCTCCTTGAGGAGCTGCAGCATCTGCTGCATCACGAGGTCGTTGCGCTCGAGGATGCGCGCGGCGTGATCCTCGGCGGCGCGCGCGAGCTCGTCGAGGCGCGCGCTCGTCGCCCTGACCGCGTCGACGTAGCCGAGCCGCGCCGCGCCGGCGAAGAAGAGGACCGGCACGAGCGCGGCGAGTAGGACCGCGAGCCGCAGCCACACGAGCGAGCGCTCGCCGCTGGGTGCGGCGGCGGGGCCGCCTTCGCCGGCGTCGGCGCGCCTCCTGCCAAGCCACTTCATGGCCAGACCTCTGCTCCCTGTATTCGTTTGTAAAAAGTCTAGCGTGGTTGTCGGGCCTTCAGGGCAGGCATGCGTCCGTTTGTGCCCTTCACGCAACGTCGCCGATTCGCGACAGCACGTAGCCGAATAGACGACGTGGCCGCGGCACAGCGATTGCGCTGTCAACGCAGCCGGCTTAATACGGAAGCCTCGTTATGGACGATCGCTTGTTGAAAGCAGCCATGGTGGCGTGCGCAGCCGCCCAGGCGCTTTGCAAAGAAGCCGAGGAAGTACGAGACGCGGCGCGACGCGCCCGCCGGGAGGCGCAGCGCACCGTCGATGAACTGAAGAACGGGGGACGCCCGCGCGATGCCGCGGAGGGCGCTTCGGCGTCCGGTTGACCTCTACTGCGCCTTGATGCCGATCTGATCGCCGAGCTTGCGCGTGTCGGCGACGTATTTCTGCGCGAACGCGGCGAATTCCTCGGGGCCCATGAATGCCGGCTCGGCGCCGAGGGTGGCGAGGCGTTCGCGCACTTCGGGGAGCGAGAGGATGCGCGCGATCTCGTTAGCCACGCGGCTGCGGATCGCGAGCGGCGTGCCGGCGGGAGCGAACACGCCGAACCAGTCGTCGCTTTCGTAGCCCGGGAGCCCGGCCTCGGCGAGCGTGGGAATGCCCGCCATGAAGCGATGTCCCGCAGGCGAAGTCGTGGCGAGGATCTGCAGCTTGCCCGACTTGGCGAGCGGGATCGCGTTCGGTCCCGGGGCGAAGACGTAGAGCACGCGCCCCGCCATCGCGTCGTTGACGGCCTCGGGCGTGCCGCGTTGCGCGACGTGCTCGGCCTTGATGCCGGCGAGCTGCGCCACCGCCGCGGCGTGCAAATGCGCGGTGCTTCCCACGCCGGCCGACGCGTAATAGACGCCGAGCGGCTGCGCTTTCGCGTACGCGATGAGGTCCTTGAGCGTCTTGAAGCCGCGCTCGGGCGAGACCACCATGAAGCTCGGCGAGCGCGCCATCTGCGCCACGCCGGTGAAATCGCGCGCCACGTCGTACGGCACGGTCCGGTCGATGGCGCTGCGCACGCCGAAGGCGCTCGCCACCGCGAGGAACGTGCGCCCGTCGGGGGGCTGCGTGGTCACGTATTGCGAGCCGATGACGCCGGCGGCGCCGACGCGATTCTCGACCAGCGCGGTGATCTTCCACGCCTCGCCCAGGTGGTGCGCCACCAGCCGCATGATGACGTCGGTGCCGCCGCCCGGGCTGAAAGGCACGACGAAGCGGATCTGCGAAGGCGGGTAGTCGGGCTGCGCATGCCCCGGCAGCGAGACTGCCGCTGCCAGGATGAATGGAATTATTTTTTTCATTTTGACTTCCTAGGGGACGTAAACCCAGAGATCGAGCATCACCACCGCGCCCGGCACCGCGAGCGCCGGTACTTCGATCGCCGAGAACGGCAGGAAGTGGCCGGGAAGCCGGTGCTGCCAGGCGGCCCATGCGTCGTCGAAGTGCGCGAGGTCGGTGTGGAACTGCTGCACCCGCACGGCGTTCGCGAGCGTGGTGCCGGCGCTGCGGCACAGGCGCTCGGCCGCCGCCAGCATGTGATCCACCTGCGCGCGCGCGTCGGCGCCGACGGCGAGCGCGCCGCTCGCGTCCACCGCCATCAGGTTGGACAGGAAAAGGAGCTCCCCCGCGCGCACGGCCTGCACCTGCCCCGCGTAGGGCATCGGCACTTCGGCGTCGACGTTCTCCTTGCGCGTGGCGCCGCCCCTGCGCACGCTGATGGTGTTGATCTCGATCCGGCTCGCCTCGCAGATGAACCCGGGCGTCGCGGTGGTGATGATGCTCGTGGCCGGAGGGCTCTCGCCGAAGTGCGCGGCCCATACCTCGTTGAAGGCCGGGATGTCGTCGACGTCGCGCAGGTAGACCTGCGCCTTGGCCACTTCGGCGAGCGTGTTGCCGACGCTTTCGAGCGCCGGCCTGAGCTTGCGCCGGATCACGAACTCGGTCTCGAGCTTGATCGGCGTGCCCTTCCACAGGTGGCCGGCGGGCATGCAGGCTTCCGGGTCGAGCGGACCGTTGCCGGAATCGAGCGCTTCCGCCGTCTGGCCGGCGACGAAGACGAAGTCGCCGCAGGTCACGACCGGGCTGTAACCCGAGCTCGCGTGAACCGGCAGGCCGGCGGGGCGGTGCTGCAGCGGCTCGAAGCCTTCCTCGGCCGCCGCGGCGATGAGCTGCACCTCGATGTCCTGCCCCGGCAGCAAAAACCGCTGGTGCAGGTTCGAGGTGCTGGGCGGGATGTGGCCGGCGAAGAATTCGCGCCGGACCTCGTGGTAGGGGTCGACCGCGCGGGCGCTGGCGTAATACTGGTCGACGCGCACCGCGTGGCTGCGCTCGGCGCCGCCGGCCGCGAGGACCCGGTCCAGGTTGGCGAAGATGCGCCGCGCTTCCTTCTTGTGCCTGGGCACGCCGTGCCGCGGGGCAACGCTGTCGACCACCTCGGGCGCCATGCGGCCCGAGAACTCCGCGGTGCCCTTGTGGCCGGTGGCGAAGACCCAGCGCCCGGCGCGAACGCCCGGGGCATACCGCACGCCGTCGGGCAGGGTGACCGGCAGCAGAGACTCTACTTGCGGTTTCGCTCGCATGTCCCCGCAAGTATGATGGAATTAAGCTTCCGGGCCGACGGTCCTATGTCACAAATCCCAACCGTCGAAAGCCATTTTCTTGGGGTCTACCTTTGAGAAAACTTCTCTGCCGATTCGCGCGCGGCGCGCGCGCCGTCGGCGTCGCCGCGTGCTTCAAGTGCCTGGGCGATGAGGCGCCAGTTCTCCGCGCGCAGCGCGTTGTCGTTCCCGGCAAAGCCATTCGAGCGCCTGGCCGTGCTTTCGACCTGGTCGTACTGCATTTGCTGCAGCCGCACCCGGGCGAGCTCCTGCCAGAGGCGCGGGTTGCGCGGCTCGATGCGCAATGCGCGCTCGATCGACGCGGCGGCAGTGGAGAGCTTGCCGGCGGCAGCGTCGGCGCGCGCGGATTCCACCAGCCCGGCAACGGCAACGTTTTCGGTGCGCGCGGCGGGCGCCGGCGCGGTCTCGCCCGGCGGCGGCGGAGCCGGGCCCCCGGGCGGCGCTTCGGGGGCAGTCGCACACGCTGCAAGGACAAGCAGAAAAGCGGCGAAGAATCTCATTTGCTGAACAGGCGCTCGAACCAGCTCTTCGCCTTCTCGAGCGTCTGTCCGACGGCTTCCACAGCACCGTCGACCGGGCTGGCGCACGGCGCCATGTCGCGCGGCGCGGAGCCCTGCACGAAGGGCAGCTCGAGCGCGCCCGGGCAGCTCACCCCGCGCAATCCGCTCTGCGGGTCGATCCAGACGGTCTCGATCTTCTCCGGCTTCTCGAGCGCGAGCGGCTCGGGCGCGAGCGCCGCCATCATGTCGCCCCAGACCGGCAGCGCGGCGGTCGATCCCGCGAGGCGCGCGGCGCGGTTGTCGTCGTAACCCACCCACACCACGCCCAGGCGATCGCCGGTGAACCCGGCGAACCAGGCGTCGCGCTGCTCGTCGGTGGTGCCGGTCTTGCCGGCGGCGCCGATCTCCGGCGGCAGGAAGGCCTTCAGCCCCTGGCCGGTGCCCTCGCGCACCACGCCTTGCAGCGCGGCGGTGAGCAGGTACATCGGCTCGGGGGGAAAAGCCTGCTCCACGGCGAGCGCGTAGCGCTGCAGCGGCTTGCCTTCCTGGGTGGTGACTTCCCGAATGGCGCGCAGCTGCGAGCGGAAGCCGCCGCTCGCGATCGTTTGATACATCTGCGCCACCTCGAGCGGCGAGAGCTCGACCGCGCCGAGGAGCGCCGAAGCGAAGGGCTTCACCTCGCGCTCCACGCCGAGCTTCTTCAGGTTGCCGAGCACCTTCTCGACGCCGAGATCGGTGCCCAGGCGGGCGGAGGCCGCGTTGTACGAGTTCGCAAGGGCGATGCGCAGCGGCACCATGCCGTGGAACTTCTTGTCGTAGTTCTCCGGCTCCCAGTCGGGCGCGCCACGGCTTTTCCAGCTGAAAGGCCCGTCGTCGATCGGAGTGACCAGCGTGTAGTGCGCGGGGTCGGTGAGGGCGGTGAGGTAGATGGCCGGCTTGAGCAGCGAGCCCACGGGCCGCGCCGCGTCCACGGCGCGGTTGTAGCCGCGATAGCGCGCGTCGCGCCCGCCCACCAGCGCCTGGATCTCGCCGCTCTGCGGATCGGTGATCACCACCGCGCCCTCGAGGCCGGGCGCGCCGAAGCGCTTGTCCTTGTCGAACTGCGCGAGGCGCCGGGTGAGGGCGCGCTCGGCGGCGTTCTGCGCCCGCGGATCGAGGGTCGTGAAGACGCGCAGGCCCTCCGAGCGCAGGTCGGCCTCGTCGTAGTCGCGCCGCAGCTGCCGGTGGACCACGCTGAGGAATGCGGGGTAGGGCGAGGTGCCGAAGCCGGGCTTGCGCGACACGCCGAGGTCGGCGGCGCGCGCTGCGGCGTACTGCTCCATCGTGATTGCATTCTGCTCGCGCGTCTCGCGCAGCACGAGGTTGCGGCGCTCGAGCGCCTTGGCCGGATGGCGGTGCGGGTCGTACACCGCCGGGCCCTTCACCAGGGCGACGAGCAGGGCCGACTCCGCGACCGTGAGGTGCTGCACTTCCTTGCCGAAGTAATACTGCGCCGCGAGCCCCACGCCGTGGATCGCGCGATCGCGGTCCTGGCCGAGGTAGATCTCGTTCAGGTAGGTCTCGAGGATCTCGTCCTTGCCGTAGTGCGCCTCGAGCAGCACCGCCATCACGAGCTCGGTGAGCTTGCGCCGCAGCGTCCGCTCGGGCGTCAGGAAGAAGTTCTTGACGAGCTGCTGCGTGATGGTGCTGCCGCCCTGCACCCGGCTCGAGCCGATACTGAGCGCCGCGCGCGCCATGCTGCGCAGCGAAAAGCCGGCGTGGGTGAAGTAGGTGCGGTCTTCGGTCGCGATCAGCGCCTTCACCAGATGCGGCGGCACCTCGTTGAGGCGCACCAGCACGCGGTCTTCGTTGCCGGCCGGGTAGATGCCGCCGATCGGCAGCGGCTCGACCCGCGCGAGCGCCACTTCGCGGTTTTCCGTGTCTGTAAGCGTGCTCACGGTGCCGCCGTCGAACGCGAGGCGCACCTGTTGCGCCGGCTGCGGCCCGTCCCAGAACATGAAGGCGCGCAGGCCGATGTCGAGCCGCTCGCCGCTGCGCACGTACCAGCCGCCCTCGGCCTCGCGCGTGGGATCGGGCTTCTCGATCAGCGCCTTGTAGCCGAGCTCACGCAGCTCGTCCTCGAGGTCGGGGAGCGCGAGGCGCAACCCCGCGTGCAACTCGAGCGGCCGGGCGTAGATGCGCGCGGGAAGCGCAAAGCGCCGGCCCTCGAATTCGGTTCGCACCCGGTGGTCGAGGTACAGCGTGTAGCCGCCTGCGAGCACCAGCAGCACCAGGAAACCGATGCCGGCGGCTCGAAGGACCTTTTTGCGCTGCCACATACGGTCGGATTTTACCTGCCGGAATGTGGCTTTCCTGTGGCGCGCCTACTTGTAGAAGATGTGCCGTCCGATTTTCGCAACACGCTGTTTTTGCGGAGCCCAGTCGGGCTTGATGTAGGTGGCGTGGAAGAAGGTCGCGCCCTTGAGCTGAGGGGTGTAGCGCTGGTAGTACACGGCCTCGGCGATCGTGAGCGCGCGTTGCCATTCCTCGCCCGACGGATCGGGCAGTGCGTCGAACTCGGTCCACGAAAAAGCGCCCACGTAGCGGCCGCGCGTCGAGTCCCAGTTCTTCTGGTACACCACCTCGCAAACCGTGTTCGGGAAGCGGCGCGAGGCCCGTCGATTCATGGTGACCTCGGCCACCGCGTACTGCCCCTCGATCCGCTCGCCGCGCGCCTCGAAGTAGATATTGCGCGCGAGGCATGTGATGCTCTCCTGGTGGAACTCGCGTACGCGCTTGCGCCGCTCGTCCTGGTAGGCGAGCGCGGAGCGCAGTCCGAACGCGAGCGCGCCGACCGTGAAGAGGGCGATGGCGACGAACAGCCACGGCGTCTTGTCGCCGCCGTACCAGAACAGGGCCAGGCGCCGGCGCCAGTGCGCAAGCTCCCAACCGATGTTCAGCCACAGGTTCGTGCCCCAGTAGCGCCAATACATGGGCGCGACTTTGCCGCGTCATATTGCGCACTCAAAGGCAAAAGTGCAGGGACCGCGCTAGCGGCGAGCACTCTGCACGGCCAGCGAAACGATTGATACTTTTTTGCGGTTTTTCCGCTTTTTTTCGAGAATGTGTCAGTGCGCCCCGTCGGGGTGCAGCAGGACGATGTCGATGCAGGCCCGGTAGACGAAATCGGGCGCCTCCTCCGCGCCCTCGAGCCAGCGGCTCACCGACGCGACCGGGAGCCGCAGAAGCTTGGCTAGTTGTCCGACGCCGCCGGCCGTCTGGCAAGCCTCGTGGAGGATGAGGGTGCGCACGTGGGCCCGGAAGCCTGGCGGCCGCGGGCAATCGTTCGGTGCAACGTCGTTGGTAGCCATGGCTTCATCCAGCCACAGCAACCAGCGTGCCAGGCTTTAGCCGCGCGCCTCGACCATGCGCACGCGCGGCCATGCGCGGCGCGTTTTTTCCGACTGCCAGTAGCTGCCGCGCAGCGTCGCGATGACGCGCTCGCCGCAGCGGAGCGTGCCGTCGACGACCGCGAGGCCGGTGAACGGTCCTTGCTTCTCGCCGATCGCGCCGTCCTCCTCGAACAGGCATACCACCCGGTCGGCGCACTCGACGCGCGCGAAGCGGTCGCTTTCCATCTTCCAGCCGTCGCTCAGGCTGAACGCGATCGGGTCGGCCGCGGGCTGGGTTTCGAGTTGTCCGCCGCGCAGCACGAAGGCTTCGGCGCTGACCTGACGGGGTCCTTCTTCGAAGGGGCGGGGTTCGCCTTCGAGGGGGGCGGTGAAAGAAAGGCGCACCATGCCCCTTTCATGCAAGATTCGGGGGGGTCGTGGAACCCCGTACGGCCTTACAGGACCGTGGGATGGTGCGCGGCGTCGACGGTGATGTTGGCGCCGCTCAGAAGCAATCCGCGATCGGAGGCGGCGAAGAGCACGATGTCGGCGAGCTCCTCGGGCTGCGGCATCCGTCCGAGCGGCAGGTTCTTCGTCGCGCGCTTGAGCGCCTCTTCCTCGCTGATTCCCTGGCGCTTCGCTTCCGCCTTCATGCCCTCGGCCACGCGGCCGGTCTCGGTAAGGCCGGGATTCAGGCCGACCACGCGCACGCCCTTGGCCGCGTAGGCGCCGGCGAGGCCGGCGGTCGCGAGCATCAGCGCGGCGTTGGCCGCGCCGCCGGCGAGGTGCGTGGGGGCGGGAAGCTTGCCGCCGTTGCCGATGATGTTCACGATCGCGCCCCGTCCGCGCGCCGCCATGCGCTTCACCACCGGGTCGATGACGTGGATGTAGCTGAAGTACTTCGCGTCCATGCCGGCGCGCCACGCCTGCGGGGTGAGGTCATCGGCGTCGGTGCGCTTCGCCGCGCCGGCCGAGTTGACCAGGATGTCGAGCGCGCCGAACTCCCGCTCCACGCGCTCGACCATGGCGGCCGCCGCCGACGCGTCGGTCAAATCGGCCGCGATGGCATACGCGTCGCCCAGGATCTTTTTCGCTGCAGCGAGGTTTTCCTGCGATCGCGAAACGATCGCGACGCGCGCGCCTTCGGCGCGAAAGGCCTTGGCGCAGGCAAGGCCGAGGCCTTTGCTGCCGCCGGTGATGAGGACGTTCTTCCGCTCGAGTCCGAGGTCCACTGTGCGCTCCGGGTCGCCTGGGGGCGGGAGCATAGCAGCCTGAAGAGGTGTAGGGTTACGCCCGAGCGAAAGGGAGGCGCGCCGCGCGATGGCGGTGTTGCTCAAGACTGCATTCGTGGGGCTGGCGGCGCAGGGCGCGCAATACGACCCCGCGGGCTGCTGGTACGCGTGCGCCTCCATGCTGGCGCGGCACTTCCGCCTGTCGCCCCGCATCTCCCCGCAGGAGCTCGCCAAGCGCGATCTCGCCGGCGGGGTGCTCGGCGCGCAGGTCACCGGCCGCGGCCCGGCGAACCTCGGCTCGAGCGACCACGAGCTGCTCGCGGCACAGGAGCAGTGGAACTCGGTTCCGCGCTGCGACACAGCGCATACGTACACCCTGATCGAGCTCGAGGACCGGCTGCGCACGCGCGGGCCGATCCTTTTCTACTGGATCAAGCATGCGGCGGCGCTCTATGGGCACGTTTGCGTGATGATCGGCACCGACGCGACCGGCATCATCCATCACGACCCGCAGGGCGCCCCGGGCGCGAGGATGGACATCAGCACCTTCAACGCCGCGCGCCAGCGCTGGCGCTGCGCCCTCATGCAGCGCGGCTGAACACGTCATCCCCGCGAAGGCGGCGACCCAGGTTACTCCGCGGTGATCCCGCGCGCCTTGATGACGCGGGCGTAGCGCTGCACCTCGCTCGCCAGGAATTTGCCGGCTTCTTGCGGCGTGGTCACATAGGGCTCCATCGCCTGGGCGTCGAACTTCTCCAGAAGCTCCTTGTTCTGCAGCGCCGCGTCGAGCGCCTGGTTCAGGCGCTTCACGATCTCGGGCGGCGTGCCGGCGGGTGCGAGGAGCGCCAGCCACTGAACGAAATAGAATCCCTTCACGCCTGCCTCGTCCAAGGTGGGCACGTCGGGCAGGAGCTTCGAGCGGCGGTTGTCGGTGATGGCGAGCGCCCGCAGCCTTCCCGAGCGCACGTGCGGCAGCGCTGCGGCGAGCGTCGGGAAGCTCATGTCTACCTGGCCGCCGAGCGTGTCCTGCAGCGCCGGTCCGCCGCCGCGATATGGGACGTGCAGGATGAAGGTGTGCGTCTCGTCCTTGAAGATCTCGCCGCAGAAATGGAACGTAGTGCCATACCCGGCCGAGGCGTAGGAAAGCCTGCCGGGATGGGCGCGCACCTCTTTCAGGAGCTCGGCCACGCTTTTCGCCGGGTTCTTCGGCGGCACGACCAGCACGTGCGGCGAGGTTGCGACCATGCCGATCGGCGCGAAATCGCGGATCGGGTCCCAGGTCAGGTTGGCGAACAGCGCCTGGTTCGTCACCAGCGGGATCGTGTTGAGCACGACCGTGTAGCCGTCCGCGGGGGCGCGGGCCGCGGCCTCCATGCCGATGTTGCCCGATGCGCCGCTGCGGTTGTCGATGACGATGCGCGTGCCGAGCTGCGCGCCCATCGGGTCGGCGATCAGGCGTGCGGTGATGTCGACGCTTCCGCCCGGGGGAAACGGCGCGATCAGGCGGATCGGCTGGCTGGGATAGCCCTGGGCCGCGGCAAATGGGCTCACGGCGGCAGGCGCGAGCGCGATAAGAATCGAAATGCAGATCCAACGAACCATCGTGTCCTCCTCGCTGGGTATCATAGCGGCTTCGACGAGGAGGATCCTGCGCGTGAAGGCGCCGTCCTTTGCCTATGCACGGCCGCAAACGCCCGCCGAGGCGTTCGAGCTGGCGCGCCGCCCCGGCGCGAAGGTGCTCGCGGGCGGCCAGAGCCTCATGCCCGCGCTCAATATGCGGCTCGCGCAGCCCGAGCTGCTGGTCGACATCTCGGGGCTGCCTTTCAAGGAGATCAGTCTCGAGCAGGGCGTGCTCCGGATCGGCGCCCTCGTTACGCATTCACAAATCGAAAAATCCGGGGAAATCGCAAAGCACGCGCCGCTGCTCGCCGAGGCGGTGAAGCACGTGGCGCACCCGGCGATCCGCAACCGCGGCACCCTCGGCGGCAGCATCGCGCTCGCCGATCCCGCGGCCGAATATCCCGCGTGCATGGTGGCGCTCGACGCGAGCATCGTGGTGGCCGGCGCGGGAGGCGAGCGCCTGGTGCGCGCGCAGGAGTTCTTCAAGGGGCTGTTCGAAGTCGACCTCGCGCCCGGCGAGCTGGTCGCCGCGGTCGAGGTGCCGGCGCAGCTCAAGGACCAGCGCTCGGTGTTCCTCGAGCTGGCGCGCCGGCACGGCGACTACGCGATCGTCGGCCTCGCCGCCTACAAGGGAAAGTCGACGCGCTTCGTGTTCTGCGGCGCCGGTGCCACGCCGGTCCTCGCCAGGCAGGCCTCCGCGGCCCGCGACCTCGAAACTGCGGTTTCCCTGCTCGAAAAGGACCTGGACCCGCCCGCCGACCTCTACAACAGTGCGGCCACCAAGCTGCAGCTCGCGAAAGTGCTGCTCAAGCGCGCATGGAACACGCTCTCGACATCACGCTGACGGTCAACGGCACGCAAGTGAGCCGGCGCGTCCCGGCGCGCCAGCACCTGGTCGATTTCCTGCGCGACGAGCTCGGCCTGACCGGGTCGCACGTCGGCTGCGAGCACGGCGTGTGCGGCGCGTGCACCGTGCGGGTCGACGGCGAGATCGTGCGCGGCTGCCTGATGCTCGCGGTCCAGGCGAACGGCTGCCGCGTGGAGACGATCGAAGGCCTCACCGATTCCGGAGAACTGAAAGAATTGCAAGCTGCGTTCCATCGGCGCAACGCGCTGCAGTGCGGCTTCTGCACGCCCGGGATGCTGATGGCCGCGCAGGATCTTCTGAAAAACAATCCCAAAGCGGGCCGCGACGAAATCCGTCTGCATATCTCCGGAAACTACTGCCGCTGCACCGGGTACCAGGCCATTGTCGATGCGATAGAGGAAGCAATGCGAAGGGAGGTAATGGGTGGGCAAGGCTGAGCTGCCTCTGCACGCGCCGGGAACGCAGCTCGACCGCGGATACATCGGCCAGAGCGTGCCGCGGCCGAACGCGCAGCGCCTGCTGCAGGGACGCGGCGCCTTCATCGACGACCTGCGCTTCCCTCGGCTTGCGCACGTCGCGTTTTTCAGGAGCCCCTACGCGCATGCGCGCATCAAGAAACTGGATTTCAGCAAGGCTTCGGCTTCACCGGGGGTAATAGGAATTTTCGACGGCAGGGCCGTCGCCGAATACTGCACGCCCTGGGTGGCCGTGCTCGCCCACCTGAAGGGCATCAAGTCGCCGCCGCAGCACGCGATCGCCATCGAGCGCGCGTGCTGGCAGGGCGAGGCCTGCGCGGCGGTGGTGGCGGAGTCGCGCACGCAGGCCGAGGACGCGGTGGCGCTGATCGAAGCCGAGTGGGAAGAGCTGCCGGTGGTGGTGGATATGGAAGATGCTTTGAAAGGCACCACCATCATTCATGAGGAGCTGGGCGACAACATCTGTTTTCGGCGCGAGCTAGGCACCGAGGGCGCCGCCGCGGCCTTCGCCGAGGCCGACGCCGTGGTGGAGGACACGTTCCACTTCGGCCGGCACACCGGCGTGTGCCTCGAGGGACGCGCGATCCTCGCCGACTACAACGCCGGCGAGCATTCGCTCACGGTGTACCACGCCACCCAGGCGCCGCACATGATGCAGGACATCTTCTCGCGCCACCTCAACATTCCCGAGGCGAACGTGCGCGTGATCACGAAGGACGTGGGTGGCTCCTTCGGCATCAAGGTGCACGTCTATCCCGACGAGATGGCCACCGCGGCGCTCTCGGTGATGCTGCGCCGGCCGGTGAAGTTCGTCGCCGACCGGCTGGAGTCGTTCCTGTCCGACATTCATTGCCGGGAGCATCGCGTCCACGTCCGGGTTGCTTGTACCAAGTCGGGAGAGATCCTCGCGTTCGACCTCGACGATCTCACCGCCATCGGGCCCTATTCGGTGTATCCGCGCACCAGCGGCATCGAGGGGAACCAGGTCGTCAATCTGACCGGCGGCCCCTACAAGCACCGCGAGTACAGCGCGCGCCTGAACGTGGTGTTCACCAACAAGAACGTCACCTGCCAGTACCGCGCGGTCGGGCACCCGATCGCGGTGGCGCTCACCGAGGGCATCGTCGACCTCGCCGCGCAGAAGCTCGGCATGGATCCGGCGGAATTCCGGCGCAAGAATCTCATCGCGGACGACGCGTATCCGTACACTTTCCCCTCGGGACTCAAGTTCGAGAAGCTCTCGCACCACCAGTGCCTCGACAAGCTGCTCGATGTCATGAGTTACGAGAGGCTGCGAAAAGAGCAACGACGACTTAGAGGGGAAGGCGTCTACCGGGGCATAGGGCTCGCGGCGATGATCGAGGTGACCAATCCCTCGCCTGCGTTCTACGGCGTGGGCGGGGCGCGCATCTCGGCGCAGGATGGCGCCACGCTGCGCCTGGAGCCCACCGGCATGGTCACCGTGATGTGCAGCGTCACGGAGCAGGGCCAGGGAACCGAGGCGATCTTCGCGCAGATCGCGGCAAGTGCTGTTGGGGTTTCCATCGAAAAAATAAAAGTCATTACAGGCGATACGGGCGTGACGCCCTACGGCGGCGGCACGTGGGCCTCGCGCGGCGCCGGCATCGGCGGGGAGGCGGTGCTGCAGGCGGGCCGCGCGCTGCGTGCCAACATCCTGGAGGTCGCCGCTGCGATCCTGAAGCTGGATCGCCAGGAGCTGGACGTTCACGGCAACTACGTCGTCAACCGCCTCACCGGCGAACAAAAATTTCCATTGTCGGAGCTCGGGCGCGTGGCCTATTTCCGCCCGGACACGCTGCCGCCGGAGTTCCAGTCCGAGCTCACGGTCACGCGCCACTACACGCCGCGCCAGTACGGCTTCACGTTCACCAACGGCATCCAGGCTTCGCTGGTCGAGGTCGACCGCGACACCGGCTTCGTCAAGCTGCTGGGCCACTGGTGCGTCGAGGACTCCGGCACGGTGATCAATCCGCTGCTCGTCGACGAGCAGCTGCGCGGCGGCATCGTGCAGGGAATCGGCGCGGCCCTCTACGAGGAGTGCCTGTACGGCCCGGACGGACAGCTCCTGAACGGCAACATGGCCGACTACCTCGTACCGATGGCGGTCGAAATGCCGGATATCGTCTGCGCCCACGTCGAGACCCCGACGCGCCAGTCGCAGCTGGGCGCGAAGGGCGTGGGCGAGGCCGGTACCGCCGGCGCCCCGGCGGCCGTGATGAACGCCATCAACGACGCGCTCGCTCCGCTGGGGGCCCGTGTCACACGTATGCCATTCACGCCAGAGAGAATTCTGGATGGGATTGCGCGGGCACGGTCGCACGCTTAAGCTTCTGATCTGTGGGACGAAAGAACAAAGTACTGGGGTGGGCGCTGGCGGCCGCTGCGGCGGGCGGCCTGTGGTTCTTTGCGGACAAGCCCGCACCCCCGCCGAACGAATCTCAGCCCGTCGCGACGGCGCCGAAGAACGAGCCCCATAGCGGCGATGGAGCGCTGACGCTACCGCCCCGCGCCGGCCTCTCCGGGTTGCGCGGCGAGCTGTTCGGATCGCCCCCGCCGCCCGTGCACCGGGCGCCGAAGCCCAAGGCGCCCATCGAGGCCGCGCCGCCGCCGCCGGCCCCGGTCGCCCCGCCGATGCCGTATCGCGTCGCAGGGCAGGTGGTGCACGACGGTCCGCCGCGCGTGGTCCTTGCCCGCGAGGACCGCGTGTACTTCGTGCGCGAAGGCGACGTGCTCGAAGGCGGCTACCGGGTCGAATCCATCAAGTCCGACGCCGTCACGCTGGTCTACACGCCGCTCGACGAGCGACAGACGCTTGCCGTCGCCTCGGCGCTCCGGGTTCCGGTGGTGCCGCCCACGGTTACCGCCGGCCGCGGCGCGAAGCAGGTTGCCGGGGGCGAGGGCCGGCCGGCGCAGCTGCGCTGGGAGGGCCCGGCGCGCGTCACGGCGGGAAGCGAGTTCGAGGTCGCGCTCAAGATCACCGCCGACAAGCTGGTGCGCGGCTCGCCGCTTCAGCTCTCGTACGACGCCAAGCTCTTGGAGCCGGTCGCGGTGCGCGCCGGCGAATTTTTCGCCGAAGGCAGCTTCACCTACCGCGTGAACCCGAGCGGTTCGATCACCGTAGGCGCGTTCGGCAAGGGCAATGTGCCCGACGACGCGGAGTTCGTCGTGGTGACCTTCAAGCCGATCCGCGCCGGCGCGGCCGAGCTCAAGCTCTCATCCCTGGTGCTGCAGGGCGCGGGCGGGGCGGTCGTGCACGAGCCGATCGCGGCCTTCCGGACCTCCATCACCCAGTAGCCCGGCCTGCTCGGCGATGCGGCCGAGATAGCTCTTCAGGAACGCGCCGAATTCCTCCGCCGCCGCCGAGAGCTTGTGCGCGCGGTTCACCACCCAGAAGAGGTCGCTCCACACCACCGGGTCGACGATCGCGTGCATGCTGATCCTGCGCTTCGCGCACGCCGGCAGCGCGGAGGCGGGCGTCACGGCGGCGCCGGCGCCGGCCTCGACCATCGCGATCTGGGTCTCGAGGAAGTTGCACACCAGCTCGGGCGGCGCCGTGCGGCCGACGCGCGCCAGCTGCTCGTCGGCCAGGCGCTGGATCGGATAGCCGCTCGGCAGGCCGATCAGCCGCTGGGACGCGACGTCGCTCCAGCGCACGACCGCGGGCAGGTCGCGCGCCGCGTCCTCCGGGCAGGCGAGCAGCAGCGCGAAGCGCGCGAGCGGCTGCTTGGCGAGGCCGGGCGATTCCTGCAGCGAAGCGCTCAGCGCGACGTCGACCTTGCCCGTCTGCACCATCTCCATGAGGCGCGCGCCCTCGGCGTCGATCAGCTGGATGTGAAGCTTCGGATGCAGCGCGGCGAACGCGCTGATCGCCTGCGGCAGGAGCTCGGCCGCGGGAAACGGCGGCGCGCCGATCGCGAGGCATTCGCCCGCGGCGGCGGCCGTGCGGGAGAGGTGCAGCGCCGCGGTTTCCAGGTCGCGGAGGCTGCGCTCGGCCACCGGCAGGAATTTGGACCCGGGCTCGGTCAGCGTCACCTTGCGCGTGGTGCGCTCGAACAGGCGAAAGCCGAGCTGCGTTTCGAGCTCGCGCACCAGCACGCTCATTCCCGACTGCGTGATGAAGAGCTCCTCGGCAGCACGGGAAAAGCTCTGGTGGCGCGAGGTGAGCACGAAGGCCTTCAACTGTCGCGTGGTGATATTCATTCCAAACGCTGATGAATCGATGAGCGATTGCTGTTGGTGTTCGCCGGATGGCGTGTTAAATCAGATCGTACCGAAAGCGTCGCCGCATGACGACCGCTTTCACATGACAACGTCCTTAAGACGAAGGGAAGGAGATGCATCCCACAGTGGTCGGGCGCGCGCTTGCGCGACGCAGCAATCCCACGCCCAGATCACTTGCGAAGCGCTACTAGGGTTCGCCCTAGACCGGCTGTAATTTCTACCCAGGATTCGGCAAGCCTCTGACCGCCCAGCGTTTCGCCCTCGGAAATTCGCAGCAAGCGACAGCAAAGGGAGAACCGCATGACTGAAGACGAAAAGAGCAGGCGCCTTTCGCGCCGCAGATTCATCCAGGGCGCCGCCGCCGCGGCGGCCGTGCCGCTGACGCTCCGCGCTCACGGGCGCGACGACGACGATGACCGCGAGCGCGATCGTGACGACGAGCGCGGCCATGCCGCATGCGGCGCCGCGCCGGACGTAAACCTGGTCAACGGCCGCTTCCTGACGATGGACGCGCGTAACCGCGTGGCGTCGTCGATCGCGATCCGCGACGGCCGCATCGCGCGCGTCGGCCACCCGACCGATCTCGGCCCCTGCGGGCGGACGATCAATCTGAAAGGCGCGAGCGTCATCCCGGGCCTAATCGACTCGCACGTGCATTACATCCGCTGCGGCATCAACCCGGGGCACGAGGTGCGCATCATCGAGACAGCGACATCGATCGGCGAAATCCAGGCGATGATCTCGGCGCGCATCCGTCAGCTTGCCGTGCCCCAGGGCGACTTCATCACCTGCGTCGGCGGCTGGAACGTCAACGGGCTCGCCGAGAAGCGCCTGCCGACGCTCGCTGAGCTCGATCAGGCAGCGCCGCAGCACGGCGTGTATCTCTCGACCACCGGCGCCGGCGGCGCCGTGACGAACAGCGTCGGGCGCGCCTTCTTCGTCTCCCGCGGGATCGCGGTGAACGCGGATGGCACGCTCTCTTCGGGACCGGCATTCGCCGCGCTGCAGGCGGCCCAGACCGACGCCTCGAAGCTGCAAGGCACCGCCGAGGCGATGGATTTCGCTGCGAGCCTCGGCATGACGATGTTCCAGGACCACGGCGGCCTGAGCGGTCTGCAGCCCTATTCGTACGCTCTCACGCTATGGCGGCGCGGCGAGCTGAAAGTCCGAGTGCGGCCGTGGTTCTGGAGCGGCGACGACACCGGCGTGGGCGTCGCCGAGACGCGCATCCTCAACGACTTCAACCGGGTCGGCGACGACGTGTGGCGCCAGCTCGGCATCGGCGAGCGCATCAATACCAGCACCACCAACCCGTTGAATGCCGACGCCTGGAAGTTCGCCGCGCAGCAGGGCTGGATGGTGACCCAGCATTCGTCCACGGCAGCCGAGATCGCGTTCCACATCTCGGCCTACCAGGCGGCCGCGGAGCTGGGCCCGATCGGCGCGCTGCGTTGGTCGCTCTGCCACGTGAACGCAATAAGCGACGCGCAGATCGCCGCCGTCAAGGCGCTCGGCATCGGGCTCAACATCCAGGGCACGTCCTATACGAGCAACCCGGGCGCGGCGCCCTCGGGTCCGCCGTTCCGCAAGCTGCTCGACGCCGGCATCCCGTGCGGCGGCGGCTCCGATGCGACCAACGTCGCGGCCTTCAACCCCTGGCTGATGATGTCCTTCATGACCACGGCGAAGAACAACGCCGGTCTCGTCGTCAACGGCGACCAGACGATCACGCGGCTCGAGGCGCTTCGCATGTACACGCTCGGCAGCGCCTACCTGTCGTTTGACGACGCGAAGCTCGGCTCGATCGAGGAAGGCAAGCTCGCCGACCTCGCGGTGCTGAGCGACGACCCGCTCGGCGTCTCCGAAGCGAATTTCAAGCGCCTGCGCTCGACTCTCACGCTGCAGGCAGGTCGAATCGTTCACGAAACCGTATGAGGAGCCAGACATGTCGAAGAAGGACGAGGAGCTGAAACGCCGCCGCTTCACGCGGCGCCAATTTATCCAGACCGCGGCAGCAGCAGCGGGCGCAGGCGTCATCGGCCGCGCCGGCGCGCACGACGACGACGACCGCGACCACGATCATGGCAAGGGCCACGACGAGCCGCACAGCGAAGCCGACCTGATC
>DASXAO010000032.1:0-15225 GCA_036406675.1 Burkholderiales bacterium
CGGATGGCGTCGGCGAGCGCCTTGGGGTCGGTGGTCTTCGCGCGCTTGAACGCGTCCGCGGCGATGAGCAGCGCCTCGAAGGTGAAGCCGGCGTTGAGGCCGTGGAACACCAGCTTGTCCTTCGGGTTCTGCTTGAGGAACGCCTTCTCGACGATCTTGGTGAGCTTGGCGTTCGGGTTGTACCAGGGCACGTTGGAGATCGAGTGCTCCGAGAGCTTGCCGAGCGCCTTGAAGTACTGCTCCTCGTACATCCCGGGAGAGCCTGGGCTCACGATGCCCATCGGGTTCCAGCGCTGCTTCACCATCTCGCGCCGCAGGAGGATCGCGTCGTTCAGGCGGCAGACGAGCAGCACGAAGTCCGCGTTCGAGGCCTTCGCCTTGGAGACCTCGACCGTCAGATCCTTCGCCGCGGGGTCGTAGGAGATGGTGTCGACGATCTTGAACGGGAGCTGCGTCATCTTCGGCATGAATGCGCCGATGCCCTTGGCCATGGCTTGGCCGAAGGTGTCGTTCACGTGCATGAACACCGCGGTGCGCGGCACGGTGTTGGTCGCCTGGAACAGCTCGCCGATCAGCGCCAGGCCGTTCCTCACGATGTCGCCCGCGGTCTGGAAGTTGCGGAACACGAACTTGTAGCCCTGCTCGGTGATCTGCGGCGCGGCGGCGATGTTGATGACGAACGGCACGCCGCGCTGCTCGGCCACCTGCGCGATGGCCGCGGCTGCGCCGGAGTCGAACGGCCCCACCAGCACGTTGGCGCCTTCCTGGATCAGCCGCTCCGCCCGGGTCCTCGCGGTGTCGACGTTCGACTCGAAGTCGGCATTCATCAACTCGATGTCCACGCCGAGCATCTCCTTCAGCACGCCGGGAGCGAGATCGGCGCCCTTCTGGCACGATTGGCCGATGAAGCTGAGGTAGCCCGAGCGCGGCAGGATCACGCCGACGCGCAGCTTCTGCGCCTGCGCGCGCACGATCCCAAACGGAGAAAGCGCTGCAGCCGCGCCCGCCACCGCAATGTTTCTGTTGAATGTTCTGCGGTCCATGACTCCTCCTGTGAGGCGCAAAGTTATAGACGATTCATGACTAACGGTCAACGATCGGGCGCCCACGCAACCTTGACACGCGGCTCGCGCCGGGAGTAGCGTCAACCGACCTAACGATCGTTAGATCAGACCCGGAGAGGAGGGGGTGCAATGAGCAGCTCGCTTCGATTTCTTGCGGTCGCCTGCGTCGCGTTTTCCTGCGGTGCGCTTGCCCACGATGAAGGCCGCAGCGACGACGGCTACACGATCCAGAGCCTGAATTCTCCCGACCCCATCTTCACCGCCGGGGATACCGTCGCGTTGCGAGTGACCGCGGGCTCGAGCAAGGCGGCGCGCAAGGCGGTGGTCCGGCTGAACGGCCAGGACGTCACCTCGGCTCTGGCGGAAACGGCCCCTGGCGTGCTGGAGGGCACGGTCGTGGGCCTGCAACAGGGCATCAACTCGCTTGAGGTGTTCAAGAACCGCGGTGAGCGCGACGCGGTGGCCGGCCTCAAGGTCGCCCGAGCTAAGGCGCCATCGGCCGCGTGCAGTCTCGGCTCGTTCCCGGCGTCAGCGCTCCCTGTGCCGAATACCGTGGTCACCTCGGCTACGCCAGTAGCCGCCACGGCCACCGTTCCGGCCCACTGCCTGGTCGTCGGCACGATCAACGCTGGGCGCGTCGGCGCCGAAACCAGCCCGGGCGCTCCCGTCAGCCGCTACACGTACGCCATCAACTGGCAGGCACGGCTACCCGACGCCTGGAACAGCAAGTTCCACATGCCCGGCGGCGGCGGCACGGACGGCAGCGTGCCGGGCACCACCGCGCGCCTGCGCCAGGGCTACGCCGCGGCGGCGAACGATTCGGGCCACAGCAATGCGGCCAACAGCGACCCGCTCGCCGGGGGCAGCGCGTCGTTCGGCACCGATTACCTGGCGCGTGTCGACTTCGCCTATAACGCCATCGACGTCACGACGCGCACCGCGAAGAAGCTTCTCGAGCTCTACTACGACGACCCCCCCGCCTATTCGTACTTCGAGGGCTGCTCGATGGGCGGACGCGAGGCGATGATGGTCACGCAGCGGCTGCCGTCGCACTTCAGCGGCTCTGTCTCGGGTGATCCGGCGTTCCGCATCACCAAGGTCGGCGTGTGGGCGATGTTCACCGGCCAGCAGCTCGCGGCGCTGGCGCGCACGCGCGACCTGATCTCGGGCTTCGGCGTGCCGTACGCCAACAACACCTTCACCAACCAGGACCTCCAGCTCGTGTCCCAGGCGATCCTCGACGCCTGCGACGCGCTCGACGGCGTCGCCGACGGCATGGTCAGCAACTCGCAGGCGTGCACCACGCGCCGCGTCAAGCCGAAGCTCGATGCCCTGCGCTGTACGGCGGGCAAGACGCCCGCCTGCCTCGCCTCGGATCAAGTGGACGCCATCCTGAACATCTATGCGTCGGGTGCGCCCACCTCCAGAGGCAAGCCGCAGTACGCGCCGTGGATGTGGGACGCGGGCATTGCCGGCTGCACCAGCGCCGGCGGCTGCAACACGCCCACGGCCACCAACATCAACACCGGCTGGCGCGTCTGGAACGTGGGCACGTTCAACCCCAACTTCGTGCCGCACGTCACCAATGCGGCGAACGGCGCGCTCAGCTTCGCCAGCCTCGGCGGCGGCGCGATTCCGCTGCTCTTCGCCACGCCGCCGATCCTGCCGGCGCCGACCGCGAACGACGGCCTCGCCAACCTGATCATGAACTACGACTTCGACACATTCGCGGCGAGCATCTTCGGGACCAGCGCGGCGTTCCCGCTGTCCGATACGACCCTGCTCAACGTCGATGCCACGGACCTTTCACCGTTCAAACGGCGCGGCGGCAAGCTCATCATCTGGCAGCCGCAGACCGGCGGGCCATTCTCGCCGCAGGACATGGTGAACTGGTACACCGAGATGAGCCATGAGATGGGCGGCTTCGAGAAAACGCAGGAGTTCGCGCGGCTCTTCATGCTGCCCGGCGTGAACCACTGCGGCGGCGGGCCCGGCACGAGCAGCATCGATGCATTCTCGCCGCTGGTGGACTGGGTGGAAAACGGCAATGCGCCCGACACGATCCTCGGCACCGCGCCGGCCACCGGGACCCCGTTCCCCGGGCGTACGCGTGCGCTCTGTCCGTATCCTGCCTATGCGAAGTACAAAGGCTCGGGCAGCATCGAGCTCGCCGAGAGCTTCGAGTGTCACGTCGACAAGCATCATGGCCATGGGCATGATGATCACGATGACGATGGCCACGGCCGCGGCCGCTAGCCGGGGTTGAGCGCCGCCCGCACCGCGAAAAGCGCAGTCCTCGCGCTCGCCAGGGAGCGGCCGGAGATGGGCAAGGTACGCGCCGCGCGCGAACTGCGGGGGCGCGGGATTCACCTGTCGGCTACGGCAGTGCATAAGATCTGGAAACAGCATGGCCTCGCTACCAGCTACGACCGGCTGAGGCGAGGACGAGCGGCGCTGTCGGAGTCGCAGCGCGCACGCTTGCGCCGCGCCACGATCAGCCGCCGCCTGACTGCGCGTGCCGGCGCGAACGGCTCGGCCTACCACCCGCGGCGCGACGAGCTCATCGCCGTCGCGGCGAGAATCTTCAGCGCGCGCGGCTACGAGGGCGCATCGCTGCGCGAGATCTGCGCCGCGGCCGGCATTCTCGCCGGCTCGATGTACCACCACTTCCGCTCGAAGGAAGACCTCTTCGTCAGCGTGCACGCGGAGGGCTTCCGACGCCTGAATGAGGTGGTCGATCGGGCACTGACCGGCAACACCGAGCCCTGGGCCCGGCTGGAGGCCGCGGTCGGCGCCCACCTCACGGAGTTGGTGGAGCGCGCCGATGTGGTCGCGGTCACTTCGGCGAGCCTGTCCCACATGGAAGGCTCGCACCTCCAGCGCCGCCTCAATCGGCCGCGCGAGGCATACGAAAGCCGTTTTCGCAGGCTGATCCAGGCGTTGCCGCTCCCGGCCGACGTGGACCGCAGCCTCCTGCGCCTGACCCTGCTTGGGGCGATCAACTGGACACGCGTCTGGTATCGGCCGGGCAAGCGAACGCCGGCGCAGATCGCCCATCACCTCGTCAATAAAGTCCTGCGCAAGAGCCTCGGGTAATGTAGAGGCTCCGCCACGCCGTCGTAGCTGAGATACTGGTCCAAGCGACTCCACCGTGACTCGTCCCGTCCGGCCCGTGCGCCTCGGCCCGCGCGACATCGTCGTCGAGCGGCGCGCCGACGGCTGCGTGCTGCTGCGCTCGCCGCACGCGCTCGGTCCCTATCCCCGCAAGCTCACCGAGCGCCTGGACTACTGGGCCGCGGAGGCGCCGGGGCGGTTGTTCCTCGCCCAGCGCGACGGCGCGGGGTGGCGCACGCTGAGCTATGGACAGGCGCGCGAGCGTGCGCGCAGGGTGGGGCAGTACCTCCTCGAGCAGCAGCTTTCGGCGGAGCGGCCGCTGGTAGTGCTCTCCGGGAACGACCTCGAGCACGCGCTGCTCGAGCTCGGCGCGCTGTACGCCGGCGTGCCGTATACGCCGGTGGCGCCGCCGTACTCGCTCGCGTCGAGCGACTTCGGCAAGCTGCGCTCGATCTTCGAGCTCATGACCCCAGGACTCGTGTTCGCTTCGGACCGCAATGCGTTCGGAAGGGCGATCGACGCGGTGGTGCCGCGCGACGTCGAAGTAATCTACGAGGCGAAGGAGCGGCCCGTTTCGGCGGCGCTCGACGCGGCGCACGGCATGGTCGGCCCCGACACGATCGCGAAATTCCTGTTCACCTCGGGCTCCACCGGTACGCCGAAGGCGGTGATCAACACGCAGCGGATGTGGTGCTCGAACCAGAAGCTGACCGCGACGATGTTCGCCTGCTTCCAGGACGAGCCGCCGGTGCTCGTCGAGTGGGCGCCCTGGCACCACACGGCGGCCGGCAACAAGGGCTTCGGCATGGCGCTCTACAACGGCGGCTCCTACTACATCGACGAGGGCAAGCCCCTGCCGGTGGCCATCGAGAAAACGGTGAACAACCTGCGCGAGATCGCGCCGACGTGGTATTTCAACGTCCCGCGCGGTTTTGAGTTCCTGCTTCCGTACTTGAAGGAAGATGAGTCACTGAGGCGCAACTTCTTCAGCCGTTTGAAGGTGCTGTGGTTCGCCGGGGCGCCGCTTCCCCAGCGCGTGCTCGACGAGTACAACGAGCTCGCCTATCGGACCTGCGGCGAGACGATTGCCTTCCTCACCGGCTTCGGCGCCACCGAGACTGCGCCGCACGCGATGGGACGCATGTGGCCGACCGAGGACGTGAGCAACATGGGCCTGCCGCCGCCCGGCGTGGAGGCGAAGCTCGTGCCGATGCAAGGCAAGCTCGAGATGCGGGTGAGGGGGCCGGGAATCACCCCGGGCTACTGGCGGCAACCCGAGCTGACCGCCAGGGCCTTCGACGAGGAAGGCTATTACCGCCTCGGCGACAGCTTCGTTTTTGCGGACGAAAGAAAGCCGGAGGCGGGCCTGCTCTTTCGCGGCCGCATCGCCGAGGACTTCAAGCTGACGAGCGGCACGTTCGTCCACGTCGGTCCGCTGCGCGCGCGGTTTCTCGAGCATTTCGCCCCGCTCGCCCGGGACGTCGTGATCACCGGCGAGGGCCGCAGCGAAATCGGGGCCCTGATCTTCCTTTCGCAACCAGCCGCGAGGGATGAGCTCGAGGGGCGCCTCGCTGCTCTCGCGCGCTCCAGCACCGGGCTTTCGAACCGAATCAGCCGCGCGATGGTGATGCAGGAGCCGCCCTCGCTCGACGCCGGCGAGATGACCGACAAGGGTTCGCTCAACCAGCGCGCGGTGCTTTCCCGGCGCGCCGCGCTGGTGGAGGAGCTCTACCGCGAGCCGCCGAGCGAAAGGACAATCTGCGCATGAACCTGCCCACCCTGGCTGAAATCGAAACGGCGGCGCAGACGGTTTATCGCGCCATGCCGCCGACGCCCCAGTACCGCTGGCCGCTCCTGTGCGAGCACCTCGGCACCGAGGTGTGGCTCAAGCACGAGAACCATACCCCGGTCGGCGCGTTCAAGCTGCGCGGCGGGCTGGCTTACTTTGCCCAATTGGGAAAAACCAAAGGGGTCGTCGCAGCGACCCGCGGCAACCACGGCCAGTCGGTCGCCTTCTGTGCGCGCCAGTACGGCATGAGCGCCACGATCGTCGTGCCCCATGGCAACGGCGTGGAGAAGAATGCCGCGATGCGTTCGTTCGGCGCGACGCTGATCGAGCACGGGCACGACTTCCAGGCCGCGCTCGAGCACGCGCAGTCGCTCGCAGAAGAACGCGGGCTTCACATGGTCCCGTCCTTCGATGCCTTGCTGGTCGCGGGGGTCGCGAGCGCATATCTCGAGCTCTTCCGCGCCGTGCCGCACCTGGAGACGCTCTACGTCCCGATCGGGCTCGGCTCGGGCATCTGTGCCGCCGCGGCGGTGCGCAACGCGCTCGGCTCCTCGGCCGAGATCGTGGGCGTGGTGTCGGCCCATGCAAGAGCGTATGCCCTGTCCTTTTCTTCCCGGAAACCGATCGACGCGGAAGTCACCACGCAGCTCGCCGACGGCATGGCCTGCCGCAGGGCCGAACCGGACGCGCTCGAGCTGATCGTGAGGCACGTCGCGCGGATCGTGGAAGTGACCGACGACGAGCTCGCGCGGGCTATCGCCATCCTTTTCCAGTGCACGCACAATTGCGCCGAGGGCGCCGGCGCGGCGGCGTTCGCCGCCATGCGCAAGGAGCGCTCGCGGATCGCGGGGCGCAAGGCGGCCGCGGTGCTCTCGGGTGGAAACATCGACCGCGAAATGTTCGCCGGCGCGCTTGCCCGCCATGAATCTCGATAATCTCGTTGCCATCGACGTACACACCCACGCCTGGAAGTCGGCGCTGCAGGTGGACGACGCGCCGAACGAGGCGCAGGCGGCCATGGGCCGCTACTTCCGCTACCAGCCGCAGCACCAGACGGTCCCGGAGATGGCGGACATGTACCGCAAGCTCAAGATGGCATTCGTGGTCTTCACCGTGGACGGCGAGAAGAGCTCGAGCCGCAAGATCACCAACGAGGAGATCGCGGAGCTCGCGCACCAGCACGCCGACGTCGCGATTCCGTTCGCGAGCGTCAACCCGCACCGCGGCGCAGAGGGTGTTCGCCTCGCGCGCAAATTAATAAAAGACTATGGCGTGAAGGGATTCAAATTCCACCCTTCGGTGCAGGACTTCCATCCGAACGACCGGATGGCCTATCCGCTCTACGAGGTGATCGCCGAGGCGAAGCTGCCGGCGCTGTTCCACACCGGGCAGACCGGCGTCGGCGCCGGCACGCGCGGCGGCGGCGGCATCCGCCTGAAGTACTCGAACCCGATGCTGCTCGACGACGTGGCGGTCGATTTCCCCGACATGCCAATCGTGCTCGCCCACCCGTCGTTTCCCTGGCAGGAGGAAGCGCTCTCGGTGGCGACCCACAAGCCGCAGGTCTACATCGATCTTTCCGGCTGGTCGCCGAAGTACTTTCCGCCGATCCTCGTCCAGTACGCGAACACGCTCCTCAAGGACAAGATCCTGTTCGGCTCGGATTACCCGGTGATGAGCCCCGAGCGCTGGATGGCGGACTTCGACCAGCTCGCCATCAAGCCCGAGGTGCGGCCGCTCATCCTCAAGGAGAACGCAGCGAAGCTCCTGAAGCTCGGCTGATCAGTAGGGCGAGCGCTCGTCGAGGAAGAGCTGCACCTCGCGGAAGAGCTGCATGCGGTTCTTTTCCATCAGCACGCTGTGCGTGCCCTCGCCGATGATCACCAGGCGCTTCGGGTCGGCGTTGACGAGCTTCGGGAAGAGTGCCTGCGCCATGTAGAGGGGCGTGTCGGCGTCCCATTCGGCGAGCACCAGCATCGTCGGCACGCGGATGGTCGCGGGATCGTAGAGCGCCTTGCCGGCCGACCAGTACTCGCGCGTGTCGAGCACCACGCCGTTCGGCGCGCGCACGAAGCGCGGGTTCGCCCTGGCGCCGACCGGGTCGCTCGCGAAGGTCGCGCGCACCCATTCGTCGGCCCAGGCGTCGGGCATCGGCTTCTTCCCCTCCGGAATGCCGGCGGCCTTGCGCTTGAGCGCGGCTTCGACCGTGACCTGGCGGTAGGCGCCGAGCGCTTCCCCCGAGTCGGTGAGCGACTTGGTCTGACGCAGCCACACCGGCGCGTACAGCACCAGGCGGTTCACCTTGGCGTTGTTCTGGGACGTGTAGAGCGCGGTGATCGCGGTTCCCCACGACCAGCCGAGCACGTTGAGCTTCGCCACGCCGCGCCGCTTGAGGACGAAGTCGACCGCCGCGCCGTAGTCGCGCGCCGCAGTGTCGGTGCGCACGATCGGCGCGTTGCGCTCGGCCGGCTGGTCCATCTCGGGCGGGCGGGTCGATTTTCCGTAGCCGCGCAGGTCGACGAGATAGACGTCGTAGCCGCGTGCAGCGATGTAGTCCATCCAGGAGAGGCCGTCGAGCTGCAGGTCGAAGGAGGTTGACGCCGGATAGGTCGCGCCGTGGACGAAGAGCACGATGTTGTCCGCGGTGAAGCGGCTCGCGCCGCGCGGATGCTTGTTGCGCAGGTAGAGCTGCAGGCCCGGGTCGGCGGCCGGGATCATGAATTCCTCGGTGGCGAGCGCCGGGCCGGCGGTCTGGGCGGTTGCTTGCGGGATGGCCATGGACGAAAGGAAGAGGAACGCGGCGATCGCGGCGGTTTTCATCGGACGACCCCCTTTAGAATCGCGCCACTATGAGACAAATATGCGCCGCTGTCAGCCTGCCGATGCTTTTCTTTGTCGGAGTGGCGTTGGGATGCTGCGTCGCACTAGCTGAGGCACAACCCTATCCTGTTCGGCCGGTCAAGATGGTCGTGCCGTTCTCGCCCGGCGGCCCGAACGACATCATCGCGCGGCTCATCGGCATCAGGTTGGGCGAGGCGCTCGGCCAGCAGGTGGTGATCGACAACCGCCCCGGCGGCGGCGGCAACATCGGCACCGACGCGGTGGCGAAGGCGGCGCCCGACGGCTATACGCTGCTTTCCGCCGGCCCGGGCAGCCTGATCATGAATCCGGTGCTGATGAAGGTGCCCTACGACACCGCGCGGGACTTCGCCCCGGTCAGCCTCATGGCGCACGCGCCGAACGTGCTGGTGGTGCATCCGTCGGTGCCCGCGAAGAGCGTCAAGGAGCTGATCGAGCTGGCGCGCGCCCAGCCCGGCCGCCTCAACTACGCCTCGAGCGGCCCCGGCAGCAGCGCCCACGTGGCAGTCGCGCTGTTCGCATCGATGGCGAAGATCGATATCACGCACGTTCCCTACCGCGGAACCGGCCCCGCCGTGAACGACCTGGTCGCGGGGCAGGTGCAGCTCGCGATCGTGGGCATCCCGCCGGTGCTGCCGCACGTCAAGCAGGGCAGGCTGCGCGCCCTCGGCGTGACCGGAAAGACGCGCTCTCCCGAGCTGCCCGACGTCCCGACGGTCGAGGAGGCCGGCGTGCCGGGCTACGTGGTGAACCTGTGGTATGGCCTGCTCGCGCCCGCGGGGACGCCGGCGCCGATCCTCACGCGCCTCGCCGCCGAAGTGACGCGGATCGTGCACGCGCCCGAGATGCGCGACAAGCTCGCCGCGGCGGGCGCCGAGCCCGGCGGCGGCACGCCCGAGGACTACGCCGCGGTGATCCGCGCCGACACCGTGTTGTGGACGCGCGTCATCAAGGAAGCCGGCATCAAGGGCGAGTGATGCCGGTTCGCCACCAAATCGACGGAGGCCGCGTGCCGGTGAAGATCTACACGGCCGAGATCGAGCCGGCCGCGCGCGCGCAGCTCGTCAACGTCTCGAAGCTGCCGATCGTGCATCACCACGTCGCGGCGATGCCCGACGTGCACCTCGGCATCGGCGCCACCGTGGGCTCGGTGATCCCGACGCTGCACGCCATCATTCCCGCGGCGGTCGGCGTCGACATCGGCTGCGGCATGATGGCCGCGCGCCTTTCCCTGGATGCAACCCAGCTGGACGAGAAGGGGCTGCGCAAAGTCTTCGATCAGATCAGCCGCGACGTGCCGGTGGGCTTCGCGCAGCACAAGGACCGCGATGTGCGCGATCACGCTGCGAGGAAGTTCAAAAAAAATCTCTCTTCGATACTGCAGAAGCATCCCGGGATCGAAAAGCGCAAAGGCAAGAGCACGAGCTGGGCGCATCAGCTCGGCACCCTGGGCGGCGGCAATCACTTCATCGAGGTGTGCCTCGACGAATCGGGCCGGGCGTGGGTCATGCTGCACTCGGGAAGCCGCGGCATCGGCAACGCCATCGGCACCTACTTCATCGAGCTGGCGAAGAAAGATTCTCAAAAAAACAATGTTCATCTGCCGGACGCGGATCTCGCCTACTTTCCGGAAGGCGCGCAGCACTTCGACGACTACGTCGAGGCGGTGGGCTGGGCGCAGGACTACGCGCGGGCGAATCGCGAGGAGATGATGGACCTCGTGCTCGAGGCGATGCGGCGCCACACGCCCGCCTTCGAGGTGACCGGCGCGGCGGTGAACTGCCACCACAACTACGTCGAGCGCGAGCGGCATTTCGGCGAAGAGGTCTGGCTCACGCGCAAGGGCGCGATCCGGGCGCGCGCGGGCGACCTCGGCATCATTCCGGGCAGCATGGGCGCGCGCAGCTACATCGTGCGCGGCAAGGGCGCGGCGGCGAGCTTCCACTCCTGCGCCCATGGCGCAGGGCGCAAGATGAGCCGCAACGCCGCCCTGAGGGCGTTTTCCCTGGAGGACCTGAGAACGCAGACCGAAGGCGTCGTGTGCAGGAAGGACAAAGGCGTCCTGGACGAGATTCCGGGCGCCTACAAGAACATCGACGAGGTGATGGCGAACCAGTCCGACCTGGTCGAAGTGGTGCACACGCTCAAGCAGGTCCTGTGCGTGAAGGGATAACGGGGGACAGGCTCGGCGGCGTAGGGCGCCTTACGCTCGTCCTCGGCGCGATCATGGCGCTCGGCCCGCTTGCGCTCGACATGTACCTGCCGGCGCTGCCGATGCTCGAGGTCGAGTTCGTCGCAGACCCGGCGCGCGTACAGCACACGGTGTCGGCCTACCTCTTCGGCATGGCGATGGGCCAGCTCGCGATGGGCCCGCTCAGCGACCGCTTCGGCCGCAAGCCGCCGCTCCTCGGCGGCCTCGCGGTGTTCGCGGCTGCGTCGGTCGGCTGCGCGCTCGCGCCGAACATCGGCAGCTTCGTGCTGCTGCGCTTCGCGCAGGCGCTCGGCGGCTCCTCGATCATGGTGGTCGTGCGCGCGGTGATTCGCGACCGCTTCGACGCCATCCAGTCGGCGCAGGTGCTCTCGCTCATGATGCTGGTGATGGGCGCGGCGCCGATCCTCGCGCCGCTCGCCGGCGGCTGGCTGCTGGTGGCGGCGTCGTGGCACTGGATCTTCTGGCTGCTCGCGGCCTACGCGGTGTTCTGCATCGTCACCGCGTCGCTCTTCCTCGACGAGTCGCACCCGATCCACGCCCGCATCGGCTCCATCGGCAGCGCGCTCGCCAACATGCTGCCGCTCGCGCGCAACCGCCTGTTCTTCGGCCCGGCGCTCGTCTTCATGTTCTCGTTCGGCGCGTTCTTCTCCTACCTCGCGGCGGCGCCGTTCGCGTTCATCCAGTACTTCGGCATCCCGGCCGAGCGCTTCGGCATCTATTTCGGCGCGAACGCGTTCGGCTTCATCATGGTGTCGCAGCTGAACCGCAGGCTGGTGCACGGGCGCGGCCCGCGCAGGGTGCTCGGCTGGGGCGTGGGCATTCTCGCCGCCGCGGCAGCGCTGCTCATCGCCTGCGCGCTCACCGGCCTTGGCGGCTTCGCCGCGGTGTTCGGCTCGCTCTTCTTCGTGGTGGCCAGCCTCGGCCTCATCGCGTCGAATGTCTCGGCGGTGGCGATGGCGCCTTTCGGCGACCGCGCCGGCGGCGCGGCATCGCTCCTCGGCTTCAGCCAGGCGCTCACCGGCGTGGTGGCGAGCGCGGCCGTGGGCTGGATCGACGCGGAGGGCGCGATTCCCATGGCGTGCGTGATCGCGCTGTGCGCGGCGGTCTCGCTCGTCGCCTACCTGACTCTCGTCAAAAGCGATAGAACGCCGCCGGCGTCTCCACCATGATCCTGCGCCGCGCCGCCTCGTCGGCGACCCAGTCGCCGAGCGCGTCGACCAGATCGCCGTCGTTCGGGTTGGCGAGATACTTGTTCGGGTGCGGCCAGTCGGTGCCCCAGAGAATGCGCTGCGGCGCCGCCTCGATCAGCGCGCGGGCCATCGGCTTCACGTCGTCGTAGGGCGGCAGGTCGGTCGCGCTCACGCGATTGGCGCCCGAGATCTTGATCCAGGTGTTGCCGCGGCGCGCGAGCTCGAGCAGCGCCTTGAATCCCGGCGCGTCGATGCCCGCGGTGGCGGGCTGGTACGCGAAGTGCGCGATCGACATCGGCACCGCGAGCGCAGCGAACACCGGCATCAGCTCGAGGATGTCGTTTCCCGGGAACAGGAACTCGATGTGCCAGCCGAAGGCGCGGATGCGCGCAGCCAGCTCCGGAATCTCGGCGAGCCGGATCGGCATGCCGCCTTTGTTGTCGGTGTTGAGCCGCACGCCGCGCACGCCGGCTGCGTCGAGCGCGGCGAGCTCGTCCTCGCTCACATTCATGTCCAGCGCCGCCACGCAGCGCGCGCGGTCGGGCTTCTCGCTGTTGAGCGCCGCCATCGCGTCGAGGATCGCCGAGTTGTCGGTGCCGTAGACCGACGGCTGGGTGAACACCACGCGCTCGATGCCGAGCGTGGCGTGCAGGTATTGGAGCTCCGAAAGGGTCGAGTAGGGCGGCGTATAGCCCCGCGCGGGCGAAAGCCGGTACCCCGGCGCAAACACGTGCACGTGCGTGTCGACCGACCCCTTGGGCAACGCCACCCGCGGCCGCCGCGGATAGCGATCCGGCGGCAGGCAATCCCTGATCTCGCTCATACCGGCGATTCCTCCCCTCGGCCGCAGTGTAGCGCTGCCAGTATGATCTGGAGTGATCCGGAGAACCGTGCGATTCCATACCGGTCAAAGCACCCAGGAGCAAGTCATATGATCGTTACCCGTCGTCGCATGCTCGGTGCCGCGCTGCTCGTTCCGCTCGACGGCCTCGCCCAGACCTGCGGCGTGGTCACGGCGAGCCAGACCGAGGGACCGTTTTTCACGCCGAATTCCCCGCTACGCACCGCGCTCGTGGAAGCGGGCAGCAAGGCGCAGCGCTTCGTGGTCGGCGGACGCGTGCTTTCGCCGCAATGCCAGCCGCTCGCAAACGCGCTGGTCGATGTGTGGCATGCCGACGAGGACGGCGAGTACGACAACCGCGGCTACCGCTACCGCGGGCACCAGTTCACCGACGGCGAGGGGCGCTACCATTTCGAGAGTATCGTGCCGGCCCTGTACCCAGGGCGCGCACGCCACTACCACCTGAAGATCCAGCCGAAGGGCGGCCGGATCCTGACCACGCAGCTCTATTTTCCCGGCGACCCGAGCAACAGCCGCGATGGCCTCTACCGCCGCGACCTCGAGCTCAAGTCCTCGAGGTCGGGGGAAGGCGCCTTCGATTTCGTGGTCGCGGCGTAGCGGCGGCCCCGGTAGAGCGAAAATCGGGGTCAGAGCCCGATTTCTGTCGTGACTTGAAACTCTCGATCGTCGTTCCGGCGTTCAACGAAGAGCGCCTGATCGCCGGAACCTTGCAGCGTCTCAGGGCCGGAATCGAGCTATTCGAGCGGCGGGGCTGGTCGAGCGAGCTCATCGTCTGCGACAACAACTCGAATGACCGTACGGCGGAGCTCGCCCGTGCGCACGGCGCATGCGTCGTATTCGAGCCGATAAACCAGATCGCGAGAGCCCGTAACGCCGGCGCCCGCGCCGCTTCCGGCGACTGGTTGATCTTCGTCGATGCGGACTGCTCGCCCGGTCCCGAGCTTTTCGCGGACGTGCTTGCCGCGATCGAGTCGGGTCGATATGTGGGAGGTGGCTGCACGATCGCGATGGCGGCCACGACGCCCGCGCTGCGGTTCTGGGTCGGAGCCTGGAATGCTCTCAGCCGGATGGCACGGTGGGCTGCAGGCGCGTTCCTCTTTTGCGAGGCGGCGGCGTTTCGCGCCACAGGCGGCTTCAACGAAGAGCTCTTCGCGTCCGAGGAAATCGACCTGTCGCGGCGCCTCAAGCGCCAGGGCCGCTTCGTCATCCTGCATCGTCATCCGCTCGTGACGAGCGGCCGCAAGGCCGAGCTCTACAGCTGGCGCGAGCACGCGGCGTTCCTGCTGCGGTGGGTCCTGAGCGGCGGGCGCAACCTGAGGCGCCGCGAAGCCTGCGGGATCTGGTACGACGGGCGGCGCTGAAATCGGGCTCTGACCCCGATTTTGGACCGATCTCTAATCCGCCGCCGGCGCGACGATCACACCCTTGACGCCGTGCTTTTCGACGAGCTGCGCGACCAGGCCCGAGCGCTTCGCGTCCTCGATGAACGCGCGCAGGTATTTCGCCGCGCCGGCGCTTTTCTTCGGCACCCCGATCGACTGCTGGACGGCGGTGAAATGGCCGTCGAGCACCTTCGAGCCGGGCAGCTTCTGCGACTCGGCGAGGAGCCCCGGCTTCAGGCCGGCGAGCGCGTCGAGCTTCTGCTCGTTGAACAGCTTCACCGAGGCCGGAATGCCCTCGGCGCGCACGAGCTGCGCGCTCTTCAGCGTGCGCGAGAGATAGAGGTCGTAGGCGCTGCGCCCGCTCACGGCGATGCGCACGCCCGGACGGTCGACCTCGGCGAGCGAGCGCAGCGGCGAGCCGGCCGGCACCAGGTAGGTCGCCGGCAGCTCGAGGTAGGCGCTGCTGAACTCGATCACGCTGGCGCGCTCGGCCTCGTTGGCGATGAACCCGGCGTCGACCTTGGCGTCGCGGATGGCGTCCGCCGTCTTGCCGGCGCTGTCGAAGCTCACGTACTCGACCGGTACGCCCAGGCGCTTGGCGAGCTCCGCGGCGAGGTCGGGCGCGATGCCCTTGGGCGCGCCGTGCGGCGAGCCCGGGTTCACGAGCAGGAAGTTGCTGTGGTTGATGCCGACGCGCAGCTTGCCGCTCGGGGCAAGCTCGGCGCGTGCTGCTGGCGTGGCTGGCTGGCTCAT
>DASXAO010000033.1:0-93589 GCA_036406675.1 Burkholderiales bacterium
CGAGCACGGCCAGATCCTGCGCGCCGTGCTCGCTCGCCGCTCGGCGCGCGCCGTGCAGCTATTGGAGCGTCACATCGAGGCCAGCAAGAACGAGGTGCACAAGATCAGCCTCCACCGGCTGCATCTCGCGCACCTCGATTCACGATCTTAAAGTCGTTTGCGCCAAGTCAATGTGATGCGACAAACGACATGACCGCGGAATTGAACCCGTCGGGGTTCATGCGTGGCATGGAGTGAGCCGAGTTCGCGATGACGCGGCGCTCGACGCGCGACAGGCAGGCCTGCAACTTGTCGAGAGTGGAGGCGTAGTCTGGCGGGCTGCGCTCGCCGCCGAGAAGGAGCATCGGCACTTGCAGGCGTTTGGCATCGTCACACGAGAAGGGGCTCCACGTTGCCCTGTCGGTCTCATATACCGCCAAGGTCCATGCGTTGTCTCGAAGTGATTGCTTGGCGCGCTCGGGGGTGTTCGTCCACGCGCCAGGACCATTGAGGTACGTCATGAGGACTTCGAGTCCACCGTCGATGTCGCCGCTCGACAGCTTCTGGGACATTGTCCGAACAGCAGCTTCGCGTCGTGCGCTCAGTGCCGGGTCTTCCGGCGCGAACGCGGGCATTCCGCCTCCGCCCTCCGCAAGGGTGAGGCTCCTGACGAGCGAGGGCGCCAATCGAGTGGCATAGAGCGCCGCGGTACCGCCGCGCGAGTGCCCGACCAAATGAACAGGGCCCGCATTGAGCTGCTGAGCAAAGGCAACAACGTCGGCCGCTTGCTGATTGAGGCTGAACTCGCCCTCGCCGTGCCAAGGCTCCGGATAGTAGCGCCTGAGGCTCACCGCGATTGCGCGGTACTTCGAAGCGAAAAACTCCATTTGCGCCGCCCAATACCGGTAGTCGACACCGGAGCCATGAACAAATATGACCGGGACCCCGGCGCCTCGTTCGACATACGCCATTTCGTAGCCGTTTACCGACGCCGTTTTGACGCCTTGCGGTAGCGCCCAAGTACGAGGAACAGGTTGTGGTGTAGATTGGCAAGCGACCAGCAAGCTCGCCGACAAGAGCAGCGTCAGCGCTCGCATGCGATCCTCCCGACTTGAACCACTTTGGCTGTTTGTCTTCGCCCCTCGTCACACCGCGCGGTTCCGCCAGTTGGACGAGTGGCAGAGAATTCTGCTCTCTTCTTGGCTGTTTTGGGCGGTAACGGTCAGCGGTTAGCAGCGAGATCCACGACCAGTGCATCGCCAGGGCGCTGGCGGCGGCCGGGAAACCTTGCGAGAATTCCGCGGGGTACACCTTGGATCGCCAACGGAGGGAGGGGACGATGAAATTCATCGGCAGAGGAGCTTTCGCCGGCGCGCTGCTCGCATTCGCGCTCGGCGCCAACGCGCAGGGCGCTAAACACTACCGCTTCGCGCACGATCAGCAGCTCAATACCGGCTACAGCGTGGCCTACGACATCTTCTCCGCCAAGCTGAACAAGCTGAGCGGCGGCAAGATGCTGGTCGACCAGTATCCCGGCGCGCAGCTCGGGCAGGAGCCGCAGCTCCTGCAGCTGGTGAAAGCGGGCGACCTGGATTTCGCCATCGTTTCATCGGCCAACACCGCGACGATTTCGCCGCAGGCGGGCGTGATGTCGCTGCACTTCCTGTTCCGCTCGCCCGACCACGTCATCAAGTCGCTCGCCGACCAGCGCGTGTATGAAGCAATTCGCGACATGATCGACCAGACCACGCAGGGCATCCACGCCATCGGCCTGGGCACGCAGGGCGTGCGCAACCTGTACGGGAAGAAGCAGATCCACAGCGTCGCCGACCTGAAGGGCCTCAAGGTGCGGGTGCAGGCGACCGCGACGGAGGACACCATGTTCCCGGCGTACGGCGCGCAGACCGTGCACATGCCCTTCGGCAGCGTCTACACGTCGCTGCAGACCGGCGTGGTCGACTTCGGCGAGAACTCGATCAACGTCTACTTCGTGAACAAGCACTACGAGGTGGCGCCGGTGATCTCGCTCTCCGAGCACGAGGCGAACAACGCCATCCTCTGGATCAGCGACCGGCTGTGGCAAGGCCTCAATACCGAGCAGCGCAAGTGGGTCCTGGAAGCCGGCCGCGACGTCAGCATGCAGGAGCCGAAGCGCGCCTTCGAGCTGGAGAACCAGGCGCTGGCGAAGATCCGCGCGATGGGCGTGAAGGTGGTCGACAAGGTCGACAAGTCGGGCTTCCAGAAGATCGCCGATCCGTACCTCGACAAGCTGGCGAAGGAGCTCGGGCCGCACGCAGACAAGGTGAAGACGCTGATCCGCTCGATCCAGTAGCGGGCGGGCCGGTGGGCAACTCCGGCCGGTTGGTGCTGCAGCGCCAGCGCCACCTGAAGTGGCGCGCGCTCGACGGGTTCGAGCGGGTCCTGATGATCCTGTGCGGGTTCACGCTCGCCGGCTTTTCGCTCTCGGTGTGCGCCGACATCGTCACGCGCATCGCGGGCCGGCCCTGGCTGTGGCTGCAGGAGGTGACTTCCACCCTCTTCATCTACGGCATCTTCATCGGCTTCGCCGCGGCGACGCGGCGCAATGACCATCTCTACCTGACCGCGGTCGCCGAGTCGCTGCACGGCGCTTCGCGGCGGCTCGCCGAGCTCCTGATCCGGGCGATCGTGCTGGCGGTCGCGCTGTGCATGGTGTATTTCGGCTACCAGACCTTCCTGCGCGGCTTCGGCAGCTTCCGCCTGCCGTCCAACACGCCGATCGCCTCGCTGTACGCGGCGATCCCCCTGTCCGGCGCGTTGATCGCGCTCTTCACCGTCGAGCAGATCGTCAACGGCTTGCGCAACGGCTTCGAGCACGCCGAGCCCGAGGAGGCGGAGGCGCCCGGGGCGCTCGACTTCGGCGCGGCGGAGAAGCGCCCATGAGCGCGCCGCTCATCCTCACGCTCATGTCTGCCTGCTTCCTCGCCTTCGGCTACCTCGGCGTGCCGGTGCCGTTCGCGCTGATGGGCGGCGTCTTCGTCGGCGCGCTGCTCGCGGACGTCTCGCTGGCGGCGATCCTGCAGAAGGTCTTCGACGGCATGGACAACGAGGCCCTGCTCGCCATCCCGTTCTTCCTGCTGGTCGGCGAGCTGATGAGCTCGGCGAACGTCGTGCAGCGCATCGCCAACCTGTCGCTTGCCCTGGTCGGCCATATTCGCGGCGGCCTGTCGCAGGTGGTGACCGTCTTCAGCATGTTCTTCTCCGAGATGTCGGGCTCCACCACCGCCGACGTCGCGGTCATGAGCCGCGCGCTCGCCCCGCCGATGAAGCGCGAGGGCTATCGCGGGCCGTTCATCGCCGCCATCATCGCCGCCGCCTCGACCATCGCCGCGCTGGTGCCGCCGAGCATCACCGCGGTGGTCTACGGCGCGGTCGGCAACGTCTCGATCGCGGGCCTCTTCATGGCGGGCGTGGTGCCGGGCTTCATGATCGGCTTCGGCCTCATGATCTTCTGCTATTTCTTCGGGCCGCCGGGCACGCGGCGCGCGCGCGCCCCGCTCGGCGTGGTTGCGCTCGCCACCAAGGACGCGGCGCTGCCGCTGATGATCCCGGCCATCCTCCTCGGCGGCATCCTCACCGGCTGGTTCACGCCGACCGAGGCCGGTGTCGTCGCCGCCGCCTGGATCCTGCTCGTCATCATCCCGACGTATAACCCGAGGCACCTGCGCAAGCTGCCGTACGACTTCTGCCTCGCGGGCCTGATCTTCTCGCTGCCGCTGATCACGATCGGCGCCGCCAACGCCTTCGGCTGGCTGCTCGCCTACCTGCGCGGCGCCATCGTCATCGCCGACTGGATCACCGGCATCGCCGGCCACGACCCGCACCTGATCATGCTGCTGATGGTGCTGCTGTTCACCATCGTGGGCGACTTCATCGAGCCGGTGCCGACCATCATCATCTTCATGCCGCTGGTGAACGCGCTCGCGCAGGCCGGCAACATCAATCCCGTGCACATGGGCGTGGTGCTGATCGCGACGCTCGCCTTCGGCCTGATCACGCCGCCCTACGGCCTGGTCCTGCTGATGGCGTCGAAGTTCGTCGGCGTGCGCTTCTCGCAGGCGCTGCGCGCCGCGCTGCCGATTTACGTCGTGTTCCTCGTCACCATCGGCTTCGCCATCTACTTTCCCGACGTCGTGCTGTGGCTGCCGAAGCACGTGATCCCCGCCTCGGTCGGCTGCTTCGCCAACCCGAGCGGCGCGGGCTTCATCTGCCCCTGAGCGCGTGAAAGGCTGAGGCATGGACATCGAAGCGATCGTCGTAGGCAGCGGGTTCGGAGGCGCGGTCGCCGCACTCCGCCTTGGGCAGGCGGGCGTACGAACGCTCGTGCTGGAGCGCGGCCGGCGATGGCCGATTCGCCCGTCCGGGGACACGTTCGCGCCGTCGTCGAGCCCTGACCGCCGCACGGCATGGTTTCGAACGAGCTGGGGCGGCCGTCCCATCGAGCGCTACGCCGGGGTCCGGGACATGATCGAGGGCAACGGCATGACCGCCACGCAGGGGGCGGGCGTGGGCGGCGGTTCGCTCGTCTACGCCGCGTTCACTTATCAGCCGAGCCGCGAGATGTTTCGCCGGGCGTTGGGCGACGGGATCGACTACGACGCGATGGATCGAGTCTTTTACCCGCGCGTCCGCGCGATGCTCAAGGCATCCCCGATCCCGGATGACGTCCTGGCGGCCCCTTGTGCCGCGGGCGCCCGGCGATTCATCGAGCAGGCGAAGGCGGCGGGCTTCCACGCTCGTCGCCTCGACATGGCCATCGACTGGGACATCGTACGGGAGGAGATCGCGGGCGAGCGTGAGCCGAGCTGGATCGTGGGCGAGTTCACCACGAACAGCGGCGCGAAGAACACGCTCGACCGCAACTACCTCGCCCTCGCCGAGGACGCCGGGCCCGTCGACATTCGCCCTCTTCATCGCGTCACGGCGATCGCCGAGCGAAAGGGAGGCTATCGCATCTCGTTCGAAGCGATCGACGAGCTTGGCGCCGTCATCGCTCGGGACACCGTGGATTGCCGCCTGCTCTTCCTCGCGGCTGGCTCGATAGGCACGAGCACGCTGCTTCTGCGGGCCCGTTCGAAGGGCACGCTCGGGCGGCTCGGCGAGGACGTCGGCCGCTGGTGGGGCGGGAACGGAGACCGCTTCGTGCCGATCGCGGAAGAGCGCCGCATGATCACGGGCGTTTCGTTCGAGCACCTCGACAATCCGCACGGCCCGGTCGTCGTGGAAGACACGCCGGACGTTCGCTTCGTGATGACGTGCGACGGCGTGGGCGCCTTGCGCTACGACCCCGAGCGCGACGACGTCGCGCTCGAGTGGCCAGCCGATGACTCGGCAATAATCGCCGCGACGCGCGCATCGGCATATACGAACCAGATCCTCGAAACGCGAAACGGCCTGCCTCCGTTCGCGACCCACGTTACGTCCCGGACCGTGCATCCGCTTGGCGGCGCCGTGATTGGACATGTCTGCGACAGCCTCGGGCGCGTCCTGGGCTACGACGGACTCTACGTCGTCGATGGGGCCCTGCTTCCCGGAACCTCCGGGTGCGCCAATCCGTCGCTGACGATCGCGGCGCTCGCCGAGCGCGCGCTGGAGCAGATCGTCCACGAGGCTCGTTAGCTCGCGCCTCAAGCCGCAGTGGAACGAACGCGCCCGCTCTTGAGCAACCCTCCCAGGAAGACTCCTGCCGTAACGTCGTACGCGGCGCAGAATTCCGGCCACCAATTCGGCACGCCCGGATTGGATATGACGGCAGCGTGGATGGAATCGAAAATGCCGTGTGCCGTCAGCGCAAGCGCGGCAACCCAGAGGGACCACCTGAAACCTGCTAGCGCGGCTGCGACGAAGACTGCGCCGGCCGCACACTCGAGAACGAGTGCATGTGTGGAAGCGCCCATGGCAGCGAACAGCGCGTAGTAGGACGCGACCACGATCGTCACGACCGGATAGAAGGCCCGATCGCGGTCGAGGCCGACGCCAGTGGCGAGAAGCCCCACACAAAGTGCCAGTACGACTCCGACGAGTAGCGCCAGATCAGATGTCCTGGTACGTGCTGTAGAAAGAGAAGAAGTCGTTGTCGAACACGAAGTTGGTGAAGGTCATGGTGATCGAGACCTCCAGGCCACGGACGTGGTGCCACCACCCAACGGGCAGGAACAGCAGGTCGCCCGGTCCGATCTCCACGTCGGTGACGGTGACGTCGCGGAAGAGCGGGAAGCGGTCGTAGTCGATGCGATCCAGGTCGACCTGCGTGTAGCAGTGGCGATTGTTGTAGACGTGAGGGAGCTCGTAGGGGGCGATCAGCCGGACGAGCTTGCGCCCGAGCACCTGGGCCATGAAGTTGTTGGTGAGATCGTGGTGCAGCGGCGTGACCGTTCCGTTCGGCCCGAACCAGAAGAAGCCCCGGTTATTGGGGTCGTCGTCGCGCAAATACTCGGGGAAGGGCACGATGTCTTCCCACAGCTCCTTCAACGCCTCCCTGTTGGTGCCGGAATTGTTCGCGGTGATGTAGAAGTCGTTGGTCTCGCCGCTCGACTCCACCAGCTCCACATATTCGCCGAAGGTCATCGCGCGGCGCAGGCGCTCGGAGTTCTGCTCGTAGTTCGCGTCGCCGCCGCGGTTCGCCTGCACCGAGACGACGCGCTCGCCGAAACGCCGCTTGAGCTCCGGCAAAGTCCAGCGCGCGAGCGCGGGCCAGTCGTCCATCGCGCCCGTCATCACCACCGGGCGATTCAGGGCGTAGTACTCGTCGAGGAACCGCTGGCGCGGAAGCTTCGGCACGCGCGGCACCTTTCCGTGCCAGCTCGCCTGCCGCGCGGCGCGGCGATAGCACGCGAGCACCCAGTCGCGCTTCGCGAGCTTCGCATCGAGCGTTGCGCCGTCGGGGGCGCGAACCGCGGCGAGCTGCCGCGCCGCGCGTACGTACGGATGGCTCGCCGCCGCCCGCACCTCGGCAGCGGCCGTGCTGCTGTCGACGCCCGCCTTCAGCATCGCCTGCACCATCGAGGCTTCGGAGTTCCCGAGCAGCACGTTCTCGGCGCACCAGCGGCGCCACGAGTCGTCCATCGGCACGTTCGCACGCCCAACCGGGTTCCCCGAACCGCCGTTCGTATTCGCCATGCCGGGTGCCTTCCTGCAGGAGTGAAAGCTTCTGCGGATTCTGCACCAGAATCCGCCGGCGGCAGAATTTCAGCCGGGCTTGATGTTGCCCGCCCGGATCACCTTGGCCCACTTGGCCGTTTCTTCGGCGATGAGCGTCCCGAAGTCGGCAGGTGAACCGGCAAGCGGCATGGCCCCGAGGTCGGCAAGACGCGCCTTCAGCTTCGGATCGGCAAGGCCTGCGTTGATCGCATTGTTGAGCGTGCGCACGACGTCGACCGGCGTGCCCCGGGGCGCGCAGAAGCCGTTCCATCCGCTCGCCTCGTAGCCGGGCACGAACTCGGCGACGGCCGGCACCTCCGGCAGGGCGTCCGAGCGTGCAGCCGTCGTCACTGCCAAGGCGCGAAGCTTTCCCGATCTCACGTGCTGGATCGAGGGGGGCAAGGGCTCGAACAAGACCTGCACTTGGCCGTTGAGCAAATCCGTGATCGCCTGGGCAGCGCCTTTATAGGGCACATGGAGGAAATCGGCGCCGGTCATGCTCTTGAACAGCGCGCCGGCGAGATGCTGCGTGGTGCCGTTGCCGGAGGAGCCCTGGTTGACCTTGCCCGGATTTGCCTTCGCGTAGGCGATGAACTCGGAAACCGTCCTCGCCGGGAAAGACGCATTCACCGTCATGACGTTCGGAAACCGAGTGACACCGGCAACCGGGGCGAGGTCGTTGATGAAATTGAAGCCGAGGCTGTCGTAGAGCGTCGCGTTGACCGCGTTCACCGCGCCGCCGAGCAGCAGCGTATGGCCGTCCCCCGGCGCGCGAACGACCGCCTCGGTCGCCAGATTGCTGCTCGCGCCGGGCCGGTTCTCGACGATGAAGGGCTGGTGGAGCTGCTCGGACAGCGATTGCCCGATCAGGCGCGCAACGATGTCGAAGTTCCCGCCCGCCACGAAGCCGACGAGGATGCGCACCGGTCGCGTCGGATACGACTGCGCCCGCGAAATTCCGATACCCGAGAGCGCCGCAGAACCTGCTGCCCATAGCAGGACCTGGCGGCGCGTTGGCATGCCGTTACTTCTCTTCCTTCGGCCAGGTCAGGTTCAGGAGCATCGCGAGCAGGATGCCCATCACGATGCCGTCGGTGACGAGGATGCGCAGGGCCTGGGGAACGATGTCGAACGCCTGGGGCGGCGCGGCCTGGATGCCGAGGCCGAGAGCGAGCGAGGCGGCGAGGATCACGGCGTCGCGCCGCGAGGTCATGTTGCGGCCGATGATGTCGACGCCGACCGAGGCCACCATGCCGAACATGAAGAGGAGCACGCCGCCGAGCACGGCGTTCGGCATCAGCGCGATGATCGCGCCGACCTTGGGCACCAGCGCCATGATGATGAGGAACGCGCCGCCGAACGCCACCACGAAGCGGCTGCCGACGCCGGTGAGCGAGATGACGCCGATGTTCTGCGAATAGGAGGTGAGCGCCATGCCGCCGAAGAGCGCGGACAGGGCCGAGCCCACGCCGTCGTTCGCGACTGCGCCGCGGATGCGCCAGCCCTCTTGCGGCACGCCGACGATGCGCGACACGGCGAGCGTATGCCCGGTGGTCTCGACGGCGGTGGCGAAGAAGCACACCACGACGGTGAGCACCGCGATCAGGCCCGGCCAGGCCATCCCGCCGTAAGGGAATGGATGCGGCACGCTGACCCAGTCGGCACGGCCGATGGCGCCGAGGTCGATCAGGCCGAACGCCGCTGCCACGACATACCCGATGACCATGGTGAGAAAGAGCGAGAGGGCGCGCACGACTCCCGTGGAGAAGCGCGTGATCACGATGATGAGCACGATCATCAGCGCGGCGAGCCCGAGCGTGAGCGGCTTGCCGAACGCGGGCGTGCCGAGGCCGGTGGCCACGTTGATGCCGATCTTCATGAGGCCGGTGCCGATCAGCAGGATCGTGGTGCCGGTTACGATCGGCGGGAAGAAGCGGTGCAGCCTGCCGATAAGCGGGCTCCACGCGAACTGGACCAGGCCGCCGACGATGAGCGCGGTCATCGCCGCGGCGAGGCTGAGCTCCTTCGAGATGGCGACGATCGGGCCGATGAAGATGTAAAAAACTCCCATCACGATCGGCAGCCGCGGGCCGATGAAGCCCAGGCCCAGCGCCGACACCATGGTGGCGATGCCGCAGCCGATCATGGTGCCCGAGACCATGAGGATGCGCGTCTCCTCGGGCAGGTTGAGGAGGCGCCCGACGATGAGCGGCCCCCCGACCATGGCGGTGAACATCACCAGCACGTGCTGGATGCCGAAGAGCGAGGTCTTGACCGGGCCAGGATAGTCGTTGAGCTCGAAATCGAGCTTGGTGAAGCCGCGCTCGCCGCCGTGCCCTCCTTGCACCGCCGCGTCCGCGGTGTGTGCGTCCGCACCTCGTGCCGCCGCTGCTCGTGCCGCCGCTCCGTTGCTCACGTTCAGCCTCCCTTGATGAACTGCCTCCAGCTTCCCAGGCTGGTGATTTCGCGCGCGCCCCTCGTGGCGTGGGCTTCGCACAGGAATCCCTTCACCTGCCGTCCGTTCTCCAGCGCGAGCGTGCCGATGCCGAGCGGCGCCGGGATGCCGTCGACGAAGCCGCCGAAGGCGCTCGCCGGCACTTCCCAGACCTCGACCTCGATCGCCCCGCCGGCGTCGTCACGGACCAGCCCCGGACGCGGCGGCTTGAAATCGGTCAGCGCGAACAGGCGATAGTTCCGCGCGGTGCGCGACTTGTACGCGAGCCTCGCGCCGCGCTCGGTAAGCTGGTGGTTGAGCGGCAGCCCCGACATGTGCGCGCCGCAGACCGCGACCTGAACCAGGTTTGGATTCGGCAATTCTTCAGTGTTTTTCACTGGGAGCGGTAAACCCGTGGCTCCCATCGTCTTTACTGCGGCGCGATGCGCAATCTCACCGAGACCGCAAAGCACCTCGTCGTTGAATGCCGGTGCGACGAGCGTCACGCCGAACGGCAGCCCGTCGCGCTGGAATCCAGCCGGCACCGCGATCGCCGCGAGGTCGAGCAGGTTCATGAAGTTGGTGTAGTAGCCGAGGTTCGAGTTCAGCTTCACCGGCTCGGCTTCGAGCTCGTCGACGCGATAGATGGTGCCGGCCGTGGGCGTCACGAGGATGTCGATCTCTTCCCAGACCGGCGAGGTCCGGCGCTGGAGCTCCTTCAGCCGGTAGTAACCGGCAAAGGCGTCGTTCGCCGAGAAGCGCTTGGCGCCGCCGATGATCGCCGCCGTGACCGGATGCAGCGCCTTCGGATTGCGCTCGATGAACTCGCGGATGGCCACGTAGCGTTCGGCCACCCACGGCCCCTCGTAGAGCAGCCTGGCAGTTTCAAGGAATGGGCCGAAGTCCACGCTGACGCGGATTCCCCCCAAGTTTTCCAATCGAGAAAGCGTGTCCTGGAAGAGCTGGGGCGTTTCCGGGTTGCCGAAGAACTGGAGCTGATCCTCCCGAGGCACTCCGAAGCGCAGGCCGGCGAACGAGCGCGGCAGGGCGCGCGCCGGCGGCGCCGCAGGGCGCGAGAACGGATCGGCGGAGTCGAAGCCCTGCGCCGCGCGCAGCACGGCGGCGGTATCCCCGCCGGTGAGCCCGAAGATCGAGACGCAGTCGAGCGAGCGGCACGCGGGCACCACGCCGCGCGTGCTCAGCAGCCCGCGCGTGGGCTTGAGGCCGACGATGTTGTTGAACGCGGCGGGCACGCGGCCCGAGCCGGCGGTGTCGGTGCCGAGGCTGAAGCTGACCAGCCCGGCGGCGACGGCAATCGCCGAGCCCGAGCTCGAGCCCCCCGGGATATAGGCGGAGTTGAAGCTGTTCGCCGGCACGCCATAGGGCGAGCGCACGCCGACCAGCCCGGTGGCGAACTGGTCCAGGTTGGCCTTGCCGATCGGGATCGCGCCCGCGGCCACCAGCCGCTCGACCACCTCGGCACTCCCTTGGGGCAGGTAGGCGAATTCGCGGCAGGCGGCGGTGGTGCGAAGCCCCCGGCAGTCGATGTTGTCCTTGATCGCGAACGGGATCCCGTAGAGCGGGAGAGCGGCGGCCGAGCGGCGCTCGAGCTCGGCGGCCCGCGCCTCGAGCTCTGCGCGCGGCGCGAGCTCGATCCAGGTCGGGTCCTTGCCGCGGCGCGCGATGCGCTCCAGGATACCCGCCACGACCTGCGAGGGCCGCAAGCGCCCCGCCGCATAGCGTGCCCCGAGCGTGGCGAGGTCGAGGGAATCGACGGGAAGATCGGCGGCGCCTTGCAGCACGCCGGAAGCTTACTCTAGTATACAAGTCTGTGTACATCCAGCGCCTGCTGCCTAACCTGTACCGCGACTCGGTATCGCTGATGCAGCTCTCGGCGGCGCTCGGCAAGCTCCCGGGCGTCGAGCAGGCCTCGGCGGTGATGGCGACGCCGGGCAACCTCGAGTTCCTGCGGCAGGCGGGTCTGGTGAACGGCGACGTCGTACCGCGGCCGAACGATCTGCTGGTGGCGCTGCGCGGCAAGTCCACCGCGCAGCTCGAGGCGGCGCTCGCCACGGCGCTGGCCTCACTGAATGATGAATCAGCCAAGGACATCAAGGGTGCCGTAGCCGAGGCGCCCCTGCGCAGCTTCCAGATGGCGCTGTCGGGCGCACCGCAGGCGAACCTCGCGCTCATATCCGTCCCCGGCGACTACGCCGCCGCGGAGGCGATGAAGGCCCTGCGCCTGGGCCTCCACGTCATGCTCTTCAGCGACAACGTCGCGCTCGCGGACGAAGTCGCGCTCAAGCGCTTCGCGAAGGAGCGCGAGCTGCTCGTCATGGGGCCGGACTGCGGCACCGCGATCATCGACGGCGTGCCGCTCGGCTTCGCCAACGCGGTGCGCCGCGGCGCGGTCGGCGTGGTCGGGGCCTCGGGGACCGGTACGCAGCAGGTGACGAGCCTCGTGCACCGGCGCGGCGGCGGCATCTCGCACGCCATCGGCACCGGCGGACACGATCTCGGCAAGGACGTCGGCGGCATCACCATGCTGCACGGACTCGGGCTCCTCGCACGCGACGCGGACACGAAGGCGATCGTTCTCATCTCCAAGCCGCCCTCGCCCGCCATCGCCCGCGAGGTCATCGCGGCGGCGCGCAAGGCCGGCAAGCCCGTGGTGATCAACTTCATCGGCTCGACCGAAGACCCGTCGGGCGGCAACCTGCACGTGTCGCGCACGCTGGACGACGCGGCCGCTGCTGCAGTGGCGCTGTCGAACGGTCGTAAGCCCGGCCGCGTCGCCGCAAAGACATTGAAAGTTCCCAGGGTCAAGTTCAAGAAAGGCCAGCGCTATGTCCGCGGGCTCTTCAGCGGCGGCACCTTCTGCTACGAGGCGTCCGCGCTCCTCGGCGACGTCTGGTCGAACGCGCCGGTGGATCCGAAGAGGGCGATCGAGGATCCATGGAAGTCGCGCGAGCACACCCTCATCGACCTCGGCGACGACGTGTTCACCCGCGGGCGGCCGCACCCGATGATCGACCTGCGCCTGCGCAACGACCGGATGCTGCAGGAAGCCGCCGACCCGCAAGTCGCGGTGATCCTGCTCGACGTGGTGCTCGGCTACGGCTCGCACCCGGATCCTGCGTCCGAGTTGGTGCCTGCAATCGAAAAGGCGCAAGGGATTTCACGCAAGAAGGGAAGAAGTCTCGCTGTCGTCGCTTCGGTCTGCGGCACCGACGAGGATCCGCAGGGGCTCGAGCGCCAGGAGAAGGCGCTGCGCGAAGCCGGAGTTCTGCTGACGGAAAGCAATGCCAGCGCCGCGCGGCTCGCCGGCGCCCTCGTGGCGAAACTGCGATGACCCCAAAAACCAGGGACAGACCACGTTTTTGGGTGTACTCCCACAGCAGGGAAAAACGTGGTCTGTCCCTGATTAGGGGTTTGGGATGAGCTCGCTGTTCGGCAAGCCCCTGTCGGTCTTGAACGAAGGCATCGCCTCGTTCGCCGACGCCATCGTGCAGCGCGGCGGCACGGCCACGCGGCTCGAGTGGGCGCCGCCGGCCGGCGGCGATCGGGCGGTCGGCATGGCGCTCGCGCGCCTCGTCAATCATCCGACGGTGGAAGCCGCCAACGCCAAGGCGGCCGAGCGGTACATGGCGGCGCAGCCGCGGCTCGAAGGCATCGGCGTGGCGCGCGAGGTGCTGCCCCACTTGGGAAGCCGCATGATCCTGCACGCGGGGCCGCCGATCGCCTGGCAGCGGATGTGCGGACCGATGCGCGGCGCGATCGTCGGCGCGATCCTCTACGAAGGATGGGCGGAGGATGCCGACGCGGCGGCTGCGCTGGCGAAGTCGGGCGACATCCAATTCGAGCCCTGCCATCACCACGCCGCGGTCGGGCCGATGTCCGGGATCATCAGCCCGTCGATGCCGGTGTGGATCGTGGCGAACGCCACCCACGGCAACCGCGCGTTCAGCAACCTGAACGAGGGCCTCGGCAAGGTGCTGCGCTTCGGCGCCAACAGCCGCGAGGTGCTGGAGCGGCTCGAGTGGATGCAGAAGACCCTGGGACCCACGCTCGGCGCCGCCTTCGAAGTATCGAAGGAATTGGAGCTGAAGCCGCTGATGGCGCAGGCGCTGCACATGGGCGACGAGGTGCACAACCGCAACGTGGCAGCGTCTTCGCTGCTCATCCGGCGCCTGGTGCCGGCGCTGCTCAAGTCCTCGGCGAGCGCGGCCGATGCCGCATCGGTCATCGAATTCATCGCCGGCAACGATCACTTCTTCCTGAACATCTCGATGGCCGCCTGCAAGAGCATGCTCGATGCCGCGCACGGCGTGGCCGGGAGCAGCGTGGTCACCGCCATGGCGCGCAACGGCGTCGACTTCGGCATCCGCGTGAGCGGGCTGGGCGAGCACTGGTTCACCGCGCCGGCGCCCGTGGTGAACGGCCTCTATTTTCCTGCCTACACCACCAAGGACGCGGCGCCGGACCTCGGCGACAGCGCCATCACCGAGACCGCGGGACTCGGCGGGTTCGCGATGGCCGCGGCGCCGGCGATCGTTAAGTTCGTCGGCGGCACGCCGCAGGACGCGCTCGCCAACACGCTGGCGATGGCGCACATCACGCTCAAGCGCAACGGCGCCTTCACGCTGCCCGCGCTCGACTTCGCCGGCACGCCGGCATGCATCGATGCCCGGCGCGTGGTCGACACGGGAATGCTGCCGGTGATCAATACCGGCATCGCGCACAAGGAGCCCGGCGTCGGGCAGATCGGCGCCGGCGTCACGCGCGCCCCGCTCGCCTGCTTCACTCAAGCGGTCACAGCACTCGCCACCGAGGTGGCCCCATGAAGGACAAGCCTGGAGTCGCAGTCGTCGCCATCGGCGGCAACGCCCTCATCCGCGATCGCGGCCACGAATCGATCCCGAACCAGTACGACATGGTGTGCGCGCTCGCCGAGGACATCGCCGGCATGATCGAGGCGGGATGGAAGGTGGTGGTGACGCACGGCAACGGGCCGCAGGTCGGCTTCATCCTGCGCCGCTCGGAGCTCTCCATCGCCGAGGTGCCGCCGGTGCCGATGGACTATGCCGGCGCCGACATTCAGGGCGCGGTCGGCTACATGTTCCTCAAGGCGCTGCGCAATGCGTTCAAGCGCCGCCGCATCCGGCGCGAGCCGGCCTGCGTGGTGACGCAGACGCTGGTCGACCGCAACGACCCGGCGTTCGCCAATCCCACCAAGCCGATCGGCTCGCACATGGACGAGGTGCGCGCCAAGCAGCTGGCGAAGAAATACCACTGGACCGTGCGCGAGGACGCGGGCCGCGGCTGGCGGCGCGTCGTGCCCTCCCCCAAACCGCGGGCGATCCTCGAGACGCGCGCCATCAAGGCCCTGGCTGCAGAAGGCTACGTGGTGGTCGCGTGCGGCGGCGGCGGCATCCCGGTGATCGAGGACGAGGCTGGCGATCTGCGCGGCGTCGAGGCAGTGATCGACAAGGACCTCGCCTCGAGCCTGCTCGCGCGCAGCATGGAGGCCGACATCCTGGTGCTGCCGACCGGCGTCGAGAAAGTGGCCCTCGATTTCAACAAGCCCACTCAACGCTGGCTCGACCGCATGACCCTCGCCGAGGCGCGCCAGCACCAAGCCGACAACCAGTTCGACCCCGGCAGCATGGGGCCCAAGATCGCAGCGCTGGTCGACTTCGTCGGCGAAGGCGGCCGCATGGGGCTCATCACCAACCCGCCCAACCTCTCGCGCGCGCTGCGCGGCGAGACAGGGACTCGCCTGATCGCGAAGTGAGACAATCGGCCTTCTCATGAAGAAGGTCGCGGTTCTCGACGACTACCATCGCGTCTTCGACGCCGACCCGTCGATTGCGCGCCTGCGTCGACGCGTGCCGGTGGACGTCTTCACCGAGAAGCTCGCATCGATCGATCGGCTGCGCGAGTACCCGATCCTGATCACACTGCGCGAGCGCACCCGCCTGGACGCGGCGTTCTTCGAGCAGCTGCAGTCCCTCGAGCTCGTCGCCCAGACGGGCAACCACGCCTACCACGTCGATGTCGCGGCCGCGACGCGCGCCGGCGTGCTGATCGGCATGGCCACGTCGGACCTCGAGGCGATGGGGATGCTGGCGCACTCGACGATCGAGCTCACCTTTGGCCTGATGCTCGCGGTGATGCGGCGCATTCCGCAGACCGACCAGGCGATGCACCGCGGCGAGTGGCCGTCCTTCGCCGGACGCACGTTGAGCGGCAAGAAGCTCGGCATCGTCGGCCTCGGCCGCATCGGCCGCGAGGTGGCGACGATCGCAAGAGCTTTCGGCATGGAGATCCTGGCCTGGGGACCGTCGCTCACGCCCGAGCGCGCCGCGAAATCGGGGGCGCGGTTCATGGAGCTCGACGAGCTCCTCCAGGCCGCGGACGTCGTCACCGTCCACCTTCGGCTCTCGGACCAGAGCCGCGGCCTGCTCGACGAGCGCAGGCTCCGCCTGATGCAGCCGCACGCCGTGCTCATCAACACCGCGCGCGGCGCGATCGTCGACGAAAAAGCGATCGCGCAGATCCTCGAGGAGGGCGCGATCGCCGGCGCGGGACTCGATGTGTTCGTCGAGGAACCCCTTAGGCGCGATTCGTCCCTGCGCCGCCTCGACAACGTCGTCCTAACCTCGCACCTCGGCTGGCCCGCGGATTCCACCTACCGCACCATGGCCGAGGGCATGGTCGCGATCATCGAAGCCTATCTCGATGGCCGCTACGAGCGCGCGATCAACCTCGACGCGCTGAAGCACCGCAAATAATTCGGGGTCAGAGCCCGAATTATTCCGCCTCGAGCGGAACCGTCAGCCGAGTGCCCTTCACCACGATGCCGCCGCGCTCGCCCGGAAGCACGCCGCCGTAGCGCGGCGCGAACACGTCGGGCAGCGGCCGCGCCTCGCGCGGCGCGAGCCACAGGCGCAGCAGGTGGCGATGGCGCTCGGGCTCGGGCCAGTTCTCGAAGTCGCCGCGCGAATGCAGGATCTGGTGGTTGTGCAGGAGCTGGATGTCGCCCGGGCGGAAGTCCATCGAGAGATGGACCGCGGGGTCGTTGCAGATCTCGTCGACAAGGTCCATCGCCGCGCGCTGCTCGGGGGTCAGGCGCCGCGCCTCGGGGAAGTGCTTCTGCGCCGACTCGATGTACTGGCGCACGTAGATGCACGAGAGCTTTCCGGCGTGGCGGTGGAAGATCGGGATGTCGAACCAGGGCTTCATGCCCTCGGGGACTTCGCCGCGCCGGTCGGTCGCATAGGGCTCGAATAGCGCCGGCAGCAGGTTCGGCTTCCTTTTCAAGACCTCGTTGTAGACCGTCATGGAGCTCGCGAGATAGCTCTCGCCGCCCGCCTTAGCCGCCTTCAGGCACAGCAGCCCGACCACGTCGACCGAGTCGGTGTGGTACTCGAGCTCGCGGTTGGTCTGGTAATAGCGGACGTTCGGGTTGCGGATGTCGAGCCCGAGGTCCTTCACGTGGCCGAGCAGATGGCCCTTCGCGTTCTGCGAGCGGAACCGGCCGAGCCGGGCGCCCAGGCCGAGATACGCGAGCGCCTGCTCCTCTCGCGTCATCCGCTCTACCGGCAGCCCGCGCAGCAGCACGAAGCCGCGGCCCTCGAGCAAGTCATCTTTGATTTCCCGGAGGACGGCGGCGAAGCGCGGTAACGGAAAACTCCCGGCGTCGAGGCTTTCGAGCGGCTTTCGACTTTTCTTGAACGCTTGAACGGCGAACTCGATCTCGTCGAGCTCACTCGCCGCGAAAGGCCGGATCCACTCGCCGCCGCGGGCGAGCTCGCGCCCGTACCACACACCGGGTCCGGCGACCGGTTCATAATCCATGCGGAGAGAATAGCGTGAAAGCACTCGTCTCAGCCCTGCTCGCCCTTGCCAGTGCGTCGGCGGCCGCGCAGGGTTATCCGTCGAAGCCGATCACTTTCATCATCCCGTTCGCCGCCGGAGGCGACTCGGACCTCTCCGGGCGCAACGTCGCGGTGCACGCGCAGAAGTACCTCCACCAGCCGATCGTCCCCGTCAACCGCGCCGGCGCCTCGGGCTCGATCGGCACCATGTGGGTGAAGAACGCGGCGCCCGACGGCTACACGCTGCTCGTCGCGCGCATCGCCACGCACGCCATCCTTCCCGCGCTCGAGTCGAAGCTCCCGTACAAGTGGAACGAGTTCACGATGCTGTCGCTCATCGAGCTCAATCCCTACATCTGCTTCGTCCGAGGCGACTCGGCGATCCGCGGTGCAGCCGACCTCGTGAACACCATTCGCGCGAATCCCGGCAGGCTCAACTTCGCGACTGCCGGCATCGGCACCAGCCAGAACATGGCGGTGCAATACTTCCTGACGCTCGCGGGACTCACCAAGGACCACGCCGTCGGCATCCATTTCAAGGGCGGCGGCGAGGTCACCACCGCGGTGCTCGCGGGCCAGGTGCACTTCGCGTGCAACAACGCGCCCACGGTGATCCCGCAGGTCAGGGCGGGAACGTTGCGCGCGCTTTTTGTCACGCCGGCGCGCCTGCCCGAGATTCCCGACGTGCCGAGCGCGGCCGAAGCCGGCGTTCCGGGAATGAACGCCATCGTCGGCTGGACCGCGCTCATGGGCCCGCCCGGCCTGCCGCGCGAGATCGTCGAGCGCTGGGCCGCTGTCTTCCAACAGCTCGCGCGCGACCCCGACTGGCAGCAGGGCAACGCGCGCCTCGGCGGCATCGTTGCGATCCGCTCTCCCGCCGAGACCGAGCAATTCGTGCGCTCGCAGTTCGAGCTCTACAGCCGGCTCGTCAGCGTGCTCGGCATCCGGCAGTAGAAAAAGGGGTCAGAGGAATTTTCCTGTAACAACTTTGGCCGCGGCATACGCGCGGCAACTTGTTACAGGAAAATTCCTCTGACCCCTTTTTCAGTATTTCGGAGCCGCGAGCCGCTCGATCATCACGTTGACGCAAGCAGGCTTGCCGGCAGCCGCCGCGCGTTGCAGCGCGCCGCTTAGCTCGTCAGGTCGCACGACATCCTCTCCATGCGCGCCGAGCGCTTGCGCCACGGCGCCATAACGCGTCGGCAGGAGGTCGCAGCCCTTGGCGCGCTCGCTTCCATAGGCGCGGAGCTGGATCTGGTACTCGGCGTTCCAGGTCGCATCGTTGCCGATTACCGCGATGTAGCCGAGCCCGTGGCGCACCGCGGTGTCGAACTCGGAAAGATGGAATCCGAGCGTGCCGTCACCCAGCATCGCGACCACCGGCGCGCCGGGATGGACAAGCTTCACCGCGGCGGCGAACGGCAATGCCGAGCCGATCGAGCCCGCCGGGCCGTTGATCAGCCTGCGCGGGGCGCTGAGACACGCCTGCGCCCACTGGCCGAACTCGCCGCCGTCCGATACGAGGATCGCGTCGCGCGCATCGAGCAGGTTCTGGACCTCGCGGCACAGGTCCACCGGATGCACCGGCCCTCGCGTCCCTGACTTGATGGAAGACCACTCTTCCGGCCGGTAGCGCAGCGCCGCGCGAACCTCCTCCAGCCACTCGTTGCTCTTGAATTGAATTCCGCGCACCGACTGGACTTGAACGACGCGGGCCGCCGGCGCGAAGGCCTTGCCGAATTTCAGCGTGAAATCGACGCGCTTCCCGAGGAGCAGCACCAGGTCGGCGCGCGAGAGAATCCCGGCGAGCCGGCCCAGGCTCGGATCGTTCACGCCGCGAGGGCTCTCCATGCCGATCACCGGGACGCCGGTCGCTTCCTCGAGCTCGCGCGTTCCCTTTCGCATCATGGCGGGGCCGGCGATGATCAACGGCCGCTGTGCACCGCCGAGCGGAGGAGCACTTCCACCAACCCTCTCCTCGGATACGTCAAAAGCTGAGCCGGAGGGTACGGAAACGGCTGTCGTGGCATCGAGCACGTCGTTCGGGATGCTTAGGTGTACTGGACCGGGCGTGCCCGAAATCGCCTCCCGCCAGGCGTTAACGATATCGGCCGCAAGCGCGTCGACCGACTGCACCGTCCACGAAGCCTTGGTCACCGGCGCGGCCATCGCTGCCTGGGCCATTTCCTGGAACGCGCCCTTGCCGAGCTCGCCGAGCGGCGCGTGCCCCGAGATCAGGACGAGCGGGGATTCGGACGCGAGCGCGGTATAGAGCGCGCCGAGGGCATTGGCATGGCCCGGACCGCCGGTGACGAGCGCGATGCCGGGCTCGCCGGTCAGCCGTCCCCACGCATCGGCCATGTGCACGGCGGCCGCCTCGTGGCGCACATGCACGATCGAGAGCCCGGCGTCGAGCGCCGCGTCGAACACCGGCATCACGTGATTGCCGGAGAGCGCGAAGAGGTGCTTCGCGCCGGCGGCGGCGAGCGAGCGTGCCAAAAGGTCTGCGCCGCGCAGTGGCGATTTCATGGGGCGTAGGATAACAACGCGTTATGGTGCCCGAACTCGAAGTGGTCATCGAGGTGCCGCGCGGAAGCTTCGTCAAGCGCGGCTCGACCGGCAAGGTGGACTTCGTCTCGCCGCTGCCCTGCCCCTACAACTACGGGTCGGTCCCGCAATACATCGGGCTCGAGGGCGATCTGCTCGACGCGCTGGTGCTGGGGCCGCCCCTGCCTTTCGGCAGCCGCGTCCGAGTGAAGGCCTGGGGCGCAGTCACGTTGCGCGATCGGGGAATGATCGACGACAAGCTCGTCTGCGGCCACGAGCCTCTGCAGCCGGCCGAGCGCCGCGCCGTGCTTCGATTCTTCCGTTTCTACGCGACGTGCAAAAGCCTGCTCAACTTCCTGCGCCGCCGCCCGGGCCGCAACGCGTGCGAGGGATGGCTGGACGCGCGCGCGGCCATCGCCCGCGCCAGACCACGCGACGCGAGCTGGAAGGGACCTGCGATTCCTTATTGAAAAACGTGGTCCGTCCCTGATTAGAGCTTGAGCTCGCGCAAGGCGTGCTCGCGCAGCTTGGTCTTCTGCACCTTGCCGCTCGCGGTCATGCCGATCGCCTCGAAGTCCGGGACGATTCTGAGGTAGCGCGGCACGCGGAAGTTCGCGCATCTCGTTCTTGTCCATTGAATCAATTCCTCCTCGGCCACCGAGTGGTTCGCTTTCAGCGTCACGTACGCGCAAGGCACTTCGCCTAGGCGCGCGTCGGGCACGCCCACGACCTGCGCGGTTTCGACCGCCGGATGCGCGAGCAGCACCTCCTCGACCTCGGCCGGAGCGACGTTCTCGCCGCCGACCCGGAAGACGTCCTTCAGGCGCCCGACCATGCGGAGCCTGCCGTCCGCCACGAGCTCGCCGAGGTCGCCAGTGCGCAGCCATCCGTCGGCCGTGAACGCCCTGGCGTTCGCCTCGGGGTTGTTGCAGTAGCCCTTCATCACGTTCCAGCCCCGCACCTGGATTTCGCCATCGCCCGCAATCCGGACGTCCACCCCCGGATGAGGCAGGGCCAGTCCGTTCACCCGGAGCTCCTCCGGATCGCGCCAGTCGCTCATCACCACGTTGGGCGAGCACTCGGACAGCCCGTACGCCGCGCAGATGTGCTTCGCGCCGAGCACGTCGATGATGGCCCGCATGGTCTGCGGCCCGGCCGCCGCCCAGCCGCCGCGCAGGCAGAGCTTGCGCCGCGGAAAGTCGGCGTGTCCCATCAGCATCTGCATGATCGTGTCGTTGCCCGAGAGCAGCGTGCAGCGCTCGCGCTCCATCAGCTCGAGCGCCGCGCCGGCCTCGAAGGTCGGCAGCGTGATGAGGCAGGCGCCGCTCACCAGCGCCATCAGCGCGGACAGCGTCGAGCCGGCGACGTGGAAGAAAGGCCGGCAGTTGAAATAGCGGTCGTCGGCGCGGATACCGACGCGGCTCCCCGCGGCCCAGGCGTCGCGCAGCATGCCGTCGTGCGTAAGCATCGCGCCCTTGGGATACGCCGTGGTGCCGGAGGTGAATTGAATGAGCAGTACATCCTCTTCCTCCACGGGAACCGGCGTGAAGGTTGAAGCGGGAAGGGCTTGCGATACGTCGACTGCATTGGGGAAGCCGATTTCGCGCACCATGGCGCCGAAGTCGATGTTGAGAAAGCGCTCGACGTAGAAGAGCGCCTTGCAACCCGACTGCTTCAGGCAGAAGTCGATCTCCGTCGCCTTGAAGCGCGTGTTGACCGGGACCGTGACCGCGCCGAGGAGCGCCGCGCCGTAGAAGAGCGCGAGCCACTTCTCGTCGTTGCCCATCAGGACGCCAACCCTGTCGCCGTGCGCGAGGCCCATGGCCTGCATCGCGCCTGCGGCCGCGCGCGCCTTCTCCAACAATTGACCGTAGGTGAAGCGGCCGGTCTGGGTCACCAGCGCCTCGGCGTTCGCCGCGCGCTCCTGCAGCACCTCCCCCAGCGCCCGCGACCTCCAGCTCACGACTTGCCCATGCCCTTGCCCGAGGCGAGCTGCGCTTCGATCGCCATCAGCTCGAGGCCGAGCGCGCCCTGCGGATCGAGCTCGACGCCCCGATCGATGCACTGCTTGGCGTAGCGGATCGCCTCTGGCGGCGCCATCGCGATCGACTGCGCGATGTTGCCGAGCTCGTGCTCGAGCTCGGCCGCGGTCACGACCCTGGAGACGAGGCCGGCGACGTGCGCCTCGGCCGCGGTAAGGCGGCGCCCGGTGAACATGAGGTCCTTCGCAAGGCGCTTGCCGAGCACGCGCGGCAGCCGCTGGGTCGCGCCGACCGTTCCGCGCATCGCCTCGGGCGTGCCGAACGCCGCGTCGGGCGTCGCCACGACGAAGTCGCAGGCCGCGGCGATCTCCACTCCCGAGCCGAGCGCCGCGCCGTGCACCACGGCGACCGAGGGCATCGGCAGCGACTCGAGCGCGTGATACGCGGCGAACGCCTTCAGCCGGCGCGCGCGCACCTGGTCGACGCTCATCCCGGCGCGTTCTTTCACGTCCGCCCCCGCGCAGAACACCGGGCCATTGCCGCGCACGAATACCAGCCTGATGCCTGGGTCGACCTCCGAAGCGATCCGGCGCAGGTCCTCGCACATCGCATCGTTCAGCGCGTTGCGCGCATCCGGCCGGTTCAGCGTGATCGTGGCGACCGCGCCGTCGACCGAGTAGAGCACCGTCATGGCGGCGGATTCCTTCCGAGCTCCGCCAGGATCTTGGCGGTGTGCTCGCCGAGGGCAGGCGGCCGCCCGATCTCGGGGTTGTCCCAGCCGAGGAACTTGTACGGCAGGGCGAGCGCCTTGAATTCGCCGACCTCGGGATAGTCGAAGCTGCCGACCAGTCGGCGCGCCCGCACGTGCGGGTCGCTGAGGATCTCGGCGACGTCGTTCACCGGGCCGACGGGCACTTCGGCCCGATCCAGCCTTGCCATGAGCTCGGCGCGGTCAAGCTTTTCGATCGCTTCGGTGAGCACGCGCATCACTTCATCGCGGCGTTCCACCCGGTTCGCATTCGTATCGAAGCCCGAGTTGAGCCCATCGAGTTCGAGCGCCTTGCAAAGCGGCGCCCAGTGCTGGTCGCTCGCGGTGATGTGGGCGTATTTCCCGTCGCGGCAGCGGAACGTCGCCGAGGGCACGCGCCCCGGGTGCTCGGTTCCGAGGCGCGGCGGAATCTCGCCGAGCGCGAAATAGCGCGCCGCCGCGAGGGTGAGCAGCGCCACCTGGCCGTCGAGCATCGAGAAGTCGACGTGGCAGCCCTTGCCGCTGCGCGTGCGTCCGGCAAGCGCAGCGAGGATGGCGATGGCGATCCACAGGCCGGAGGTGAGGTCGGCAACCGGCAGGCCCGGCTTCACCGGTCCGCCGCCGCGCTCGCCGGTGAGGCTCATGATGCCGCCCATCGCCTGGAACACCGTGTCGTAGCCCTTCTTGTGCGCGTACGGGCCGCTTTGGCCGAAGCCGGTGCACGACACGTAGACGAGCGCCGGGTTGAGCGCGGAAAGCGCCGCGTAGTCGAGGCCGTGGCGCCCGAGCGTGCCGACCGGAAAATTCTCGAGCACGACGTCGGCCTTCTGCGCGAGGCCGCGGATGACCTGCCGGCCTTCGTCCGAGCGCAGGTCGATCGTGATCGATTCCTTGGACCGGTTGCAGGCGAAGTAGTAGGCGCTGTCCCTTGCGAGCTGCGGCTCGAAGCCGCGCGTCTCGTCGCCGCTGCCCGGCTGCTCGACCTTGATGACGCGCGCGCCGAGCTCGGCGAGGATCATCGACGCGAAAGGGCACGCGAGCACGCGCGAGAGGTCGAGGATCGTCACGTGGTCCAGGGGTTTCATTTTGTCAACCGCTGGAAATTGCGCATGCGCCGATTCGTGTCCCTGCCCCGCTCGAGCGCCGCCGCGAGCGGCAGGTCGGCCACCTCGTGGAAGAGACGCTTGGTTTCCGCGCGGGCCGCGGGAGCCATGGCGGCAAGCTTTTCGGCGTAGGAAAAAGCCTGAGGCATCAATTCGTCATCGGCCACCACGCGGTTCACCATCCCGAGCCCGAGCGCGCGATCCGCACCGATCGGCTCGCCGAGCGCGACCAGCTCGAACGCCGCCTTGCGTCCAACCTGGCGCACGAGATTCGCCATCACGATGGCGGCGACGATGCCGTGCCTCGCCTCGGGATAGCCGAGCTTCGCGCTCGCCGCCATCACCGCGATGTCGGCAGCGATGGCGAGGCCGGCGCCGCCGCCCATCGCCGCGCCGTTGACCGCCGCGACGATCGGCTTCGAGATCCTCGGAAAGGCGAGATGGAGCTGCATGGTGAGCGCGGCCCGCTCCTCCGCCGCACGCGGATCCTGCAGGCCCTTGAACTCTGTCAGATCGGCGCCCGCGCAAAAGCCCTGCCCCGCTCCCGTCAGCACGACACAGCCTATATGTTCGTCGTCGCCGGTTCGCTGAAGGGCTTCGAGAAGCGAGTGGGTGAGCTCGGAGTTCAGCGCGTTGCGCTTCTCCGGGCGGTTCATCGTCAGAACGCGCACGGCACCCCGGTCCTCGACCAACAAAACAGGGACAGTCCCCATTTATTTGTCCTTCATAGAGCGGCGAGCCTGCGTCGTGCCTCTTCCGCCTCGGCGACCAGCCGCCGCATGATCTCCGCCGCCGGCAGGATGTCGTCGACCAGTCCCGCGCTCTGCCCGGCCTCGACCTTGCCCCACTCGACGTCGCCTTCCAGTGCCGCCGCCTTGAGACTTGAGGTTTTGAAAATTTCTGCCAGATCGGAGGAAGAAGCTCCTGCCCGCTCCGCGGCCTCGTATTTCGCCGAGAACGCATTCTTCAGTTGCCGGATCGGCAGCCCGCCGCGGCCGACCAGCGCGGTCTCGTGCACGTCGGCTGCGAGCACGGCGCGCTTGTAGTTCTCGTGCACGCTCGCCTCGGGGCTCGCGATGAAGCGCGTCCCGAGCTGCACCGCGTCGGCGCCGAGCGCAAGCAGCGCCGCGACGCCGGCGCCGTCCGCCACGCCGCCGCTCGCCACCACCGGCAGCTTGACCGCCTTCACGACCCGGCGCACCAGCACCAGCGTGCCGACCTCGGAAGGCGGCGGGTGGCCGCCTGCCTCGGCGCCGTCGACGACGAGCGCGTCGACCCCCGCGGCCTCGGCCTTCTTCGCGTGCTCCACCGAGGCCACGACGTGCAGCCATTTCGTGCCGACCGCACGGAAGCGCGCGAGGTGCTCGCGCGGGCCGCCCTGCGAAGCCACCATCACCGGAATCCGCGCCTCGTACGCGATGTCCAGCAGCTCTGCGGCGCGCGTGTTGTTCAGAGGGATGTTGACCCCATAGGGTTTTCGCGTTCCGCTTTTTATCGTGTTTAGTGCATTGCGAAAATCGTCGGGACGCATGGGCCCCGCCGCGATCACGCCCATGCCGCCGGCGTTCGAGACCGCGATGACGAGCGGCGCGTTCGACGAGGCCCAGCTCATCGCCGCCTGGAAGATCGGATGCTCGATGCCGAGGAGCTCGGTGATGCGCGTCCTCATCTCTTCTTTTCCTGCTGGATGAAGGCGCGCGCCTGGCCGGCGAGCTTGGCGAGCGCCGCCTCGAACGCCTGCTTCTCGTCGCGAGTAAGGCAGCCGCGGAAGGCCCGGTCGCGCTGCGACGCCGCTTCGATCAGCCCCGTGTAGAGCTTGCGCCCGCCCTTGCTGAGCGTGAGATGCACGCCGCGCCCGTCCTGCGAGTTGGCGTCGCGGACGACGAGCTTGCGCTTCGCCAGCCCCGACACCACGCGGCTCATCTGGCTCTTGTGGATGCCGGCGGCGTGCGCGAGGTCGCCGAGCGAGAGCGGCTCGGCAGCGCCGCCGAGCAGCGCGAGGGTGCGCCACTCCCACAGGCTCACGCCGAACTCGCGCCGGTAGCGCAGCTCGGCGCCACGCGAGAGCAGGTTCGCCACCTCGTGCAGCCGGTACGAGAGAAGCTCGCGGATCATCAGTCGTCGAAGAAGGGCGTCTCGCCCTCGCCTCGCAGCCGGATGTCGAAGCGGTAGCGGTTCGGGCCTTCCTTCTTCGCCACCAGCCGCCCGCTTCCTTCTTTCAGGCTTTGCAGCAGCGGATCCGGCGAATCGTCGAAGTACATCACCGTCTGGAGCTGGCGCATGAGGCCGGAGTACAGGATCAGGAAGTTGATGTGCGGCGCCCTCCCTGCGCTTGCTCCCGGTTTCACTGTCTTGAATACGTACGTCCCGGTGGAATCGGTCGCAGCGCGGCCCCAGCCCGAGAACGCCGGATTGTCGAATCGCCCTCTCGCGTCGGCCTGCCAGATCTCGAGCACCACGTTGTCGAGCGTGCGGCCGTCGGCCTGCACCACGCGGCCGGTGATCTCGATCGCCTCGCCCGGCGCGCCTGCGGCGAGATCGTTCGTGCCGACGGCGAATTCGGGCGGGAAGAACGGCCCGATCGTCATTTCCGCCGTAGGGACGGGCCGCTTCACGGCAGCGCGGCGGCGGCGGTGCGGCCGCGGACCACCAGGTCGTATTCGTAGACGAGCGCGTCGCCCGCCTGCGGCACGAAGCGCGCGATGCAGCGGCCGCGCGCCTGCGGGTCGCGCACCGCGTTCAGGATGTAGTCGCGCTCGTTGAGCGGGTCGCCGGGGAAGAACATCTGGGTCACCAGGCGCGAAAGCCAGACGCGCCCCCAGACGGAGTAGTGGATGTGCGGCGGGCGCCACCAGCCGCCGCTGTCGGGAACCGGGTAGGCGCCCGGCTTGATGGTGCGCAGATCGATCCGGCCGTCCCGGTCGGTGATCAGGCGCGCGGCCCCGTAGAAATTCAGGTCGGCCGGCGCGTCGTTCGAGTCGTTCGGGTGGATGTACTTGCCCGCGGCGTTGCAGTGCCAGATCTCGACCATCGCGCCCGCGAGCGGCGCGCCGTCCTCGTCGACGACGCTCACCCTCACGTCGATGAGCTGACCCAGCGCCCGCGTCCCGCCGTGGCCGGCCAGATTGGCGCCGGTGGCTTTCAGCCGGGGGCGAGGCCCGGGACCGGTCAGCTCCGACAGCCCGTGGGCGCGGCGCGCGAGCGGCCGCGCCGGCCAGCGCAGCGAGGTCTGCGCGTAGCCCTCGACCACGCCTTCGCTCTGGGTGCGCGGGTCGCGCGGCGGGACCAGGTAGGTCATATCGTTGACACCGTAAACCACATTCGTTGATACTGTCAACGATGCCCGGCGTTACCGTCGACGTCACCCTCTGCGAGTGCTTCGCGCGCGACGGGCTGCAGCACGAGCCGCAATTCGTGCCCACGGCGGCCAAGCGCGCGCTGGTCGAGCGCTTCGCCGCGCTCGGCTTCCGGCGCGTCGAGGCCACCTCCTACTCCAATCCGAAGGTCGTGCCGCAGTTCGCCGACGCTTCTCAATTGCTTCAATCACTGGATCGGCGCGCAGGGGTGTTCTACAAGGCGACGTGCGCGAACGTGAAGGCAGTCGAGCGAGCGCTCGCCGATCTCGACGCGGGGTACGGAGCGAACGAGATCAGCCTGCTCGTCTCGGCGACCGAGTCGCACACGCAAAAGAACCTCAACCGCACGCGCGCCGAGCAGTGGCGGAACATCGCCGACATGGTGGCGGCCGCCCGCGGGCGCTTCCGCCTGGTCGGCACGATCTCGGTCGCGTTCGGCTGTCCCTTCGAGGGCATGGTCGACCCGGCCGTCGTTCTTTCGGACATTGAATCGTTCGCGCGTTTGGGGGTGAAACACGTGGCGCTCGGCGACACCACAGGGATGGCTACGCCCCGCTCCGTAAAGAACATGGTTTCAGGTCTTAAGGGTGAAAACCTGGTACCCATTGCGCACTTCCACGACGCGCGCGGCACGGGGCTCGTCAACTACGTCGCCGCGTACGAGGCGGGCGTGCGGCACTTCGATGCGTCGTTCGGCGGCGTCGGCGGTCACCCGGCGAAGGTAAAGTACGGCGGCGGCCACACCGGCAATGTATGTACCGAGGACCTGGTGAACCTGTTCGAATCGATGGGGATCGCCACCGGGATCGATCTCGACGGCCTGCTCGCCACGGCGGAGCTCTGCGAGCAGGCGCTCGGGCGCGAGCTCCACGGCCGAGTCACGCGCAGCGGCTTGAATCCGCTGCGTCCTTTGCGCGCTTGAGCTTCGTCCACACCCAGTCGATGCGCCTCGCCTCGGGCCACGAGGCGCTGGTTACGCGCGTACTGAAGGACGACGGCGCCGCCGGCTTCGGCTTCAGCCTGCAGCTCGACGCGACGCAGGCGCGCCACATGGCGCTCTACGAGGTGGGCCTGTGGCCTGAGCGTCCGCAAATTACACCGGTGATCGCGCATCCGTGGGAAACCGCGTGGGAGGCGCGCGAGCCAGTGCCGTGGCAGATCGAACCGGCCTTCTCGCGCCTCGAGTGGTTGCCCTAAGATTGGCCCTCGGAACAGGAGGCAATCGATGGGCAAGATGACGAGCTACAACCGGCCCGACGGCAAGAGCGTCAACGGCTACCTAGCTGAACCCGCGCGGGGAGCGAAGGCCCCCGGCTTGGTGGTGATCCAGGAGTGGTGGGGCCTGAACGACCAGATCAAGAGCGTCGCCGAGAAGCTGGCAAGCGCGGGCTACCGCGCGCTCGTTCCCGACCTCTACCGCGGCAAGGTCGCGCTGGAGGCGAACGAGGCGAAGCACCTCATGGAAGGCCTCAACTTCGGCGACGCCGCGGGCCAGGACATCCGCGGGGCCGTGCAGTATCTGAAGAAGCAAAGCCCGAAGGTGGGGGTCACCGGCTTCTGCATGGGCGGCGCGCTCACCGTGCTCTCGGCGGTGAACGTTCCCGAGGCCGACGCCGAAGTCATCTGGTACGGCTACCCGCCGCTCCAGTACGTCGACGCCTCGAAGATCAAGACGCCGCTGCTCGGCCACTGGGCGCTGCACGACCAGGCGTTCGCCCTCTCGGGCGTGGACGAGCTCGAGAAGAAGCTCAAGGCGGCAAACGTCAAGTACGAGTTCCATCGCTACGACGCGAAGCACGCCTTCGCGAACGAGACCGCGGACGCGAAGAAGCTCGACATGCTCAAGTACGACCCGAAGGCGGCCGAGCAGGCATGGAAGCGCACCATGGACTTCCTCGACAAGAACCTGAAGAACTAGCCGCGTGAAGATCGCCCGCCTGCAGGTCTACATCCTGCGCGCGCCGCACACCGAGCGCCCGCACTGGGTCAGCCATTTCATCGTGCCGCGCGCGAACGAGATCCTCGTGCGCCTGCAGACCGACGAGGGGCTCGAGGGCGTCGGCATCGCCACGAGCTACACGCCGATCGAGGCTGCGATCTCGGCCTTCAAGAGCGGCATCGCCGAGCTCGTCATCGGCATGGACCCGCTCGCGCCGGAGCAGGTCTACCAGAAGCTCTTTTCGCTCACCTGGCAGCGGCGCGCGAGCGAGAAGGGCTGGTCGCGCGAGGCGATCATCCGCATTTCCGCCGCGGTCGACATCGCGTGCTGGGACCTGGTCGGGAAGGTGGCCAAGCTGCCGCTGTACCGCCTGTTCGGCGGCTATCGCAGCGAGGTCCCCTGCTACGTGACCTGCGCCTACTACCGCGACGGCAAGACGCTCTCCGAGCTGCGCGACGAGATGCAGATGCTGAAGGCGCAGGGGCACAGCGGGTTCAAGGCCAAGGCGGGCGGCGCGCCCCTCGGCGAGGACCTGGAGCGGCTCGCGCTGATCCGCGAAGTCATCGGTCCGGACAAGGACCTGATGATCGACGTGAACCGCGGCTGGGACCTCGCCACGGCCATCGAAGGCGCGCGCTTGCTCGAGCCGCTGCGGCCGCGCTGGCTCGAGGAGCCGGTGCGCTGGGCCGACGACCGCCGCGAGCTCCGGCTCCTCGCCCAGAAGACGCGCATCCCCCTCTCGGCCGGCGAGAGCGAGCTGACCAGCTACGCCTGCCGCGCGCTGCTGGAAGAAAACGCGATCCAGATCCTGCAGTTCGACTGCACGATGATGGGCGGCTTCACCGAGGGGCGGAAGCTCTCGGCGCTGTGCGAGCTGAACCACGTGCACGTCGCCCCGCACCACGACTGCTTCATCCACGCGCACATCGTCGCCGCCACCCCCTCCGGGCTGATCGTGGAGTCGTTCACCGATCCCGAGCGCGACCCGCTGCAGGCGGAGCTGTTCGAGGACCCGCCGAAGATCGGGAACGGCATGCTCAGGCTGAAGGAGCAGCCGGGCCTCGGCCTGACACTGTCCGAAGCGGCGCTGCGAAAGTTCGGCGAAAAGATCCTCTGATCAGGTAAGCTGCGCGCGAGGCATGTTCGACAAGCTTCTCAACAAGGGGGTGGCGCCGGTCGCGGCGGCCGGCGCGCAGCGCGCGGGGGCGCCAGCCACGCCGGGCATCCCGGAATCCGAGCTCCAGGCCTGGCGCGAAAAGATCGCGGCAGCCAAGAGCGACGACCAGGCGCTGCTGCAGCTCGCCCGCGAGGCGCCCGAGGCCGATCTCAAGCTCGCCGCGCTCGCGGCGCTGACGCACGAGGACGCGCTCAAGCAGGCGACGCGCGAGTTCCGCGACCAGGACAAGCGCCTGTATCGCGCGGCCAAGGCGCGCTGGGAAACCGCAGTCGCCAGGCGCCAGGCCTTCGCTGAAGCGCCGGCGCTGATCGCCGCGGCGAAAGGCCTCCTCGAGCAGGAGCGCGTTCCGGCCAATCGACTGGTGGAGCTCGACCGCGCGTGGTCGGCGCTCAATGTCGGGGCGTTCGACGAGACGCTCGAGATCGAGTTCGCCGCGGCGCGCGCGCTGCTCGGCGCGAAGCTGCGGGAGCACGGCGAGGGCGAGCAGGCGCTCGCGCGCTGGCTCACCGCCACCGAGGCCGCCATGGGCGCGCTGACGGCGGGGCTCGCCGACCTCGCGCGGGGCGTCGCGGTGGCGACGCAGTCGGCCGCGACCGCAGGCCGGGCAACCGCCCTGCTGCAACTGCTGAACGAAGCGCCCGCCGCGGCGAAGTCGGGCGACGAGCGCGGCGCCGGCCGGATCGACGCCGCGAATCGCGCGCTCGCGCTCGCCTCGAGCGTGGTGCAGCGCGCAGAATTCCTGCAATCGCTGCCGGCGGCGGGCGCCGCCGACGAGGCCGACGAAAAGGCGAAGATCGAGCAGTGGCGCGCCTTTCCGGAAGTGTCGGACGGCACGCTCCAGGCGGTCCTCACGCATCGCTTCACCGAATGGCACAACGCCAGCAGCCACGAGCGGGAGCTCGAGCGCGATGCGCGCCGCACGCGCGAAGGCGAAGAGAGCGCGCAGCAGAGGAAAAAGCACCTCGCCGGCCTGCAGCACCAGGTCGAGCTCGCCGAGGCGGCGCACGCCGCGGGACAGGTCGCCGAGCTGACGCGCCTCATGGGCGCGATCGACGCCGAGCTCAAGGCGAGCCCGGCGAACGCCGCGCTCGGGCGACGCATCGATTCCCTGCGCCAGGAGCAGCAGCGCCTGCGCGACTGGCAGCGCTGGAGCGGCGGACAGCGGCGCGAGCAGGCGGTGGCCGAGGCGCAGGCGCTCGCCAAAGCGGCGGGCGAGGAGAAGCTCGCGCTCAAGGCGCACGCCGAAGCGATCGCCAAGCTGCGCGAGCGCTGGAAGGAGCTCGACAAGCTCGGCGGCGCGACCAACAAGACCTTGTGGCTCGCGTTCGACGGCGCGCTGAAGAGCGCCTATGCGCCGGTAGCGGCGCACCTGGAAAAGCTGAAGAGCGCGCGCACCGAGAACCTCGCCGCGCGCAACGCGATCATCGCGGGCCTCGCCGAGGCCAGATCCAAATTTGATTTCGCCGCGGCCGACTGGCGTGCCCTCGCGCGTACCGTCGAAGACGCCAAAATCGCCTGGCGCAAGCTGGGACCCGTCGAGCACACCGTGCCGCGCGAAGCCCAGAAGGGCGAAAAATCCGTGGAAGCGCGCCTCGCTGCGGCGCTGCGGGCGCTCGAAGAACCGCTCGCGCAGGCGTATAAGGAGGCCGCCCAGGAGCGCGAACGCCTTATCAGCGAGGCGAAGAGCCTCACTGGACCGGCAGGCCCGCTCGCGCGCGACTCGATCGACAAGGTGCGCGCCCTGCAGACGAAGTGGCAGGCCCACGCCAAATCGCTGCCGCTGCCGCGCCGCGAGGAGAACGCGCTGTGGACCGCGTTCAAGGCGGCGACCGATGCTGTCTTCACGGCGCGCGACGCGGCCCGCGCCGCGCGCGAAGCGGAAGCGATCGCGCCCATCAAGGCCCGCGAGGCCGTCATCGCTACACTCCTCGCTGTTTCTCCTGATAACGCCTCGGAGATCAAGCGCGCCCTTGCCGACGCCGACGCCGCGTGGCGCGCAAGTCCCCGCATCCACGGCCCGCAGGCCGCCAGGCTCGAAGCCCGCTTCCGCGAGGCACGCGACGCCGCGAACAAGCGCCTCCGCGCCATCGCCGAGCGCGCCGCCCAGGCGCGCTACGACGCCCTCCTCTCGGCCATGCGCATTTGCGGCGAGCGCGAAGCCGGCACAGATTCGCCCGACGTCGAAACGCGTTGGAACGCGCTCACCGATCTGCCCGCCGCGTGGAAGACCGCGATGGACGCGCGCTTCAAGGGCACTGCGCCCGCGAAACGCCCGCCCCTCCCCGACACGCTGCTGAGCCTCGAAGCCGCCTGCGACATCGACAGCCCCGCCGAATTCGCGGCCGCGCGGCGGCAGCTGAAAATGAACGCGCTCAAGTTCGCGATGGAGAACCGCCGCCCCGATGCCGGCGCCTCGCCCGCCGACATCGAGCGCTGGCTATTGGAAGCCGCCTCGACCCCTCGGCCCGACGAGACGTCGCGCGCGCGGCTCGAGAAAATCGTCGCCGCGATACAGTCCCGCCCTTCACGCACCGGGTAGTCTTTTTTCTACGGCTCGAGCTGGTGCCAGCGCTCCAGCTTCGCCAGCAGGAGGTCCTCGATCTCGGCGACCCGGCGCTGGTTCGCGCGCAGCGTCTCGGGCGGCTGCCTGTAGTACTGCGGCTCGTTCATCTTCGCGTGCAGTGACTTCTGCTCGGCTTCCAGCGCCTCGATCTCCTTCGGCAGCGATTCGAGCTCGCGGGTTTCCTTGTAGGTGAGCTTGATCCGCGGCTTCTCGCGAGGCGAAGCCTTGCGCTCGCCCGGAGCCGGCGACTCCCGGGTCGGGGGCTCGGCGGCGGGACGCTGCCGCGTCCAATCGGTGTAGCCGCCGGCGTATTCCTTCCAGCGCCCGTTTCCTTCCGCGGCCAGGGTCTGCGTGGCGACGTTGTCGAGGAAGGCGCGGTCGTGGGAGACCAGCAGGATCGTGCCGGCGTAGTCCTGGAGCGCCGCTTCGAGGAGCTCCAGGGACTCGATGTCGAGATCGTTGGTCGGCTCGTCGAGGACGAGGACGTTCGCGGGGCGGGAGAAGAGGCGCGCCAGGAGCAGGCGGTTCCTCTCGCCGCCGGAGAGCATGCGGACCGGCGAGTTGGCGCGTCGCGGCGGGAAGAGGAAGTCGCCGAGATAGCTCATGACGTGCTTGCGACCGCTGGACAGCTCGACCCAGTCGGAACCGGGGCTCACGGTCTCGGCGACGGTCTTCTCGGGGTCGAGCTGCTCGCGCATCTGGTCGAAGTAGGCGGGCTGGACGTTGGCGCCGAGGCGCACGCGCCCCGAGTCGGGCGCGAGGCTGCCGAGAATGAGCTTGAGGATGGTCGTCTTGCCGGCGCCATTGGGACCGACGAGGACCAGCCGGTCGCCTCGCGAGACGATGAGGTCGAGGCCCTTGACGATTTCGGCCTCCGCGAATTTCTTCGAAACGCCCGTAAGCTCGGCCACCAGCTTGCCGGAGCGCTGGCCTTCGCCGATCGCGAGGCGCACTTGGCCGATGCGCTCGCGCCGGGCGCTCCTCTCATCGCGCAGGCGCTCGAGGCGGCGCACGCGGCCTTCGTTGCGGGTGCGGCGCGCCTCGATGCCCTTGCGGATCCAGGCTTCCTCCTGCGCCCAGAACTTGTCGAACTTGTGATGGGCAACCGCCTCGGCCTCGAGCTCGCCCGCCTTGCGGCGCTCGAAGTCGGAATAGTTTCCGGGATAGGACCGCAGCCGGCCGCGGTCGAGCTCGATGATCCGCGTGGCGACACGGTCGAGGAAGGCGCGGTCGTGGGTGACGACGATAGCCGCGTGGGTCCTCGAGAGCAGGCTCTCGAGCTGCACGATCCCGTCGATATCCAGGTGGTTGGTCGGCTCGTCGAGCAGCAGGAGCTCGGGCTCGAGCGCGAAGGCGTGGGCCAGGGCGGCGCGCTTCCTCTCGCCGCCGGACACCGGCGGGGCGTCGAGCTTGAAGAGGTGCAGGAATTTCTCGAGCACGTGCCCCGGCGCGGCCGAGCGCTCGGGCACCGCGGGCTCCTGCGTCACCAGGGCAATGGAGAGGCGCTCGCGCCGGCGCACCTCGCCGTCGTCGAGCGCGAGGGTGCCGGCGATCGCGCCGAGGAGCGAGGACTTGCCGGTGCCGTTCCTGCCGATGAGGCCGATCTTCTCGCCCGCCTCGAGCGAGAACGAGGCTTCGTCCAGGAGCGGCAGGTCGCCGTAGGCGAGCGAGGCGTCGGCGAGAGTAAGGAGCGGCACCGGGCGGATTCTGCCAAAATCGAGAACCAGGGAGAAACTCGCATGATCCGATCGATCCGCACGGCCGCCGCTTTCCTGTTCGCCTCGTGGGCGCTGGCCTGTGCCGCGCAGGACTATCCGTCCAAGCCCATCCTGTTCCTCATGCCGCTGCAGGCCGGCAGCGCGGTCGACGTCATGGTGCGCATCGTGGCGCAGAAGATGAGCGACAACCTCGGGCGCCAGATCCTGGTGGAGAACCAGCCCGGCGCCGCCGGCCTGATCGGCGCCGAGCGCGTGAAGCGCGCCCCGCCCGACGGCTACACGATCGGCGTGCTGAACGACAGCATCCTCACCATGATCCCGAACGTGCGCCCGGTTCCGTACGATCCGCTGAAGGACTTCGTGCCGATCGGCGTGGTCGCCGGGATCACCTGGGTGCTGGTGGCGAACAACGACCTGCCGGTGAAGACGGTGGGCGATCTCGTCGCATACGCGAAGGGCCGGCCCGGAAAGATCGACTACTCCTCGGGCGGCGTGGGCAGCCCGCAGCACGTCGCAATGGAAGCCTTCAAGGCGGCGACCGGCATCTACCTGGTGCACATCCCCTACCGCGGCGCGACGCAGGCCGCGCTCGACGTCATCTCCAACCAGGTGCAGGTGCACCTGGGCGCCGTGTCGATCGTGCAGCCCTACATCAACTCCGGCCGCTTGCGGGCGCTCGGCGTGCCGAGCGCGAAGCGCTCGCCGCTGCTGCCGAACGTGCCCACCATGGCCGAGGCCGGCGTGCCCGGGTTCGAATGGCAGACTTGGGCCTCGCTCGTCGCCCCGGTTGGCACGCCCAGGCCGATCGTCGAGCGCCTGAACGCCGAGCTCGTCAAGGCGATCGCTTCGCCCGACGTGCGCGACAAGCTGATCGCGCAGGGGCTCGACCCGATCGGCTCGCCGCCCGAGACGGTCACGAAGTGGACGCAGGACGGCCTGAAGCGCATGCGCAGCGTGGTGGATCGCGCCGGAATCAAGGCAGAGTAGGCGTAGCCGCCCGCGTGAGCTTCACCCGCATCGACCATGTGATGATCGCGGTCCCGGAGCTGGACCAGGGCATCGACGCGTACGCACGCCTCGGATTCAACGTGCAGCCCGGCGGCGAGCATCCCGGGAAGGGCACGCACAACGCCATCGCCTTCAACGAGGAGGACTACCTCGAGCTGATCGCGATCCGCGACCGCGACGAGTACGCGCGCGGACGCGTCTGGGGCGGCCTGATCGAGCTCGCCGAGCGCGGCGGCGGCCTTCGCTTTCTCATCGTGCAGAGCGACGACCTTCACGCCGACGTCGCCGCGATGCGCGCACGCGGCGTGGAGGTCGGCGACGTCGCCGAAGGCGAACGGCGAACCCCGTCGGGCGCGCAGCGCCGCTGGAAGCTCGCCATGCTCGGGCCGCGCAATCCCCTGCCGGTGTTCTTCATCGAGCACATCACTCCGCTCGCCGAGCGGCGTCCCGCGGGTGCGGCTCATCCCAACGGCGCCTATCGCACCGAGCGGGCTTATATCGCGGTCAGCGATCTCGCCGCCGAGGTCGACACCTACTCGCGCGTCCTCGGCATGGCGAAGCCGCCGATCACGCGCGGCACGGTGATCATGGCCGAGATGGCCGTTTTCCAGCTCGGGACCTCCGGCCTGACGCTTGCCCATCCCTATGCGCCCGGTCCCTGTGCGGATGCGCTCTCTCGCCGCGGACCCGGACCTTTCCAGGTGCTCTACCGGACGAAAAGCATGGACGCCGCCGCCCGCTGGCTGACCGAGCACGGCGTTCCGCCTCCGGCGCGCGGCACGCGCAACACCGGCGAGCAGGCGATGCTCGTGCCGCCCGAGCACGCGTGCGGCGCCTATATCGGCTTCGTCGGAACGCCTTGACCTAGGCCTTGACCCCGGAGAGGTGCCGCACGCGGCGCAGCTCGGGGAAAAGCCAGCGCCAGACCGCCACGACTCCCAGCGTCGCGCAGCCGCCGGCGAGCACCGCGGGAACCGCGCCGAGCCACGCCGCCATGGAGCCGGCGCGAAAGTCGCCGAGCTCGTTCGCGGTGCCGACGAAGAGCGAGTGCACCGCGCTCACGCGGCCGCGCATCTCGTCGGGGGTGCCGAGCTGCACCACGCTCGCGCGCACGAACACGCTCATCATGTCGGCCGCGCCCATGACGGCGAGCAAGGCGAGCGACAGAAAGAAGTTCCTGGAGATCCCGAAGGCGAGCGCCGCGACGCCGAACACCGCGACGCCGGTGAAAAGCATCGCGCCGGCGTGCGCCTGGCGCGCCCCGGGAAGCTGCGCGAGCGCGAGGCCCATCGTCACCGCGCCCACCGCCACGGCGCTGCGCATGAGGCCGAGCCCGTCCGGGCCGGCGCCCAGGATGTCGCGCGCGTAGATGGGAAGGAGCGCGGTGATGCTGCCGAGGAGCACGGCGAAGAGGTCGAGCGAGATCGCCCCCAACAGCACGCGGTTCACGCGCAGGTAGCGCAGGCCTTCGAACAGCCGCGCCACGGCGCTGCCGGCGGCGGCGTGAGCGACCCCGCCGCGGGCGCGGATCGAGAACCAGCAGCTCGCCACCGCGAGCGAGGCGAGGCTGCAGGCCGCGAAGCTCGCGGGCGCGCCGGCCAGGTAGATCAGGCCGCCGACCGCGGGCCCTAGCACCGTCGCGGTCTGCTGCGCCGAGGAGCTCCAGGCCACGGCCTGGGGAAAGCGCTCGCGCGGCACGAGGAAAGGCAGCAGCGATTGCACCGCGGGTCCCGAAAAGGCGCGCGCCGTGCCGGCGAGCGCGAGCACGGCATAGAACGGCCAGATCTTCGTTGTTTGCAGAAACACGGCCGAAAACAGGACTGCCGAGCCGATGGCCTGCGCGACATGCGCGCTGCCAAGGATCCAACGCCGGTCCACGCGGTCGGCGACATCGCCGCCGGGAAGAGTGAACAGCGCGATCGGCAGGAACACCGCGAGCCCGGCATAGGCGAGCGCCATCGCGTTGCCGGTGCGGTCGTAGAGATACCAGCCGATCGCGACCGACTGCATCTGCAGCGCCAGCGCGGCGAAGAACCGCCCGGCGAGGAACAGGCGGAAGTCGCTCAGAGTCCCAGCTCGCCCAGTGCTTGCACGAGCCGGGTCTTCTGGGCCGGATCGGTCAGCGGCTGGGTTTCCATCCAGGCGCGGGTGGTGAAGCCAGGCTGGAGCGCGCGGATTTCATCGGCCTTCCAGGCCGCCGCCGCTTTGTCGCCGGCGGCCACCTGCAGCGCGGCCATGTAGACATTCGCCTCGAGGTTGACCGGATTGCGCTTCAGCGCGTGCTCCAGGTTCAAACGCGCCTGTTCCGCATCGCCGAGCGCAAAATAAGTCCGGCCGAGAATGAGAAAGTAGAGCGAGCTTCCCTCCGGATTGAGGCGCAAGGCGGTGCGCAGAAGCGGCAGCGCCTCCGACGGGCGTCCGACGTAGGTCTTGATCCCGGCCATCAGCGCGTAGGCGTCGGCGAAGGACGGATAGAGCTCCACCGCGGTCTCGAGGTAGCGCAGCGCCTGGGCGTGCTCGCGTCGCTCGAGGTGCACGAAACCGAGCACCCAGTACGTTTCGCGAATATCCGGGTTGATCTCGCGCGCCGTGCGCGCCAGATCGAAAGCGCGCTCCAGCGCGGCCGCGCCGTCGCTCACCCATTGGTTGCGGTAATCCGCAGCGTAGGTCAGGGCGAGCGCCGCATGGGCGCGCGCGAAGCTCGCGTCGAGCGCTATGGCGCGGCGGAACATGTCGCGCGCGGTTTCGTTCTCGGCCTTCTGGCGCACGAGCAGCGCCGCCTGACCACGCTGGAAGTATTTGTAGGCCTCGAGGTTGCCGGTATCCCGCTGGGCCATGCGCCGCAGCTCGGCCTCGCTCACCTTGGCGGGCAGGATCTGGAGGATTTTCGGCCCGAGCTCTTCCTGGACGGCGAAAAAGCCGTTCAGCGCGCGGTCGAAGCGCTCCGACCACAACTGCTTGCCGGTCTGCGCATCCGAAAGACGCACGTTCAAGCGGACGCGGTCATCGACGCGTTGCACGGAACCGGACACGACGTAGCGGACAGCCGCGCTCTCGGATTGCGCGCCCGGGCTCTGCGCATCGCCCGCCGACCCTGCTCCGATGACCGAGAGCCCTTCCACCTTCGAAAGATCGGTGGCGAGGTCCGCGGTCAGGCCGCGCGCCAGCAGCGCCGCCTCCGGATCGTCTCCCAAGGCCTCGAACGGCCTGATCTTGACAGTAGGCTGCGCGGCGCGCGTTGCTTCAAGCTCGAGGGTCGCTACCGAAGCCGGCCTGTCCTGATTCCACCAGAGGGTCCCGCCTGCCAGGATCGCGGCCGCCAGCCCGCCCGCCGCGAGCCAGGGAATCCACCGTTTCGCTTTCCGTCCCGCGGCTGCCTGTGGCGGGCCGACGGGGGCGACCAGGCGGTAGCCGCGCTTCGAGATCGTCTGGATATAGGCTGGGCTCTCCGTCGCGTCGCCGAGCGCCTTGCGCAGCTTGATGATCACCTGGGTGACTGCGTCGTCGCTTACCACCACGCCGGGCCACACCGCGGCGAGCAGCGCATCCCGGCTCACGACCTCGCCCCGGCGTTGCGCCAGGTAGACGAGGACGGCCATCGCCTTGGGCTCGAGCTTGACGGTTCTGCCCGCCGCCGAGAGCTGGTTCAGCGGCGGCTCGACCGCCCAGTCGCCGACCCGCAGGCTCTGCTCGTGAGGGGGCATTTCAGTCTCCAACGCCTTGAATTATGCGGAATTCGAATTCCTTCGCCAAAGGTTAGCCGTTTCCTCGGGACTTTACGGACCGGGTTCGACTTGAATGTCCTTGCCTGCTTACGAACGGAGGAGAGACATGAACAACTGGCGGACGACGCTCATCGGCGCATTCTTTCTGGGACTGGCGGCGCCGGCGGCGCTCGCGCATGACGACCCCCCGCGGACCACCGCGCAGGTTACCGGGCTGGCCCCGGAGCAGCTCGGAAGCGTCAGCTTCCCGACCTCCTGCGATCCCAAGGTCCAGGCGCGGTTCGAGCGCGGCGTGGCGCTGCTGCACTCGTTCTGGTTCCCGGAGGGCCGAAAGGCTTTCCTCGAGGTCCTGGAGGCAGACCCTTCCTGCTCCATCGCCTACTGGGGCCTGGGGGTCAATCGCCTCCTCAACCCGTTCGGCGGGCAGCCCGCGGAAAAGGCGCTGCTCGAGGGCCAGGCGGCGGTGGACAAGGGCCTGGCGGCGCCGACGAAAACCCGGCGGGAGCGCGACTACATCGAAGCAATCGCCGCCTTCTACACCCACGACCGCGCGCCCTGGCGGGAGCGGGCGCTGAAGTACGAGAAGGCCATGGAGCAGCTTGCGGCGCGGTATCCGCAGGACAGCGAGGCCGCGATCTTCTACGCGCTCGCGCTCAATATCGCTGCGGATCTCAGCGACAAGACGTATTCGCGCCAGCTCAAGGCGGCAGCCATTCTCGAGCCGATCTTCGCCGCCCACCCCGACCACCCGGGCGTAGCGCATTACCTCATCCACAGCTACGACTATCCCCCGATCGCCGCCAAGGGCTACGCGGCCGCGCGCAAGTACGCCGCGATCGCCCCCTCGGCGGCCCACGCCCTGCACATGCCCTCGCACATCTTCACGCGCGTCGGCGCCTGGGAAGACTCGATCGCGACCAACCGCCGCGCCGAAGAAACCGCTCGCAAGACCAACGTTCCGGACGACGTGCTGCACGCGATCGACTACCAGGTCTACGCGGCGCTGCAGCTCGGCCGCGACGCCGAGGCGAAGCGCGCCATCGAACGCGGCGCTCCCGAGGCCGCACGCTACGAGCGCAACTCCGGCGCCTACGGTCTCGCGGCATCCGCCGCTCGCTACGCGATGGAGCGCGGCGACTGGAAAATGGCGGCGCAGCTCAAGCCCCAGGCGAGCAAGTGGCCCTACGCCGACGCCGTGACGCACTTTGCGCGCGCCGTCGGCGCAGCGCGCTCAGGCAATGCAGGCGCGGCGCAGGACGACGTTGCGCAGCTCGCGAAGCTGCGCGACGCGCTTGCCGGCAAGGACGCGTACTGGACCGAGCAGGTCGAGATCCAGCGCCTCGCCGGGCAGGCCTGGATCGAGCTGGCGCAAGGCCGCCGCGAAACGGCCCTCGCACTGATGCGGCAGTCCGCCGACCGCCAGGACGCCGCCGAGAAGGCGACGGTCACGCCGGGCCACCTGGCGCCGTCGCGCGAGATGCTCGGCGAGATGCTGCTCGAGCTGAACCAGCCCGCGCAGGCGCTGAAGGAGTTCGAAGCGTCCGCGGTCGACAATCCGAACCGCTTCCGCGGCACCTACGGCGCGGCGCTCGCCGCGGCGCGCGCCGGCGACGCCGGGCGGGCCCGTGCGCACTACACGAAGCTGGTGGAACTGGCAGGCAAGGGCGACGCTCGCCCGGAGCTCGCGCAGGCCAAGACCTGGCTCGCCGGGAATTGAGTCACCGCCTACTCGGCCAGCAATCGCTGCAGTAGCGTCGGGGAGATCGGCTTGAGGAGATGCGTGTCGAAACCGGCATTCAGGGCGGCCTCCCGATCCGAGGGCTGGCCGTAGCCGGTGACCGCAATCAGCCGGATCGCGCCTTCCGGAATGCTTTTTCGGATGGCGCGCGCCACCTCGTAGCCGTTCATGCCGGGAAGCCCCACGTCGATGAGCGCCACGTCGGGACGCTCCTGCAGAACACGGTCCACGCCGGAGCGGCCGTCGCTCGCCATCGCGACCTCGTGCCCCCAGAGGTGGAGGAGCATGCGCAGCGTTTCGCGGATGTCGGGATTGTCTTCGACGACCACCACGCGCCGCCGGCGCGGCCGGGCAGGCGGCCGCTCGGGGTGTGCGTGCACCGGCGCCACGCCGGAAGCGAGCGGAATGCGCACCGTGAAGCGGGACCCCTTGTCCGGTCCGGCGCTCGCGGCGTGAACCGACCCCCCGTGCAGCTCGACCAGACGCCGCACGATCGTAAGGCCCATGCCGAGCCCCCCGGCGCTGCGTTCGAGCGTCGGATTGACCTGAAGGAACGGATCGAACAGGCGCTCGGCCGAGTCCGCAGGAAAACCGACGCCCCTGTCCTCCACCGCGACCAGCGCCGAGCCGGCCTCCACCGATGTCTTGACGAGGATCTCGTCGGGGCGGATGGTGAACTTGGCGGCGTTGTTCACCAGGTTGCACACGATCTGCTCCAGCCGTACCGCGTCGCCGTCCACGGGCAGCGCGTCGGTGCCAAAACGCACGCTCACGTGGTGGCCCCTCGCCTGCGCCGCCTGCAGACAGCTCTCCACGGCGGACGACACCACACGGTTCAAGTCGAGGCGTTCTTTTTTCAGGACCACCTTGCCGCGCTCCAGGCGCGCCACGTCCATCAGGTCGTCCACCATGCGCACGACATGACCGACCTGGCGCTCGAGGATCTCGATGCTCTTCAAGGCAGCCGGGTCGTCGGTCTTCAGCATGCGCATGATGTGCAGCGCGTTGCTCATCGGCGCCAGCGGATTGCGCAGCTCGTGCGCGAGCATCGCGAGGAACTCGTCGCGTGCCTTGACCGCCTGCTCGCGCTGCGCGATGAGGTCGCGGACTTCGCGCTGGCGCGCCGTTGCCCGCAGCGCAACCTGAACCGCCGAGACCAGCGTGTGCGCGTTGAGCGGGCGGCCGAGCAGCGTCACGTTTCCCGAGTCCGGGAAAGCGTCGGCCGCGACCGCGCCGAGCGCGCCGACGTCGCGGGACACGAGGATGAGCGGGAGGTCGCGCCAGGCCGGCAGGCCCGCGACCGCCTCGCGCAACGCCGGGATGTCCTCGGCGAGGAGTGCCTCCTCGACCAGGATGAGGCAGCCGACCGTGTCGTCCAGCGCCCCCGCCAGGTCGCGCACGCTGGCGAAGGCTCGCGCCGCTACGCCGGTTTCCTCGAGCAGCCTGACCGCGAGCTCGGCGTCGGCGGCGTTCGGCGACACGATGCATGCCGCTGCCTCCGCGGGCGCGTTCACGGTGCGCTCAGCCTCTGCCCGCGCTGCCGCCCTTTTCGCCGCCCAGGTACGAGGGCACGCCCGTCAACACGCCCTGGAAGTCGGTGAGCGGCGGTCCGACCACGACCCCGCCGGAGGTCAAAGTCAGCTCGCGCACGGCGGCCTCGTGCGGGCCGCTGCGCTTCTTGATGATCGAGATGGCCTTGCGGATGTTGCCCAGCGCCTCGAAGAAGCGCGTGATGATGACGCTGTCGGCAAGGTAGCTGACGTCGATCGGGGCGCCCATGTGGCCCACCAGCCCGTGCTGCGCGAGCACCATCATCGTCATGACGCCCTGCTGGTTCAGGTACGTCAGCAGCTCGTGCAGGTGCAGGTGCAGGAACTCCTCGTGCGGCATGGCGGTGACGTAGCCGTTCAGGCTGTCGAGGACCACCATGCGCACCTTTTCCTGCTCCACCGCGGAGCGGATGCGGAACGCCAGCTCGCCCGGCGAGATCACCGCCGGATCGAGCTGCTCGATCTTCAGCATGCCCGATTGCATGAGCGGCGCGAGGTTGATCTTCATGTCCTCCGCGCGCTGGCACAGGGTGGCCCGGGTCTCGTCGAAGATGTAGTAGTTCACGCGCTCGCCGCGACTGGCCGCGGCATGCGCGTACATGGTCGAGATCGTCGACTTCCCGCTGCCCGCGGGGCCGATGATCAGGTTGCTGGTGCCATAGTGCAGCCCCTCGCCGAGCAGCCTATCGAGCTGGGCATTGCCGCTCGCGGCGGCCGTCTTCCTGAAAGGCGTGTGGTGCTCCGAGGCGATGAGCCGGGCGAAGACGCGCAGGCCGCCCTTTTCGATCGTGTAGTCGTGGTTTCCTTCCCGGTAACTCACGCCGCGCAGCTTGGTGACGGAGAGGCTGCGGCGGAAGATCCCGTAGTTGAGCGGCGCCGCGCTGAGCGACAGCGCCCCGTGCACGATGCTGTGCACCTGGACGTCGGAGTTCTCCGCAGTCCTGTCGTCGAGAAGCAGCACCGTGCAGCCGAGCTCGCTGAGCCGCTGCTTGAGGCGAAGGATCTCTCGCCGGTAGCGCAGCGGGCTCTGCGCCAGCATGCGCATCTCGGAGAGCGAATCGAGCACCAGGCGCTTGGGCCGGCCGCGCTCCATCTCGTCCATGAAGAGCTTGGTGAGCTGCGTGAGCTCCACTTCCGAAGACTGGAAGAGCGTCGTCGGTCCCTTGCCGCCGATCGCGCGCTCGATCGCCGAGAGCTCGACGATCGAGATCCCGTCCAGGTTCCAGCCGTGGGATAGCGCGACGGCCTCGAGCTCGAGCTTCGTTTCAGAGAGCGTCACATAGAGGCACTTTTCGTCCCGGCGCTTGCCCTCGAGAAGGAACTGCATCGCCAGCGTGGTCTTGCCGACCCCGGGAGCGCCCTCGACGAGGTAGAGGCAGTCGCGCGGCAGACCCTCTCCGAGGATCTCGTCGAGGCCGGGAACGCCGATGCTGAGCTTGCGGGAGATGGGATTCATGAATAGCCGGAAAGTCGGGAAAAACCCTACGCTGGCGCGCAGTTACCGCACCAGTCTACCCGGACTTTTGTTACGCCGACTATTGCTTCGGGATCTTCGCGGTTTCGACTACCTTGGCCCAACGCTGGGTCTCGGAGGCGAAGAACTTGCGCAGCTCCTCGGGCGTGCTGGCACGCGCGTCGACGCCCAAGTCGGCAAGGCGCTTCTGGATGTCGGGCGAGGCAAGCACCTTCGCGACCTCGTTGTGCAGGCGGTCGATGACCGCGCGCGGGGTCTTGGCCGGCGCCGCCAGGCCGTTCCAGGAGGCGACGTCGTAGCCGGCAACGCCGGCCTCGATCGCGGTCGGCACGTCGGGGATCGTGGGAAAGCGCTTCGCGACCGTGGTGGCGAGCGGGCGCAGGTTTCCGGACTTGATGTGCGAGGTCATGGGCGCGAGGAACTCGAAGATCGCCGCGGCGTCGCCGCTCTTCGCCGCGGTGACGACCTCGCCGGTCGACTTGTACGGAATGATCTGGAAGTTGGTGCCGGTCACCGATTTGAAGAGCTCCGCCGCGAGGTGTTGCGTGCTGCCGATGCCGATGGTGCCGACGTTGAGCTTGCCGGGATTCTTCTTCGCTGCCGCGACGAAACCCTGCAGGTTCTTGAACGGCGACTTCGAGTCGGTCATGATGACCAGGGGAAAGAACCCGACGGTGCTGATCATCTCGAAGTCGCGCTCGGGATCGTAAGGCAGCGACTTGAAGAGCGCCTTGCTCACCGCGGTGCCGTTGTTGATGAGGAGCAGCGTGTAGCCGTCGGGCGCCGAGCGCGCCACGTCCTGGCCCGCGACCGCGCCGCCTGCGCTCGGCTTGTTCTCGATCACGAACTGCTGGCCGAGGCCCTTGCTCACCTCGGGCGTCACGGTGCGCGCAGTAATGTCGGCGACGCCGCCGGGGCCGAAGGGCACGACGAGACGGATGGGCTTGGTGGGATACGCCTGCGCATACGCGGCGATGGAAACGACGACTCCAAGGACAAACCCGGCAAGGCGTTTCATTCTTTCTCCGATCATTCGAAAAGCTCGTCCACGCTGAAGCGCCGTGGAATCAGCGCCTGCTTGTAGGCGCAGTCGATGGCGACCTCGAGGTTCCGGCGGTTCGCCTCCAGGCCGTGCGGCAGCATCGGCGGGTTGCCGGCCGCCTTCTTGCTCTCGACGAGCAGGCGGTACACCTCGTCGGCCATGTCGCGCGAGAGGCTCGATTTCACCACCACCAGGTGGTTGAGCTGGATGGCGCCGTGCTTCTCGGTCCAGCGCTTGCCCGCGGCTTCGGGGTCGCGGATCAGCGGCCGGATGTTCTCGTCCTGCGGAATGGCGCCCATGATCGCCGCGTCGAGCTCGCCCGCCTGCAGCATGGCCTTGATCTCCTTGCCGGCCGGGGCGCGCTGCACGTTGGGCGGGTCGCGAAACTCCGCCACATGCGGCTCCTCGAAAGTGATCCATCGAATCCGGGCGATGTCGATGCCGTGGTCCTCGGCGAGGATGTGCCGGATCCAGGCGCCGGTGGTCACCGAATACGAGCGCACGCCGACGCGCTTTCCGTGCAAGTCCTCCGGCGCGAGCACCCCCCGCGCGGCGTTGTAGACGATGAAGGGATGCTGGTAGCGAGCCAGCACCACGAAAGGCAGCAGGCGGTAGGGCTTGCCGTGCGCCTTTGCGATCAGGTGGGTCATGATCGCCATCTCGGAGACGTCGAACTCGAGGTCTCGCACCGTCCGCTTGAACGCGCTGGCGGGGTTCTTCTTGGCGTCGGCGAAGGCGAACTTGTCGGTGTGGGTGTGGAATTGCCTGGTAACGGGGTACTCCCCCATCAGCGTCTTGAGCATGGGCTAGAACATTCCGTTCGGGTGGGCCGAGGTCTTGGGCACGACTTGCAGCACGTCCCAGTGCTCCACCACCTTGCCGTTGTCGTCGAGGCGGAAGATGTCGATTCCCGCCCATTCCGGGTTGACGTCGCCCGGCCAGAGCTGCCGGCAGTGGAGCACCACGTAGTCGCCTTCGGCGATGGCGTGCTTGAACTCGACTTTCTTCCCGGGATACGCGCGCGCCATGCGCTCGAAATAGGCGATGAACGGCTCCTTGCCGTCGCCCACGTGCGGGTTGTGCTGGGTGTAGTGCGCGCCGGCATAGCGCTCCATCGCCTCGCGCGGCTTCGACTGGTTGAACATCAGGTCGTAGAACGCCATCGCGTTCTCTTTGTTCCGTTTGAGCTTGTCCTGCATCTTCCCCTCATTACCTTGCCCCGGGCACCCGGCGCGTCTTGAGGAACTGCTCCAGCGTCTCGCCGCGGAAGGCGGCCACCATCTCGGGGTTGGACACCCCCTTCGCGCGGGCGAGCTTCTCGAGGCAGAAAAAGCTCGCGCCGTAGTCCTGCATCGACTTCCAGTCCAGGCGCCGCACCATGCCCTTTTCTTCCGCGGAAAGATTTTGCATCGCCACTTCCGGATTCTCGAGGAAGAGCTTGCGCTCGTTCTGCCGTGTCAGGCCGTGCAGGAAGCGGTTCAGCCGCAATCCCTTCGCGCTGCGCTCGAGGTCGAACACGTAGCTCACAAGAAGGAAAAACAGGGACAGACCACGTTTATTTCCCCCCTGTTCTCGGGTTCACTCGAAGACTGCCACGGCCATGGCCGTGGTCATCGGCAGGTAGTAGTTCTGGTGGATCTTGCGAGCGTTCGGCGCCAGCGCGCCGCGCATGATGAGCCACATGATGATCTCGGCGCCCTCGTTGCCGCCCAGGCGCATGAAATCCTCGATCGACATGCGCGCGAGGCGCTCGGGGTCGCGATCGATCAGCTCGAGGAACTCGCGGTCCCAGCGCTCGTCGTTGAAGCCCGCGCGCTCGCCGATCATCTGGTGCGAGAGGCCGCCGGTCCCCACCATCGCCACCTCGAGGTCCTCGGGATAGGACTCGATCGCATTGCGCAGCGCCTTGCCCAGGGCAAAGCAGCGGCTCGGCCTGGGCATCGGCTGCTGGATCACGTTGACGACGAGCGGCACCACGCGCCCCGGCCAATCCGGCTGCGACGGCCACATCATGGTGAGCGGCGAGTGCAGCCCGTGGTCGAGCGGGGTGTCCTGGAACACCGAAATGTCGAACTCCGCATCGACCAGCGAGCGCGCGATGTGGCGAGAGAGCGCGGCATGGCCCTTGAGCGGCGGGATCCGGCGCGGGCCCAGGCCTTCGTCGGCGATCTCGTAGCGCTCGCTCACGCCGAGCGCGAAGGTCGGGTAGTGGTCGAAGAAGAAGCTCGTGGCGTGATCGTTGAAGCAGAAGAACAGCACGTCGGGGCGCTTTTCCTCGAGCCAGCGCGCCACGCGCTCGTAGCCCTGGAACAGCGGCTTCCAGTCCGGGTCCTCGCGCTTCCCCTTGTCGAACGCCATGGCGATCGTCGGCACGTGCGAAGTGCCGATGCCGCCGATAATCCTTGCCATGCGGCGAGTTTAAACCAGCGGTTCGCGCTCTTGCGCGGTCAGCGCGTCGAGGATCGCAGCGCGGTCCTGGGGCACCGTTCCGCCGAACTTCTGCTTCAGCTGCGCCTCGCCGGTGCGCTGCTCGCGGATGACGGTGCCGCGGGTCAGCGCGGGCTCGACGCCGAGGCTTTCGAGCGTTTCGCAGACGTCCCGCATCTCGGCCGCTCGCCGCAGCCCGTGGGTCGCCATGCGCTCGAGGTTGTAGTCGGCGAACTTGCCCCAGTCGATCATCGGATAGCTCTGCGTGAGCGAAGCGATGATGCGGTCCTCGACGCCGGCGCGCCGCGCGGCGAGGAAGCATTCCTGCGTCAGCGCGCCGAGCCCCTTCACCATGACGCTGCGCACCATCTTGATCGCGGCCGCCGCGCCGACATCGGCCCCGACTTCCTCGACCTCCATGCCGCAGCGCTTGAGCAACGGCAGCAGGTCTTTCGCCGCCGGGCCCGAAATCAGGACGGGCGTTTTTTGCCGCAGCGGGTGCACAGGCGCCATCACTGCCATGCCGATGAACCGCGCGCGGTTGCCGACAATCGCGCCCGCCTCGCGCTTGCGGTTAGGCGAGACGGAGTTGAGCTCGACGTAGAACTGCCCTGCCGAGAGCCCCGGCGCAGCCGCGCGCGCCGCTTCGAGGTTCGAGGCCGCGGTCACCGCGGAGAACACGATGTCGGCGCCGCGCACCGCGTCGCCGCTGTCGCGCCCCACCCGCACGCCGATGCGCTCGGCGGCGGCGCGCAGCCGCGCCCCGCCCGGTCCATCCGGAAACAGGATGTCCCACGCGGCGATGGCGCTGACGCCTTCGGTGCGAAAGCCGGCGGCGAGCGCCTGGCCGGCCTCGCCGAAGCCGATGAATGCGAGCGCTGGAGCGTTCATGACTTGAACTCCTGAAAGCCGTACAACCGGGCGGGATTGTCCACCAGGATCCTGCGCTGAAGCTCCGGCTCCGGCGCCATGCGTGCGAAGAGATCCACCAGATCCCCGTCGTTCGGCATGTGCTGGCCGACGTTCGGATGCGGCCAGTCGGTGCCCCAGAGGATCCGGTCCGGCGCCGCCTCGATCAGCGCGCGCGCGAAGGGCAGCGCGTCGTCGAATGGCGGCCCCTTCGACGAGACGCGCTCCGCGCCGCAGACCTTCACCCAGAACGTTTCGAGCTTCATGAAATTCAAAAGAACCCTGAATGGCTCTTGTTCCATGCCGTCGGCGGCCTTCACCCGGCCCATGTGATCGATCACCATCGGCACCCGGATCGCCTCGAACTTCTTCCGGAATTCGATCAGGTCGGCCGAATCGAGGTGCAGGATCAGGTGCCAGCCCATCTCTTTCAGCCGCGCCACGGTGCGGTCGAAGAGCGCCATGTCCGGCCGCCCGCCGAGGTGCTTCACGAAATTGAAGCGCACCCCGCGGATCCCGCCTTCATGCATTTCCCTGAACTGCTTGTCAGTGTAGGAAGCATCGATGATGGCGGTGCCGCGGTATTTCCCGCCCGCGCGCGCGATACCGTCGAGCGTGACGCGCATGTCGGCGCCGTGGCAGCTCGCGTGGACGATCACGGCGCGTTCTATCCCGAGGATGGAATGCAGCTTCTGCAAGGATTCGAAAGGCGAGTCCGGCGGCCAATACGGCGCGTCCGGCGCATAAGGGAACTTCGAGGCCGGGCCGAAAATGTGGCAGTGCGCGTCGCAGGCGAGCGGCGGCGGCCTGAACTTCGGCTTGCGGGTGTTCGGATCGGGCGGCGCGGTGGTCTTCATGCAGGAATTCTAATCATGTAGGACCAAGGTCCAAGTCGCAAACCTCGGACTAGGGTGGTAGCTTGAGTCACCGGCCGCCTTGGGCGGGCCGAGCTGCAATCGACATTCAGGGAGAACCGTCGATTCGTCCCGCGGAGACGTACAACGACGAGATCGTCAGGCTGTTCCTCCTCGCTGCCGCCGTCTGGGGCATCGTCGGAATGGCGATCGGCGTCTACGTCGCCGCCGAGATGGTCTGGCCCGACCTCAACTTCGGCGTGCCGTGGCTGTCTTTTGGCCGCCTTCGCCCCGACCACACGTTCGGCGTGATCTTCGCCTTCGGCGGCTCGGCGCTGATGGGCACCTGCTACTACGTGGTGCAGCGCACCGGCCACACGCGGCTCGCGCTCGGCGGCCTGGCGGAGTTCACGTTCTGGGGCTGGCAGCTGGGCTGCGTGCTCGCGATGCTGACCATGCCGCTCGGCATCACGCAGAGCAAGGAATACGCCGAGCCCGAGTGGTTCATCGACGTCGCCGTCGCCATCGTGTGGGTCTCCTTCGGCGTCGTGTTCTTCGCCACCATCGCGCGGCGTCGCATCCGTCACATCTACGTCGCCAACTGGTACTACGGCGCGTTCATCATCGCCGTCGGCCTCCTGCACGTCGTCAACAACATCGCGCTGCCCGTGTCGCTGACGAAGTCGTACCCCGTGTACGCGGGCTCGGTCGACGCCATGGTGCAGTGGTGGTACGGCCACAACGCGGTCGCCTTTTTCCTGACCGCGGGCTTCCTCGGCATGATGTACTACTTCGTCCCGCGCCAGGCGCAGCAGCCGCTGTGGAGCTACCGCTTCTCGATCGTCAATTTCTGGGCGCTGATCTCGATCTACATGTGGGCGGGGCCGCACCACCTGCTGTACACCGCGCTTCCCGACTGGGTCCAGTCGCTGGGCATGGCGTTTTCCCTGATCCTGCTGATGCCGAGCTGGGGGTCGGCGGCGAACGGCCTGATGACGTTCAGGGGCTCCTGGCACCTGCTGAGGACCGATCCGGCGGCGCGATTCATGGTGGTGTCGCTCGTGTTCTACGCGGCGGCCACGCTGGAGGGCTCGATGATGGCGATCAAGACCGTCAACTCGCTCTCGCACTACACCGAGTGGACGGTCGCGCACGTGCACTCGGGCGCCCTGGGTTGGGTGGCGATGATCACCATCGGCTCGCTGTACGCGATGGCGCCGCGCGCGCTCGGCCAGCCGGCGATGTATTCCCGCAACGCGATGGAGCTCCACTTCTGGCTGCACCTCACCGGCGTGCTGCTGTACGTGATCTCCATGTGGACCGCGGGGATCACGCAGGGGCTGATGTGGATGGCGACGAATGCCGACGGCTCGCTCACCTACCCCTTCATCGACAGCCTGATCGCGATCAAGGGCCTGTACGGCGTGCGCTGGCTCTCCGGCATCTTCGTTCTCGGCGGCATGGTCGTCATGGCGTGGAACCTGTGGCACACCGCCGCGGCGGCGCGCGCGCACCTGATCAAGCCGATCCCGGTGCCGATCCCGGAGCCCGTGCCGGACCAGGTGCCGACGCCGTTGCCGGTGAGCGGCTGACGGGGGCGCGATGGCGGGCGGCTACAGGTACTTCGAAGCGATCGAGAAGAACGCCGGGCTGCTCGGCATCCTGATCCTCGTGATGGTGTCCCTGGGCGGCCTGGCCGAGATCACGCCGCTCTTCATCCGTGCCCAGGCGGTCGCTCCGGCGCCGGGGTTAAAGCCGTACGAACCGGTGCGCCTGGCGGGAAGGGACGTCTACGTGCGCGAGGGCTGCTATCTCTGCCACTCGCAGATGATCCGCGCGCTGCGCTTCGAAACCCAGCGCTACGGTCCCCAGTCGGCCGTCGCGGAGTCCGCGTACGACCGCCCGTTCCAGTGGGGCTCCAAGCGCACCGGTCCCGATCTCGCGCGCATCGGCGGCAAGTATTCCGATGCGTGGCAGCGGCTGCATCTCGTCGACCCGCGCGCGGTGGTCCCGGATTCGAACATGCCCGCCTATCGATGGCTGCAATCGGCGAGCCTCGACGGCAGCGAGATCGCGGCGCGCATGCGCACCCTGCGCGCGCTGGGCGACCCTTACTCCGAGAGCGACATCGCCGCGGCTCCCAAGGCGGTCGAAGGCAAGACCGAGTTGGATGCGCTGGTCGCTTATCTGCAAGGGCTGGGGGTTTCCCGATGAATCCATTGTGGGGACAGCTCATCGGGTTCGTCACGCTGATCTTGATGGTCGTCTTCATCGGGATCTGGGCGTGGGCCTGGCTGCCGTACCACAAGCGCGAGTTCGATGCGCTGGCAAAGCTTCCGATGGAAGACTCGGGGGACGAGGGATGACCGATTTCTGGTCGACGTGGGTGGTCGTCCTCGTCGTCTTCAATCTCGGCATTACCGTGTTCCTTTTCCTGTGGGGATTGCGCGTCGACATTCCGACGCAGCCCGACGGCACGAGCGGCCACGTGTGGGCGCACGGCGTGCTGCGCGAAGGCGTGCGGCGCCTGCCGGCCTGGTGGATCGCGCTCTCCGCGAGCTCGCTCGTCGCGGGATTGGCCTATCTCGCGCTCTACCCCGGTGTAGGCGCGTTCGCCGGCGCCCTCGGCTGGACCTCGGCCGACGAGCTCGCGCGCAACCAGGGCGCAAACCGCCGCCTGGAAGCGCCGCTGCTCGAGCGCGTCCGCGGCAAGTCGGTCGAGGCGATCGCGGCCGACCCGCAGGCGCTTGCCGTCGGTCAAGTGCTGTTCATCGAGAATTGCGCTGCCTGCCATGGCCGCGACGCGCGCGGCAACCAGGCGCTTGGCGCGCCCGACCTGACCGACCGCGACTGGCTCTTCGGCGGAGAAGGCGCGTCGATCCTCGCGAGCATCCTGGAAGGGCGCCAGAGCACGATGCCGCCGTTCGGCGGCACGAAATCCGACCAGGAGATCCGGGACCTCGCGAACTACGTGCTCAGCCTCTCGGGGCGCGCCCACGACTCCTTGCGCGCGCACTTCGGCAAGCCGGCGTTCTCGGCTTGCGCCGCCTGCCACGGCGCCGACGGCAAGGGCAACCGCACGCTCGGCGCGCCGGATCTCACCGACGGCTTCTGGCTCTATGGCGGCGGCATCGAGGACATCGTCGAAACCATCCGCCGCGGCCGCAACGGCGTGATGCCCGCCTTCCGCGGTCGGCTCGGGGAGGAAAATGCTTCGCTCGTCGCCGCGTGGGTATACGCAAAATCCCGCCCCACAAAGTGACCTGAAGGCGTGCTGGCATTGCGGGGAGGCGTTGCCGCCTGATCCGCCGCAAGCGAGTGTCGCCGGCGCGCGGCACGCGGTGTGTTGCAACGGTTGCCGCACGGTCGCGGAGTGGATCGCGGAGCTGGGCCTCGCCGACTATTACCGCTTGCGCACCGGCTCGGCCGCCCGGGCGCCCGATCCGGGCGAGTCGGAAAAAAGCGCGGCGGCCTTCCTGCGCCCGGCATTGTCGCGTCACTTCGTGCGCACGCTCGCCGACGGCACGAGCGAGGCGATCGTGCTGATCGACGGCATGCATTGCACCGCGTGCGCCTGGCTGATCGAGCACACGCTCGGCCGGCTTGCGGGCATCGTCGAGGTTAGCGTCAACCCCGGAGCCCGGCGGGCGCGCATCGTGTTCGACGCCCGGGCGCTCGCGCTCGCGCGGATCGTCGACGCGCTCGGGCGCGTCGGCTACCGGGCGCTGCCGCTCGACCGCGAAGCGCTCGACGATGCGCGGCGGCGCGAGACGCGCGCGGCCCAGAAGCGCCTCGCGGTCGCGGGCTTCGGCGCGATGCAGGCGATGATGTACGCGAGCGCGCTCTGGTTCGGCGCCTTCGACGGGGTCGACGCCGCCACGCGCGAGCTCTTCCGCTGGCTCACGCTGCTGGCGACGACCCCGGTGGTGTTCTATTCGGCGGCGCCGTTCTTCGCCGGCGCCCAGCGCCTCGTCAGGCTGCGCCGCCTCGGGATGGACGTCCCGGTGGCGCTTGCCGTCGCGCTCATCTACGCGGGCAGCGTCATCGAGCTCTTCGCCGGCGGCCCCGACGTCTGGTTCGAGTCGCTCGCCATGTTCGTCTTCTTCCTGTGCGTCGGCCGCTATCTCGAGATGCGGGCGCGCCACCATGCCGGCGACCTGTCGGACGCGCTCGCGCGGCTGACGCCGGCGTTCGCCGATCGCGTCGAGGCCGACGGGACGCTGCTGCGCGTCGGCGCCCTGGAGCTCGTGCCGGGCGATCGCGTGCTCGTCCCCGAGGGCGGCAGCGTGCCCGCCGACGGGACGCTCGAAACCGAAGAGTGCCGTGTCGACGAGGCGCTCATCTGCGGCGAATCGACGCCTCGCCGGAAGCGGCGCGGCGAAGCGTTGTGCGCCGGCAGCATCGTCGCGGGAGCGCCGGCAATCCTGCGCGTGACACGGGTCGGCGCGGATACCGTGGTCGCCGGCATCGTCGCGCTCACGACGCGCGCGGCGAGCTCGAAGCCGCGGCTGGCGCGCGACGGCGAGCGCGCGGCAGCCGGCTTTGTCGCGCGGGTGCTGCTGCTCGCGCTGTGCACGGCCGTCTGCTGGGCGCTCGTCGATCCGTCGCGGGCGCTCGCGGCGACCGTGGCGGTCCTCGTCGTTGCCTGCCCCTGCGCGTTCGCGCTCGCTGCGCCCGCCGCCGTGACGCGCGCGCTCGCGGTGCTCACCGGCCGGGGCGTGCTGGTCGTGCGCCCCGACGCGCTCGAGCATCTCGCCTCGGCGACGCACATTCTCTTCGACAAGACCGGCACGCTGACGGAGCCGGCCGTCGCGCACGATCGCACCGTCACCAGGCATGGCATCGATCGCGACGCCGCGCTCGGCATCGCCGCGGCGCTCGCGCAGGGCGCCCGCCACCCGCTCGCTCACGCATTCGCCGCCGATGCGCCCGCGATCCTGCCCGCCGTCGAGGCGCGCGAGAGCGTTGCCGGTCGCGGAATCGGAGGGGTCGTCGGCGGTCGAGGATATCGTCTCGGCCGAGCCGACCATGCGCTGCGCTTGGATCGGTGTCCGCCGCATCTCGAGGACGCGGTGGTGCTCGCGGACGACGAGGGCCTGGTCGCCGCATTCCGGGTCGACGAGCGCCTCCGGCCGGGGGCGCGGGCAGCGGTCGATGCGCTCGTTCGCGCCGGTGTCGACGTCATGATTGCGAGCGGCGACACCCGGACCCGGGTCGAGGCCGTGGCACGGCGCCTTGGCGTCGCCACGTGGCGAGCGCGCCAGTCCCCCGCCGACAAGCTGGCGCTTCTCGCTTCGCTTCGCGCACAAGGCGCTCGCATCGCTGTCGTCGGCGACGGCGTCAACGATGCGCCGATGCTTGCCGCTGCCGACGTCGCGGTAGCGGTCGGCGCGGCCGCCGACGCGGCGCAGGCGGCGAGCGATATCGTGATCACGGGACAACTCGACGCGCTGGCGCAGGCCTGGTCGATCGCCCGGCAGACGCTCTCGGTCCTGCGCCAGAACCGGCGCTGGGCCCTCTGCTACAACACCCTCGCCGTGCCGCTCGCGGCGCTCGGTCTGGTGGCGCCTTGGCTTGCGGCGATCGGAATGTCGGCAAGCTCTCTTGCCGTGGTCATGAACGCGCTGCGCATCGGACGGATTTCCGGGAAGCACGGCGTGAGCGCAATGTCGGCCAAGAGTGAAGCGCCCGAGCGACGCGGAGCGCTGGCATGACCAGCCTCCTGCTCCTGATCCCGCTGTCGGTCCTGGTCCTCGTCGGCGCCGGCGCGGCGCTCTTCTGGGCGATCGACCGCGGGCAATTCGACGACCTGGAGACGCCGGCGCTCTTGCCGCTGATCGACGCCGATGCCAGCGCAAGCAGCGCCGTCGCCCCCGATGAAGACTCGTCGTGACCGGCGGACTGACCCTGGGCGCTGCATCGATCCTTGGCATCGCGGCCAGCGGGCACTGCCTCGTCATGTGCGGCGGAATCTCCTCCGCGCTCGGACTCGCATCGGCCGGATCGCCCGATGCCAGGCCGCGCCTGCCGTTGATCGTCGCGTATCAGGCCGGCCGGATTGCCTCCTACGCCATCGCCGGCGCAATCGCGGGCGGAATGGTCGGCTACGCCGCCGACTGGCTGGACATGGACGCGGTGCGCCGAGGGCTGCGCGCGCTGTCGGCGCTCGCGCTCGTCGCGGCGGCGCTGGTGGCGTTCGGGACGCTGCGCGATCCGGGGTCGCGGGTCGGGCGGCTGGTATGGCGCCGGATCGCGCCGATCGGCCGGCGGCTCCTGCCGGTGACGAGCGTCGCGCGCGCCCTCGGCTTCGGCATGGTGTGGGGGTGGATGCCGTGCGGCTTCGCGTATACCGTGATCCTGATCGCGGCGCTGGAGCAGGATGCGCTGCGCGCGGCGGCGACGATGCTCGCTTTCGGCATGGGGACGGCACCGACGATGATCGCGCTCGCCTACGGAGCGCGGCGCGCGGCGAGCCTGGCTTCGGGAGGCGCCGCCCGCCGCGTTGCCGGCACGGTCCTCATCTGCAGCGCTGCCCTCACGTTGCTGGCGCCGCAGATCGTGGCCGCCGCGCCATGGCTGCATCCCTGGATGCAGTACCTGTGCAGATCCGATGCGCCATGATGCGCTGCGCGTAGATTGCGCACGCTCCGGGGGCCGGCAGGGCGTGAAGCATACCCTTCGCCCTGCCGGCCGAACTGGCCTAGGATGTGCGCGGCCGTTCGACAACAAGAAGAGGACCCCGTGATCCCTGCCTTCCGGCTCGCCTTCTTCGGCGCACTCCTTCTGTGCTTCGCTCATTCGTCGTTCGCGGCCGAGAAGAAATACGGGCTTTCCGAGCACGGCTTCTTCCAGATGAACGTTCCCGCGGGCTGGAGCGACCAGGTGCGCGAGGCCGGCCCGTCGCTGCCGCCCACGCTCGCCTTCCGGCCCGGCCGGGGACAGCCCTTCGAGGTGCTGGTCACGCCGATCTGGCGCGCGGGGCCGGACGCGCCCGAGTTCACCAAGGACTGGATCCGCAGTCAGGTCTGGGGCGCGGTTGACCAGGTGAAGGACCAATCCCTCGAGCAGAACATCTCGATCGTCGAGTTCGCGGGCGCGAGCGGCGCGGGCTACTACTTCACCGCCACCGACCGGGCGCCGAAAGCGGGCGAGTACAAATACCTGCTGCAAGGCATGGTGAGAGTGAGCGAGCTCGTCGTGACCTTCACCATCCTCACGAACGCCGGACAGGAGCCGATCGCGCACCAGGCGCTAATGATGATCAAGAGCGCGGTGCATGTTCCCTAGTCGCGGCGATCGAGGCGATCAGCGTGAAGCGATCGCGCGGTTGACGCGCGGCATGACCTCGGTCGCCATCAGCTCCATCGAGCGCTGGCCGAGCTTGCGGTCCACCCAGTCCATGCCGGCGTAGACCAGCTCGCCGAAGTCGCCCACCTGCTCGCGCAGGGCGAGGAGCTGGTCGACCACCTTGTTCACGGTGCCGTAGATGCAGAGGCGATCGAGCACGAACTCGTAGGTGACCTCGTGGTCGGGCTGGTCGAGGCGCTCTTTGAACACCGCGTGGCGGCCGGCTTTCGTGAGCTTGGTCTGGAGCTGCCTGTAGTAGAAGCGATAGGGGCTGTTGGCGTCGTGACGGCCATAGGCCGCGGCGACCTGGTCGTCGTCGGCTACGAACACGGTGCGGGCGACCCGCCATTCCTCCGGGTCCGGCGTGATTCCCGCCTTCTTCTTTCCTTCGGCGTAGTTGGCCCAGTGGGTCTTCAGCCAATGCGGCAGCAGGAAGTTGGCCGAGAGCGGATGGAAATCTCGTTCCCCCATCGCCACCACGCCTTTCGAGAACGGCGCCACCACGGTGCCGACGATCTCGGGCCGCGGTTTCTGGTAGGGCTTCGGCATCACGCCGACGCCGAAGTCGAGGTCCATGGTCTTGCGCGTGGTGACCTTGAAGCGGTTCCCCGGGAGCTCGATGTCGTAGGGGGCGTTGCGCTCCCAGACGGCGAGGATCACGTCGATCGCCTCGGCGAACATCTTGTTGCGGTCTTCCTCGAGGATGCCGATCGCCTCGGCGTCGGACACGAGCGCGCCCGGGCTCACGCCGAGGATGAAGCGCCCCCCGCAGAGGTGATCGAACATCGCCGCGTTGGCCGCCACGATCACCGGGTGGATCTGCGACAGGTTGCAGGTGCCGCTCGCGAGCTTGATGCTCTTGGTCGAGTGGATGAGGGTGGCGAGGAACAGCAGCGAGTTGGTGATGTTCTCGGCCTGGTCGGTGAGGTGCTCGCCGATGAAGACGTCGTGGTAGCCGAGCTGGTCGGCGAGGATCACCGCCTCGCGGTCCTCCTTCAGCGTCTCGGTGTGGTTCCGGTGCAGCGGGTGCACCGGCATCATGAACATTCCGAGCTTCATCTGTTCTCCTTGGCTATTCCATCGCCTTGACGATCCGCTCCGGCGTGAGCGGAAGGTCGCGCACGCGCACGCCGAGCGCGTCGTGCAGCGCGTTGGCGATCGCCGCGGCGGTGGGTCCCTGCGCCGCCTCGCCGGCGCCGAGCGATGGCGCGTCGCTTTTCACCAGACGCACCTCGACGGCGGGAACCTCGGAGAAGCGTAGGATCGGATAGTCTTCCCAGGACACCGCGCCGACGCGCCCCTCCTCTTTCAGCGTCCAGCTCGTCGCCTGGATCGCGCCGCCCTCGAGCTGGTTCGCCGCGCCGTCCGGATTGATCGCGAGCCCGACGTCGGCGGCGACGACGAGCCGCTTCACCCGCAGCACTTCGCCCGCCTCGACCTCGGCGAGCACCGCACAGTACGCGCCGATGTTCTTGTAGCGGGCAAAACCGATGCCATGCCCCTGGTTTTCTTTTTTCACCCGAGATTGCCAGTCGGGCTTCAGGGCCTCGAGGACTGCGCGGCCGCGAGGGTCCTTCAGGTGCTTCAGCCTGAACTCGACCGGATCGGTGCCCGCGGCGGCGGCGAGCTCGTTCATGAACGACTCGATCGCGAAGACGTTGCCGTAGGCGCCTAGCGCGCGCAGCGAGGACGCGCGCCGCGGCGTCTCGCGCACGTAGTGCTTCACGACCTGGAGGTCCGGGAAGTCGTACAGGGGAATCGCGTTGCGCCCGGCGCCTTCGGGCGGGAGCGCCGGGTCGATGGCCGGGGAGAATTCGAACGGCTTCTCCAGGTGGCGCGCCGCGATCAGCGACGGCTTGGGCGAGCGCCCGGGCCGGTTGGTGTGGCCGTTGCTCCAGAGCTCGTGCTTCCAGGACACGATGCTGCCTGACGCGTCGAGCTGGGCTTCGAGGTCGAGCGCCATCGCCGGCCCGTAGGGCTCCCAGGCGAACTCGTCCTCGCGCGTCCATTGCAGCTTGACCGGGCGGCCGTTCGCCGCGCGCGCGAGCAGCGCCGCGTCGAGCGCGACGTCGTCGGCGCCGTTATGGCCGTAGCAGCCGGCGCCTTCGGCATGGCTCACCACGATGTCCTCCAATTTCATTCCGAGGACGACGGAAAGCTCGTGCCGCAGGCCGAAGATGCCCTGGCTGTGGGTCCAGACCTCGAGCTGGCCGTCCTTCAGCCGCGCGATCGCGCACGAGGGCCCGATCGAGGCGTGCGCGATGAAGGGCTTCTTGTAGGACGCCTTGATGCTTCTGCCGGCGGGGGGAGCGCCTTTTACTTCCTTCAGAACCGAGCGCTGGGTGACGTTGTCGCGCAGCCAGCCGTGGAAGTCCTCCGGCACCGGCGTTTCCTTCCACACCGCCTTCGCCCGGAGCTTTGCCGCGGCGGCGATGGCGAGCTCTTCGCGCTCGGCCAGCACGCCGACGAAGCTTCCGTCGCGAACGAGGATTGCGCCTTCAGGCTTTCCTTCAGGGAGGGACGTAAGAGTGGCGAACGGGCGCGATGGCCGGACGATCCTGGCGAACAGCATCCCCGGCAGCGCCATGTCGTGCACGTATGCAGGCTTCCCCGCCACCTTGCCCGGAAGGTCGATGCGCGGCGCGCTCTTGCCGACGACCTTGGTGGGCGCAGAAGGCTTTGCGCCCGCGGCCGCGGGCGGAACTTCCCCCGCCTCGGCCGCGCATTCCCAGTAAGTGACGCTGTTGCCGTTTTTCGCCTTGATGGTGCCGTCGTCGACGGCGAGCTCGCCGACCGGCGCGCCGAGCAGCTCCGCGGCATGCGCGAGCAGCGCGGCGCGCGCCTGCACGCAGGCCTCGCGGATTCCCTTGCCGCCCTCCTGGATCGACATGCTGCCCGAGGTATAGCCCTCGTCGGGGCTGTGCGCGGTGCTCGGCGGCACGATGCGCACGCGCTCGAACGCGACGTCGAGCTCTTCGGCGGCGATCTGCGCCAGCGCGGTGTTGATGCCCTGGCCGAGCTCGACCTTGCCGCTCGCGATCCACACCGTGCGGTCGCGCTCGAACCGGATGCGTGGATTCTTCACGCCTGCATTTCCTTCGCTGCCCGAAGCACGGCGCGGACCACGCGGTTGTGCGCGCCGCAGCGGCACAGATTTCGATCCAGCGCGTCGCGAACCTCTTTTTCCGAGGGATTCTTGTTGCTGGAAAGAAATGCCGCGGCGGCGACAGCGATGCCGCTGATGCAGTAGCCGCACTGAGCGGCCTGCTCGGCGAGCAGCGCCTTCTGCACCGGATGAAGCTCGCCACCCTTCGCGAGCCCCTCGACGGTGGTGACCTTCTTGCCGGCTACCGACCAAAGCGGGGTATCGCACGAGGGCAGCGCCTTGCCTTCGACGATCACGAAGCACGCGCCGCACTGCCCGGTGCCGCAGCCGAAGCGGCTGCCGACGAGGCCGAGGTCGTTGCGCAACACATAAAGGAGCGGCGTGTCCGGCCCCGCCGACACACTGCGCCGCTGCCCGTTGACTTCCAGTTCCGTCATCCCAGCACCATGTGGATCAGCGCGAGCCGCTTTTGTGCCTGCTCCAGCCCGCGCTCGAGGGCCGCGGCCACGTCGCGAGGCGAGGTCACCTTCTCCCCGTAGCCGCCGTAAGCTTCGGCGAGCTTCGCATATTCCGGCCGCGGCGTGATGGCCGTGCCTGCGAACCTGCCGCTCCGGGTCGCCGACCCCTGCGGGAAGTAGCTCACGACGTCGGTCTTCTGCGAGAGATAGCCCGCGTTGTCGAACAGCACCACCGCGATCGGGAGTTCCAGCTCCTGGCTCGCGCCGAAGCAGGCGGGGACCGGGTTGTAGTGAAACGCGCCGTCGCCGATGGTGACGATCACCGGCCGGCCGGGCTGGGCATGCTTTACCCCGAGAGCGACGGAGAGGCCCATCCCCAGGCCGCCGAAGCTCGCCTCGTAGAAGCCGCCGGGCGCGAGCTTGGTCAGCCGCTGCACCAGCTCGAGGCGATGCGTGATGGTTTCGTCGACCACCACTGCGTCGCACTCGATCGCTTCGTTCAGCCGTTCGGCGATCCACGCGTTGTTCATGCCCTCCGTTGCCCGCGGCAAATCCGCACGACGCGGAATCGGGCTCTGACCCCGATTCGCCTGTTTTCCGAGGAGACCGCAAAGACCCTCGAGGCTCCTGCGGAGATCCCCAGGGACCACCATGTCCGCGCGCACGCCCCAGTACGGCAGGTTGGAGCGAAGCGGATCCTCGCCCAGGACGAAAACCTTCGTGCCCGGCTTGGGCAGCGCGGAGGGCGGGTGCCACGGCATGACGCATTCGGCGAGCAGCACCGCATCGGCCTCGTCGACGAGGGACTTCATGTTGTCCACGGCGATGCCGGCGTAGAGCGGGTGGTCGCGCGGAAAGTTGACGTAGTAGGGCTGCCAGGCTTCGGCCACCGGTGCCCCGAGCGTCTCGGCGAGCGCGACCAGCGCGCCGACCGTCGCCGAATCGCGTCCCGCTTCCTCGGTGACGATCAGCGGACGCTTCGCCTCCGACAGCTGCCTGGCGAGCTTGTCGAGCGCCGAAGGATCGGCCGCGGCGGGCGCGGGCAGCGCCGGAGCCGCGGGCAGCCCATGCGCGTACGTTTCCACCAGGCATTCGATCGGCACGGAGAGGAACACCGGGCCGCGCGGCGGGCTCATCGCGAGCTGGCAGGCACGCTGCACCGTCTGCGCGAGGAGCAGGCTGGAATTGAGGCCGAGGCTCCATTTGACGCTCGGCTCGGCGAGGCGCGCCGGGCCGCCGACGTCGGTGAGCAGGCGCAGCCATTGCCTTCCGGCCTTGAACGAAGGCGACTCGGAGTAGGTCGCGGATTCGCCCGCCATCACCACCATCGGCACGCGCTCGTGCTTGGCGATGCGCAATGCCATCGTGGCGTGCAGCGTGCCCACCGTGGTGTGCAGCACTACCGCGGGCAGCTTCCCGGTGGCCTTCGAATAGCCGCTCGCCATCGCGACCGCGGTCTCCTCGTGGCGCACCGAGACGTACTGCGGGAACTCCCCGGGGGCGTGCGGCCGCGCGAGGGCCTCCCACAGCGCAGCCCAGTCCGACCCCGGCGAGGCGAAGATGCGCTCCACGCCCATGGCGCCGAGCGCCCTGAGGATCGCCTCGGCGCCGATCATGGGCAGGTCATTTGATGCCGAGCTCGGGAATGAGCTTGGCGTAGCGCTCGTACTCGCTCTTCACGTAAGCCGCGAACTGAACCGGGGTCATCGGGTCGGCGAGCTCCACCGCGAGCGCCTTGAAGCGCTCGAGCACCTGCGGCTCCTGCATCAGGCGGGTGACCTCGCGGTTCAACCGCTCGATCGCCTCGCGCGGCGCGCCCGAGGTGGCGTAGAAGGCGAAGTGCGGCCCGCCGTCGACGCCGTGGATGCCGTTCTCCTCGAGCGTCGGCACGTCCGGGAAATCGGGATGGCGCGTCGGACCTGCCACCGCGATCATGCGCAGCTTGCCGGCCTTGGCCTGCGCGAGGCCGACGCCCGGGTCGAAGGTCAGGTCAATCACCCCGCCCAGCAGATCCTTCAGCGCGGGGCCCGCGCCTTTGTAGGGAATGTGGTTCATCTTCACCTTCGCCTCGCGGTCGAACACTTCGGTCGCGATGTGCGGCGAGGTGCCGTTGCCGGGCGAGCCGTAGTTGAGCTTGCCGGAATTCGCGCGCGCGTACGCGAGAAATTCCTTGAAGTTCGAGACCGGCACCTTCGGATGCGTGAGCACGTACAGCGACACCCGCCCCGTGGGAACGACGGGCGTGAGGATCTTGGTCGGGTCGAGATCCGCGCGGTTCACGATGTGCGGCGCGATCATCATCGCCGAGCCGGGCGAATAGAGCATGGTGTAGCCGTCGGGTTCGGCACGACCTACCGCCTCGAATCCGATATAGCCGTCGCCGCCCGCGCGGTTCTCGACCACGAAAGGCTGCCCGAGCGTTTCCGTCAGGCGCGCGCCGAGCACGCGCGCCGTCACGTCGGCGACGCCGCCCGGCGCGACGTTGACGATCACCCGCACGGGCCGGGTCGGCCAGGATTGACCAAACAGTGAGGTCGCGAAAGCGAGACCCAGCGCGGCAAGAAAAATCTTCATAAGAACCCTACTCCACCTCGATGTTCGCGTCCTGGATGACGCTGCCGCGGCCGGTCGGTCGCATCTTGCTGCTAGATCAGCCGCTTGAGGAAGTCGCCGACTTCCCTGTTGAAGCCCGCGGGATTCTGGATGTTCGCGATGTGCGCCGCCTTGGGCACCGAGCGGTGCTGCGCGCGCGGCACTTTCTTCGCGAGCTCGGCCATGAGCGCGGGCGGGCCGCCCATCTTGTCTTCCGCGCCGGAGAGATAGAGCGTGGGCGCCTTGATCTGCGGCAGCTTGTCCTCGAGGTTGAGACCGAGGAATGCCGCGGTGACGCCGAGGTAGCCGAGCGTGGTGGTGGCGCGGATCATGTTGCGCACGTCCTGCAGCACCTTGGGGTTCGCCGCCTTGAACTCGTCGGAGAACCAGCGCTGCACGGTCGGCTCGACGATGACTTCGACGCCTTCGTTCGCCACCGCTTCGCGCAGCTTGTGCCACATCTCGGCGAACTCCGGCACCATCTTCGCGCGGCAGCAGCACGGCAGGAGCGCGTGAACCCGCTGCGGATGCTCGATTGCGAAGGCCTGGACGATGGCGCCGCCCAGCCCCAGACCGACGAGGTGGGTCTTCTGGATGTTGAGCTCGCCCAGCAGCCCGGCGAGGTCGCGCACCAGGAGCTCCATGCTGTAGTCGCCCTCGGTGGCGAGCGAGTCGCCATGGCCGCGCAGGTCGTAGCGCAGCGTGCGGTACTCCTTGCCCAGCGCCTCGACCTGCGCGTCCCACATCGTGAGGTCGTTGGCGATGCCGGTGACGAAGGTGATGTAAGGCGCGCCCTCTTTCCCGTCGAAGCGGTATTCGATCTTGATGCCGTTGGTGTCGACCTGCGGCATGCGGGCCTCTCCTTCGCGCTATTCCGGCGTAACTCCGGCGAGGCGCACCTGCTCGGCGTAGGCGCGCAGCTCGGCGCCGACGAACTTCTTGAACTCGGCGGGCGTATCGGCCACCGGCTCCACCCCGAGGCTGGCGAGCCTCTCGCGCACGCCCGGGTTCTGCATCGCCGTGCGCACTTCCCGGTAGAGCTTGTCGACGATGTCCATCGGCGTATTGGCGGGGGCGAACATCGCGAACCAGCCGCCGTCGTGCCGGTACTGCGGCAGCCCGGACTCGGCGGTGGTCGGCACCTCGGGCGCCGCGGGATGACGATGTCCGCCGGTGTACGCGAGCACGCGCACGCGACCGCTCTTGTAGTGCGGCATGATGGGCGCGGGCGAAGTGAGCATCGCCTGCACTTCGCCGGCCGCAAGCGCCGCGGTCGCGGGGCCGCCGCCCTTGTACGGAATGTGCGTGAGGTGCGTGCCGGTCTGGCTCTTGAACACCTCCATCGCGAGGTGCCAGGTGTTGCCCACGCCGGGCGTGCTGTAGGCGAGCTTGGAATCGGGCTTGCGCGCGTACGCGATGAATTCCTGCAGCGTCTTCGCCGGCACGGAAGGATGCACCGCGAGGAAGAGGCCGCCGTTGCTCACGAGGTTCGTGACGGGAGTGAAGTCCTTCTCCGTGTCGTAAGGCAGGCTCTTGTGCACGAACGGGTTGATCACGAACCCCGAGGAATAAACCATCAGCGTGTAGCCGTCGGGCGGGGCCTTGGCGACGATGTCGGCGCCGACGATGCCGTTCGCCCCCGGCCGGTTCTCGACCACGAAGGGCTGTCCGAGCTGCGCCTGGAGCTGCGCGGCCACGACGCGCGCGACGATGTCGGGCCCGCCGGTCGCCGCCGGCACCACCACCCGCACCGGGCGAGTTGGATAGTTCTGTGCAGATGCTGCGCTTAGAAGCGACAGAAGCGGCGACACGACCGCGACTGCCAGGAGCTTTCTCATCATGCTGCCTTCCTCCTCAGGAAATCATCGCAGAGACCGCAGGCCACGGATCGGGCTGCTCGTGCAGCTTCTTGAACGGCGCGTGGTCCTCGGGCGTCATCCGGTCGAGGACCTCCTTCTTCACCGAAGGCCGGGCCAGGACGCGTTTGTACCATGCCGCGACGCCGGGATGCGCGTCCCAGAGCCGGGCGAGGCGCAGGAGCTCGAGGCGCAGCACGTACGGCACGGCCGCGATGTCGGCCAACGAGAACTCCGGGCCGGCGAGCCAGCCGCCGGCTGCGTCGACCAGCTTGAGGAGCTTCGCGTAGTGCTCGAGCGCCTCGTGCGCGAATTTCGACTCGAGACCGTGCAGCGCCACGTCGCGCTTGTACTCGGTGCGCTTCTTTAAGGGCGACTTGGCAAGCTTCCGGTCGATTTCCTCGCCGCTCAGCCCGGCAAACCACGGCCTGAAGGCGGTGGCGAACGTCAGGATGGTGCAAGAGTTGTGCACGTACTCGTCGATCAGCTTGTTCACCATGCGGACCTGCGCCCGCGCCAGCGGGTCGTGCGGCATGAGCGCCGGGCTCGGGAACGCCTCGTCCAGGTAGTACAGGATCACGGAGGACTCGGTCACCACGCGGCCGTCATGGACCAGCGTCGGCACCACGCCGTTCGGGTTGAGCTTCATGTACGCGGGATCGAACTGGTCGCCGCGCAAGGTCATGAGGTGGCTCTTGTACTCGAGGCCCTTCTCAGCGAGCGCGATCCGCACCTTCTGCGCACAGACCGAATTGACGCTGTGATAAAGCTCCAGACTCATTCAGTCGACCCCGAAATCAGGGACAGACCACGTTTTTCGCTAGGCTTGGGAAGGGAAAGAAAAACGTGGTCTGTCCCTGATTTTGCCTTTGTCACTTGCGTACGGCTCGAATCGCTTGCCATACACGGTGCGGTGTCGCCGGCATGTCGAGCTGCTGCACGCCGAGCGGCCTCAGCGCATCGAGGACGGCGTTCATCACCGCCGGCGGCGCGCCCACGCAGCCCGCCTCGCCCACCCCTTTCACGCCGATCGGGTTGGTCTTCGCCGGCACGTCGATGAAATCGAGCTCGTAGTGCGGCGGCAGGTCGGCGGCGCGCGGCATCGCGTAGTCCATGAAGCTCGCCGAAAGCAGCTGCCCCGACTCGCGGTCGAAGGCGACGCTCTCCATCAGCGCCTGGCCGATGCCTTGGGCGAGCGCGCCCTCGATCTGCCCGTGGCAGATCATCGGATTGATCACGCGTCCGACGTCGTCCACCACCGCGTAGCGGTCCACGAAGACCTCGCCGGTTTGGGGGTCGACCTCGAGCTCGCAGGCATGGCAGCCGTTCGGGAAGGTCGGCGGCACCGCCGACGAGCCGCTCGCGTCGAGCCCGGTGCCGAATTTCGTCGTCGGGCCCGCCGGCCGGAAGAACGCCTTCGCCACATCGCTCATGGGAAGGGCGCGGTCGGTGCCCACCACGGTGAACTTGCCGGCCTGGAACTCGATGTCCTTCGAATTGACCTCGAGGAGATGCGCCGCCATCAGCTTGCCCTTCTCGACGATCGCGTCTGCCGCGCTTTTCAGCGCCGAGCTGCCGAGCATCGCGCTGCGCGAAGCGTAGGTGCCGCGGCCGAACGATACGGCGTCGGTGTCGCCCTGCACCAGGCGGATGTTCTCGAACGGCACGCCCAGCCAGTCCGAGACGAGCTGGGCATAGGTCGTGGCATGACCCTGGCCATGCGAATGCGTGCCGGCGACGATGGTCACCATGCCGCTCGGATCGAAGCGCAGCTCCATGCGCTCGTTGAAGACGCCCGAGTCCTCGAGGTAATAGATGAGGGCACGTCCGCGCAACCTGCCTTGCGATTCCGTATGCCTCTTGCGAGCGGCGTAGTTTTTCCAATCGGAAATCTCGAGGCAGCGGTCGGTGAGCCGGGCGAAATCGCCGGAGTCGTAGGTCCAGCCGGCCGCGGCGCCGACGGTCCAGCCGGCGGTGGTGTTGTATGGCATGGCGCTCGGCGCAATGAAGTTGCGCCGGCGCAGCTCCACCGGATCGAGGTCGAGCTTGCGCGCGGCTTCGTCCATCAGCCGTTCCATGACGTAGGAGGCTTCCGGCCGGCCGGCGCCGCGGTACGGGCCAAGCGGCGTGGTGTGCGTGAAGGTCGCCTTGCTCGCAACGAGCATCGCGGGCACGACATAGACGTTCGGGATGTTGCGCAGGGAGCAGAGGACCGGCACCACCCCCGCGTTGGTAACGTACGCGCCGACCGCGTGCAGCGCCTGGGCCCGCACCGCGAGAATCCTGCCGTTCTCGTCGAGCGCCATCTCGGCCGTGATGAGCTGGTCCCGACCGTGGTTGTCGCCGAGCAGCGATTCGGTGCGCGTAGCGACCCATTTCACCGGACGGCCGAGCCTGCGCGAAGCGAGCAGCACCAGGCCGTCCTCCGGATAGGTGTCGCCCTTCATGCCGAAGCCGCCGCCGACATCGGGCGAGATCACGCGCAGCCGGGTTTCCGGGATCTTGAATACGGCACCGGCTAGGAGCGAGCGCGCGCCGTGCGGGTTTTGCGAGCTGGTATGGAGCGTGAAGGTTCCTTCGGCTGCGTTGAAATCACCGATCGCGGCGCGCGGCTCCATGGCATTCGCGCTGATGCGGTTGTTGTATAGGCGCACCGATGCCGTGTGTTTCGCCCTGGCGAAGGCGGCTTCGGTCGCGTCCTTGTTCCCCATCATCAACGGGAACGCGAGGTTCCCGGCCGCGTTGTCGTCCCAGACTTTGGGCGCGCCTTCGCGCGCCGCGTCCTCGACGCTCACCGCCGCGGGCAAGGGCTCGTAATCGACCTCGACGCGCTCGGCCGCCACGCGCGCCTCCTCGGGGGTGCGCGCGACGACGAAAGCCACGCGATCGCCGACGTAGCGCACCTTCGCCGGCTCGAGCAGCGGCCTGAAAGTCCGGTAGCCCTTCGGGCCGCCCATGTCCTCGGGCATGAAGAGCGGCGGGATGCCGCCCAGGCCTTCCGCCTTTACGTCTTCCCCCGTCAACACAAGCTGCACGCCGGGACTCTGCAGGGCGGGCCGGATGTTGATGCCACGGATGCGCGCGTGCGCGTGCGGCGACATGACGACCGCGCCGTGCAGCATGTGCGGCAGCTGCAGGTCGTCGACATAGCGCGAGCGGCCTGTGAGGTAGCGCTGGTCCTCGACCCTGCGCACCGGCTGTCCGATTCCATGACGATTCATCGAGGCGGTTTTCATCTGCTACGATCTGAAGGTGAAGATGTCCGTCCGATCTTAAGCAGGCTTTACCTTGGCGTCCAGAAAAGCCGCGCTCGTCACGGGCGGCGCCACCGGCATCGGCCGCAGCGCCGTGCTGGCGCTGGCGCGCGCGGGGTTCGATGTTGCCGTCAACTACAGCTCGAGCGAAACCGCGGCGCGCGAAACGGCCGCCGCGGCCGAGAGACTCGGCGCGGGCACGCTTCTTGTGCGCTGCGACGTCAGCGACGAGAAAGCTGTCAGGGCGATGCTGCGCGCGGTCGAGGAGAAATTTCAGAGGCTGGACGTGCTGGTGAACAACGCCGGCACGACCGCCGCGTGGAAGCCGCGCGACCTCGAGACGCTGTCGCTCGAGGAATGGGATCGGGTGTTCGCGGTCAACGTGCGGGGCCTGTTCCAGGTCACCCGCGCGGCCCTACCCTTGCTTCGCAAGGGCGAAAATCCTTCCATCATCAACACGGCGAGCATCGTGGGCCTCAGGCCGGGTCCGCAGCCCCTGCCGTATGCCGCCAGCAAGGCGGCGGTCGTCAACCTCACCAAGACGCTCGCCTGGAACCTCGGCCCCGAGATCCGGGTCAACGCGGTCGCCCCGGGCTGGATGGAAGGCGACTGGATGAAGCGCATGCTGAAGGACAAGTACGCCGACCTCATGGAGAAGCGCGCCAGGGCGACGCCGCTCAGGCGCGTCGTGACCGCCGACGACGTGGCCGAGACCATGATGAGCCTGATCCAGTCGAACCGCTTCGTCACCGGCGAGGTCGTGGTGATCGACGGCGGCTTCACGGCTTCGACCTGACATGCTGCCGGGCGTAGTGCCGTTTCCGCCGGAGCTCGCGCAGCGCTACCGCGCGAAGGGCTATTGGCGCGACAAATCGCTCGCCGAAGAATTTTCGATCGCGTTTCAGCAGTTCGCGGACCGGACCGCCCTGGTCGACGGGGAACGGCGCTATACCTACCGGCAGATCGACGAGCTCACCGACAACCTGGCGCTCAACCTGCTCGAGCTCGGGCTGAAGCCGCTCGATCGCGTGGTGCCGACGCTTCCCAACATCGCCGAGTTCGTGCTGCTCTACTTCGCGCTGCAGAAGATCGGCGCCATCCCGATCGCGGCGCTGGTGACGCACCGCTTCGCCGAGGTGAACCAGTTCGTGCAGCTCTCCGGGGCGACGGCGTGCTTCTATCCGGAGCGCCAGGGCGACTTCGCTTTCGAGCCGATGATCCGGCGGGTGCAGGCCGGGAACCCGCAGCTCAAGCACTGCGTCTCGCTGCCGCGCCTGGAGGACCTGATTCACCGCAAGGCGCGGCTCGCGCCAGACGAGCTCGAGAAGGTGCGGATCGACCCGGCCGACCCGTGCATCTTCCAGCTTTCGGGCGGCACCACCGGCATCCCGAAGCTCATTCCCCGCACGCACAACGACTACGCGTACAACTCGAAGACCGCGGCGCCGGTTTGCGGCGTCACCGCGAGCTCGGTGCTGCTCCTCGCGCTGCCGATCGCGCACAACCTGCCGCTGGCGTGCCCGGGAATCCAGGGCTATTTCTTCCACGGCGGCAAGGTCGTGCTCTCGCCGACCACGCGCCCGGAGCCGATGTTCGAGCTGGTTCAGAAACACCGCGTGACGCACATCAAGGTAGTGCCGGCGCTCCTTGTCCGGCTCATCAACGACGCGTCGATCGGGAAGTACGATCTTTCGAGCGTGAGGCTGATCCAGAGCGGCGGCCAGCGCATGCAGCCCGAGGTGCGGTTGCGCACCCAGGAGCTCATCCCGGGCGCGTTCGTGCAGGAGAATTTCGGCATGTCGGAAGGGATGCTGTTCTTCGTCCGGCTCGACGACCCGCAGCAAGTGAAGCTCGAGACCTGCGGCCGGCCGGTCTCGCCCGACGACGAGGTGAAGCTCGCCGACGACGACGGGCGCGAGGTCGCCGAAGGCGAGGTGGGCGAGCTGACCTGCCGCGGCCCCTATACGCTGCGCGGCTACTTCGGCGTGCCCGAGTACAACGCGCGCCAGTTCACTCCGGACGGCTTCTACCGCTCGGGCGACCTGATGCGCCGGCATCCGTCGGGCAATTACGTGGTCGAGGGCAGAAAGAAGGACCTGATCAACCGCGGCGGCGAGAAGATCAGCGCCGAGGAGATCGAAAACCTGATCCTGATGCATCCGTGCGTGCAGAATGTCGCCTGCGTTCCGGTCAGCGACCCGGACCTCGGCGAGCGCATGTGCGCCTGCCTGATCCTGAAAACCGGGAAGCACCTCACGCTCGCGGAGCTGGTGGAATTCCTCAAGGACAAGGAGATCGCGAAATTCAAGCTGCCCGAGCGGCTCTACGTCTGCGACGACTTCCCGGTGTCCGCGTTCGGCAAGGTGTCGAAGAAGACGCTGTCCGAGCTGGCTGAGAGAAATGCGCATCATTGACCTGCACTGCTACCCGGGCACCGCGGAGTGGATCCGCTGCCAGGGCCCGTACGTCGAGGCGCTCGCGAAGTACTGGAAGCGCGAGTGGGTGGCGCGCACCGAGGAAGAGGTCATCAAAGACTTCACCGACTACGGCGTCGAGGCGGTGCTGGTCGCGCTCGACCTCGAGACCACGATCGAGACCCCGCCGGTGACCAACGAGTACGTCCATGCCATGTGGAAGCGCCATCCTCGACGCATCGTCCAGGCCTGGGGCGCGGTCGAGCCGGCGAAGGGCGAGGTCGCGCTGGCGCAGGCGAAGCGCGCCGCGACCGAGCTCGGCATGCTCGGGTTCCACTTCCACCCGATCATGCAGCACTTCGCGGTGAGCGACCGGCGCTACTACCCGCTGTTCGAGCTGATCGACGAGCTCAAGGCAGCCGTGATGATCGACGTCGGCACCACCGGGATGGGCGCCGGCATGCCGGGCGGCCACGGCGCGCTGATCAACCACGCCCATCCGAGCCACATCGACCAGCTCGCCGCCGACTTCCCGCAGATGAAGATCCTCATGGCGCATCCGGGCTGGCCGTGGGTCGAGGAAACCACGGCCGTCGCGCTGCACAAGGGCAACGTCTACTGGGAGATGTCGGGCTGGGCGCCGAAATATTTCCCCGGCAACCTCAAGATCGACATGCGCGGGCGGCTGCAGGACAAGGTCATGTTCGGCAGCGACTACCCGAGCATGCCGTACTCGCGCATCCTCAAGGAGTGGCAGGAGCTCGGCTACTCCGACGAAGTCATGGAAAAGATTTTCCACAAGAACGCCGAGCGCATCCTCGGACTCTGAAGGAGGAACCTGGTGCCTGACCTGACCCTGAGACAAGCAAACCACATTATCGAAGCGGCGCTCGCCAAGGCGCGCGCGATGCAGATCAAGCCGATCGCCGTGGTGGTGCTCGACGATAGCGGCAACGTGAAGGCCGCCCAGCGGGAAGACGGCGCGAGCATGTTCCGCTTCGACGTCGCGCAGGGCAAGGCCTGGGCCGCGGTCGCCATGGGCGCCTCGAGCCGCGCGCTCGCCAAGCGGGCCAGGGACAATCCGAATTTCTTCATCACGCTCGCCGCCACCGCGCAGGGCAAATTCCTGCCGCAGACCGGCGGCGTGCTGATCAAGGACGGCTCCGGACAGATTCTCGGCGCTGCGGGCGCGAGCGGCGGCACCGGCGAGGAGGACGAGACGGCGTGCGCCCACGGCATCCAGCAGGCGGGGCTTTTCGCCGACGCCAACGGCTGAGAAAAAGGGGTCAGAGGAATTTTCCTGTAACAAGTTGGCGCGCGTACGCAGCGCCCAAAGTTGTTACAGGAAAATTCCTCTGACCCCTTTTTTTCAGCGCGACAAGCCGAACGAGCTGACGTCGCCGCCCGAGAAGAATGTGCCGATGACGTTGCCGCGCGTCACCGGAAGGTCGACGCGCGAAGGGTGCGATTCATCGCAGTGGAGCGTGATCCGCGCCGGTCGCGGCCGGCGCAGGTGGTTGCGCGCGATCGCCTCGAGCGAGGTCTGCGCCGGCTCGTCGTCGGCGCCCTTGATGCGCAGCGCGATGCGCTCGCCGCCGCGGAAAAGCCGCGCCGTCGCCACGATCGGAATCGAGACCTCGTAAATCTTCGCCGGCTCGAGCGGCTCGCGCGCCTCGTGCGCGAGCACCGGGTCCCAGGCGGGCGATCCCTCGCGCAGGCGCCGCTGCGAAGCGCGCAGCCAGCCGCGCGTCAGTTCCCGCTCCTTGCCGGCCGCATCGACCGCGAGGACCGTGGCAAAAAGAAGCGCCTCGGTGTCGGACGTCGAAAAATGGAGCGTCAGGACCGCAGGTCCGAGGATCTCGGTGTTCTCCACCAGCGGCGGGGTCTGGAAGCGCGCCTCGCCGTGCTCGAAAGGCGACTCGTTGAACGACACCGTGCCGGCGCCGGGCCAGGGCTCGTGCTCGGAAAGCGTGCCGTCGGCGTGCAGGTAGAAGCTCGTCCAGCGCGCCTCGGGCGGCGGCCAGTCGTCGAGCGCCTTCCACTCGCCGGTGGGGGGGATGAAGCAGCGCACCGGCGGCTCCTCCATCACGCCGGTGTCGTTGTCCTTGAGCCAGTGGTCGAACCAGCGCAGCGCCTCCTCGTGGTACTGGTACACCGGGCGGTCGAGGTAGACCGGCGGGCCGATCACCATCTTCTTCGGGCCCTTCCATTGCTGCCACGCGCTGAACGCTCCCGGCAGGTGCAGCCCGTAGATGCCCCAGCAGCCGCCGAGATAGGCCGGAATCGTGGCGCGATCGTCGCGCGCGCTGCGCTCGCGCCAGAACGGCCCGTCGAACGGGTGCAGCAGCACGTCGACGATGACTGCGTTGGTGCCGGCGTCCGGGTTCTGCAGCGCTTCGCGCAGCGGCGGCTGCGCCATGACCTCTTCGTCGCGCATCGCCTGGGCGATGGCCTGCCGGTACTTCTCCTCGCCGTGCGCCTGCTTGTAGAAGCTGCGGTATCTCGGGTTGTGCGCGCTGTTCCGCCAGTGGGCGAGGAACCCGGCCGCGAGGATGCCGCCGTGGTACCAGCGGTGGCGGTAGTCGTCGGCACCGGAGAACGGCGCGAACACCGCCTTCAGCGCCGGGGGCGCCGCCGCCGCGACGAGCTTCGCGATGCGGGCGAAGTACGACACGCCGAACATGCCGACGCGGCCGCTCGACCAGGTTTGCTCGGCGAGCCAGCCGACGAGGTGGCCGATGTCCTCGACCTCGAGCGGCCCGCCGAGCTGGTAGAAGCCCTCGGACTTCCCCGAGCCGCGCACATTGAACACCGCGTGCACGTAGCCGCGCCGGGCGAAGAAGCTCGAGTCGCCGCTTTCCATGTAGCCGCGCATCGGCGTGAAGCCGATCGGGCGCAGCGGCGGCGATTGCAGGTCCTTGTTGTAGGGATGCGCGCCGAGCAGGACCGGGTAGCGCCCCGGCGTCGCCGGTCGGTAGACGTTGCCGTCGAGGAGCGTTCCGTCCGGCATGCGGACCTTGACGTCTTGATCGACGAGCACTTCGTGGACGCGCGGCGACGTCGCCCAGCGGCGGGTGAACATGGCAATCCCAGTGTCTGAAAATTGCGCGGTATGTTAATGCGGATATTGGATTTATGATTGGGTCGATGCGCGATTACTGGCTGTCCAAGCTCTTCTACGACCTGCAGTCTCCGGCCGCGGTGGCGGAATACCGCGCCGAGCGCGACAAGGTCCTGGATCGCTACCGCATCGAGGCGCCGGTGCGCAAGGCGCTGGCCGAGAACGACGTGCCGTTCCTCGCGCAGCGCGTGAACGCCTACCTGCTGCGCTACTACTTTTTCGCCACCGGCATGAAGGACGAGGAATTCAAGCGGAGGCTGCGCCATGGCTAGCTTCGCCGGCGCCTTTGCCGCGAGCCACGGCCCGCTCCTCATCCGCGAGTGGGAGGCGGTGCCGCGCGGCGAGCAGTCGAGGCTGAAGAACGCTTTCGAGGAGCTCGGCCGGCGCCTCAAAGCGGCGAGCCCGGACGTGCTCATCGTCGTCTCGCCCGACCACTGGTCGAACTTCTCGCTCGACAACTATCCCGCCGTCTGCCTGGGCGTCGGCGCGGTGAACGAGGGACCGCCGGAGCCGTGGATGAAGGGCTTCGCCCACCGCGAGGTCGCCGGCCACCCGGGGCTCGGTCTGCACCTCGTCGAGCAGGCGATGCGCGCCGGCTTCGAGCCTTCCGTGTCGCACCGCCTGAAGCTCGACCACGGCGCCTGCATCCCGCTGTGGCGCATGGGTCTCGACACGCTGCCGAAGGTCGTTCCGATGCTCTTGAACAGCATCGAGCCGCCGATGCCGTCCCTGCGGCGCTGCTTCGACTGGGGTCGCCTCCTCGCCTCTGCAATTCAGAATTACAAGGAAGACATCAAGGTCGCTGTTCTCGGCACGGGCGGCCTCTCGCACTCGATCGGCGAGCCTACGATGGGCGCCATCTACGAAGACTTCGATCACGAGACGATCCGCCGATTCTCGTCCTCCGAAGATTCGCTCATCTCTTACCTCGAAGAAGAGCTGCCGCGCCGAGGGAACGGCTCGGAGGAAGTGCGTAACTGGCTCGTCGCCCACGGCGCGGCAGGCGGCCGCGGCTTCGAGCTGGTGGACTACCTTCCCGTGCCGAGCGTCATCGTCGGCTGCGGCTTCGCCTGCTGGAGCGCGAGCTGACATGAGACTTCGGGCGGTCGAGCTGAACGTCACCGACCTCTCCAGGGGGGCGGAGTTTCTGGAACGAGTGTGGGGACTCTTCGACGCCGGGAGCCGCGGCAAGACGCGCTATTTCCGCGCCACCGCGGATCACCCCTACGTGCTCTCGCTCACCGGGGCGCAGGCGCCTTCGGTCGAAGCGATCACGTTCGCCGGCAGCGCCGAAGAGATTGAACACTTGAGAAACAAGAACGGGAATTCAAAGGTGGATTTCGACTCGCCGGGCGGCGGCTCGGGCGTGATCGTCGACGGCCCCGAAGGCCAGCGCTACCGCTTCGTCACGGATGCCAAAACGGAAGCGAAGCCGGTCGACGCCAACCGGCCAAGCCAGCTTTCGCACGTGGTGCTGAACACGCGCGACTGGGAGGCCTGCGAGCGCTTCGCGGTCGAGAAGCTGGGCTTCCGCGTCTCCGACCGCACACGCATGATGCGCTTCCTGCGCTGCAACCGCACGCACCACGCCGTCGCCTATGTGAATTCGGACATTTCCTCGCTCAACCACATCGCCTTCGAGATGCGAGATCTCGACGCCGTTATGAACGGCATCGGCCGGCTGCGCGAAGCCGGGTACGGGTGCACCTGGGGCCCCGGACGGCACGGGCCGGGGCACAACGTGTTCGGCTATTTCGTCGCCCCGTTCGGGCCGGTGGTCGAGTACACCGCGGAAGTCGAAGAGGTCGGCGACGACTACCGCGTCGGCAGCCCCGAGGACTGGAAGTGGCCGCCCGGGCGCACCGACCACTGGGGCATCTCCACACGCGACAACGCGCGCATGCACGCCGCCGAGCGCTCCGTGCTTTGGTCCTAGAAATCGGGGTCAGACCCCGATTCTTCTTTTTTGGGGTCTGACCCCGATTTCAGAACCCATGCTGAACTTCTTCGAGGTGCCCGAGCGCCTCGTCGAGGTCCCTGAAGAGCGGCTGCAAAACGTCCGGCCCCGCGGGCTGCGAGCGCGCAATACAATCCCTGAGCAGGCCCGTAACGCTGTCGCGGTTCTCGAGGAGCGGGTGCTTCGGTCGCAGCCACGCGACGACCCTGCCTTCGACCTCCTGCATGGTGACGTTGCCGAGGCCCGGGCAGCACGAGCAGCCGGTGGCGTGCCGTTCCGCGATGAGCGTCCACCGGCCGAGGAGCTTGGCCGCCTCGATGGCGAGATGAACCGAATCCGAGGATTGCATGAAGATCGACATTTTCAACCATGTGATGCCGCAGGCCTACCTCGAGCTGGTGAAGCAGCACTCGAAGGAGGCCGGCATGGTGAAGCGCATGTCGAACTTGCGCATGCTCTGGGACATCGAGCACCGGGTCGAGATGCTGCGCACCAAGTTTCCCGACGTGCGCCAGGTGCTGACGCTCGGGCTGCCCTCGCCGGAGCTCCTCGGCGGCCCGGACAAGTCGCCGGAGTTCGCCCGCGTCGCGAACGACGGCATGGCGCAGATGTGCCTCAAGTGGCCGCGCCAGTTTCCCGCCTTCGTCGCTTCGCTGCCGATGAACAACATCCCCGAGGCGCTGAAGGAGATGGACCGCGCGATCGACCGGCTCGGCGCGAAAGGCGTGCAGATCGTCACCAGCGTCGCCGGCCGCCCGCTCGACGACCCGGAGTTCTATCCGGTGTTCGAGCGCATGGCGAACCACCACGACCGGCCGATCTGGATGCACCCGGCGCGCCCCGCCAACCGCCCGGACTACCCGGGCGAGCCGAAGTCCAAGTACGAGATCTGGCAGGTGCTCGGCTGGCCGTTCGAGACCAGCGTCGCGATGGCGCGGATGGTGTTCTCGGGGCTGCTGCAGAAGCTGCCGAAGCTTCGCATCATCACGCACCACTGCGGCGGCATGATCCCCTACTTCGCCGGCCGCGCCGAGACGCTGTGGGCCCAGCTGGGATCCCGCTCTTCGGACAATGACGAAGCCGACGTATTGAAGCAACTCGGAAAGCCGCCCATCGAATACTTCAAGATGTTCTACGGCGACACCGTGCTCGGCGGCGCCGCCGCGCCGCTCGCGTGCGGCATCGCGTTCTTCGGCGCCGACCACGTCGTGTTCGCGAGCGACTGCCCGTTCGACCCCGAAGGCGGGCCGATGTTCATACGCGAAGGCATCCGCTCGGTGGAAGATCTGAATCTACCGGAGGGCGACAAGCGCAAGATCTACTTCGGCAACGCGATGAAGCTGTTGCGGATGGAATGATCGATCCATTCTCCAGCGCCACGGAGATCGCCGCCGCAATCCGGCTGCGCCGTGTGTCGGCGCTCGAAATCCTCGAGATGTACCTCGACAGGATCCGGAAATACAACCCGATGCTCAACGCGATCTGCACGCTCGACGAAGCCGGCGCGCGTGCCCGCGCGCGGGAAGCAGACGCTGCGCTCGGCCGAGGAGAACAGTGGGGGCCGCTGCACGGCGTGCCGATGACGATCAAGGACGCGCTCGAGACGGCGGGCGTGCGCACCACGGGCGGCTATCCGCCGCTCTCGAACCACGTGCCGAAGAAGGACGCGACCGCCGTCGCGCGATTGAAGGCCGCAGGAGCGGTGCTGATCGGCAAGACCAACGTCCCGCCCCTCTCGGCAGACGGGCGCGCGGACAACCCGATCTTCGGCCGCACCAACAACCCGTGGAACCTCGAGCGCACGCCCGGCGGCTCCACCGGCGGCGGCGCTGCGGCGGTCGCGGCCGGCCTTTCGCCGTTCGACGTCGGCAGCGACCTTGCTGCGTCAGTGCGCGTGCCAGCGCACTGGTGCGGGCTCTTCGGCCTGAAGCCGACCGAAGGGCGCGTGCCGAACACCGGCCACATTCCGGAGGTGCCCGGAACGCCGCACGCCCTGCGCCACATGAACACGCTCGGGCCGCTCGCCCGCTCGGTCGACGACCTCGGCGCGATCCTGAAGGTCATCGCCGGCCCGGACGACCGCGACTGGGAAACCGCCCCCGTGCCGCTCGAGGATGCGCCTGAACGGCCTCTGTCTTCGTATCGATTTTGTTGGACCACCCGCTTCGGCGCCGAGGCGCCGTCCCGCGAAACAAGCGACGCGATCGGCTCCCTCGCCAAGAATCTTTCACGCATGGGTTGTGAGGTGAAAGAAGCAACCCCGCCCGGCTTCGATTTCGACAATGCCTGGGAAACCTGGGGCGAAGTCGTGATCGCCGAGCGCGTGGTGACGCAAGGCGACGCGGCGCGCGAGCGGGTCGAGAAGCTGCATGCGTCGCTCGGCGAGCTGCCGGTGGCGCGCGGCGCGGCGAGAGGCGCGCGCGCGGGCGTCGCCGACTACATGGTCGCCCTCACCCGGCGCGACAGGCTCATCACTGCGCTGGAGTCGTTCTTCGCCGATTGCGACGCCTGGCTCTGCCCCGTCGCCTATGGGCCGGCGATCGGCCACGTTCCTTTCGGCACGCCGGTCGAAGTCGACGAGCGCAAGGTGCCCTACTTCCTCGCCACCACCGCATTCACCTGCCCGTTCAATCTGACGGGCCACCCGGCGGTGGTGCTGCCGCTTGCGATCACGAAGGAAGGCTTGCCGATCGGCGTTCAGGTGCTTGCGAAGCGCTGGAGCGAGCCGGCGCTGCTCGCGTTGGCGAAGCAGCTTTCGCTCGTCACCGGGCCCTTCCGCTCCCCTCCTGGGTTTCCTTCTGGACTTCTCTGAAGTCCTTCAGCTCCTTTACGAAGGGCGCCGCGAACTCCACGTTGCGCCGGATCTCCTCGGTCCTGACGTCCCGGGTGATCGTGGTTTCGCGCTTCGGCAAGAAATAGGCCGCGATTGCGGCGGCCACCGCGCCGATGATCAGCCCGACGATGAAGGGCGAGCGCACGCCTTGCGACAGCAAGGCATGTGCCGGATGGATCAGCTCAGGCCGGTGACCGGGAGGGCGGCGCCGTGGATGGCGCGCGCGGCGTCCGAGGCGAGGAACACGATCACCGCGGCGAGGTCCTGCGGCGCGACCCACTTGCGCGGGTCGGCGTTGGGCATCGCCGAGCGGTTCTCGGGCGTGTCGATGATCGTGGGCAGCACGCAGTTCACGTTGATGTTCTTCTCGCGCAGCTCGGCCGCCATGGTCTCAGTGAGACGGATGACGGCGCTCTTCGAGGCGATGTAAGGACCCATGTGCGCGGCGCCCCGCTGGGCGGCAAAGGCGCCGATGTTGACGATCTTGCCGCCGCCGCCTTTCAGCATGGCCGGCACCACGGCGCGCGCTGTGTTGAGCACGGTGCGCGCGTTCAAGCCGAACAGGAAATCCCAGTCTGCGTCCTTCACCTCGTGCACCGGCGAGCCCATGCGAAAGCCACCCGCGATGTTGCACAGGACATCCACGCGGCCGAAACGCTCGAGCGCCTTCCCGACGGCCGCGGCGGCGCTGTCCGCCTTCATCAGATCCACTTCCAGAAATACCTGATTGGAGCCGTCCTGCAGGTCGCCTCGTCTCAGATCAAGCAGAGCCAGGCTGGCGCCGAGGTCGGCAAACGCCTTTGCGACGGCCCGGCCGAGATTCCCGGAGGCGCCGGTGATGAGGACGGTGCGGTCAGTGAACGGCATTGCGCTTCCTCGCATGGTAGGCGCCGCTGCCGCGCTGGAGGACGCGGTCCTGCGGCAGGATCTGGCCGGGCTCGAGCTCCCGCTGGCCGCGAATGGCAGCGTAGACCGGCGCGAAATCGATGCGCGCGAGCTCGAGCAGCTCGTCGATGCCCCGGATCACGAAATAGGTCTCCTGGAAGTCGTCGATGCGGTAGCGCGTGCGCATCGCGCGCGCGAGCTCGAAGCCGATGCGGTTAGGCGAGCCGTCCTCGAGCGCGAACACGCTCTCGGTGTACGAGGAGGCGATGCCCGAGCCGTAGATGCGAACGCCGTCACGCTGCTCGACCAGACCGAACTCGACCGTGTACCAGTAGACGCGCGCGAGGTTGGGCAGCACGCCGAGCTTCTGCGCGCGCAGGCCGCCCTTGCCGTAGGCCTGGATGTAGTCCGCCATGGTCGGATGCATCAGCATCGGCACGTGCCCGAAGACATCGTGGAACACGTCGGGCTCCTCGATGTAGTCGAGCTGGTCGCTCTTGCGGATGAACTGGCCGGCGGGAAAGCGGCGGTTGGCGAGGTGCTCGAAGAACACTTCGTCGGGAACGAGCCCCGGCACCGCGACCACCTGCCAGCCGGTGCGCTTGCCGAGCACGTCGGAGAGCCGCCTGAAATCGGGGATCGCGTCCGGCCCGATCGGCAACCGCTTCATGCCGTCGACGAACTCGTCGCACGCACGCCCGGGCAGGAGCTTCGTCTGGCGCTCGAACAGCGTGCGCCAGACCGCGTGCTCGGCGCCGGTGTACTTCTGCCACGCCTGGTCGATCGTCCAGTCCGGGCGCTCCGGGCGGACGCCCGCCGCCGCGCCGTGCTTCACCCCTTGAGCCTCGCGTAGGCGGCGTCGATGAAGCGCGCGAGGTCGAGGTCCTTCTGCGTCACCCCGCCGGCGTCGTGCGTGCTGAGCGTGACGCGCACCTTGTTGTAGACGTTGCTCCACTCGGGGTGGTGGTCGGCCTTCTCGGCGGCGAGCGCGACCTGGGTCATGAAGGTGAAGGCCTGGTTGAAATCCTTGAACACGAGCTCGCGCGTGATCGCGTCTCGGCTTTCCTCGCGTTTCCAGCCGGCAGGTGTCGGAAGCTTGGCGGTCATGATGTCTTGAGCACTCCTCTGCGCATTTGATCCAGCTCGATAGACTCGAACAGCGCCTTGAAGTTGCCTTCGCCGAAGCCCTCGTCGCCCTTGCGCTGAATGAACTCGAAGAAGATCGGCCCGAGCTGGTTCTCGCTGAAGATCTGCAGCAGGAGCTCGCCGGGCCTGCCGTCGATCAGGATCCTGCGTTCCTTGAGCGCAGCGACGTTCTCGCCGTGGCCCGGAATACGCTTCTCGATGAGCTCGTAGTAGGTGTCCGGCGTATCGAGGAGCTTCACCCCGCTCGCGCGCAGCGCGTCGACCGTCGCTGCGAGGTCGCGCGCGCCCATGGCGATGTGCTGGATGCCCTCGCCATGGTAGGTGTCGAGGTACTCGCTGATCTGGCCGGGCTTCTCGTTGCCCTCCTCGTTGATCGGGATGCGGATCTTGCCGCAGGGGCTCGTCAGCGCGCGGCTCTTGACGCCGGTCACCTGTCCCTCGATGTCGAAGTAGCGGATCTCGCGGAAGTTGAAGATGCGCTCGTAAAAGTCGGCCCACTCCTTCATCCGGCCGCGGTGCACGTTGTGCGTCAGGTGGTCCACATAGATTAACCCATGACCTTCGTAGCGAAGCGTGGCGCCCTCCAGCGGCTCGAAATCGACGTCGTAGAAGCCGATGTCGCCGATGTCGCCCGGCTTTGCGCCATTCTTGCCGCGCCAGCGGTCGACGAAATAGATGAGCGAGTCGCCCACGCCCTTGATCGCCGGGATGTTGAGCTCGCCCGGCCCCGCGTGGTTGGCGAAGCCCCACGCGCCCAGGCTCGCAGCGCGCCGGTACGCGCTCGCCGCGTCCTGCACGCGGAACGCGATCGCGCAGACGCTCGGGCCGTGCATGCGAGCGAAGCGCTGCGCGAACGACTCCGGGTCGGCGTTGAGGATGAAGTTGATCTCGCCTTGCCGGTAGAGGGTGACCTCCTTGTGGCGGTGCCGCGCAATCGCCCTGAAGCCCATGCGCTCGAACACGCCGGCCATCGCCGCCGGATCGGGCGCGGCGTACTCGATGAACTCGAAGCCCTCCGTGCCCATCGGGTTTTCCCAGGGGGTGAATTTCATTGTCGCGCGTCGCCTGCGTTTGCCCTGCAGAATGAAAATGCCATGACCCGGACGATTATGCGCCCGCTCCGGTCGGTTGATCGATCAGTTTTCCAGGGCGCGATATTGAAACCTCGCTACCGAGTGCTACTTCTTGAAGCGGAAATTCGCGAGGTCGTAGTCCTGCATCACGTAGCTCTTCGTCTCGACGCGCATCTTGTTGGCATGCTTCGCTTGCGTTTCGCCGCCGGCGGCGACGAAGTCGTCGTAGCCGATGATCTCTACCCGGATGAATCCCTTCTGGATGTCAGTGTGGATCGCACCACCCGCTTCCTGTGCCGTAGCGCCCTTGCGAATCAACCAGGCGCGGTTCTCCGAGCCGCCGACCGTGAGAAAGCTAATGTAGCCGCTCGCGCTCACCACGCGGACCAAAAAATTGCCAAACGCTGCAGAATCCGCCGCCTCGGCCACCACGATCGGTTTCGCCGTGACAAATGCGTGCGACTCGACGAGGTGCAATTCTTCCGGCGTCAATCCGGCTTCGGCGACGACCCCTTCGCTCTCCAGGTGTGCTTTGATTCTCTCGAGAACCGCCTTTTCTGCCGCGGGCGGGTTGCGCTCGAGCCGCGTTTCCGCGAATTCCAGGTCCTTCACGATCAGGTCGAATCGGCCCTCCGGTGAGGCGACTATCGCATCCGCGGTCGAGGCCTCCTCTTCTCCGACGACGTCGACGAACGCGTAGGTCTTATTGTCAGCCTTGACGAGTTTGTCAGCCTGATCCAGGCGTGGATCCTTGACCTTGTGCTTCCCGAGCGGGACGCCTGCGACACCGACTAGGCCGACTTTCATGGCAGCATGGTCTCAAAGCGATTGAAAGCCGCTCCAGTGTAGCCTCAGCGGCTAACTAGGTGCAGGTCGCCCGTGTCATTCCACGACCGGCAGAACGAGCTTGGACGGATAGCGCGCGCTGTGGTGAAGGGTGTCCTGGCCGATCTTGTTCGGCTGGTAGTAGTGCGTCCAGAGCACGTCGGTGATCGGCGAGTCGCCGTTCACGATCTCGAGCCGGATACGGTTGCCCTGCTTGAAGCGGTAGGCGTTGGGCTCGATGCTGATGTCGAACCTGTAGACCTCGCCGGGCTTGAGCGGCTCCGGATCGGTGTGCGTGTGATAGGGCTCCATCTCGGTGCTGAGCTTCGGGTCGAGCGCGCGATGCGACGCGCGCAGCCAGCCCTTGGTGACGAGTTGCGACGAAGGATTGAGGCCCTTCGCACGGTCTTCGGCTGACTGAGGGTACTGCTCGGCGAGCTTGATCACGAAGTCCGTGTCCTTCGCCGTCGACGAGGCGTAGAGCACGAGCTTGATCGGGCCCGCGATCTCGAGGTCTCTCTCGAGTGGCGCCGTGGTGAATGTGAGCACGCGCCGCACGAGATCGAAGCCGCTCGCTGGACCGCCAGGGCCGAAGCCGACCACGCCGCTCGCCCAGCCTGGATTCGGGTACGAGTAGCTTGTTTCCCCCGGCCCCTGGGCCCCCTCAGGGGCCAACATGCCGTCGTTCAGAGAGGTGACGCTGCCCGTCTTGTTTCCATTCAGATGGAAGGACCTGTATTTCACGCCTGCCGGCGGCCAGGTGTCGGCGGTCCTGAACACGTTGGCGCCGCGCACGAAGTACTCGACCGGCGGACGCTTCTCCCAATCGCTTTCCTTGCCCTTCAGGAAGCGCTCGTAGAAGGGCAGCAGCACCTTCTCGTGCAACTCGACCCCATTGAACTCCGCGTTCGCCGCCCAGGCGTTGAACGGGCCGCGCATCTGCAGCTTTCGCGGACCGCTGGCGCGCCGGAAGCCATCGATGTTGCCGCGGGTGTGGAGGTCGATCTTGCCCCAGATGCCGACCGAGTAGAGCGGCACGCTGATCTCGTGCAGGCGCTCCGACGCGCAGCGCGCGCGCCAGAACTCGTCGTAGTTCGGATGCGCCGTGATGAGCGCGTCGAGGTCGGTCTCCTGCACGCGCGGGGCGGCACCGTTCGCCGGGAAGCGGTTGATGATTCGGTTCTGGTTCCACCAATAGCCGGGGAAGAACTGGCCCGGGATGCCGCCGTTGTAGCAGGCGGCGCGGTAAGGATCGTTGAGGCCGTCGTACGCGCCGAGGCAGGCGAGCGCCGGCGGCTTCACGATGCCCATCCACCATTGCGACATGCAGAAGTACGACTGGCCGATGCCGCCGACGCTTCCGTTGGACCAGGGCTGTTTCGCAATCCATTCGATCACGTCGTAAAGGTCGCGCTGCTCGTTCGGCCCGAGCAGCTCGAAGTGTCCGCCGGATTTGCCGGAGCCGCGAATGTCCATGTGGACATATGCGTAGCCGTGCTTGACGTAGAACTCGATCGGCCCGGTCTCGCGCCAGAGGAACTGCGGGCTGGCGGGAAGCGCATTGTTGTCGTAGCGGTAGGGCGAGGCGGCGAGGAGCGCGGGGAAACGTCCGCTCCCCTCGGGCGCGTAGATCGCGACCCCGATCTGGGTGCCGTCGCGGACCGTGATGCTCGCTTCTTTCATCGTCCTTTATTCCTCGCCGCGGCAATCGCCTGCCACACCCGGGCGGGCGAATAGGGGAAATCGAGTCGGTCGATGCCGAGAGGGCGAAGCGCATCCATGACGGCGTTAGCGACCGCGGGGATGGCGCCGGTAGTCCCGGCTTCGCCCGTGCCTTTCACGCCGAGCGGATTGGTCGGCGACGGGACCGAACGGTCGTAGAGCTTCACTTCGCCCAGGATGTCCGAGCGCGGCATGGCATAGTCCATGAACGACCCGGTGAGGAGCTGGCCGCCGGCGTCGTAGACGACGTGCTCGGCGAGCGCCTGGCCGATGCCCTGCACGATGCCGCCATGGAGCTGGCCCTCGACGAGGGTATGGTTCATCACGCGGCCGCAGTCGTCGACCGCGGTGTAGCTCGCGATCCCCACCTCGCCGGTGTCCGGATCGATCTCCACTTCGCACACGTGCGCCCCGCCGGGAAACGCGACCGGCGTCGGGATGCCGCCTTGCGTGTCAAGCGCAGCGCCGTAACGCCGCACGATTTCACTGAAAGCAATCGAAAGATCGGTTCCTTTCACTCGGTATTTCCCAGACGAGAACTCGAGGTCTGCCTTTGAAACCTCGAGCTCCTTCGCGGCGAAGTCGAGCCCTTTCTTCACCACGTCCTGCGCGGTCGCGTAGAGCGCGGCGCCGTGCGACATGAGCGAGCGCGAGCCTACGGTGCCGCCGCCGATCAGCGGGGGGCCGAGAGGATCGCTTGCCCGCAGCTCGATGTTTTCAGGAAGGAGGCCGAGCACCTGCGAGACGATGAGCGGGAATACCGTCTCGTGCGCCTGGCCCGAAGGGCCCGACAGCACGTAGAGCGTCGCATTGCCCGATTCGCCGAACTTGATCGCAGCCTGCTCCTGCGGCGCCGCTCCGCCGCCGCTCGGCTCGATGAACATCGCGCAGCCGATGCCTCGCAGAAGGCCCTTCCGCCGTGAAGCTTCGCGACGTTCCTTGAAGCCGTTGTAATTCGAATGCTCGGCTGCAAGGTCGAGCTGAGCAGGCGGATCGCCGCTGTCGTAGGTCGATCCCACCGGCGTGCGGTAAGGGAACGCCTCTTTCGGGATCAGGTTGCGCCGGCGCAGCTCGAGCGGGTCGACGCCCAGCTCGCGCGCGGCCTCGTCTACCAGGCGCTCGACCAGGTACGACACGCCCGGGCGGCCGGCGCCGCGGTAGGCGGTGACCGAGGTGGTGTTGGTGAGCACGAGCTGGTGCCGGCCGAAGAGCGCGGGGATGCGGTAGGCGTTGATCGCGTGCGTCGAGGGATTCACTGCGTTGATGATCGGGCCCGCCTGAGAGAGGTACGCCCCCATGTTGCAGATCCAGTGCACACGCAGCGCGACGAAGCGGCCGTCCCGGTCGAGCCCGAGCTCGCCCGAGAGGTCGATCGCGCGCCCGTGGTGGTCGCTGACGATGGTCTCGAAGCGCGACCCGACCCACTTGACCGGCCGGCCGAGCGCCTTGGCCGCGTGCATTAGCGCGATGTACTCCGGATAGGCCTGCGAGCGGATGCCGAAGCCGCCGCCCACGTCGCGCGCGTGCAGCCGGATGCGCTCGGCCGGCACGCCGGTGATGGCAACGAAGTTCGGCATCATCATCGAGAGCCCCTGCGAGCTCGCGAACACGTCGTAGCTCTCGCTCGCCGCGTCGTAGGCCGCCACGCAGGCCTTCGGCTCCATTGGCGTGCCGGAGACGCGCGTCGATTCGAGCGCCAGGCGCGTCACGTGCGCGGCACCCCCCAGCGCGTCCGCGGCGCGCTTCTCGTCGCCGTACTCGTAGGTCGCCGCGAGATTCTCGGGCACGTCGGCGTGCAGTAGAGGCGCATCCGGCCCGAGCGCTTGCGCTGCGTCCACCACCGCGGGCAGGTCCGCGAAGTCGATCTCGATCTTCTCGGCCGCGTCCTGCGCCTCGGCGGGCGAGCGCGCCACGACCAGGGCGATCTCCTGCCCGACGTAGCGCACGCGCTCCAGCGCCAGGATGTCGCGGTGCGGTACCTTGATCGGGTACTTCACCATCGGCGGCGGCGTCTTGCAGTGCTTCGTGTGCTCGCCGGTGAATACCCCGGCCACGCCTGGGCTCTTCAGAGCTTCAGAAGTGTTTAGAGAAACAATTCGTGCATGGGCTCGATCGGAGCGAAGGAAGTGCCCATGGAGCTGCCCGGGAAGGCTCCAGTCCGAGGTGTAGCGGCCCTGGCCGGTGAGGAGCCGGTCGTCTTCGCGGCGGCCGGTGAACCGCCCTAACGCCATACCTGCGCGGCGACGTTCACCACGAGCTCCAGCTTTCTCCACTGCTCGTCCTCGGTGAGCAGGTTGCCGTGACGGGTGCTCGAGAAGCCGCATTGCGGCGACAGGCACAGGTCCTGGAGCGGGACGTATTTGCTCGCCTCGCCAATTCGACGTTTGAGATCCTCGGGCTCTTCCATGGCTCCCGATTTGCTGGTAACCAGACCCAGAACGACCCGTTTGCCGCGAGGCACGAAGCGCAGCGGCTCGAAGCCGCCCGCGCGCGCGCTGTCGAACTCAATAAAGAAGCCGTCCACGCCGGTGGAGAACATTGCTTCGGCGACCGGCTCGTAGCCGCCTTCGGCGACCCACGCGCTCCTGAAGTTGCCGCGGCAGGTGTGGAGGGTGATGGTCATGCCGTGGGGGCGGCCTTCGAGCGCGCGGTTGATGGTCTGCGCGTAGATGCGCGGCAGCGCCTGCGGGTCGTCGCCGTTGCGCACGCAGTTGTCGCGGATTTTCGGGTCGCACAGGTAGGCGAAGGCGACGTCGTCGAGCTGCAGGTATTTGCATCCGGCACCCGCGAACGCCGCGATCGCTTCGCGCCACGCCGCCGCCGCGTCGTGCCAGAAGGCTTCCATATCAGGGTACGCACGCCGTGAAATCCCGGCGCGTCCGCTGCGAAGGTGCAACATGGAGGGCGACGGAATAGTGAACTTCGCGGTTTCCGACGTCGCCTGCTTGAGGAACAGGAAGTCGCCGACCATGATCGGCTTGTCGTAGCGCAGATGTCCCGTGACCACCGGGACCGGCGGCTGCTCTTCGGTGCCGCCGAACTTCGGCCCCGTGGTCCGGTCGCGCAGCGTCACGCCCTCGAGCTGGGCGAGGAAGTCGAGGTGCCACCAGTCGCGGCTGAATTCGCCGTCGGTGATGCCGTGCAGGCCGATCGCTTCCTGCCTGGCGACGATGGCGCGGATGGCGTTCTGCTGGAACGCCACGTCCTTCTTCTTGCGCGCTTCGGCGAGCCCTGCAGGGCGCAGCAGGCTTCCCACATGGTCTGCGCGGAAAGGCGGCTGCATGATTTTCATCACGACGAAGCCCTCAGTCGGCCTTGGCGCCCGATTCGCTGACCGCCCGGCTCCATTTCTCGATCTCGATGCGCAGGAACGCGGCGAATTCGCCCGAGGTATTGGTCTTCCACTCGAGGCCGAGCGTCGCCAGGCGCTCGGCCACGTCGGGCGCGAGGAGCGCGCGGTTGATCTCGGAGTTGAGGCGGTTCACGAGGTCCTGCGGCATGCCCGCCGGGACGAAGAAACCGGTCCAGGTGAGGTCGTCGAACCCGGAGAGCCCCTGCTCGTTCACCGTCGGCACTTCGGGCAGCGCGGGCGAGCGCTGCGCGCTGGTGACCGCGATGGCGCGCAGCTTGCCGCCCTTCACCTGCGACACCGCGGGCGGCATCGAGGTGCACGAGATCTGCGTGTGGCCCGCGACCACCGCGGTCACCGCCTGGGCCGGCTGGTAGGGAACATGCGTGATGTCGATCTTCGCCTGCTGCTTGATGCGCTCCATGGAAAGGTGCGTCGTGGTGCCGATCCCCGAGGAGGCGTACGAGAGCTGCTCCTTGCGCGCGAGCTCGATCAGCTCCTTGAGGTTCGTGGCCGGCACGGAAGGGTTCACCGCGATGATGTTGGGCGTGCTCGGGCCGAGGATCACCGGCACGAAGTCCTGCAGCGGGTCGTAGCCGGCGTTGGGGTACAGCGCGGGATTGACGGCGTAGGCGACGCTCGTGACGAAGATCGTGTAGCCGTCGGGCGCGGCGCGCTTGACCTGCTGCGCGGCGACGTTGCCCGCGGCGCCCGGGCGGTTGTCGACGAGCACCGACTGGCCGAGCGCCTCCGCGAGCTTCGGCGCCACCAGGCGCGCGACGAGATCCGTGGTGCTCGCCGGCGCGAATCCGACCACGATGTGAATCGGCTTCTGCTTCGGCCAGTCCTGCGCGCCCGCGCCGAACGAAAGCGCGGAAGCGAACAGCAACGCGATGAACCGCATGAAGGACTCCTCGACCGAATGCTACCATCGAGCGTGAAGATCCTTTTCGCCTCGCAGACCGAGAAGGCCGAGGTCTGGCTGCCGCTCCTGCGGCAGGCGCTGCCGGAAGACGAGCACGTCGCCGTGCCCGACAAGTCGGTGGAGATCGCGCTCGTCGCGACGCCGCCTGCGGGAACCTTCCAGAAGCTCGGCCGGCCGCGCCTGATCCAATCGCTGTGGATGGGCGTGGAAAAGCTGGTCGCGGACCCGATGTATCCGCGCGGCGTGCCGCTCGCCCGCCTGGTCGATCCCGGCATGGTGGCGGCGATGTCGGAGACCGTGATCGCCAATGTGCTCGACTGGCATCGCCACCTCTACCGCTATCGGCTTCAGCAGCGTGCAAGGAAATGGCACCGAATGGAGCAGCGCATGGCCTGCGACCGCACGGTGGGCCTGCTCGGCCTTGGCGAGCTCGGCAGCGACGCGGCGCGCAAGCTCCTCGCGCTCGGCTTCAACGTCGCGGGCTGGAGCCGGCGGCCGAAGGACCTCCCTGGGGTGAAGTGCTTCACCGATCTGACGGCGATGCTGCGCATCACCGACGCGCTGGTCTGCCTGCTTCCGCTCACGCGCGAGACGACCGGGATCCTCAATGCGCGCACCTTCGCGCTGATGCGGCGCGACGGCTGCGTCGTCAACGTGGCGCGCGGCGGCCACCTCGTCGCGCGCGACCTGATCGGCGCGCTCGACAACGGCTGGCTCGCGCACGCCTACCTCGACGTGTTCGAGCCCGAGCCGCTGCCGGAGCGCGACCCGCTCTGGAATCATCCCGGCGTCACGATCACGCCGCACTCCGCGGCGCTCACCGAGCCGCGCACCGCCATCCCGAAGATCGTCGATAACATCGAGCGCGTGCGGCGCGGCGAGACGCCGCTGAACCTGGTGGATTTCCAGGCCGGCTATTAGGGAACATTTGGTCGCCCCCGCCCTTTGGGCACGCCCAGTGCTACATCGAGACATGAGGATCGCGAGCCTCAGGTGGCGCTTCACCGCCGAGCGTGTCCGGGAAATCCCGGACGTCCAGGGCGTTTTCACCCTCTGGGACGGCAAGGAATGCGTCTACGTGTCGCACACCCCCTGGAACCGCTCGCTGCAGCAATGCCTCATGGAACATCTCGCTCTCAACGACGCGGGCGCGATCCACGTCTCGCACTTCACCTGGGAAACCACTTCGACCCCGAAGGGGCGCGAGGACGAGCTGCTGCGTCAGAAAACCGAAAGACAGGGCCGGCTGCCGCGCTACAACCTCCCCGGCAGCCCGCTCGAGCCGACCCGCAGCTCGATCACCGATCTGCGCGCGCCCGGCTAATACTCCAGCCGCGGATACCAGTCGCTGCCGCGGCCGCGCGGCGTGAGGTCGAGCACGTTCCAGAGCGGCCACAGCAGGTCGACGTGGCGGGCGTTCTGGCCGGGGTCCTCCGGCGCATCGAGAAGCTCCGAGCCCCAGGTGTGCCGGACGCGGTCGGTCCTGCGGAACACGTTCATCATCGGCGTCTGCCGGCCCTCGGCGTCTTCGCCGTGGTAGTCGCGGTTGTACGAATTGCCCGCCGACGAGAGAAAGCGCAGGCTCTTCCAGCCGCGGCCGCGGGCGAAGGCGAGGATGCGCTCGAGCGGCGAGCTGGCGATGACCACGAGATCGGCGCGCTGCGCGATGTGCACGGCGTTGCCTTGCAGCCCGTCGATGATCGAGGTGCACATCGGGCAGGGCTTATCCATCTTCGGCCCATACATGAAGCTGTACGCCACGAGGGTGTCGCCTTTCGCGAAGAGCTGGGACAGCCTGACCTTGCCCTCGGCGCCGTCGAAGGCGTAGTCCTCGGGCACTTCGCCGCCCGGCGGCAGCTCGCGGCGCTGCGCCGCCACTCTTTCGATCTGGCGCCTGAGGTCGAGCTCGCTCTGCAGCAGCCGGTCGCGCGCCGCGCGATAGGCGGAAGTTTCGTTGGGGAAGTTCATCGGGCCTCCAGTCGCGGCGTAGGATAGGCGCATGAAGCCGCCCTTTTACGCCGACCACGTCGGCAGTCTACTGCGCCCGCCCGAGCTCGTGGCCGCTCGCAAGGCGAAGAGCGCCAACCTGCGGGAAGTCGAAGATCGCGCGATCCGCGCCGCGGTCGCGAAACAGGAGGCCGTCGGCCTGCAGTCCGTGACCGACGGCGAGTTCCGCCGCGATTACTGGCACCTGGATTTCATGAAGCAGCTCGACGGCGTGACGCTCAAGGCCGCGGTGGGCATGACCTTCGCCGCCGACGACGTGCCGCCGATGGCGACCGTGACCGGAAAGCTCGCCTGCACCCGGCCGATCATGGTCGACCACTTCAGGTTCCTGAAAGATTCGACTCGCCAGACGGCCAAGTTCTGCATGCCCTCGCCGGGGTCGCTGCACTTCCGCGGCGGGCGCAACGCGATCTCGCGCGAGGTCTATCCCGACCTCGCCGAATTCTGGGCCGACGCCGCCGCGGCGTGGCGCCAGGCGATCCGCCAGCTCGGCGAGGCCGGGTGCACCTACCTCCAGCTCGACGACGTCGGCTTCTCCTACCTCTGCGACGCGAAGGTGCGCGAGAACTTTCGCGCCAACGGCGACGATCCGGCCGGGCTGCAATTCACCTACGCGCAGGCGATCAACCGCGCTCTCGAGGGGCGGCCGAAAGGCATGGGCGTGACGATGCACACCTGCCGCGGCAACTTCCGCAGCACCTGGTTCGCCGCGGGCGGCTACCAGGAAGAAGTGCTCGACGGCATGTTCTCGGCCAATGTCGACGGCTTCTTCATGGAATACGACAGCGAGCGCGCCGGCGGCTTCGAGCCGCTGCGGAAGCTCCCGCGCGGCAAGAACGTCGTGCTGGGGCTCGTCACCACCAAGTCGGGGATCTTGGAAAAAAAGGAGGAGCTCAAGCGCCGGATCGGGGAAGCCGCGAAATACATCCCGCTCGAGAACCTGCGCCTTTCGCCGCAGTGCGGCTTTTCGAGCACCCACCACGGCAACAAGCTGAGCGAGGACGAGCAGTGGCGCAAGCTCGAGCGCGTCGCCGAAGTGGCGCGCGAGGTGTGGGGCTAGCGCGCGAGCTTGCAGCCCACCGAGTAGAAAAGGGCCAGCAGCCCGAATAGGGAGAGCGCGGCGACTGCGGCCGCGCGCAGCGCCAGCCGCACCGGCTCCGCGCCGAACACGTGCAAAGCGATGCAGAACGCGGCCGCCGGCAGGCCTATCATCGCCGCGACGACGGCATGGCGAACACGCTCGTCGAGCGCGAATCCGGTGGCCACGGGCGGCGTGTCGCGCAGCTTGCGCCAGATCCATGCGCCGAGGAACGCCGTCCCGAGCAGCGTGCTCCCGTGCTGCAGGACCTGGTGCAGGTAGATACCTCGTGCTACCGGCGTCTCGAGGATCGGAAAGTACCCGACATGCGTCAGCGCATCCCAGACGAGATGCGTCGCGGTGCCGGCGAAGAGCGAAACAAGCACCCAGGACCAGGGCGTCCGCGGCAATCCGGGCGGGGTCCAGGCGGCGAGGCGTCCCGCGAGCCGGCGCGGCGCGAGGGCAATCAGCGGCTGCTTGAAGATGAGGTGGAACGCGAGGTACGCGAGGAGCCCGGCCGCAATGCAGAGCAAGGGCGCGCCGGGCGCCTCGTGAGTGTCCTCGCGACCGAGCAGCGGAACGAAATACCAGAGGTCGGGAATCGTCGCGCCGATCGCGAGCGCGGAAGGCACGGCTCTCGCACCCAGCATCTTCGCCACCGGCACAACGGCGGCGGGGTGGGCAAACGCGTACGGCAGGCGCGCTACTCGGGAGTAAAGAACCGCAATCCGTAGCCGGCCGCCGCGCGCGAGCGCCACGAGCTAAGGCGCGCCCCGCCTACGTAGACGGCATAGCCGGCATCGACGAAACCCGAGCGCAGCGCGGCCGCGATCGACGACTGGTGATGCGACTCGACGCACAGCACGGCATGCGTGCGGCCCTGCCGGAGGAAGAGCGCGTCGGCGAAGCGGTACATGGCGGCCGCGATGCCGAGGCCGCGAAACGCCGGCCGCACGTAGCTCTTGTACGTGTACACGACATGGTCCTGAAACTCGAGCCAGGCGCCGTCCATCTGCGGCAGCGGGGACAGCGCGAACCAGCAATAGCCCGCGAACAGGCCATGCTGGAACGCGCCGACGCACAGATCGCCCCGCGCATAAGCCGCCTGCACCTTGGAGGGCACGAGGTCGAGCGTCGGGTCGGCGCAAAGCGCCTTCGCCTCGCGCTCCTTCAGCAGCCGGCAGGCCGCGCGCTGCGCTGCCGCATCCGCCCGCTCACGCAGGCGGCGGCTGAAGATGCGGTACACGCGCAGGCCGGCATGCGTGCCCAGCCGGCTCATCACCCGTACATAGGTCGAAGTCATGTCGGCGCATGCTAAGGGCCGACGGTAACGCCAGAGGCTCGCGCGCGTAGTCCGCTTCGCCCATCGCCTTAGTGCTCATGGCGGTGGTGCGAATCCGGGTAATGCGGATGCGAATGGACCAGACGTTCGTGCCTGTGCTGGTGCGTATGGCGCACACCGGGCTCGATCCCCTCGGCATGGTCGTGGCGGTGATGCTCGTCATGCTCATGCTCGTGCTCGTGCGTGTGCTCGACGGGCTCGTGCGCGTGCGGGTGTGCATGCCGCTCGGTCAGATGCAGCCACACGCCCCATGCCATCAACGTCGCGGCGACGCCCAACCCAGGCGTAAGTGGCTCGTGCAGCAGCACGAGGCCCAGCGCAGCGCCGGCGAACGGCGCGGTCGAAAAATAAGCACCCGTACGCGCGGTACCCAGCTCACGCAACGCAACCACGAAGAGCGCCAGGCTGACCCCATAGCCTGCGAATCCGAGTAATCCAGCCATTGCCGCGGCGGAAATTGCCGGCAGCTGCGCTCCGAGCGTCAGAGCGAGCGCCGTGTTGGTCGCGCCGGCAACAAGACCCTTCACCATGGCGATGGAGCGCGCGTCCGCGAGCGCCACCTTCCGGGTGAGATTGTTGTCGATCGCCCAAGCGAGGCACGCGGCGAGCACCGCCAGCGCGGGAGCTGCGGCGCCGAAGCCGGCCGCGCCCGGCCACGAAAGCACCACGGCCCCGGCGACGATCAGTCCCATCCCGAGCGCGATGCGCCGGTCGAAATTCTCCCGGAGGATGAACCAGGCGAGGAGCGCCGTGAACACCGCCTCGGCATTGAGCAGCAGCGCCGCGCCCGACGCGGGCATGCGCGACAGCCCCCACATCAGGAGCACCGGTCCGAGCACGCCGCCGCTCAGGACCGCGCCAGCCAGCCACCCCCACTCAACTCGGGCAAGCCGCGCGCGTTTGCTTCGGTTCAACAAAAGCAGAAGCGCGAGCCCGATGCCGGACCCGAGATAGAGAAGGCCCGCGA
>DASXAO010000034.1:0-12790 GCA_036406675.1 Burkholderiales bacterium
CGGGGAACCCTGGTCGCGGTGGACGGCGTCTCGCTCGCGATCGCGCCGGGCGAGGTCCTCGGCATGGTCGGCGAATCGGGCGCCGGCAAGACGCTCACCGGGCTTGCCGTCGTCGGGCTGCTCGAGCCGCCGGGCCGCATCGCCGCGGGCGCAGTGCGCCTCGACGGCCGGCGCATCGACAACCTGCCGCAGGAAGAGCTGCGCCGGCTGCGCGGGCGCCGCATCGGCATGGTGTTCCAGGACCCGCTCACCTCGCTCAATCCGCTCTACACCATCGGCGCGCAGCTCGAAGAAACGATCCTCACCCACCTGCCGCTGTCCCGCGCCGAGGCCCGGGCGCGCGCCCTTTCCCTTCTCGATCAAGTGGGAATCCCGGCCGCGGGAGCGCGGTTCAATCACTACCCTCACCAGTTCTCCGGCGGCATGCGCCAGCGGGTGGTGATCGCCCTCGCGCTCGCCGCGGAGCCGAGCCTGCTCATCGCCGACGAGCCCACCACGGCGCTCGACGTGTCGATCCAGGCGCAGATCATCGCGCTCCTCAAGCGCCTAGCGCGCGAGCGCGGCACGGCGGTCCTGCTGATCACGCACGACATGGGCGTCATCGCCGAGACCGCGCAGCGCGTCGCGGTGATGTACGCGGGCCGCCTGGTCGAGCTCGGGCCGGTGCGCGAGGTGATCCACTCGCCGCGCCATCCCTACACGGCCGGCCTCATGAGCTCGATCCCGAAGATCACGCCGCAGCGCAACCGCCGCCTCGCGCAGATCGAAGGGGCGATGCCGCGCCTCAATGCCATCCCGCCCGGCTGCGCGTTCCACCCGCGCTGCCCGAAGCGCTTCGAGCGCTGCCTCGTCGCCCGGCCCGAGCTCGTGCCGGCGGGCGCGAGCGCCGCCGCCTGCTGGCTGCATGCCGCTCCCTAGCCTCCTCAGGCTCGCGCAGGTCAGCCGCGACTTCGATGTCTCGGCGCCGTGGCTGAACCGGGTGATCGAGCGCGCGCCGCGGCGAAGCCTGCGCGCGGTGGACGACGTGAGCTTCGAGGTCGCCGGCGGCGAGACCCTCGCGCTCGTCGGCGAGTCGGGCTGCGGCAAGTCGACGGTGGCGCGGCTCATCGTCGGCCTGCACGCCCCGACGCGCGGCCGCGTCGAGTTCGGCGGCCGGCGCATGCAGATGATCTTCCAGGATCCCTACGCCAGCCTCAACCCGCGCTGGCGGGTGAAGGACATCATCGCCGAGCCGCTTCAAATTCTGAAGATCAGAAAGGACGTATCCGAATTGCTGGTTCAGGTCGGCCTGTCCGCGGACGACGGCGAGAAATACCCGCACGAATTCTCCGGCGGCCAGCGCCAGCGCATCTCGATCGCCCGGGCGCTCGCCGGCGAGCCGGACTTCCTCGTCTGCGACGAGCCCACCTCGGCGCTCGACGTCTCGGTGCAGGCGCAGATCCTCAACCTCATGAGCGAGCTGCAGCGACGGCTGCGCCTCACCTACGTCTTCATCTCCCACAACCTGGCGGTGGTGTCCCAGATCGCCGACCGCGTCGGCGTCATGTACCTCGGCCGCATCGTCGAGCTCGCGCCGACCGCGCAGCTCTTCGCAAAGCCGCGCCATCCCTACACGCGCATGCTGCTCGACGCCGTGCCCGACCTGGCCATGACCGGCAAGCCCCGCATCCCGATCGCCGGCGAGGTTCCCAATCCCCTGGCACCGCCGCCCGGCTGCGCCTTCCACCCCCGCTGCCCTCACGCCAACGAGCGCTGCCGGCGCGAGCGGCCGCAGGTCATCGACGACGTCGCCTGCCACGCGGTCGAGGAAGGCAGAATCTAGCCTGTCCTGGGCTTCTTGACGTATATACATATTGAATATACACTCGCCCGATGCGGTTTACGTGGGACGAGGTTAAGCGCAAGCGAAACCTGAAGGACCACGGGCTCGACTTTGTGGATGCCAGACGGGTGTTCGCGGGCGCTACATACACCTACGAGGACGACCGCTTCCGGTACAACGAACTGCGATTCGTCACTCTCGGGTTGCTCGAAGGCATGCCCGTTTCCATCGTCCATACCGAAACCAAGGACCGCATCCACGTCATTTCATTCCGAAAGGCGACAAAGCGTGAAACGGCCATCCTCTTCGAGAACCTCTAGAACCGATTGGGCGCGTGTCCGTGGCTTGAAAGACAAGGACATCAAACGATCCGAGGAACACCCCGAGGCAAACGTCAAGCATATCGTTCGGGGTATCGCTCGCAAAGGACTCAAGCCAGCGTCGGGAAAGACCTCAATATCCTTGAGAGTCGATGCGGACGTTCTCAGGTGGTTCAAGGCCCAGGGCCCGGGTTATCAAACGCGAATCAACGCGGTGCTCAAGGCGTTTAAGGATGCCTCCGCCTAACTTGCTTGCCTGCCGAATTGGCGAGTCCGATGAACGACAACCGGGAACCAGGCAAGATCATCCTGATCAACGGCGCGTCGAGTGCCGGGAAATCGACGCTCGCACGCGCGTTGCAGCAGAGGTTGACCGAGCCGTTCCTGCATTGGTCATTCGACCATCTGCGCGAGTCCAACGCCTTGCCGATGGCGCGCATCGGGAACGGCGAAGTTGACTGGGCGCGCATGCGTCCTGCGGTTTTTGACGGGTTCCATCGATCTCTCCCTGCATTTGCCAGCGCCGGCAACAATCTCATCGTCGATCACATCATTGAGCATGAGCAGTGGTTGGCCGAGCTCGTGGAGCTGCTCGCGCCATTCGACGTGTTCTTCGTCGGAGTGCACTGCCCATTGCCGGAGCTGGAGCGTCGGGAACAGCAAAGGGGTAACCGACGCACCGGAGAGGCTCGCAACGACTTCCACGCCGTACATCGTTTCACGGAATACGATCTCGGCATCGATGCGACCCAGCCGGTGGAGGACAACGTGGCGCGGCTGATGAGTGCGTGGCAAGCACGGCGCCGCCCGACGGCCTTTGAACGCCTGGCCACACGGCGTTGACTCGCGCCCGAAGGCCGCGCGGCGTATGACGCCTGGGAGGCGAGCGCGGTCTGACAGCGGGGAGCCTTGCTTTCGGCCGCGCGCAAGTGCGTAATACGCGTCCCAACCCCGCCTATTTCCGGAAGCTGGTGAAGCGGCTCGTCTACCAGCCGATCGTGGACTGACCTAGCAAGCAGGAGAAAAGTGATGATCAAGGTTAGCGTGATGTACCCGAACAAGCCCGGTGCCCGCTTCGACCACGGCTACTACCGCGACAAGCACATGCCGCTCGTGAAGGCCCGGATGGGCGCGGCGTGCCGCTTCTACACGGTGGACAAGGGGCTGGGAGGCGGCGCTCCGGGCGATCCGCCGACCTATGTCGGCATGTGCCACATCTACTGCGATTCGGTCGAATCGTTCCAGGCGGGCTTTGGTCCCCACGCCAAGGAGATCATGGCGGACATACCGAAGTACACCGACCTGACGCCGACCATCCAGATCAGCGAGGTCGTGGTCGGCCAGCCGTAGCGAAACTGGGCCCCCGCCTTCGCGGGGGCGACCCTTCAGGCACTCCCTAGCGGATGTTGGCGACGCCGAACGGAACGTGCCCGGCGGCGACGTGGGCGCGCGCGGAGTCGATGTGGCCGCGCTGGTCGTCGAAGTAGAAGTCGGGCTCGAAGGCCTTGAGGAAGGCGCCCTTGTCGAGGCCGCCGAGGAACATCGCCTCGTCGACCGCGATGTTCCACTCGATGAGCGTGCGCACGGCGCGCTCATGCGCGGGCGCGCTGCGCGCCGTGACGAGCGCCGTGCGGACCTTCATGGGGAAGTCCTTCTCCGTCCGCGCCGCGCTCTGCAGCCGATGCAGCGCTTCCAGCAGCGGCTTGAACGGGCCGGGCGGAAGCGGCCGCAACGCGTTCGCCGCCTCGTGGCGGGTGAAGGCCTCGAGGCCGTCGCGCTGGTAAACGCGCTCGGCCTCGTCGGAGAAGAGCACCGCGTCGCCGTCGAAGGCGATGCGCACCTCGTCGGCATGGCGGCTCGCGGCCTGCGCCGATTCCGGGTACACGCGCGCGGCCGGGCATTTCGCCTCGAGCGCGCCCATGACGTCGGCCTCGTTCGCGGACAGGAAGAGATTGGCCTTCAGCGCGTCGAGGTACTTGTAGGGCGTTCGTCCCCGCGTGAAGACGCCGCGCTCGAGGGGAAGCCCGGCTTTGGTGGCGGAGCGGAACACGCGCAGGCCGGAGACCGGGTCGTTCTTCGACAGGATCACGACCTCGACGCGCTGCGCCTTCGGCGTGTTGAAGGCGAGGAGCTTCTTGACCAGCGGGAAGGCGACCCCCTCGCGCGCCGGAACGTCGAGCCGGGCGAACTGCAGGTCGATGTACGCGCCCTCGCCGTCGTGGTCGAACACCCGGTTTTCCTCCTCGAAGTCGAACAGCGCGCGCGAGGAGATCGCGACCACGAGCTTGCCTTCGACCGAGTAGGGCATCGCGCCCTACTATACCTTCAGTAAACCGTGTCGACCGGGACGCCGAACAGATAGCCCGCGCCGCGCTCCGTGCGGATGTAGCGCGGCTCCGCCGGGTCCACTTCGATCTTGCGCCGCAGGCGCATGATCTGCACGTCGACCGAGCGGTTGAAGACCTCGTCGTTGTGAAGCCGAGAGAGGTCGAGGAGCTGGTCGCGCGAGAGGATGCGGTTGGGCGCCCCGAGCAGCACCACGAGCAGGCTGAACTCGCCGTTGCTGAGGGGCACGTGCCGGCCGTCGCGCGCGGTGAGGCGGCGCATGTTCAGGTTGAGCTCCCAGCCGTCGAAGCGGTAGGCGCGGATGCCCTCGGGCTTGCCTTGGCGCACCTCGGCGTGGCGGCGGCGCAGGATGGTGCGGATGCGCGCAAGCAGCTCGCGGGTGCTGAAAGGCTTGGTGAGGTAGTCGTCGGCGCCAAGCTCGAGGCCCATGACGCGGTCGGCTTCCTCAGCCCGCCCGGTGAGCATCAGGATCGGAATCTCGGATTCGTCGCGCAGGCGCCGTGCCAGGGCCATGCCGTCCTCGCCGCGCAGCTTCAGGTCGAGCACCACCAGGTCGACCACCTGGTCGGCCAGGACCGCCTGCATGCCGCGGCCGTCGGCGACGGCCGTCACCCGCAGCTCGTTCTGCCCGAGGTAGTCGGACACGAGCTCCCGGATGGTTGGATCATCGTCCACGACCAGGACATGCGGCAGTGCGGCATGCGTCGGGGACGTAATTTGCGTGCTCATCGTGGCATTTGTGGCATTCACGCCAGCGGAGTCTAGAAAACCCTACCGCCGGCCGTTACAGGTGTAATCGGCCCTAGAGTTGCATGTAAATTACACGCAATCGGCACCCTATGGAATGCGCGCCGTGGCCACCGACCCCTCCAAACGCCCGGGAGACATCCTCGTCATCGACGACGATGCGATCCTGCGCGAGCTGGTGACGGACTGGCTGGAAGGCGCGGGCTACCGCGTGCGCGCCGCGGCGAACTGCTGCACCGGCACGGCCGAGCTCGGGCGCAATCCGCCCGCCCTGATCGTGAGCGACATGTTCATGCCGGGCCCCTGCGGCGCCGAGGCCATCGCGTGGCTCAAGCGCGAGCACCCCGGGGTGGCGCTGATCGCGGTTTCCGGCCACTTCAATTCGGGCCAGGGACTGAGCGCCCAGGCGGCGCTCGACGCGGGGGCCGATCGGGCGCTCGCGAAGCCCGTGAAGCGCGGCGAGCTCCTGCGCGCCGTCGCCGAGCTCGTCGGCAAGCCCGCCCGGTAACGTCGGATGCCGGCCGGCCGCCTGCGCGCAGCCCTCTCCGGCATCTCGCTGACCCGCGCGCTGGTCGCGCTGGGCGCCGTGCTCGTGGCGATCAACGTCGGTCAGGCGATCTGGGACATCCGCGCCGACCATGAGCGCGTCCAGCAGCGCGCGCAGCGCGATTTCTCCAACGTCACCCGCCTGCTCGCCGAGCAGACCGCGGCATCGCTCGAGGCGGTCGACCTCGTGCTGCGCGACGCAGTGCGCGACGGCAGCTCGGCAAGAGCCGCCGAGGCCCTCGGCCACATGCCCGAGGAGCTCGCGCACGTCGCCCAGCTCGCCTCCATCGTGGTGCTCGACCGCCGCGGCGAAGTGCTCACCCAGACCAACCTGCTGCCGACGATCGATCCCGACCTTTCCAAGCTCGCCCTCTTCGCGGAGCACCGGGACGGCCGCGGCCCGGCCGTGATCGTGAGCGAGCCTTTCCTCGGCGGACCGGTGGCCACGAGCTGGCGCTTCGTCGTGTCGCGCCGCTTCACGACCTTCGGCGGCGCCTTCGACGGGGTGCTCGCCGCGGTCATGGAAATCGACCGCTTCGACCGCCTCTACCAGACGATCGACCTCGGCGACGGCGGCTTCATCGCGCTGCTCTCGCTCGACGGCATGATGATCACGCGCGTGCCCGATCCTGGGGGCGTGAAGGGACACCGGTTCAACAACACGGACATCTACCAGGCCGTGAAGGACGGCGGGCGTTTCGACGGCTGGACGCCGAGCCCGGTGATGAAAGAGCGCGTGCTGGTTTCGGCGCAGGCGGTGCGCGGCTTTCCGATGTTCGTCGCTACCGGCGCCCCGGAATCGGCGGTGCTCGCGCCGTGGCGGGACCAGGCCTGGCTCATCGCCCTGCGCACGCTCCTGACCTCGGCGGCGGTGCTCGCGCTCATCGCGCTCGCCGCCTGGGGCCTCGCACGCCGCGAGCGCGCCATGGAGCGCAGCGAAAAGCGCTTCCGCGCGATGATCGAGCACAGCGCCGACGCGATGCTCCTCACGCGGCCGAGCGCGGGCGGCATCCTCTACGTCAGCCCGACGTTCGAGCGCCTCACCGGCTACCGGCTCGACGAGGTGCGCGGAAAGCAGTACCTCGAGCTCATCCACCCCGAGCACCACGAGCGCGCGGTGCGCCAGCGCGACGAGACCCTCCGCCTGCCGGGGAAGGTGGTGGTGCAGGAAGTGCGCATTCGCCACCAGGACGGCTCCTGGCGCTGGGTCGAGAACACCATCAGCAACCTGCTGCACGAGCCCGGGATCCGCTCGGTGGTGATGAACCTGCGCGACATCACCGAGCGCAAGCTCGCGGACGCCGAGCGCGCGCGCCTCGAGCAGCGGCTGCGCCAGGCGGAAAAGATGGAGGCCGTGGGCCGCCTCGCCGGCGGCATCGCGCACGACTTCAACAACATCCTCGGCGGCATCCTCGGGTACGCCGAGATGCTCGTCGAGAGCACCCCCGAAGGCACCTCCGAGCGCCGCTATGCCCGCAACGTGCTCACCGCGGCCACGCGTGCGAGCTCGCTGGTCGAGCAGATCCTGCACTACAGCCGCAGCCAGCGCGGCAAGCGCGTGCCGGTGGAGATCGACCGGATCGTCGCGGAAACGCTCGAGCTGGTGCGCGGCTCGCTCGGCGCCGCGATTCGCCTCGAGACGCGGCTTCCGGCGGCGCCGCTTTACGTGGTCGGCGATCCGACCCAGCTGCACCAGATCATGATGAACCTGTGCACCAATGCCCTCCACGCGATGCACGGAGGCGGGACGCTGCGCGTGAGCCTGGAGCCGGTCAGCGTCGAAGCCGACCGGGTGTTTCAGCACACCACGCTCCACGCCGGCCGCTACGCCCGCCTCATGGTGGAAGACACCGGCAGCGGGATGGACCCGGCCACGCTCCAGCGCCTGTTCGAGCCGTTCTTCACCACCAAGGAGGTGGGCAAGGGCACCGGCCTTGGGCTCTCGCTCGTGTACGGCATCGTGACCGACTCGGCGGGGGCGATCGACGTGACGAGCACGCCGGGCATGGGCAGCTGCTTCGCCATCTACCTGCCCCAGGTCGAGTCCCCCGCGATCGCCGGCGACGACGCCGAAGCGCCGGTAGTGCGCGGCAAGGGCGAACGCGTCCTGGTCGTGGACGACGAGGAAGCGCTCATGGCCGTGACCTCCGAGACGCTCAAGCGCCTGGGTTACGAGCCCGCGGCGTTTCCGGACGGCGCCAAGGCCCTTGCCGAGTTCGAGTCCCGGCCCGAGCGCTTCGACGTGGTGGTCACCGACGAGGTCATGCCGGGGCTCACCGGGACCGATCTCGCCAGCTCGATGCGGCGCCGGCGCCGCGACCTGCCGATCGTGCTCGTCAGCGGCTATATCGGACCGATGATGAGCGAACGCGCGCTCGCCGCCGGGGTCGACGCGATCCTCAAGAAGCCGGTGCAGTCGCGCGAGCTCGCCGCCGCGCTCGCGCGCGTGCTGAAGCGCGCCTGAAGCTACGCTTGTAACCAAACCGGCACCGGCCGGAAATACGCGCGATACCTGCGCGCCCGATGATTGTCGCCATGAGCGACAAGACCGCCGCCGCCGAAACCACGGAAGAAATCAAGCCAGCCGATCCTTACGGCGACGTCGCGCTGGGCGTTGAATGCGCCTGGCCGCGGGAGCTCCTCGTCATGAGCTCTGCCGAGGAAAGCGTCGAGTGAAGGTTCTCCTGCTCGACCGGGGCGAAACGGTGCCGCTGCGCGACGTTCAGGGTCGCACGGTGCGCGCGCATTCCGGCCGGATCTGGATCACCGAGGAGAACGGCTGCCGCGACGTGGTGCTCGAGCCCGGCGAGTCGTTCCGGCTGGCGCACGCCGGCCTGGCGGTGGTCGAAGCGTTCACCGACGCCTCGATCTCGATCGCCTGAGGCTTCATTTCAGCTGTAACGCGGCACCCGGACGTTGAAATGCGCACGCCATCGCAGCCCCGCAACATCCGTCCTGCATCCCCGACGCTGCTTCAGGTTCCGCCCCCTCTCCTCCCCTCTAGGGCCCTGAAGGTCGGGGATTTTTTTATCAAAGCGTCCGTATCAGGCGTAACGCCCGGCCGACGCCATGCAACCGTTGGGACGGCTCGGCCGTATACCGTGCGATGGATGAAAAATCTCATTGCCGCCGCTCTCGCCACCAGCGCGTTGTCCATGGCCGGTGCCGCGGAGTGCTCGCCGCAGGAGTTCGAGCTCGGCACGGTCGAAAGCGTGCAGCAGGTCCAGATACTCGAATTGCTGCCCGACGTCTTCGAGCACGCGGTGAAGCCGCGAACGTTCGACGAGCTGCTGATCCGCACGGACGACGGACGCACGATCGTCCTGCGCGACGAGGCGTTGCAGCGCTTCGTCGAGGGCCAGCGCGTGAGGCTCGTGTCGAGCAGCCACGGGCAGCGCGTCCAGCATCAATAGCGTCGGTAACGACTGTAACGAACCCATGTCGACGACGAAATCGTCCGGAAGCACGCCGTCGCCACAATGGCAGCGTGGTCACGAAAGATTTCTCCAACCGCACTCAACTTGAAAGGAAGCCGAACATGAAACGCATTCTCGCAGCCGTCTCGTTCGCCGTACTCGCCATCCCCGCGTTCGCCGTCGAGGTCTCCGCGCCGTACGAGGACACCCAGAACGATCGCGTCCTCCCCAACATCCAGACCCGCGGCGAGCGCGACAGCAAGCCCGCCAGCATGCAAAGCAAGTCGCAAAGCAACCCCTGGGCGAACGATTACAACTTCATCGCCCCCGCGCAGTAATCCCATGCGCGTAGCGAGCGGCCGGCCGTCGCGAAAAGCGCTGCCGGCCGCCGCATCCAGCGAAGATCCCCGATGAGCGAAACCCTGAGCCTCGCCTTCGCCTTCACGTGGCTGTTCGCGGTCCCGGCGCAGCCGCCGGAAGTCGCCCCGGACGCGCTCCCACGGCAAACGGTGTCGCCGGACTCATTACGCTCCTGTCGCGAAAAAACCGACGAATTCAGGACGCAGCGAGAACTGGTGCAGGTCCAGCGCCTGTGAGGATCTGTGAGTTTGCGGCGTCGTGCGGTTTTTGACTGCATGCCGCCGCGGGCGCAAGTAACCTTTGTGTCAATGCGCCTCAAGCACGCTGGCTCCTTCGTGAAGTGCTCCGCCTGCCAGGGCGAGGACTTCTATCCGTCGTTTCAGCTCACCAAGGATCGGCGCGACGTGATGGTGTGCGCGCGCTGCGGAAACCAGGCGGTATTCGGCGAGCTGATCGGCAAGCCGAGCGTGAGCGCGCTTTCGGCGAAGATGCCGTGGGCCACGGCGCCGGCGCCTTCCCTTCAGCCCGCCCGGGCACGGCGCTCAAGAAGCCGTTAGGTTTTTCAGTAGACTACCCGGTGCCATGCGCATCGGGATTCTCGGTTCAGGCTTGATGGGCGGGAAGCTCGGGGCGCTTTTCGCCCGAGCCGGCCACCAGGTGGTCTTCAGCTACGCGCGCAGCGAAGCGAAGCTCGAGAGGCTCGCGCGCAAAGCCGCGGGAAAGGCGCGCGCCGGGACGCCGCGGGAAGCGGCGCAGGAAGCCGACGCAGTTTTGCTCGCCGTCCACTGGTCGCGGGTCGACGACGTGCTCGCGCAGGCCGGAGATCTGGCAGGCAAGCTCGTCCTGTCCTGCTCGCTGCCGATGAATGCCGACGACTCCGCGCTCGTCATCGGCCATACCGCCTCGGGCGCGGAGGAGCTTGCCCGCAAGCTCCCCGGCGCGCGTGTGGTGGCCGCCTTCAACACCGTACCGAGCGAGGTGCTCTACGATGTTTACGCCGCCCGGCGCAAGGCTAGCCGGCCGAGCCTCGCGTACTGCGGCGACGACCGGCGCGGCAAGCGCACGGCCGCCCGGCTGATCCGCGACGTCGGCTTCGAGCCGGTGGACGCGGGTCCGTTGTGGATCGCCCGCTACACCGAGCCGTTCGGCCTCCTCGTGGCCCAGCTCGCGTACGAGCGCAAAGGCGGTCCGCGGCTCGCTTATACGTTCCGAAGATTCAAATAGGGCATGCCGTTTTTCGAGGAGTGGGAGAGCTTTTTCGTGATCGTCGGGACGGCGGCCGGCGCGCTCATCGGCGTGCAGTTCGTCGTCATGACGCTGATCGCCGAGAACCCTCCGGCGCGCGTCAACGAGGCGGGTCCAGCTTTCGCGACACCCACCATCGTGCATTTCAGCGCGGCGCTGCTCCTGTCCGCGCTGGTTCGGATTCCGTGGGAAGGGATCGCGGGCGTCGCGGCGCTGTGGGGTTTCGTCGGCCTGGCCGGAGTCGTCTACAGCCTGATCGTCGGGCGGCGCATGCGCCGGCAAACCACCTATGCCCCCGACTGGGACGACTGGGTTTACTTTTGCTGGCTGCCGGTCGTCGGGTATGCGTTGTTGATCGTGTGCGCGTGGCTGGCGATATCTCACGCCCATGAGGCCTTGCTCGGCGTGGCGGGAGCGGTGCTGCTATTGCTCTTCGTCGCCATCCACAACGCCTGGGACTCCATCGCCTACCACGTCTTCGTGAACATGCGGAAAGGAAAGGAATGAGGAGGGCAAGGGTACGGTCGATTCGCAAGCCCTGAGGCGGGTGAAGGGAACCGCTGCCCTCCGATTCCCGACCCGCCCGCCGCGACGGATTTCAGACGGTTAGCACACGTCGGCCATCACCCGAAACAGCTCCTGCGCGACCTTGGCTTGCAGGATCTCCGTCCTTTCTATCGAGGGCGGCACCGCGAAGAGATCCGGCGCCTGGGCCATGAGCGCCTTGGCAATCGGCCCGTTGAGATGGGCTTGCCTTCCCGATTCGTCGTGAAACGCGTCGAATACGCCGAACGTGGACGGGCCCAGGCGCAGCGCGAACCACAGCGGCGTGGTGGGTTCCTGATTCGCCATCTGCAAACCCTGCTTCAGGAAGGCGGCGACGTCTTTCTCTTTCCCGGGTTTTGCCTCGAGTCGTACGAACAGTCCAAGCGAAAGCATGTTCAATTCTCCTTTGGTCCTGAGTGAGTGAAGGTTCCAAGGTGCTGGGCCGAAGTTTTCGACCGGTCGCAAGGCTACGCCGCGGTAGCTCGCCGGACTATTGGCGAGAATGCCATCTTTAGTATCATTATTGCCATTCGGCCTTTGCATGAGAGGCTATTGCCATGAGAGTCAACATCCTCGCTCTGGAGAGTGTTTTCGATCTCGGATTGTCTGCGGTGCTGGACGCGTTCCAGACCGCGAATGAGCTAATCGAGCTGTCGGAGCTCGCGGTGCCCCGCTTCGAAGTGAGGATCGTCGCGGTCCGCAAGGCAGTCAGAACGTCGCAGGGTTTGACGGTGCCCGTCAACGCGACGCCGTGGCGCGCGCCCGACTGCGTTGTGGTTCCTGCGATCGGGTTCAAGATGCCGGGTCCATTGGAGGGCGCGCTTGCGAGGCCGGACATCCGGGCCGCGGGCGCCTTGCTTCGGCAATGGGCGCGCGGCGGCGCAACGATGGCCGCGGCCTGCATTGGAACCTTTGTGATGGCCGAATCCGGACTGCTCGATCATCAGCATGCCACCACGACGTGGTGGCTGGCGCCGCTCTTTCGGCGGCGCTATCCAGGGGTCCTGCTGGATGAGTCGAACATGATCGTGAAGTCCGGCAAGTTCGTGACTGCCGGCGCGGCTCTCAGCCATATCGATCTCGCGCTGTGGCTGGTGCGAGGAGCGAGTCCGACGCTCGCTTCCCTGACCGCAAAATATCTGATCGTCGATTCCAGGCCGTCGCAATCGGCGTATGCATTGACGGATCATCTGGTGCATTCCGACCCCCTGGTGCAGCGCTTTGAAAGCTGGGCGCGCTCCCGCCTGAAGCACGGGTTTTCCCTGGACGATGCGGCAAGGGCCGTCGGCTCCAGCAAGCGCACGCTCGCGCGCCGGATACAGGCGGTGCTCGGAACATCGCCGCTGTCTTATTTCCAGAGCCTGCGGGTGGAGCGCGCAGTGCATCTCCTGAAGACCAGCAAGGCGAGCGTCGACGACATCGCCGAGCGCGTCGGATACACG
>DASXAO010000035.1:0-8287 GCA_036406675.1 Burkholderiales bacterium
GACCACGCCTCGTTCCGCGACCAGGGCTTCCCCGCGCTCATGGTCACCGACACCGCCTACAACCGCAATCCGCGCTACCACAAGGCGACCGACACGCCGGAGACGCTCGACTACGAACGCCTCGCTCGCGTCACGCTCGGATTGGCGGCAGTCCTGCGCGACCTTTCATCCACCTTTCGAGAGTAACTGAACGAGCTGCGCTGCCAATCAGTCGCGCCGCTTTCGCCTGCAAGTTTCAGTCTGCTCGTGAGCCGCTTACCGTCGCTTGCTCACGAATCAGTCTAGTTCTGCTTCGTTAACCGGATGTATGAAATTGACGGACACCAACGTTAGCTAGCTACGGAGAACTATTGCTCGACAAATGCGACAAAGTTAGCTTCCGTGATCCTGGTCGCTAAGGCAAAGAGGGAGGCTGCAATGGCTTTCAAGAGCATTCTGGACCGGAAGTTTCAGTACACGAACGCGGCCTCAACGGACATCACGCAGACCTTCAAACGCGTACGAGGCGAGCTTCGTCAGCAGAGTCAACGCGCCGGCACCCTGACTGCGAAGGTCGTTGGATCCATTGGAAAAGGCACTGCGGGTATCCGATCGAAACCCTGAAGCCCACCTAAGCAAACCCAGCTCGTCCCCTGTACTCTACGCGGTCTCACCTCGACGAGACGCTGCGCGTGAGCACGATCCGCATTGGCGACATGGAGGTCAACCGCCTGGGCTTCGGCGCGATGCGGGTGATCGACAACGAAGACATCTGGGGCGAGCCGAGCGATCGAAAGCACGCGCTCAAGGTGCTGCGCCGCGTCGTGGAGCTCGGCGTCAATTTTATCGACACGGCGGAAAGCTATGGCCCGCATACCGACGAAGCGCTGATCGGCGAGGCGCTGCATCCGTATCCGAAGGACCTCGTGATCGCGACGAAGTGCGGCCTTGCGCGGCCGAAGCCGAGCCGCTGGGACGACGACTGCCGGCCGGAGAAGCTGAGGAAGGACCTCGAGGGGAGCCTGAAGCGGCTGAAGCTCGAGCGGATCGATCTCTACCAGCTCCATACGGTCGATCCGAAGGTGCCGCTCGAAGTTTCGGTGGGCACGCTCGCCGACATGCAGCGCGAGGGCAAGGTGCGGCACGTCGGGCTGTCGAACGTTTCGGTGAAGGAGCTCGAGCGGGCGCGCAAGATCGTGCCCATCGTCTCGGTGCAGAACCGCTACAGCCTCGCCGACCGCGGCTCCGAGGACGTGCTGCGGCACTGCGAGCAGCAGGGCATCGCGTTCCTGCCGTGGTATCCGCTCGGCGATGGTGCCGCCCTCAAGAAACTTAAGGTCATTTCACTTTCGAAGAAGATCGGAGCGTCGCCCGCTCAGGTGGCGATCGCGTGGCTGCTCAAGAAATCGCCGGTGATGCTGCCCATCCCGGGAACCGGGAACCTCGCGCACCTCGAGGAGAACGTGGCGGCGGGGAAGCTGCAGCTCAGCGACGCGGATTTCCGCTCGCTCTGACTATCGTCCAAACCGCTGCGCGGAGCGTTCCTTCGCGCGTGCCGCCTCGACCGCGCGGTCGCGCGGTTCGGCGGCGGTTTCCAGCGTGTCGATGAGCATTCGCGCCGTCGCGGCGACCTGCACCACCGCGCGGTTGAAGACCACCTCGTTCGCTTTCGACGGCTTGTTGTAGCCCGAGAGCTTGCGGATGAACTGGAGAGACGCGGCGTAGAGCTCTTCGTCGGTGGCCGGCGGCGCGAAATTGAACAGCGTCCTGATGTTGCGGCACATGGCGCGTTCCTATGAAAGATCGAATCCCGCCTTTTTGAGCGGCAGCGAGCGGATCCGTTCCCCGCTCGCAGCAAAGAGAGCGTTTGCGACCGCGGGCGCGACGGCGGCGCCGCCCGCTTCTCCCACGCCGCCCCAGAAACCGCCCGAGGGCACGAGCAGCACCTCGACCGGCGGCATTTCGGAGAGCGTAAGGACGCGGTAGTCGGCGAAGCTCGACTGCTCGACGCGCCCGTCCTTGAAGGTGACCTCGCCCCAGAAGAGCGCGCTCAGCGCGAAGGCGACGCCACCCTGGACCTGCGCGACGACGTTGTCGGGATTGACCACGCGGCCCGGGTCGAGCGCGATCACCAGCCGCTTCAGCTCGACCTTCTTCTCGCGCAGCGAGAGCTCGGCCACCGCGGCGGTGTAGCTGCCGCGCACCTCGGTCACGGCCACGCCGCGGTGCAGGCCCTGCGGCGGCGCGGTGCGCCAGCCGGCAGCCTTGGCGGCAGCCTCGAGAACGGCGCGCTCCCGGGCGGTGGCAGGGAGAAGCCCCAGGCGGTAGTCGAGCGGATCGCGCTTCGTGGCAAGGGCGAGCTCGTCGATGAAGCATTCGCGCACGAAGGGATTCTGCGAATGGGCCGCCCCGCGCCAGTAGCCGACCGGTATCGCGCTATTGCGCACGGCGTGCTCGATTCGCAGGTTCGCGATCGCGTAAGGCTGGTCGGCCAGGGCCGCGGTGGCCTCCACGTCTTTCAGGGCGGGCGCGGCCACGCGGCATTGCAGCGCGATCAGGTTTCCCGCCTCGTCGAGCCCTGCCTTCAGCCTGACGAGGCTCGCGGGACGGTACTGGTCGTGCTGCAGATCCTCTTCGCGGGTCCAGACCAGGTTGACCGGGACGCCGTTCAGCGCCTTCGCGATCGCGACGCCTTGCGCGGTGTAGTCCTGGGCCAGGCGGCGGCCGAACGCGCCGCCGACCGGGGTGCGGTGCACGTACACGTTTTCGGGCGCGACGCCCGCCGCGGCCGCGGCCGCGGCGTGAGTCGCCTCGGCATCCTGCGTGGACGTCCACACGTCGACCTGGCCGTCCTTCACCACCGCGGTGCAGCTCGGCGGCTCGAGCGCGGCGTGGGCGAGGAAAGGCATCGCGTACTCGGCTTCGAGCACGCTCGCGGCCTGCGCCAGGGCTTTTTCGACGTCGCCCTCGCTCTTCGTCACGCTCGCCGCGGTGTCCGGCTCGAAGGCCTGCGCGAGCTCGCGGCGCACGGCTTCGCTCGAAAGGCCGGCATTCGCGCCGCCGTCCCACTCGATCTTCAAGGCACGCAGCGCCTGGGCCGCGCGCCACCAGTTGTCCGCGATCACGGCGATGAACTCGCCCATCGGCAGCACGCGGAGCACGCCGCGCCGGCTGCGCGCCGCGCCCGCTTCGTCGACCGATTTCAGCCGTCCCCCAGGCACCGGGGACTGCGCGATCGCCGCGTACACCAAGCCGGGAAGCTGCGTGTCGATGCCGTAGCGCGTGCGGCCGGTGACGATGTCGGGGATATCGACGCGCGCGAGCGGCTTGCCCGCGAGCTTCCAGTCCGCCGGCGCCTTCAGGCCGACCTGCTTGGGGACGGGCAGCTTCGCCGCCGCTGCGGCCAGGCGGCCGTACGTGGCGCGCCGAGCGCTGGGCGCATGAGTCACGACGCCGCTCGCGACGCGGCATTCGGCCGGCGGGACGCCCCAGCCTTGCGCCGCGGCGGCGACGAGCAATTCGCGCGCCGCCGCCCCCGCAACGCGCAGCACCTCGTGCGACTCGCGAATCGTGCGGCTGCCCGAGGTGCTCATCGGTCCCCAGACGCGCTTGCGCCTGAGCTGCTCGTTCGAATCCGCGTAGTCGACGCGCACGTTTTTCCAGTCGCAGTCGAGCTCCTCCGCGACGAGCTGCGCGGCCGACGTCATGCTGCCCTGGCCCATCTCCGAGCGCGCGTAGCGGATGATGACCAGCTCGTTCGCGAGCACCATGACCCAGGCGTTGACCTCGCCGCGACCCGCCTGGGCGCGCGCCGGCAGATGCACGCCGAGCACGAGCGCGCCCGCGGTCTTGAGGAAAGCCCGGCGTGAAAGCGCGCTCATGCCTTTTTCTTGGCCGCGGCGCGGATCGCGCTGCGCACGCGCGCATAAGTGCCGCAGCGGCACAGGTTGGTCATCGCCTCGTCGATCTGCCGGTCGCTCGGGTTCGGATGCTTTCGCAGCAGCGCCACCGCCGCGAGGATCTGCCCGCCCTGGCAGTAGCCGCACTGCGGCACCTGCTGATCGATCCACGCCTGCTGCACCGGGTGGAGCCGTTCGCCCTGCGCGAGCCCCTCGATGGTGACCACGCGCCTGCCCGCGACCTTGGAGAGCGGCAGCATGCACGAGCGCGCCGGCTCGTTGTCCACGAGCACGGTGCACGCGCCGCACTGCCCGACGCCGCAGCCGTACTTCGGCCCCTTGACGTCGAGCTCATCTCGCAGCACCCAAAGGAGCGGCATCTCGGGCTCGACGTCGATTTCGCGCGGCCGGGCGTTGACGGTGAACCGGATCATCGTGTTACTGTAAACGCATCCGAGGAGGAGATTAAATGTTCCGGTTTTGCATCGCGCTGTTGACAAGCGCGCTCGCGGCGTTCTCGCCCGCTGCGGCCGCGCAGGACAATTACCCGAACAAGCCGATCCGTGTCGTCATCGGCTATTCGGCGGGCGGCGGCAACGACATCATCGTGCGCGTGATGACGCCGGAGCTGTCGAAAGGCCTGGGGCAGCCCGTCATCGTCGAGAACAAGCCTGGCGCGCAGTCGATCATCGCCGCGGAATATGTCGCCAAGCAGCCCGCGGACGGGTACACGATCCTGATGGGCCCAAGCGGGCCGATGACCATCAATCCGGCCACCTACTCGAAGCTCCCGTACGACCCGGTGCGCGACTTCACGCCGATTTCGATGCTCTGCTCCTTCCCGCTTCTCCTGGTGGTCGATCCCAAGCTCCCGGTGAAGAACGTGAAGGAACTCGTCGCCTACGCCAAGGCCAATCCCGGAAAGTCCAACTACGCCTCGAGCGCCGGAATCTTTCAGGTCGCGAGCGAGATGTTCAAGCAGCGCACCGGGACGAGCATCGAGATGATCACGTACAAGAGCAGCGGCGAATCGGCCCAGGCCGTGATCGCGGGCCAGGTGATGATGACGCTCATCGATCCGCCGCCGGTGAGCGGTCCGCTCAAGTCGGGCACGCTGCGCGGGCTCGCCGTGACCTCGCCGCGGCGCCACCCCTCGTGGCCCGATCTTCCGACGCTGAAGGAAGCGGGCGTCGACATGGAAGTTCCGGTGTGGACCGCCTTCTTCGCGCCCGCGAAGACCCCGCCCGCGATCGTCGCGCGCCTCCAGAAGGAAGTCGCACGCGTGGTGCACACCCCGGAGGTCAAGGAGCGCTTCGCGAGCATGGGGCTCGACCCGGTCGGCGGCAGCTCCGCCGACCTCGGCAAGCAGGTCGCGAGCGACATCCAGAAATGGACCGCGGTCGCGAAGGCCGCGAACATCAAGAACGACTGACCCCGAAAACAGGGACCCCCCGAAAACCAGGGACGGACCACGTTTTTCTCCAATGAGAAAAATAGGGTCCGTCCCTGTTTTCTTTGCGTCGCGTACGCCGTTCCACTACGGCTGGGTCATCCTCGCCTGCCTTTGCTGCGTGGGCTTCGCGCGCCAGGGTCCCGCGCTCGCGACGCTCTCCATCTTCATCGACCCGCTGACGCGCGAGTTCGGCTGGTCGCGCACCGCGCTGTCCGGGGTCGTCTCGCTCGGGGGCGTGCTCGCCGCCCTGGTCTCGCCGGCGATCGGCCCGCTGCTCGACCGGCGCGGCTCGCGCCTGGTGCTGTGCGTCGCCGTGCTGGTGAACGGCATCGCCTTGATCCTGCTTTCGCTGACGCCTTCGCTTCTGGTCTTCTACCTGCTCTTCTGCGTCGCGCGAATGAACTGGGCGGGACCCTTCGACATCGGCATCTACGGCGCGCTGAACAACTGGTTCGTGGAGCGCCGGGCCTTCGCCGCGTCGCTCGCCACTCTGGCGCAGATGGCGGGCCTCGTCGTCCTGCCGCTGGTCGCCCAGTTCGCGATCACGCACGACGGCTGGCGCACGGGCTGGGTGGCGATCGGCGCCGTCACGCTCGCGGTCGGATTCGTCCCGGTGTGGCTTTTCCTCGCGCGCCGGCCGGAAGACGTGGGCCTGCTCCCCGACGGCGCCAGGCCGGCGCAGGCGGGCGCGGGCGCGGCGCCGAATCGAAGCGCCCTGCCGGTCGAGGCCCGCTTTTCCCGCGAGGAGGCCATCCGAACGCCCGCCTTCTGGCTTCTCATGCTCTATACCGCGCTCGTGTATCCGGTCCAGGCGGGCGTCGGCTTGCACCAGGCGCCGCACCTCATCGAACGCGGCATCGAGCCGCCGACCGCGGCGCTCATCGTGAGCTGCTTCTCGCTGATGTCCGGAGTCGCCGCCATGGTTTGCGGATTTCTCCCGAGACGCGTCCCGATCCGGTTCCCTTTGGCGATTACGGGTGCGCTGCTCGCCGTCGGCGCCTTCCTGATGACGCGCGTCGCTTCGCCGGCCGACGGCTACCTCGCAGCCGGGCTGTTCGGCTTCGGCATCGGCGGCGTCCTGACGCTGCTCCCGATCGCCTGGGCCGATTATTTCGGACGCGCGAACTTCGGCGCGATCCGGGGCTTCGCGCTTTCGACGCAGGTGCTCGCGCAGGCCGGCGGCCCGCTCCTCTCCGGCGCGCTGCACGACCTCAACGGCAACTACGAAATCGCGCTGAAGTGCTTCGCGGCGCTCGCAACCCTGAGCGTGGCCGCCGCCTTGGCGGCGCGCCCGCCCCGCAGCATTACCTGAGATCCCCGGCCGCCAGCGAATACGCGCAGCGGTAGAGCCCTTCGACTCGTCCGGGCGCCGCACCGTGCGCCTCGAGCTCGCGCAGATCGCCGGCGACAACTGCCTGGACCGCGTCGGCATCGTAACCGCCGACCAGCAGCACGCAGTCCGCGTGCGCATCGCCACCACGGATCTTCTGCTCGGCAGTCTGCGGCACATGCGTCGGCGGCACCGACTCGAGGAGCGCGGCGCTAGTCAGGCCTTTGCGCGCCGGCAGCGGCGGCATCGCTTCGTCCGCCAACCATTTGAGAAGCGCGCCGCGTCGTCCCCTGGACGGCGAAAAGCGAATCGTCGCCATGGCATGCGCCAGGCCGCCGCCGAACGCGGCACGGACGCGGCACAGGCTGCGCACCATCTTGCGGTGATGCGGCATCATCTGTTGCGACCACGGCGTCGGGCTATTGAGCCGTTCGAGATAAGCGCCGCTAGTCACCGTCTTCAGGTTCGCCGTTTCGTAAAGAACAAAATACGAAGGCTGGCCCGAGTGCGCGACCCAGCGTGTGCCGCGCAGGAATCCCGGGATGGAGATGCGCTCCGGCATGTGCTCGTGCGTATGCCAGTCCTCCCATTCCGCCCTCGCCTCGGGCGACACGTCCCACCACATTGCAACAGCAGCGCGCCCAGGCATGCAAACTCCTCCTACGATTGTTCCAGCGTGCAATCGCCACGCCCATTAGTACAGTTTGTCTCCACGGGATACATCATCAGCCAGCGTTACCCGAACCTGATCGCCTTGCTAGCTCCTTTTCGTTTACGTATCTCGCCGTCCGATCGTACGAGTGATCGACAAGACTTTTGGATAAATCTCCACCCGAGAGTCGCAGAAACTTCTGTTGACACGGCGCGCGGCGTCGCGTTATTCAGCAAGAAGTCTAGAACCAAGCGCTAAAAGAGCGCGCGTTCACCAGAGGAGACTTCTGATGCAAGTCACACGGCCTAATTTTGCCGAGTTCCTTGTCGCCCTCTTTCTTCGTCTGGGGCAGACGTACTCGGCAAGGTCATTCCCGCGCGATTGGTTGTCAGTAGTTGTCCTTTCCTGCGTCGCGCTACTCGGTCCGTGGGCTGCGCCTCGAGCCCTTGCTGATACCTACCCGGCTATCGGTGTGTATTTCGATGGGCGCACCCAGAACGCCAGCTCGGACCCCAGCGTTCAGCTCACCTTTCCTGCGATCTGGGGAGCGACTGTCGCCGCAACGCACGCCGTATGGCGCGATCGTGCCACTCAAACTCTGAAACTTATAGTTGGGCGCTTCACCAGTACCGGTGCCTTCCCCACATGCACGGGTCCGGACGGGACGGTCTACAACCACTCGTATCTCATTGTTGGCTACCAGTACCCTCACGCAGTTTACGGAGATACCGCCGCCCTTCTGTACCTGAGCTGCGAGGGCAGCACCCCGTGGGGCTGGCAGGTCAGCGTCGGGCCCGGACCGAACTACGTTACCTACACCAATCCCTGCCCTGGCGGCGGTACTTATTCCCCTCCGCAAGATCAAACAGACCACGCGAGCTGCGTCAACGCGCCGCCGTGCGCCGCGGGAGAAGTACGGAGTGTCAAGACCGGCAAGTGTGGTCCGTCGACTGACAAGAATGCCGGTGCCCGTT
>DASXAO010000036.1:0-14795 GCA_036406675.1 Burkholderiales bacterium
GCGACGCTCACGACCGTGTAGTTCAGCGCGAGCACCGACTGGCGCCGTTCGACCGGCGCGAGGTCGAGGAGCAGCGCGCTGCCCACCGGCATGGTCACGGCGCTCGCCATGCCCATCGCGAGGCTCCAGGCAAAAAGCGAGAGCGGGCCGTGCACGAGCAGGAAGCACGGCAGCACCGCCGCCATGAGGAGCGAGGCGGCGAGGATCAGCGGCCGCCGGCCCAGGCGGTCCGAGAGCGCGCCGAAGAACGGCGCGAGCACGCCGCGCAGCAGGTTCTCGCAGAAGAACGCCGCGCCGACCGTGGCGAGCGCGATGCCGGCCTCGCGCACGAAGTAGATGCCGAGGAAGGTCACCAGGCTCATCCGGGCGGCAACCGAGATGAAGTTCGCCGCCAGGACGACGCCGATTTCTTTGCCTAGAAACCCCAGTAATCCAGCCCTTCGGGAAGCGGCTCGCCTACGGTGAGCGAAGCGAGCTTGGCGTACTGGCCTTCCGAATAAAGCAGGGCCTTGCCTTTCTGGCCGAGCAGCATCTGCTCGACCTGGCCGAGAAACACGGTGTGCGTGCCGTGGGTCATCTTCTTCACCACGCGGCAGTCGAACGACACCAGCGCGTCGACCAGCGCCGGCGAGCCGGTGGCGAGCCGGGTCCAGTTGCCGTTCTTGAAGCGCCCCTCTCCGCTTTGCGCGCCGCTGAACATGGTGGAGAGCTGCCAGTCCTCGGCGCGCAGCACGTTCACGCAGAAGGCCTTCGCCTTGGCCACCGCGCCGTGCGTGCTCGCGAGCTTGTTGATGCACACGAGCACCGTCGGCGGCTCCGCGCTCGCCGAGCACACCGCGGTCGCGGTCATCCCGTAGCGGTGCCCGGCGTGCGCGCTGGTGATGATGTTGACCGCGCCGGCGAGCGAGCGCATCCCGGCCTTGAACTGGCCGGCGTCGAGCGGCTTTGCTTCCATGCGAACATTCTAAACATGGAAACCCAAAGCTACCTTCCGCAGGCCCTGGTGTGCCTCGCCGCGGGCGTGCTCGCGGTGCCGATCTTCAGGCGGCTCGGATTGGGCTCGGTGCTCGGCTATCTCATCGCCGGCGTCTTTATCGGCCCGTGGGGACTCGCGCTCATTGCCGATCCGCAAAGGGTGCTGCAGTTCTCGGAGCTCGGCGTGGTGCTCCTGCTCTTCCTCATCGGGCTCGAGCTCAACCTCGAGCGCGTGTGGTCGCTGCGCCGCGCGATCTTCGGCCTCGGCGCGGTGCAGGTGGCCGCGACCATCGCTGCGGCGGGCGGCATCGCCGTGACGCTCGGACAGCCGCTCGCCGTGGGCGTGGTGGCCGGAATGGGCATCGCCATGTCCTCCACCGCCATCGGCCTCGCCACGCTGACCGAGAAGAACCTGCTGCAGACACCGGGCGGCCAGGCTTCCTTCGCCGTGCTGCTGTTCCAGGATCTCGCGGTCATCCCGCTGCTGCTCGCGCTCGGCGTGATGGGCGGCGAATCCGAAAGCTTGCATTTGACGAGCCTCGCCAAGGCGCTCGGCATGATCGTGCTCCTGATCGCCGCCGGCCGCGTGCTGGTGCGGCCGGTGCTGCGCTTCGTCGCGCAGGCGCGGCTGCGCGAGGTGTTCGTCGGCTTTTCGCTGCTCGTGGTGCTGGGAACCGCGGCGCTGATGGAGTGGGCCGGGCTGTCGCAGGCGCTGGGCGCATTCCTCGCCGGCGTCATGCTCGCCGACAGCGAGTACCGCCACGAGCTCGAGCTCGACATCGAGCCTTTCAAGGGGCTGCTGCTGGGCCTGTTCTTCATCGCGGTCGGCATGTCGGTCGATCTGGGACTGTTCCTGCGCGTGCCCTGGCTGGTTCTCGGCATCGCGTTCGGCATCGTGGCGCTGAAGCTGGCGATCCTCTTTCCCATCGCCCAGCTCTTCGGCTACTGCAGGCGAGCCGACGCGGCAACCTTCGCCGTGGCGCTGTCGCAGGCGGGAGAGTTCGCCTTCGTGCTGTTCGGCGCCGCGGGCAGCATTTTGCCCGCCGAAACCGCGGCGCTGCTGAACGCTGCCGTGGCGGTGTCGATGCTCACCACGCCCTTCCTCTTCAAGCTGCGTGAGAGACTGAAGCTCGAACAGCCCGAGGCGCGCGCCGCCGACACCATCCGCGAATCGAACCCGGTGATCGTGGCAGGCTTTGGACGCTTCGGGCAGGTGGTGGTGCGCGTGCTGCGCGGCCTCGGCGTCGGCGCCACGGTCATCGACCACGACCCGGGGCAGATCGACACCGTGCGCCGCTTCGGCTGGAAAGCCTATTACGGCGACGCGACCCGCATGGACCTGCTCGAGTCGGCGGGCGCGCGCGGCGCGAAGCTGCTCCTCGTAGCCATCGACGACGCCGAGGGCGCGATGCGCATGGTGAAGAACGCGCGGCGTTACTTCCCCGATCTGCCGATCGTGGTGCGCGCGCACAGCCGCACCGACGCCTACGAATACTCCGAGATGGGCGTGGCCTCGATCCGCGAGATGTTCGGCTCCGCGCTGGAGGCCGCGAGCCGCGTGCTCGGCGCTCTGGGCTATCCCGAGAAGGAGGCTGAGAGCATTCTGCGGCGGTTCAAGGACTACGATGAGCGCCAGATCGTGCGCAACGCGCCCCACCGCCACGACATCAAGACCCTGATCGAGCTCTCCGAGCAGGGCCGGCGCGACATCGCGGAGCTGCTCGCGGCCGAAACGGGCTCAGCGCCGCAAGTTCACCAGGACGATGCCGGCGCCGACGCAGAGCGCGGCCGTCGCGAACGCAGCGCTGATCGGCTCTGACAGGAAAAACGCTCCCGAGAGCACGCCGAACATCGGCGTGAGGAACGATAGCACCGCGAGCGGCGCCGCGCGGTAGCGCGTGAGCAGCCAGAACCAGGCGAGATAGCTCGCGAAGGCGACGATCGCGCCCTGGTAGGCGAGGCTCGCCGCGACGAGCGGCGTCACGGCGCCGATGGCCTTCTCCCCGAGGAGCGCCGAGGCGAGCGGCAGGCAGAGCGCCGACACGCCCAGCTGGTAGAACAGCGTCTTGGTCGCCGTGGCGCGCGAAAGGCCCGTGGCGCGAATCACCACCGTGGTCGCCGCCCACAGCGCCGCGGCGATCACGCCGCACAGGTCGCCGGACCACGTGGCGCGGCCGCTGCCGAAGCCTTCGGCGAAGGCGAGCACGATGCCGGCGAAGGCGAGCAGCACGCCCGCCCATTGCCGCGCGCTCAGGCGCTCGCTCGGCACGAAGAAGTGCAGCCCGAGCGCCGTGAGCGGCGGCGCGAGGTAGATGAACACCGACATGCGCGACGCGTTGGTATGCGCCAGGCCCGCGTAAATGAACACGAATTCACCGGCGAAGAGCAGGCCCGCGACGAGCCCGGCGCCGAGCGTGCCGTCGGCATCGAACAGACGCACCCCGCGCAGGCGCGCCCAGCAGAGGAGCAGCGCCGTCGCGATGATCGAGCGCAGCGCCGCCTGCGTCACCAGCGGGACATCCGTCGCGATCGACTTGACAGCGACCTGCTGGAAGCCCCACAGCGCCGTAAGCAGCAGCATCACGCCGATCGCGGCGCCGTCGACCGGCTTTCTCTCCTCGCTCATCGCGCTTCGCTCATTGCACCCTGGGTCATCGCACTTGACGCATTGCACTTGACCCGGCGCTGTGATTTTGGCGTAACATCGTCCGATGGCACGGCGGAAGAAAACCGCGGTTTCGCGCGACGAAACCCGGGAGGAGCCGATTCTCAAGCGCCCGGACGGCTTCTACTGGCAGAAGAAGAGCGGCGACCTGCGCGGGCCGTTCGTGACGCGCAGCGAAGCCGAAGCCGACCGCCTCGCGGGCGGCGAGGCCGGGGACGAGTTCAGCGCCGGCGAATCGCTGCAGGAGGCCGAGTCCGAGATCGGGGTGTCCGAATGGATCGACCCCGACACCGGCGGGCCCGCCGAGGACAACGTCCCGCGCCTCGAAGACCACTGAAAAAATAGGGACAGTCCCTAATTTCCGTAAGCTGCGCGCCCCTGGAAATTAGGGACTGTCCCTATTTTTTCCTCTACCTGTCGGCGACTTCCACCAGGAGGTCGTTGAGCGCGCCTGGGTCGACCGGCTTGGTGAGGTGGTAGTCGAAGCCCGCTTCCATCGCGCGGCGCCGGTCGCCCTCCTGTCCCCAGCCCGTGAGGGCGATGAGCGTCACGCCGGCGCCGCGGTTTTCGCGGATCGACCGCGCCACTTCGAAGCCGTTCGCGCCGGGCATGCCGATGTCAAGCACCGCGACCTCCGGGCGGAAGTCGCCGTCGAGGCGGATCGCCGCCGTGCCGTCATAGGCGACCTCGACTTCGTAGCCGTACAGCGAAAGGATCCGCTGCAGCGAGTCGGCGGCGTCGCGGTTGTCGTCGGCGACGAGCACCTTCACGCTGCCGAGAGGCGCCGGCGGCCTCGGCTGCGCGGCGGGCTTCGCCGGCTGCACCGGGTCGGTGAATTTCGGCAGCGGCAGGCGCACCGCGAACTCGGCGCCCTGCCCCGGGCCGCGGCTGCGCGCCTGCACGCTTCCGCCGTGCAGCGCGACGATGCCCTGCACCAGCGAAAGGCCGATGCCGAGGCCGCCGTGAGAGCGCTCGTTCGAGCGCGTGAGCTGCGAGAACGGCTCGAACAGGCGCCCGGCCACCTCGGGCGGAAAGCCGATGCCGTTGTCCTGCACCGTCACCACCACCTCTTCTCCCTGCACCTCCGCGGTGAGCGCGATCTCGCCGTGGCGCTCGGTATAGCGCGCGGCGTTGTTCAGCAGGTTCGAGAACACCTGCGCGAGCCGCGCCGGATCGGCCTCGACCGTGACCCGCTCGCTCGGCAGCAGCACCGCCAGGCTGTGGCCCGCGGCGTTGATGTGCGGCCGGCTGGTCTCGAGCGCCATGTCGATCGCGCGCTCGAGCGGCAGGCGCTCCTTGCGGATGAGGAGCTTGCCGCCCGCGATGCGCGCGATGTCGAGGAGGTCGTCGATGAGGCGCGACATCTGATCCACCTGGCGCTCGATCACTTCCCGGCTCCACGTGAGCTCGGGATCGAGCGCGTCCTTCTTGCCGAGAATGGCGACCGCGTTGCGGATCGGCGCGAGCGGGTTGCGCAGCTCGTGGGCGAGCGTGGCGAGAAACTCGTCCTTGCGCCGCTCGGCCTGGCGCAGCGTCTCCTCCATGAGCTTGCGGTCGTGGATGTCGGAGACCACCGCCACCAGCCCGTTGGGCGCTCCGCCCTCGTCCCGCGTGGACTCCATCACGGAATGGATCCAGCGTTCGCCGGCGGCAAAGCGCGCCAAGCGCTCGTATTCCACGCGCTCGCCGCGCAGCGTGCGCTCGACGTGCGGGCGCAGGTCGAGCCAGTCGCGCTCGGCGAGCACCTCGGCGACCGGCCGGCCGATGATCTCGCCCGGCGCTCTTCCGATCCACGAGGCAAAGGTGCGGTTCACCCAGATGTAGCGCAGATCCGCCGACACGCACACCACCCCCGCCGGCATCGTGTCGGTCACCAGCCGCAGCTCTTCGCGCTGGCGGCGCAGCTCTTCGGCGGCGCGCGCCTGCACGGTCACGTCCATGCTGACCGCGCCGATGACCAGCCTGCCGCCCGCGTCGCGCAGCGGAAACTTGGTGCTGCGGAACTGCCGCTCCCCGATCGTGAGGTCGAACTCGCCGGGTGCCTGATCGGCGAGCACCTTGGCGTCGTGCGCGTGCACCTCCCGCGCCGCGGCCGGCGGAAGCAGCTCGGCGTCCGTTTTACCCTGCCAGTCGGGCACGGAGACGATGGCCTGCGCCGCCGCGTTCATGTACACGTACCGTCCGGCGTCGTCTTTCACGAACACCGCCGCCGGCGAGTTTTCCATGAAGCGGCGGAAGCGCTCCTCGCTCGCTTCCGCCCGGCGGCGCGCGGCGTGCATCGCGCCGCCCAGTCCCACGATCAGCGCCGAGGACAGTACGTAGACCCCGAGGCCGGCCATCTCGACCGCGTTGCGAGGCGCGAACAGGCCGCGGGGCTCGACGAAGAAATAGTCGGCGACCAGGTAGCCGGCAAGCCCGGCGACGACGGCCGGCGCGATGCCGCCGAACCACGCCGCCACGATCACCGCGCCGAGGAAGAGCGGAAACGGGTGCGCAGCGCCGAGCCACGGGTCGAGCGCGAAGCGCAGCCCCGCGGCTACCGCCACCCCGACCAGCGCGACGATCCAGCGCACGCTCCCTCCGGCAAAAAAAGGGGAAATCTTAGACCGCTGCGCCGGAAGACGCTGTCGTCGTTTCCGCTACAAGATCGCGCCTCAGGCTCGCGCCCTGGCGAAGGAGCTCGCGCTGCACCGCGCGCACCGGGACCTGACGCGGCGCCTTGCCGGTCCTGGACGCGAGCGCCGCGCAGGTGCCCGCCGCCTGGCCGGTCGCCATGACGATCGGCATTACACGGTAGGAAGAATGTGCCTCGTGGCTGCCCGAGATGCAGCGGCCGGCGACGATCACGCGCTCGGTATTTCTCGGCAGCAGGCAGCGCAGCGGAATATCGTAGGCCTCGCCGGGCGGCAGGCGCTTGAGCACCGTGCCGCTGCCCTTGGGATTGTGGATGTCGACCGGGTAGGCGCCGCGCGCGATGGCGTCGTCGAACTTGCGCGCGCCGAGCACGTCGTCCACGTCGAGCCGGTATTCGCCCATCACGCGGCGCGTCTCGCGCACGCCGACCTGCACGCCGCTTTGCACCACGTAGGACTGCTCGAAGCCGGGGACGTAGCGGCGCAGGAACGCCTCGATCTGGCGCATCTGCCGCCGGCTGCACCACTCGGCGTAGCTCAGGTCCCAGACGTCGGTGCCGAGGACGCGCGTCACGCGGGTGCTGTTCACGCTGACCTCGTTCTCGTGCGGCGTGGCAAAGAAGAGCATGTCCTCGCGCGGCAGGTCGAGGTTGCCTTCCTCGGTGGCGCGGCGCACGAGCGCCCACAACCCGTGCACGCCGCGCCATTCCTTCGGGTTGTCGCGCACGTAGGCGTCGAACACGGCGCGACGGAATTCGGTGACGCGGAACATCAGGGTCATCGGCTGCGCGAGCCCGTCCGCGCGGCCGATCTCGCAGGGTGCGCCGGCCTGCACCGCGACGTCGCCGTCGCCGGTGCAGTCGACGATCACCTTCGCGCGGATCGCGAGCGGCCCGGACTTGGTCTCGAAGACCACGCCCTCGTTCCCGGGCAGGACCCCGCTCGCGAACGCGTGGAAAAGCAGGCTCACGCCCGCTTCGTCGAGGAGCTCGAGCGCGATCAGTTTGAACCACTCCGGGTCGAACGGCACGGTGTAGCCGGTGCCGAGCGACGGCGCGATCGCCCCGCCCGCGCTCACCAGGCGCTCGAGCAGGCGCCGCAGCACCCCCGCCACCACCGGCTCGCCCGGGCCGTGGTCGGTGGGCAATAGCGTAGTCGCACCTTTTCTTTCCACAGTTGGAATCTGCGTGTGGAACGACATGAGCGGCATGACGAGCGCGGCCGTCGCGTTACCGCCGAGGAAGCCATAGCGCTCCGCGAGCACCACGCGCGCGCCCGCGTCGGCGGCGGCAACCGCCGCACCGAGCCCGGCAGGCCCGCCGCCCACGACCAGCACGTCGGTCTCTCCCGCGAGCAGCGCCTGCCGGGGCGGCAGCTGCAGCCGGACCGTGCCGTCAGGCCGCTTTAACGCTGGCAATCGAGAGCTTCTCCTTGTTGAGCAGCCCGAGCAGGATGTGGTGCGTTTCCTGCGCGCGCTTCTGCAGCGGCGGAACCACCTTGGCGAGGTTCAGCTTCATCTGGCGGCGGCGGTCCCAGGCGTCGTCGAGGTGGGCGATCAGCCGGCCCGGGTTCACCAGCTTGTAGGGCGGCGTCGGGACCTTCAGGTCCTCGAGCAGCCCGGTGACCTTGCCCGCATAGGGCAGCGCGACGAAGGGGACGCCGCGCAGCGCCGCGAAGATGAGGAAGTGCAGCCGCATGCCCAGCACGAAGCTGAACTTGCTCATGAGCGAGAGCAGCTGTCCCGAGGTGTACTCGCCCTTCAGCACGGTGGCGCGCTGCGCGCGCAGCATGAGCGCGATCACCGCGTGGCTGTGCTGCGAGTCGAGCACCGAGCGCTCCATCGGCACGAACACGATATCGGCGTCGTAGCGGTCGACCATGAAGTCGGCCGCGTTCGCGAGCAGCGCGTGGTATTCCTTCGGGTCGATGTCGGGCGCTGCCACGCCGGGCTCGCGCACCGACATGCCGATCAGGCGCCGGCGGCCTTCCAGGCCTTCGCTCCTCAGCACCCCGCGCGGCAGCGGCTCGGGCCTGAGAAGCAGCGCCGGGTCTGCGGTCACGGTGATCTCGCGGTGCACGCCCGCCTCCTCGAGCACCTGCTGGGCGCTGCGCTCGCGCACCGTCACCACGTCGACCTGCTCGAGCACCTCGCGCACCAGGGTCTGCGCGCCGGCATGGGTGAGAGGTCCCGCGCCGATGGCGTAGAGCATCACCGGAACGCCCTTTTCCTTCGCGATCTGCGCTTCGCGCAGGTAGATGCGCGCTTCGGCGTCGAAGAGGATCCCGCCGCCGCCGATGATGAGCAGATCGAGCCGCTCGACTTCCGGCACCGCCTCGGCGCGCGAGAGCTTGCGCACCGGCACCGCCCGCTCCACGCCGTGCCGGCGCTTCGTGTCCTCGGGGTCGCGCGAGAACACGGTGATCTCGACCGGCAGGTCGCGGCGCAGCTGCGAAATCATCGAGTGGAGGATCGCCTCGTCGCCGAGGTTGAGGCCGCCGTACGAGCCGGAAATTCCAATGCGGTACAGGTCCTTGGCCATGCGAGGGCGTCAAGCAAAAAGAACGCCCGCTGCGTACGCTGCCCCTTAGGCCGGCCGGACCTCGGGTTTCCCCGCGGGCACGGCCATTGCTGCCTCGCAAAACGGCGGGAAGGAATTGATGCCAATGGACGTTCGTAACGTATATACGGAAACGCTGGCGTGCGCCGCAGCGACCATCGGCGGCGCTGCCCGGCTTGCCAGGTTTCTCAATGTCTCGCACGGCCGTCTCAACCGCTGGCTCGCGGGCGAGGAAGCGCCGCCGCAGGACGTGTTTCTCGACGCGCTCGACGTGATCGCCGACGGTCCCTACGCGAGCCCGGAGCGTCGCCGGCCGCGCGTCGCCGTCCTTCACCAGAACAAGCGCTAGCAGTTCCGTAGAATCGGGGTCAGACCCCGATTTTTCCCAGGGGTGGAAAGAATGTCGATTGAGCGCACGCGTCTTCGTCGCAGGCGCGACCGGCGCGGTGGGCAAGCCGCTGGTGAGCCTCCTGACCGCGCAGGGCTACGAGGTATGGGGCACCGCCCGATTTCCCGACAAGGCGAGGACGATCGAGGATGCAGGCGCATCTGCGATCGTGGTGGATGTCTTCGATGCCGCGGCCCTCGGGCGTGCAGTGATGTCAGTGCGCCCGGGAACCATCGTCCATCAGCTCACCGACCTGCCGGCGGGCCTCGATCCGGCCCGGATGGCGGAGGCGGTGCCGCGCAATGCGCGCATCCGCCGCGAGGGCACGAAAAACCTGGTCGCCGCCGCGCTCGCCGCAGGAACGCGCAAGCTGATCTCGCAAAGCATTGCGTGGCGCGCGCAAGGCATCACAGCGGAAGGCGTCGGGACCGGCCGCGTAGCCGGCGGCGAAGAGATGCCGCTGCACGTCGACGCCGCGGCCTCCGCCGCGCTGCTCGCTCTCGAGAAAGGGCGTGCAGGGACGATTTACGACATTGTCGAGTCAGATGCCGGGGTCGCAATCGACGCCGCGCGTCGCGAGCTCGGCTGGGACCCCCGCTTCCGCCTCCATTGACGCGGACGAACAACCGGTAGCACAGTACCGGCGCCGCGACGAAAATAGCAATGCCAAGCCAGTTGCGCGAGAAGCTGTTCGGCAAGGCGCTCGACCCGTTCAGCGCGGAGTCGCGCAAGCACGTCGCGCTGGTCGCGTTCCTCGCGTGGGTCGGCCTCGGCGCCGACGGCCTTTCGTCGGCCTGCTACGGACCCGAGGAGGCCTTTCTCGCGCTCGGCAAGCACACCCCGCTCGGGCTGTACCTCGCGGTGCTCACCGCGGTGACGGTGTTCGTCATCGCGGTCGCGTACAACCAGGTGGTCGAGCTGTTTCCGAGCGGCGGCGGCGGCTACAAGGTCGCGACCAGCCTGCTCGGGCCGCACGCCGGGCTCGTCTCGGGCGCTGCGCTCATCGTCGACTACGTGCTCACCATCTCGATCTCGGTCGCAAGCGGCGTCGACGCGCTGTTCTCGCTCCTTCCGTCCGCGTATGGCGCCGGCAAGCTTGGACTCGAGGTGGTGCTGGCGATCGGGCTGCTGTTCCTCAACTTGCGCGGGATGAAGGAGTCGATCCGCTTTCTCCTGCCGATCTTTCTCGGGTTCGTCCTCACCCACACGCTGCTGATCCTGTACGGCGTCGCTGCGCACGTCGAACATGTCCCGGACCTCGTCCCGGGCACGCTGGCCGACACGCGCAGCATGGCGGCCGAGCTCGGCTGGGTCGGCGTGGCGGCGCTGGTGCTGCGCGCCTATTCGCTCGGTGGCGGCACCTACACCGGGATCGAGGCGGTCTCGAACAACGTGCAGTCGCTCGCCGAGCCGCGCATCGCCACGGGCAAGTGGACCATGTTCTACATGGCGCTGTCGCTCGCTTTCACGGCCGGCGGCATCATCCTGCTCTATCTCCTCTGGGACGCGCGCCACGTCGAGGGCCAGACGCTCAACGCGGTGGTGTTCGATTCGATCATCGGCAACATCGGCTGGGGCGATCCGGTCAACCGCGCCGCGCTGGTGGTGGTGCTGCTCTTCGAGGCGGGGCTCCTTTTCGTGGCGGCGAACACCGGGTTCCTGGGCGGTCCCGCGGTGCTCGCCAACATGGCGGTCGACTCGTGGATGCCGCACCAGTTCCGCAACCTCTCCAGCCGCCTCGTCACCCAGAACGGCATCATCCTGATGGGCGCGGCCGCGATCGCGGTGCTGCTCATCACGCTCGGCAAGGTGTCGCTGCTGGTGGTGCTCTACAGCATCAACGTGTTCCTGACCTTCACGCTGTCGCTCGCCGGGCTGGTGCGCTACTGGTGGCTGCACCGCGCCGAGGGGAACTGGCTGGTGCGCATGGCGCTCTCGCTCGCCGGCCTCGCGGTGTGCGCCGGGATCCTCGCGGTGACGGTGATCGAGAAGTTCGCCGAAGGCGGCTGGATCACGCTCATCATCACCGGCGTCGTCATCGCCGTCGCGCTGGCGATCCGCCGCCATTACGACCGCATCAGCGAGCTGGTGCGGCGCGCCGAAGAGGTCTACGCGGCGCCCTCGGGGCATTCCGCGGCGCGGCCGCGTCTGCAGCCCGAAGCTCCCACCGCCGCTTTCATCATCGGAAAGAACCGCAGCGGCCTGGTGCACGCCTCGAGGACCGTGCTGGCGATGTGGCCGCGGTTCTACCGCAACTTCCTCGTCGTCAACGCGCGCCCGGTCGACGTGCGCAGCTACGGCGGCGAAGCGGCGGTGGAGCGGCTCAAGGCCGCGACCTTCGAGGACATGCAGTTCTACATGGAGCTCGCGCGCCAGCACGGCATCGCCTCCAAGTACTACCTGGGCTTCGGCGTCGACGGCGTGGAGGAGACGATCAAGTGCTGCCGCGAGGTGCGCAGCGAGTTTCCGCACGTCGTGTTCTTCGCCTCCAAGCTGGTGTTCGAGCACGAGACCTGGGTGACCCGGGCGCTGCACAACCAGATCGTCAATTCCATCCAGCAGCGCTTGCAGGTCGAGGGGATGCACATGGTCATCCTGCCCATGCAGCTTCCCTCGGAGCGCGCGCCGTAGCTAGGCGGCTGCGGCCGCGGGCGCCGGCTGGATGCGCGCCTCGCGGATCGGCAGGTTCACGAGCGCGGCGAACGTGGCGAGCGCGATGTCCGCGTACCACATCCACTGGTAGCTGCCCAGGCGCGCGATCGCGATCCCGCCGAGCCACGCGCCGAAAAACGCGCCGATCTGGTGCGAAAGCAGCGTCAGCCCGAAGAGCGTGGCGAGGTAGCGGATGCCGAAGAGCTTGCCGACGATCGCGGCGGTGGGCGGCACGGTCGAGAGCCAGGTCAGGCCGAGGCCGAAGGCGAAGAAATAGAACGTGAGCGGGGTCTTCGGAGCCGCCAGGTAGAGCAGGATGAGCACCGCACGCGATCCGTACATCAGCGCGAGCGAAAGCTTGCTCCGGTAGCGCGACACCGCCGCCCCCGCGAGGAGGCTGCCGGCGATGTTGGCGAGGCCGATGATCGCGAGCGACCAGCTCGCCACCGTCGCGGGCAGGCCGCACAGATCCACCTCGCCCGGCAGGTGCGTGACCAGGAACGCGATGTGGAATCCGCAGGTGAAGAACCCGGCGTGGAGCAGAAGATAGCTGCGATCGCGCAGCGCGCCGCGCACCGCGCTCCACGCGCCTTCGCCGCCTTTGTGGGGCGCCGAGCCGCCCTGCGCCACCATTCCGACGAGGGGCAGCGCAGCGAGCATCGCCACCGCGAGCGCCCACATGGCGCCGGCCCATCCAATGCCCTGGATCAGCTTCTGGGTAATCGGCGCGAACACGAACTGCCCGAAGGATCCGCCCGCGTTGATCACCCCGGAGGCCGTGCCGCGCGCCTGCGCGGGCAGGCGCTGCGCGGCCGCGCCGAGAAGAACCGAGAAGCTCGCCGCGCCGGAGCCGGCAGCGAAAAGCAATCCGAGCACGACAACGAGCCCGACCCCCGAGCTCATGAACGGGGTGAGCGCGGCTCCGAGCGCGAGCAGGACGAGCCCCGCCGCCAGCACCGGCCGCGGGCCGTGCCGGTCGGCGATCGCTCCCGCGAGCGGCTGCACCGCGCCCCAGACGAACTGGGCGATCGCGAGCGCGAAGCTGATCGTGACCACGCCGAGACCGGTCGAGCTGTTGATCGGGGAGACGAACAGGCCGAGCGTGTTGCGCGTGCCCATCGTCACCATCAGCATGGCGGCCGCCGCCAACGTGACCACCACCGCAGGTCTGCTCCAACCGGTCATGGGGCCCGATTAGACCTCGGCCCGCCGCTGACAGCTACAGCTGTAGCGGGCGCCTAGGGGGCGCGCTGGTAGCCGCCGCTCTTGCCGTTGAAGCGCTCGGGCTTGGCCCAGGTGAGCTTCTGCGTCTCGATGCAGTTGATGCGCACGCGGCGGTTCATCATGTCGTGGCGGATGACCTCGACGGTCCGCTGCACGCGGGTATCGACTTCCTTCCACTTCGAGCCGACCGGGGGATATGCGGATCTCATAGTACGCATGTTAAGGGCAGTTCATGACCGCCGCTCGCGCGATTTCACAGGCACCACCGCGAGGTCTAGCCCCTTCGGACCGCCCCCGGGACCGAACGGCCCCCTGCGGGCGCCCAGTACGGTCCCCCGGTCCATCGAAAGGAGCACGCCATGGCAGGCAGGTCGATCAAGAACAAGCGCAAGTACAAGGCGCTGAAGCGAAAAGGCATGTCGAAGTCGCGCGCGGCCGCGATCTCCAATGCCGGCAAATCGGCCAGCCGCAAGGGCGGCCGGAAGGGCGGCAGAAAGAGCGGCCGGCGCAAGAAGCACGGCTAGACGCGCTTCGCGTTCTTCTTCTTCGACCCCGAGCGCTGGGAATGTCCCCCGCCGGGCGCGGCGATGTCGGCGACGGCCTGGCCGGTCGAGGCCGCGTTGTCGCCCTTCGCCAGGTCGCCGATGGAAACGATGCCCACCAGGCGCTTCTCGCGGTTGACGACCGGCAAGCGCCGCACCTTCACGTCGCTCATGTTCTGCGCGATGTCGGCGAGCTCCTGGTCGTCGAAGCAGTAGAGCACTTGCTGGCTCATGACCTCGCGGACCTTGGTGGTGGGCGGCTTCTGCTCGGCCACGGCGCGCACCGCGATGTCGCGGTCGGTGATCATGCCGACCAGGCGGTCTTCCTCGCCCACGGGAAGCGCGCCGGCGTCGATCTCGGCCATCAGCCGCGCCGCCTCCGAGATGGTCTGCTCCGGGCTCACCACGCGGACGCTAGGCGTCATGACTTCGCTCACCCTCATGTCGCTCTCCTTGGGAAAGGAGGTTTGACCCGCCGCGGCCCTCGATGTTCTGGGTCCCCGGAAAATCCAGGCGGCACGCGTGTTGCAAGGGCTCGCGCCCGAGCGCGCCATATTTGAGCGCCGCGGCGCCTGCGGGGCGCCATAGTCGGACGCGACACTGACGGCTCCAACCACCACCAACAGGAGTCGCCCACATGTCCACCCGGTTTCATGTCCTCGCCGCCATCGCCGCCTTGTCCGTCGCGCAGGCCCGCGCTGCCGACGAGCCCGCGGCCTATCTCGTCGCCGCCCAGGACGGCACGCCCGTTACCACCGTCTCCGGTGCGTGCGTGCGCACCAGCCAATGGAGCACCGAGGCGAGCTACCGCGACTGCAACCCGCGCCCCATCGTTGCAGAAGCGAAAATCGTGGAATCGACTCGGCTTGCCGAGCCCATCCGAATTTCGATGAACACGCTGTTCGACTTCGGCAGCGCCGAGCTGCGCGCCGACGCCGGTTCCGCGCTCGACGGCCTCGCGAAGCAGCTGACTCAGGCGAACTACCAGAAGGTCGACATCGTCGGCCACGCCGACCGCATGGGCGCGGGGATGTACAACCAGAAGCTCTCCGAGCAGCGCGCGGAGGCGGTGCGCGACTATCTTCTCTCGCGCGGCCTGGACGGCACCAGGCTCACCGCCTTCGGCGTGGGCAGCACCGAGCCGCTCACCGGCAAGGA
>DASXAO010000037.1:0-24162 GCA_036406675.1 Burkholderiales bacterium
GCTCGTGATCGCGTTCCTCGCCAAGTTCCTGCACCTCGACGGCATCACCGCCCGGATCCGCAAGGTGATCGATGCGATCCGCGGCAAGGTCGACGCCGTGATCGAGAAGGTCGCGACCTGGATCGTCGGCATGGCGAAGAAGGGCGGCAAGCTCGCCGCCGACAAGGCCGGCGAGCTCTTCAGCTGGGCGTTCGCGAAGGCCGGGTTCAAGGATGCCGAAGGCAAGGGCCACTCGATCTACGTCGAGGGCGAGGACCAGCCGAGGCTCATGATCGCGAGCAATCCGAGCGCGGCCGAAGACTTCCTCGACTGGTACCTCGGCCAGCAGACGGCCGCTTTCCGGAAGGAGCACGCGCCGCTGGTCGACGACATACGCGATCGGATCAAGGTCGCGAAGCGGATCGTGGGTGAAATCGCATCGCTGAAGAAGAAAGGCGAGGCCTGGAAGGACCGGCAGCGGGAGCTGCTGGATGCCAACGTAATGCTCAGCAAGCTTCTCTCAACCCTCGTGGGCGAGGACCCCGCCGTCGCCAAGGAGGTCGAGAAATACAAGCTCGAGGGATTGACCGGTACCTTCAGCTCCATGCCGAAGCCGAAAGGCGACGATTTCACGCCCGACCACCAGCCGCAGGCGGCGGTGCTGGTGAAGGCCGCCCGGTTCGGGTTCTTCTCGCCGAACGGCCAGCTGTCCGAGCGCGCCGAGGGAAGGGCCAAGGAAGGCTATGCCATCAATCTCTACAAGAAGCGCCACCAGCTCGGGCGGACGTATGGCTACAAGGGAGGGGAGACGAAGCAGGACTTCTTCGACGAGGTCCGGCCGCTCATCAAGGATCGGCCCGCAAACGAGCAGCGCCAGGAAGTGATCCGGCTGATGAAGGCGGCGCTGCGCCGCGACGTCGCGGCGATCAAGCAGGTGGTCCGGGCGCCCTACGACCAGCCGGCGTGGGAGGACGTGGCCAAGATCACCAAGGGCAAGAAGACCCAGGAGGTGGTCGGCGAGATCCGCACCCGCATCAACGCGGGCGAAGACCAGATCGCCAACCAGGACCTCGACTCGCTGACGAGCTAGGCGCGCGGATCAGCGCGCCCTGAATCGAGCGCGCCTCAGTTCCCGAGGCGCGCGGCGAGCTCGTTCAGGAGGCGCGAGCGGTCCTGCGGGTGGCTGTTGCTCGCCGCCATGCGCGCCTCCACGGCGCGCTGGCGCACTTGAGGCGAGCCGCTCGCCTCGAGCTTCTCGAGGGCCTTGACCGCCGCGGCGCTACTCTCCTGGTCGCCGCGGGTCTGGGCGTCGATGATCTCGCCGATCAGCTCGCGCAGCCTGCCGGCGCCGGCGGGCTTTGCCGTCGATTTGGCGGCCTTTTTGGGCCCTCTGCTCTTCCTCGCCATAGTGTCACCTCGTGTGTCACTCGTGCCTGGTTTCGCGAAAATTAGATACCGGTTTTTCGCCGGCGTAAAGCATCTGGATTTCGGGATAAGTAATAATCGGGTATGCACGAGATCGGCCAGCCGGTGCAGCGCACCGAAGACCCAGTTTTGCTCCGCGGCGAAGGCCGCTATACCGACGACCTCAACGAGCCCGGCCAGGCCTACGCCTGGATGGTTCGCAGCCCGCACGCGCATGGGTCGTTGAAGAACATCGATCTGGAAAGAGCCAAGGGCATGCCGGGGGTCCTCGCGATCTACACGGCAGAAGATCTCAAGGCGTACGGGCCGCACAAGTGCGCGCTCGACTTCAAGAACCGCGACGGCTCGCCGATGAAGCGGCCGGTGCGCAAGTCGCTCGCGGCGGGCAAGGTGCGCTTCGTGGGCGACCCGGTCGCGTGCGTGATCGCCGAAACCGCGCTGCAGGCGAAGGACGCCGCCGAGGCGGTCGAGCTCGACATCGAGCCGCTGCCGGCAGTGTCGCGAGCGAGCGAGGCGGCGAAGCCGGGCGCGCCGCAGCTCTACGACGATGTCCCCGGCAACGTGATCCTCGATTTTCTTTTCGGGGAACCCGAAAAGGTCGCGGAGGCGTTCCGCCATGCCTCCCACATCACCAAGCTGAGCTTGAGGAATACGCGCGTGGTGGTCGCGGCGATGGAGCCCCGGGCGGGTCTTTGTACCTATAGAGATGAAAGATGGACTCTGGTGGCGCCGGGCCAGGGCGTGTTCGGGATGAGGAACCAGCTCGCCGACATCCTCGGCGTGCCGCAGGACAAGGTGCGCATGCGCACCTGGCACGTCGGCGGCTCCTTCGGCATGAAGGGCTCGATCTATCCCGAGTACGTGTGCCTCGCGCATGCCGCGCGCGCGCTGGGGCGGCCCGTCAAGTGGACCGACGAGCGCTCGGGGAGCTTCGTGTCCGACCAGCACGGCCGCGACCACGAAATGACGGCGAGCCTGGCGCTGAGCGCCGATGGCAAGTTCCTGGGAATGAAGATCGAAGGGCACGGCAATGTCGGCGCGTACGTCGGCACCGTCGCGCCGCAGCCGCCGACCATGAACGTGGTGCGCAACGTCACGAGCGTCTACCGCATGCCGGCCCTCGAGGTGTCCACCAAGGCGATGGTCACCAACACCTCGCCGGTGAGCGCCTACCGCGGCGCCGGACGCCCTGAAGCGAACTACTACATGGAGCGGCTCATCGACCAGGCGGCCGCCGCGATGGGCATCGACCGCTTCGAGCTGCGCCGGCGCAACCACGTGCGCCCCGAGCAGATTCCGTACAAGGCGGCTTCGGGAATGACCTACGACAGCGGCGACTTCGGCGCGCTGTTCGAGAAAGCCGCGAAGTACACGGAAGGATTCGAGGAGAGAAAGGCGCAAAGCAAAGCCCGCGGAAAATTGCGGGGGCTGGGGCTCGGCAGCTATCTCGAAGTCACCGCCCCGCCGAACAAGGAGATGGGCGGCATCCGCTTCGAGGGCGACGGCGACGTCACCATGATCAGCGGCACGCTCGACTACGGCCAGGGGCACGCGGCGCCGTTCGCGCAGGTGCTGAGCTCGCGGCTCGGCATCCGGTTCGACAGGATCCGCCTGCAGCAGAGCGATTCCGACGAGCTCGTGTTCGGCGCCGGCACCGGCGGCTCGCGCTCGGCCATGATGGGCGGCGGCGCGCTGGCGGAGGCTTCCGAGGTGGTGATCCGGAAAGGCAAGGAGCTCGCGGGCGACGTGCTGGAAACCGCCGCCACCGACATCGAGTTCCGGAACGGGCGCTTCGCGGTGACCGGCACGGATCGTTCGATCTCCCTGGACGACCTCGTGAAGAGGTTTCCAGGGAAGCTCGACGTCAAGCATGTCACCGAGGTCGTTCCGTCGGCGTTTCCGAACGGCTGCCACGTCGCGGAGGTCGAGATCGACCCGGACACCGGCGCGGTCGAGGTGGTGCGCTACAACTCGGTGAACGACTTCGGCACGGTGCTGAACCCGCTCCTGGTCGAAGGCCAGATCCACGGCGGCGTGGTCCAGGGCATCGGCCAGTGCCTCATGGAGAGCGCGCAGTACGACTCGGAGGCGCAGCTCCTCACCGGCTCGTTCATGGACTACGCGCTGCCGCGCGCCGGCGATACGCCGGAGCGCATCGGCTGGCAAAGCCATCCGGTTCCGGCGAAGACCAATCCGCTCGGCGCCAAGGGCTGCGGCGAGGCGGGCTGCGCCGGCGCGATGACCTCGGTGATGAACGCAGTGCTCGATGCATTGCGCGGCGTCGGCGTGTCGCAGTTCGACATGCCCGCTTCGCCGCAGCGCGTCTGGCAGGCGATCCAGCGCGCGCGCCGCGACACAGTTAGCGGCTAACCAACAGAAAACCCGAGAAGACAGGAAGGCGCAAGGTTCATCCTTTGGTGCGCATTTTGCTGTGCGTCGCGACGACATGTAGTTGTAACAGCGATATCCACAAAAACTGTGGGTAACTATGTGAGTATCGTTTGGACGCCGGGGCAACAAATCTTTACTCAGCAGGGAAAGACGGTCCGGATTAAAAATTGGGCAGCCCTTTTCCTCGTCGCCACGCGGACTTGCGCATAAGAATCGGGCTCGGCGCAGTGTCGCCGCCCGAAAACGTCTGCTTGTAACGACAGTTTCTTCGCCCTTGGATAAGTCTAGAGCGGCAGGCCCACGTAGTTCTCGGCCAGGGCGGTCTGCGCGGCCTCCGACGCGACAAGGTACTCGAGCTCGGCGAGCTGCATCCGGCGGCCGAAATCGCCCTCTTCCGGGAAGCGGTGCAGGAGCTTGGTCATCCACCAGGAAAAGCGCTCGGCCTTCCACACCCGCGCCAGCGCGCGCGCTGAATAGCCGTCGAGTCCCGTGCCGTTCTTTTCAAAATAATAGGAAACAAGCGCCTCGGCGAGGTAGTGGACGTCGCTCGCGGCGAGGTTGAGGCCCTTTGCGCCGGTGGGCGGCACGATGTGTCCGGCGTCCCCGGCGAGGAAAAGCCGTCCGAAGCGCAGCGGCTCGGCGACGAAGCTGCGCAGGGGCGCGATGCTCTTCTCGATCGCCGCGCCCGTCTGCAACCGCGCCGCCGCCTCGCGCGGCAGGCGCCGCATGAGCTCCCGCCAGAAGCGCTCGTCGGGCCATTCGTCGATCTGCTCCGAGAGCGGGCACTGCACGTAGTAGCGGCTGCGCGTGCGGCTGCGCATGCTGCAGAGCGCGAAGCCGCGCTCGTGCGAAACGTAGATCAACTCTTCGGAAACCGGCTCGGTGTCGGACAGCACGCCGAGCCAGCCGAAGGGATAGACGCGCTCGTAGAGCCGGATCGCCTCGGGCGGCACCGAGGCGCGCGACACGCCGTGGAAGCCGTCGCAGCCCGCGATGAAGTCGCACCGGATCCGCTTCTTCCCATCAAAAACCACCTCAGGCGTTTCCGAGTCGAAACCTTCGAGCGTGACGTCGCGAGCCTCGTAAACGGTCTCGGCGCCCGCCGCCGCGCGCGCCTGCACGAGGTCCTTGGTGATCTCGGTCTGGCCGTACACCGTGACGCTCTTGCCCGTGAGGCGCTTGAGGTCGATGCGGTGGCGCGCTCCGCCGAAGGCGAGGTCGAACCCGTCGTGCACCAGGCCCTCGGCCCTGCAGCGCGCGCCGACGCCGGCGCGCTCGAGCAGCGCCACCGTGCCGCTTTCCAGCACCCCGGCGCGCACGCGCGCGAGCACGTACTCCTGCGAGCGGCTCTCGAGGATGACGTTGTCCACCCCCGCGCCGTGCAGGAGCTGGCCGAGGAGCAGCCCCGCCGGCCCCGCGCCGATGATCGCGACCTGGGTTCTCATGCCTGAAAAATGGTGACAGTCACCAATTTCCGGCGACGCGTAGCGGACGGAAATTGGTGACTGTCACCATTTTTTCTTCCGAAATGAAAGGGCCCCGCACGAAGCGGGGCCCTGGTGCCCGACTGATCGGGCGGCGCCTAGCTGGGCGCATCTAGCATCCGCGAGACCGCGGTTAAGCTCGCGCAAGAGGTCCGGTATCCCGACAGGTCGCCGGGAATCCCGAGCTGCGTTGCTGCTGTCGGCCCTCGCGAGCTCGCGTTCAATCTAGCACTCTGGCGCGCGCGGTCAAGAGGCAGGCGAGAGAATGTGGATCACGCGGCTCGCCATCAGATCTCTCGTCTTGGCGGCGTAAGCCACCATGTGCGGCGCCGCTGCATGCGCCTGCAGCGCTTCCACGCTCTCCCACTTCTCGATGACGAGGAAGGTGTCCGGGCCCCATTTCGTCTGGAACTTCAGCGCGTTCTCGGCATCGACGGCCGCCCCGTACTCGATGCAGCCCCTCTCGGCGCGCACCGCGGGAACGTTGGCCCGGAAGTGGCGCAGGATCTCGTCCCGCTTGCCCGGCTTGGCGGTAAGGACAGCAATCACATGGATCATTGTTTCATTCTATGCTGCGGCGGCCATGACTTGGCAAACCTCGATTTCGCGCGAAGAGCTGGCAAGCCTGCCGATCCGGCGCTACGAAGGCGAGGTGCGCCTGGTCGAGTCCGCGCAGGCGCTCGCCGACGAATCCGCCGCGATCCGGGGCGAAAGCGTGCTCGGCTTCGACACCGAGACGCGTCCCGCCTTCCGCAAGGGCGAGAGCTACCCGCCTTCGCTCGTGCAGCTCGCCGGCGAGGCCGTGGTCTGGATCTTTGCGCTCCAGCGCTTCGATTGCTCGGATCTTTTGCGGGAAATTTTTCAATCGGAAAAAATAAAAGCGGGGATCGGTGTGGCCGATGACCTGCGCCAGATGAAGAAGCTGTTCGCGTTCGGGGAAGCGAGCGTGGTCGACGTCGGCGCGCTCGCCAGGCGCCACGGCGTCGAGCAGACGGGCTTGCGCAACCTCGCGGGAATCGTGCTCGGCTACCGGATCCCGAAGGGCAGCCGAACCTCCAACTGGGGCGCCGCCCGCCTCACGCGGCAGCAGATCGCTTATGCCGCAATGGACGCGTGGGCCGCTCGGGAGCTCTATCTGAGGCTCGCGGCGTGAGGACGACGAGGTTCGCCGGCACGCGCTCGGCGAAGCGCCGCCCCCAGGCTTCCTCGAGCTCGAGCGCCACCGCGTAGGGAAGCAGCCGGGAGAACTCCTCCTCGCTCGCGGGCTCGGCGCTCGCGAGGTACTGGCGCAGCGCGTCGATCGCCTCGCGGTGCTGGCCGCCGCGCCGCGCCAGGATCGGCGTCAGCTTGAAGGCGAACACGAGAAGCGCCACCGCCATCGCCGCGCCGACGCACGCCACTGCGGCGAGCGGCGTCTCGAGCGCGATCATCGCCAGAACGCCGGCGGCGCCGATGCCCGCCGCGGCGAGGGTGAACGGCGCGTGGCGCGCCAAACGGCGCCCGCCGAAAGCCTCGCGCAGCTCCACGGCCAGGCGGCGGCCCGCTTCCTCCAGGGTGCGCCCGTGCCGGCGGATCTCGACCGCGCGGTCGCGCAGCAGCCGCCGCGCGAGCGATTGCTCGCCGGGCAGCCACTCGACGTCGCTGCCGCCGCGCTCGAGCCTGAGGCGCTCGCCATGCTCTTGCACGCGCAGGTAGCCGCGGCTCTGCAGGCCGAGGATCGCCGCGCTCAGGCAGCGCTCGTCGTACCCGCCGCGCTCTATGAAGCGCACGCCGCCCGGGCCGACGCCCTGGGGCGGGGCCGCAAGCGGCGCCGGCGCGGGGGCGCGCGCGAAGCGCGCGCGGCAGGCGAAAAGGATCCCGAGCATGAGGGCCAGGATCGTCAGGCCGAGCGGCACGCCGCGATAGGTGTCGAGGTACCAGGTGCCGCGCTCGAGCTGAGACGGGCTCGCGACCACGCCCTTCGGAAAGGAGACGACGATCGACATGCCCTCGCTCGGCTCGAGCGGCCGCGTGGCGCGGAACGCCGCCGAGCCTTCGCGCACGAACGCGTGGTAATCCTGCCCTTGCTCGCCTTGCCGTCCGGTGCGCGCCTCTACCTTGAGGCTAGCCGCGGGGACCGGCCGCTCGAAGCTGATCTCGGCGCTCAGTCGCTCCACCGCCGCGTCCAGTCCGCGCCGGACTTCCCAATAGAGCTCGTCGTGCTCGTCGAAGAACGCGATCTCGCGGGCGGTGCGGTAGACGATCTGGTAGACCTGCTTGCCGCGCTCGATCGCGCGGCCCGGCTCCCCGGTGCGCACGCGCGTGCCGTGCGCGACGCGCTCGACCGCGTACGGTTCCGGGCGGCCGTTGCGCAGCACCTCGGCCACGAGAACCGGAACCTTGATGTGGTTGCCGCGGCGGTCGCGATACTCGTCCGCGAGCTCGCGCACCAGGCCGCGCTGCGGCTCGCGCATCGCGCTCTGCAGCTCGATCGTCTCGGTGACGGTGAGCAGCCCGTCCGCGCCGATGCGGATGTCGCTGTGGAAGGCGTTGACGCGCTCCGCCGCGTGCGCCGCCGACAGGCACACGACCCCCCCGATTGCTACGAGAATCCCCTTGTTCACGGCTTGTCCTTGAAGCAAGTTTAGCCGTGACGTGACTCAGTTCGCTGACAGCTTTTCCCTGTCGGACGACACTTCGATGCATGGAACTCTCCAAAGCGGTCGCGGGCACCGCCTTGCTGCTCATCCTCCTGCTCGCCCTCGGACACGCCTCGGAGCAAACTAATTCACGCGAAACGCCGAAGGCGGAAGAATCGCAAAGCGCGCCGCACACCGGCGCGCAAGGCGCAGCAGCTCCCGATCACGGGTGACGAGGCAGTCGGCTCGCGCGGCGTCCGCGAGCGTGAGAAATTTCTGGTCGTCCGGATCGCGGCACGCGGGCAGCGCAGCCCCCGCGGTGATCGGCGTCGGCGTCGTGATTTTTTTCACGATTTCATCGCAGCGCCGCAGGCTGGCATCGATATCCACGTTACGGCCCAGCGGATAGGCGAGCACGCGTTCGAGCTCGGCGCGGCAGGCGGAGTCGATCAGCACCTCGGCGCGATCCGCCGCCACCGCGGCGCGCAGCCCCGCGAGCGACGGCTCGTCGAACACCAGCCAGTCGAGCCACACCTGCGTATCGATGACCAGGCGCATTCTGCGCAGGAGCACGAGCTCGGGTGCGCGCCCTTTCTCGACGAACACGATGGCGTTCTGCTCGAGGCGGCGGCCGAGCGCCTCGGCATCGGCTCGGGTCATGCCGAGCACGAGCACGCTCGGCTCCGCGCGCCAGCCGCCTTCGGGATCGCGCCCTTCGCCCGGCAGCCAGGGGGGCGAGAGCGAGCTTCGCAGCGCCGCCATCGCGGCCTCGTTCAGGGCGGGGTCCTGCGCTTCGCCGCGCGGATTCGCGGCCGTGACGAATGCCGCAGTCGCCGCGCCGTGGCGCTCGAGCAGCCGCTCGAGGCCGGGCTCGCGCACGCCGACGCGCAGCACTACTCCCGAATCCAGTGCATAGAGGGCGCGCTCGTAAGATTCGATCAGATCGGGCGTAAGCGGCGGCATGGATTGCAAAACGTGGTGTAGTCCCGGAACGTGCCTGCGCAATAAAGGGCACAATTCGCGCTATGTCCGATAGGCTCGGCACCGTGCTCTTTGCCGACGTGAGCGGCAGCACCAGCCTCTACGAGACTGCCGGCGACGACGCGGCGCTCGAGGCGATTTCCGCCTGCCTCGCCGCTGCGCGGCTCGCCACCGAGGCGGCGGGCGGTCGCGTGGTGAAGACCATGGGCGACGAGGTCATGGCGATCTTCGCGGGGCCCGATGCGGCGGCGAACGCCGCCGCCGACATCCAGAACCGCATCGCCGAGCTGCCTGAAGTCGCGGGCAAGAAGCTCGGCGTGCGCGTGGGCTTCCATCACGGCCCGGTGCTTCAGCGAGACGACGACATCTTCGGCGATACGGTCAACCTCGCGGCGCGGCTCGTGGCGCAGGCAAAAAAGGGCGAGATCGTCCTTTCGACCGACACCGCCGCGCAGCTCGGGCCCGCCTTGCGCACGATGGTGCGCGAGCTGCACGCGATCACCGTCAAGGGCAAGGCCGAGGAGATCGGCCTCGCCGAGCTGGTCTGGAGGTACGACGCCGAGGCGACCGTGTTCACAGGCGTGCGCAGCCGCGGCCACATCGCCCGCAACTCGCTGCGCCTGCGCTACCGCGGGGTCGAGGTGGCGCGGCGGCGCGATACGGATTCGATCCACATCGGGCGCGAATCGGCCAACGGCCTCGTGGTCCACGACGAAATGGCCTCGCGCCAGCACTGCACAATCGAGCGCCGGCAGGAGCGCTTCGTGCTGCTCGATCACAGCACCAACGGCACCTACGTGACCATCGAGGGCGAAGCCGAAATCGTCCTGCGCCGCTCGGAGCTCCAGCTGCGCAAGCACGGCTGGATCGCCTTCGGCCAGCCGCGCGGGCCGGGCGTCGAGGTCGTAGAGTTCTTCATCGACGACTAGAAAAATGGTGACAGTCACCAATTTCCGTTAGCTACGCGTCGCCGGAAATTGGTGACTGTCACCATTTTTCAACCCAGCAAGGCTTCCGCGAGCTCCAGCACGTCGTCCGGCCAGTACACCATCGGGCGCGGCCGCGGGTCGGCGGCCTCGGCGAGCGGCCGGCAGGCGAGCACGCGGTAGATCCAGCGCGCAGGAAAGGCGTCGCGCCCGTGGCACGCGCCGAGTAGCGCGCCGGCGATCGCCGCGTTGGTGTCGGTGTCGCCGCCACGGCCCACGGTGGCGACCAGCGATTCCTCCGGGCTCTCGCTACTCGAGAGGCGATGGAACGCGTTCTGCAACGCCACGAGCGCCCGGCCGCGCGAGAAGTCATCGGGTAGAGCGTTGCGCAGGATCGCCTCCCGCGCCGGCCCGGTGCAGTGCGCGGCCGCGGCGTTCACCATTTCCTTGCGGCTCCCGCCAGCCACACCGGCGGCGATCGCGGCGCAGAAGCCGGCGCAGGCCTCGACGCACACGGGATTCGGATGGGTGAGCGCGGAGTCCTGGCGCGCCGCCGCGGCGGCGCGGGCAGGATCGCCCGCGGCCCAGACGCCGATCGGCGAGACGCGCATCAGCGAGCCGTTCGACTCGCTTTCGGTAGTGTGCAGGCCGAGGAGCCCGCGCTCGGTGGTCTCGCCGATGTCGATCGGGCGCGTCTGCATCCAATCGCGGTACGCGTCGAGCACCTTGTCGCGCTCGAAGCCGCGGTGGCGCAGGATCGTGCGCCCGAGCGTGAGGGCCATCTCGCCGTCGTCGGTCGGCTGGCCGGGGATGGTGTGGTACGGGCCGCCGCTCGCGAGCTCGCGCACGCCGCGCGGAAAGAGCCGGGCGATCTCGGCGACGATCTTGAATTCCACCTGCGAGCCGAGGGCATCGCCTACGATCTGGCCGAGCAGGACGCCCTGCGCCCGCCCCAGCCACGCCGATTTGCGCGGAAAACCGAGCGTGACGCGCGGCTCGCGACGCGGCTCCTGCTCGACCCGCCTCCAGTCGACCTTGGCGAGCTGGCGCGCGGCGTGCGGTGCACCGGCGAATACGCCACTCACGCGGGCCACCGAGTTTCCCTGCAGCACGACCTCGCGCCCCTGGGCGTCGAGCACCACGCCGTTCGCCGCGGCGATGAGCGCCATGCCGGCCGCGACGTCGTACTCGTTGACGCTGTGCAGCGACACCGTCGCGACCCCGTCGCCGGCGGCGATGCGCGCCATCCGATAGGCGATGCTCGGCATCGCGATGTAGCGCGCCGGCGCGACTGCGATCGACCAGGCCACGGGCTTGAGCGCCGACGAAGCGGTCGCCCAGACGAAAGCATCGGCATAGATCGACTGGCGCGAGAGATCGTTGGTCACCGGGCGGCCGTTGCGCAGGATCGAGCGCGCGCCCTCGGCCCAGGCGATGGTGTCGTGACCGCGGTCGGGCGACATCGGACTGCAGACGACGCCGAGCACGGGCTGCGCGCCGCGCAGCAGAGCCACGGAGATCGCCGAGCCGCGGCGCCCGTGCATGAACTCGTAGGTGCCGTCGTGCGGGTCGACGACCCAGGTGAAGCCCGGCTTCGCTCCCGGGCTCATGCCGGTCTCCTCGCCGGCGAAAGCCCCCGGCACGATCGCCTGCAGGCTCTGCCGCAGCCGCTCCTCGATCTCGCGGTCCACCTCGCAATGGCTGTCGTGGCCGCGCGGTCCCCCCGGGCGGTGGAACTCCTCGACCAGGCGCTCGGCTTCCCCCTCTACGGCGGCGACGACCTTGTCTAACATGTCGGGGTCGACTCGATAAGGATTCCCATGGCCTCACTGAACATCGAAGATCTCGTCGTCGGTCAGGGCGATACCGCCTCCAGCGGACAGCACGTGACGGTGCATTACACCGGGTGGCTGGACAATAACGGAAATCAGGGCGCGAAATTCGATTCGTCGCGCGATCGCAACGAGCCGTTCACGTTCGCGCTCGGCCGCGGCCTGGTGATCAAGGGCTGGGACCAGGGCGTCGCCGGGATGAAGGTGGGCGGCAAGCGCAAGCTCACCATCCCGCCCGAGCTCGGCTACGGCGCGCGCGGCGCCGGCGGCGTGATTCCGCCGAATGCCACGCTGCTGTTCGAAGTCGAGCTTCTCGGAGTGGACTAGAAGATAACCGGAAAAATAGGGACAGTCCCTATTTTCCGTTCCTTCGCATAGCTAGCAGGAAAATAGGGACTGTCCCTATTTTTCCTCCCAGCCTGATTTCCCGCGCAGCGCCTTGATCCGGCCGCGCCGCCGCTTGAGGTCGAGGCGCCTGGTCTTCGAACCCAGCGTCGGGCGGGTCGGCCTGCGCTTCTTGGGCACGTGCGCCGCCGCGGCGACCAGGGCGTTCAGCCGCGCGATGGCCTCGAGGCGGTTCTGCTCCAGGCTGCGGTGCTGCTGCGACTTGATCACCACTACGCCGGTGCGCGTGATCCGCTGGTCGCCGAAGCGCAGCAGCCGCTCCTTCACCTCCTCGGGGAGCGACGAGGCGCGCACGTCGAAGCGCAGGTGCACGGCGTTCGAGACCTTGTTGACGTTCTGGCCGCCGGCGCCCTGCGCGCGCACGGCCAGGATCTCGATCTCGTTCTCCGGCACCACCAGCATCGCGGCGCTAGTGTAGGCAAAAAGAAAGCGGCCTGCTTCCGGCACCTCGCAGGCCGCTCTCTCCAGTCATGGCAACGCTCAGTATGTCGACGCGCCCGGGGCCCTGTCGGCCGGATTTCGGTCGTGGCGCGCCTGCGTGTCGCCCGTCTCCTTGCTCGAGCCGGCGCTCGCGCCCGCGGGTGCCGCCGGGTCATTCGGGCTCGCAGTCGACGCGGCCGGCTGCGCACGCTGGTGCTGCGCGCATGAAACCGCCACAAGCCCCAAGAACACGGCGCAAAGTAGGTTACGCATCTGCTTTCTCCTGGCTGGGTTGAAAGGAACCCAGCCAGCCGCAAGCCGCGTACCACTTGTCGGGAAGGGCTTAGTCTGCCCCCTGCCCGAAATGGCGATGCGTACCGCCATTCCCGACGGTCGCGCCGCCGTTCGCTTGGGCGGGTATGCGCGCGCCGGTGCCGCCCGGAACGCCTGCGAGTCGCAGCCGGGCCATGGCGGCGGCATCGAGCGATTTAGGGTCGGCGTTGGCGCCGTTGATCGGCTCGTTCATCCCGCAGCCGGCAAGAACAAGCACGAGCGCGCCCGAGAAAAAGAGTCTCTTCATGCGGTATCTGCCGCAAGCGTCGTGCCCGAATTCAAAAATAGGGACAGTCCCTATTTTTGGTTTACCGGCTCAGCCGATTGCGGCCGCCTTCCTTCGCGCGGTAGAGCGCTTGGTCGGCCGCCCTCAGGACCTCGGCCGGCGTGCGCAGCTCGCCGCCGCGCTCGGCGACGCCGATGGAGACGGTCACCGAGAGCGTCTTGAGCGGGGCCTTGTGGAGGCGCAGGTTCACGGTGTCGTCGGGATCCTTGGGTCGATCGCCGCCGCGCACCGCCATCCTGTAATGCTCGATGGCGCCGCGCACCGCCTCCAGGTGCGGCCGCGCCTGGGCGGCGTCGCGGTCGGGGAAGAGCACGCTGAACTCCTCGCCGCCGTAGCGGTAGGCGATGCCGCCGCCGGCGACCCGGGCGAGCCGCCCGGCGACGAGCTTGAGCACCTGGTCGCCGACCTCGTGGCCGTGGGCGTCGTTGAATTGCTTGAAGTGGTCGATGTCGACCATGGCGAGCGCATAGCGCGGGCCGAGGCTCCTCAGCCGCTCGTGCAGCGCGCGGCGCCCGAGCAGACCGGTGAGCTCGTCGCGAAAGACGAGCTGATGCGATTCCTGCAGCAGCGCCACCAGCAGCATTGCCCCGGCCGCGGCCATGAACGCGCCGAATACCGGCGGCCGGCTCGCCCATTCGGCGGCGACGAAGAACGCGCCTAGCGCGCCCGCGTGCGCGATCTGCATCGGCTTTCTCTCCGTGTACGCGCGCCACAGCGCCGCCACGAAGGCTGCGGCGAACACGACCCGCCCCACGAACGGCGTCGGCGGCGAGCGCAGCCACCAGTGATCATCGAACGAGATGGAAGTCCACGAGAACGAGAACACCGCGACGAGCTCGGCCGCCAGGACCGCGAGCCAGCGGTATCCCGCGCCGTAGCGCACGCCGCGCTCGGGACCGATGACCGCGGCGAGCCAGTTGAGCGGCACCAGGACCACGGCCGCGGTGTAGACCGCCTTGCTTGGAAACAGCTGCATCATCGTCCAGGCGAGGGCGAGCGACGCGGCGATGACGAAGCTGCGGCCGCGGTTGAACCACCAGGCGAGGCCGAGCGCCGTGATGAGCACCGCGTATGGGCCCGCGGTGCGCAGCCCGGAGAACGACTCCGGAAGCGTCGGTCCGACGGTCTGGGCCGCGAGCGTCACGGCGAAGATCAGGCCCACGGCCCAGTACGGGCGCGAAACCTGTATAAGCTCCTTTCTTCGCAAGGTCGAACGCATGAGCTCAACCCCCCGACGCGCCGCCGGCGCCGTGGTCTTCCGCCGCACCGAGCGCGGCTCGCGCCTGCTCCTGCTGCGCGCCTACAAGAACTGGGACTTCCCGAAAGGCCTGATCGAGCCCGGAGAGAGCGAGCTCGACGCGGCCAAGCGCGAGACGGCCGAGGAGACCGGGCTCACCGACCTCGACTTTCCGTTCGGCGACAGCTACAAGGACACGCTCGCCTACGCCGGCGGCAAGGTCGCGCGCTACTTCATCGCCGAGACCGGCGAGAGCGAGGTCGAGCTGCCGGTCTCGCCCGAGCTCGGCCGGCCCGAGCACCACGAGTGGCGCTGGGTCAGCTACGACGAGGCGGAAGAGCTCCTGCCGCCGCGCCTGGGCATCGTGCTCGATTGGGCGCGTAGAACGATCGGATAGCAAGTGGCGGGGACGACTCCGATTTTTTCACCATTCCCCCAGTCCAAGCGTGCGGAATCCCACATTCCTGTTGTTCCGAAATTGGTGACAGTCACCATTTCTACTCTTCTTCCTTCGCTTCGCCGCCCAGCCGGTCGGGGCGGAAGCCGACGTCGGCAAGCTTGCCGCGCTGCGCGCGCTTGCCCATGTGCTCGGCGAGCTGCTTCGCGTCCATCGTCTCCACCGCGCGCTTCTTGCGCCGGATCCCCGAGACGACGAGCGATTTTCCGTCGGTGGTCAGGACCGCGGTGAGCTTCTCGCCTTCGGGCACGGCGAGGAGCTGAACGCCCACGCCGCCGTTCGGCCGCTCGGGCACTTCCTCGAGCGGGAACACCAACAGCCGCGAATCGGAGGAGAGGGCGGCGACCATTTCGTGGTCGATCAACACCGGCGACTGGGCCCGCGCGCCCTCCTCCACCTTCATGAAGTCCTTGCCCTGGCGCGTCTTGGTGACGAGATCGCCGAGCTTGCAGACGAAGCCCAGGCCCGCGGAGCTGTTCATGAGCAGGCGCTGCGCGAGATCGCCCGAGCGCATCCAGACGATGTCGTCGGAGGAGGAATTGACCAGCGTGTTCACCGGCACGCCGTCGCCGCGTCCGCTCGGGATCGCGGCGGCGTCGAGGGTGAAGGTCTTGCCCGAGGCCGAGAGCACGATCACCGCGTCGGTGGTCTTGCACTCCAGCGTCTGCAGCAATCGATCCCCGTCTTTAAAAGTTACCCCAGATAAATCCAGTCCATGACCTGTGCGGGCGCGGATCCAGCCCTTCTGCGACAGGATCACGGTGATCGGCTCGACCACCACGGTGCGCTCGACCTGCGAGCGCTCGGCCGCCTTGATGAGCGTGCGCCGCTCGTCGCCGTATTTCTTCGCGTCCTCCTTGAGTTCCTCGACTACCAGATTCTTCAGCTCCTTCTCGTCGCCGAGCAGCCCTTTGAGCTCCTTGCGGTCGGCCTTGAGCGCCTTTTCCTCGTCGGCGAGCTTGACGCCGTCGAGCTTGGTGAGCTGGCCGAGGCGCAGGTTCACGATGTCTTCGGCCTGCTTCTCGCTCAAGTCGAATTTTTTCTGCAGAGCGGTCTTCGCCTCCGCCTGATCTTCCGAGGCGCGGATCAGCTTGATGATCTGGTCGATCTTGGCGTACGCGGCGAGGCGGCCCTGCACGATGTGCAGCCGCTCCTCGACCCGGTCGAGCCTGAACTGCGTCCTGCGCCGAACCGTGTTGACGCGGAATTCGCCCCACTCGCGCAGCACGTCGACGATGCCCTTGGTCTCGGGCAAGCCGTCGAGGCCGAGCCAGGTCAGGTTGATGGCGTAGCGCGACTCCATGCTGGTGTTCACCAGCAGCGCGGCCATCATTTCTTCGGGGTTCTGCCTTGAGCTCCTTGGCTCGATCACGAGCCGCAGCTTGCTTTTGCGATCGCTCTCGTCGCGCACGCCCTCGACCTGGTCGAGGATGAACTGCTTCATGCGGCGCTGCTCCTGCGTCACCTCCTTCTTGCCGAGGCTCGGCCGCGGGTTGGCGAGCGCCTCGATCTCCTCGGTGACCTGCTTCACCGACACGCCGTGCGGCAGCTCGCTCACCACGATGCGCCACTGGCCGCGGGCGAGCGGCTCCACTTGCCACTTGCATCGGATCAGCAGGGAACCGCGGCCGGTCTCGTAGGCCTGCTTGATCTCCTCGGGCGGCGAGATCACCTGGCCGCCGCCGGGAAAATCGGGGCCGGGCAGGTGCTCGAGCACGTCCTCGACCTTGGCGCGCGGGTGCTTGATGACGTGCGCCGCCGCGGCCGCGACCTCCTTCAGGTTGTGCGACGGGATTCGCGTTGAAAAACCGACCGGAATGCCGAAGCTGCCGTTCAAAAGACCAAATGGCAGGCGCGCCGGCAGCAGCACCGGCTCGTCGAATTTCCCATCGTAGTTCTTGATGAAATCGACGGTGCCCTCCCCGATCTCGGCGAGCAGCAGCTCTGCAAACCGGGAGAGGCGTGCCTCCGTATAGCGATAGGCGGCGGGGGCATCGCCGTCGCGCGAGCCGAAATTGCCCTGGCCGTCGATCAGCGGATAGCGCATCGAGAACGGCTGCGCGAGGTGCACCAGCGCCTCGTACGTGGAGGTGTCGCCGTGCGGGTGATATTTGCCGAGGACCTCGCCGACGTAGCGCGCGCACTTCGAGAACGACTGCGCGCCGCCGGGCGTCTCGCCCATGGCGTAGAGGATCCGGCGCTGGACCGGCTTCAGCCCGTCGGCGATCTCCGGCAGCGCGCGCGCCTTGACCGTCGAGACCGCGTAGCCGAGATAGGCCTGCGAGGCGTGGGTCTCGATCGGGGCGGCGTCGTCGCCGTTTTCGGGGGTGAACAGGTCCGGCGTGCGGTCATCCATTGCGCTGCCTCAAGTCTGAAAAAGATCCAACTGCTTGTCCGCGTTATAGACCGCGAGCTCGACGGCCGCCTTGGCTTTGGCGAGCACGTCGGCATCGCCGGCGCGCCCGCCTGCTTCCCAGTGATATCTACCGTGGGCCGCGTCGCGCAGGGTCACCTTTCCGAGCTTAGTTTTGCCCAGCCAAAAGGCGTGGCCCTTGTAGGCGCGTTCCCATATCGGCTTCAGCTTTTTCTTTTTCATGTTGAACCCCCATCCATCCGCTTCGATGTTTCGAGTGTTCTGAAGAAAAACGTGGTCCGTCCCTGATTTTCAGACGTCGGCTTCAACCGTCTTCCAGTGCTCGCGCATCCAGTTGCGCCGCCCTTCGGCCTCGCCCGCGTCCATCAGCAATTCGAACTTTTCTCTGATTTTTTTCACTTCGTTCATGTCGAGCTGCATGCGGATGAGGCGCCGCGTATCCGGGTTCATGGTCGTCTCCCAGAGCTGCTCCGGGCTCATCTCGCCCAGGCCCTTGAAGCGCGAGATCTCCCAGCTGCCTTCCTTCACCTTTTCCTTCTTGAGCTGGCCCAGGATTTCCTCCAGCTCGTCGTCATCCAGGCAGTAGAGGCGCCGCGCGGGCTTGCCCTTGCCCTGGCTCGGCACCTCGACCTTGTAGAGCGGCGGCATGGCGACATAGAGGTGGCCGCGCTCCACCAGCCTGGGGGCGTGCATGAAGAAGAAGGTGAGGAGCAGCGCCTGGATATGGCCGCCGTCGACGTCGGCGTCGGTCATCACCACGACCTTGCCGTAGCGGATGCCCGACAAATCGATCTCCACCTCCGCCGAATGCGGGTCGACGCCGATCGCGGTGGCGATCGCCTGCAGCTCCTTGTTCGCGAGCACCGTGCGGCTGTCCTTGGACATGGTGTTCAGCACCTTGCCGCGCAGCGGCAGCACTGCCTGGATCTCCTTGTCGCGCGCTTCCTTCGCCGAGCCCCCGGCCGAGTCGCCTTCCACCAGAAACAATTCGTTTCTGGATACATCGCCGGACGCGCAGTCGACCAGCTTCCCGGGCAGCGTGGCGATGCCGCTCGATTTCTTGCGCTCGACCTTCTTGCCCTTGGAAAGGCGCGCCATCGCCTGCTCGACCGCGAGCTCGACGATCTTCTTGCCGTCGTCGGGATGCTCGTTCAGCCATAGCTCGAAGGCGTCGCGCACGCACATCTCGAGGAGCTTCGCCCCGTGGCGCGTAGTGAGCTTCTCTTTCGTCTGGCCGTGGAACTGGGTGCGCACGATGCGCGCCGAAAGCGTGAAACAGGCGCGCTGCCACAGGTCGTCGGGAATCAGCTTCACGCCCTTGGGCGCGAGGCCGCGCGTGTCCATGAACGCGGTGAGCGCCTCGAAGATGCCCGAGCGGAACCCCGCTTCGTGCGTGCCGCCCGAGCGCGTCGGAATCAGGTTGACGTGGCTGTCGGCGAAGATGTCGCCTTCGGCAACCCATCCGATCGCCCACGACGCGCCTTCGCCGGGCTCGACTTCAGACTGGCCCTGCAGCGATTTCTCGTCGAAAAACCGTTGCCCGGTGAACAGCGGCGCAATGAGCGGCCGGCCGTCGAGCATCATCTCGAAGTACTGCTCCATGCCGCGGTCGTATTTCCACGTTTTGGAGTCTTTACCTTCGATATTCAATATTGTGGTGAGGCCCGGCAGGAGATAGGCCTTCGAGCGCACCAGGTGCTCGAGCTCGGCGAGCGGGATGTTGGGCGAATCGAAGTACTTCGGATCGGGCCACAGCCGTACAACCGTTCCGTTTCTCTTCTCTTTAATCCGTTCTGAACGAAGTTTGGTGTGCAGCTCGCCACCCTCGAACGCGATGAAGTGCTTCTCGTTGCCCTTGTAGACCGTGACCTCGCAGCGCTTGGAGAGCGCGTTCGAGACCGACACGCCGACCCCGTGCAAGCCGCCCGAGATGTGGTACACGCCGTCGCCCGAGCGCGAGAACTTGCCGCCGGCGTGGAGCATGCTGAAGGCGACCTCGACCGCGGGCTTTTTCTCGACCGGGTGCATGTCGACCGGGATGCCGCGGCCCTCGTCCTCGACTTCCACCGAGTGGTCCTTGCGCACCGTGACCGTGATCCGGCGTCCGAAGCCGGCGAGCGCCTCGTCGACCGCGTTGTCGATCGCCTCCTGCACGATGTGCAGCGGGTGGATGGTGTGCGTGTACATGCCCGGCATGCGGCGCACGGGCTCGAGCCCCTTCAGCGCCTGGATTGCCGATGCGTCGTAGACCTGGGGTGTTTTTGCCATCAGCCTTGTCTTGCTTCGCGTTGTGCCAGCTGGAGGTCGAAATCGGCCTGCAACCCCATCCAGAAGCGCGCCGAGTTGCCGAAGCGCTTGGCGAGGCGCAGCGCCGTGTCGGCGGTGATGCCGCGCTTGCCCAGGACGATCTCGTTGATCCGCCGCGGCGGCACGCCCAGCTCGCGCGCGAGCGCGTTCTGGGACAAGCCGGTGGGTTTCAGGAACTTCTCGTAGAGGACTCTGCCAGGATGCCCAGGATGCTGTTTTTTCATCTTATGACGGAACCCGTTATATAACGGAATCCGTCATAGCGCAACCGGAAATCGGGGTCAGAGCCCTATTTCCGGGACGCGAACATGAAGGAAATGGGGCTCTGACCCCGATTTCCGGTTCAGCGGTGTGACTGTCCGAAGAGGTCGATGCTTTTCTCGATCGACACCGCGAGCGGCGCCTCTTCCCAGAGCTGCAGCAGCTGCTTCTGCATCCGCAGCGCCTTTGCATCGTTCCTGAGAAGAATCTGCACCACCTGATCGATCGCGTCGTCGCCGCCGACCTGTTCGATCAGGCCCCACTCGAGCGCCCGGCGCGCGTCGATCGCCTCGCCGGTGAGCACGAGCCACGCTGCGCGGCCCGAGCCCATGAGTCGCGGCAGCAGGGCGGCCTCGACCACGGAAGGAATGCCGATGCGCACTTCCGGCATCGAGAAGCGCGTGCCCTCGGCGGCGATGCGCAGGTCGCACGCCGCGGCGATCTCGAGCCCCGCGCCGATCACCGCGCCGTGCAGGCGCGCGATCACCGGAACCGGCAGCTCGCGGATCGCCTCGCACACGGCATGGATCTTTTGAACGAAGTCCCCCGCGTTCGAAGCAGTCAGCCTGGAGATCTCTTTCACGTCGGCGCCGCCGCAGAACGCCTTGCCGCGCCCGCCGAGCACCGCCACGCGCATCTCCTGGTTTCGCTCCAAGCGCCGCAGGGCCAGAAGCAAGTCTTCCAGGTGCGCCGAGCCGAGCGCATTGACCTTCTCGGGGCGGTTGAGGAAGATGCGCGTCACCCCGCCCTCGGATTCCACGTCGACCATATGCCCAGTTTATCCGCCGCGAGCCGCGAAGCCCTCAAGAAGGTCTCCACCGCCACGCTCACCACCGTGCTTTTCAAGCGCGGCCTGCGCAACACGTTCATACAAGGTGTGTTTCTCTTGAACAGGAACGCCCCGAGGATGGTGGGCGAAGCCTTTACGCTGCGCTACATCCCGGCCCGGGAGGACGTCGACCTGCTCGGCGCCTTCGAGGGGCGCGGCCATCCGCAGCGCGAGGCGATCGAGGCCTGCCCGCCCGGCCAGGTCCTGGTCATGGACGCGCGCCGCGACGCCTCCGCCGCCACCGGCGGCGACATCCTCATGACGCGGCTCATGGTGCGCGGCGTCGCGGGCGTGGTCACCGACGGCGGGCTGCGCGACTCGCAGACCATCGAGAAGCTCGCCTGGGCGGCGTACTGCGGCGCGCGCTCGGCGCCGCTCAACCTCGTGCGCCATCACGCGGTGGAGAGCCAGGTGCCGATCGGCTGCGGCGGCGTCGCGGTCTACCCGGGCGACGTGGTGGTCGGCGACGAGGAAGGCGTGGTCGTCATCCCGGCGAAGATCGCCGAGGAAGTCGCCGCCGAGGCCGCGGCGCAGAACGATTTCGAGGAGTGGGTCGAGGCGCGAGTGAAGGAAGGCCGCAGCATCTTCGGGCTGTATCCGCCGAGCGCGGAGACCAAGGCCGAGTACGAAGCGTGGCGGAAGAAGAGATAGGAAAAAACAGGGTCCGTCCCTGTTTTTCTAATTGTCCGTTATCATACAACTCGTCCCTATGAGGAGGAGTGATTCCATGTTGCGGAAGGCATTGGCCGCGGCCGCGGCGCTGACGTTCGCGTCGGCGGTCTGGGCGCAGGAAACGCTGGTGGTCTACTGGACCAAGGGGTTCTACCCGCAGGAAGACAAGGCGCTCGACGACATGATCGCCAAGTTCCAGCAGAAGACCAAGGTGAAGGTCGAGCTCTCGCGCTACTCGCCGCAGGAATCGGTGCCGAAGGCGGTCGCCGCGCTCGACGCCGGCACGCCGCCCGACGTCGCGTACGGCGACGTGTTCGACTTCCAGGTCGCGGGCAAGTGGGCGGCCGAGGGGCGGCTCGAAGACCTGTCCGACATCCTGCTGCCGATGAAGGCGAACTTTCTCCCGGTCACCCTCGAGACGGTGTACCTCCTGAACGAGAAGACCAAGAAGCGCGCCTACTACGCCTTCCCGATGAAGCGCCAGACCATGCACATCCAGTACTGGAAGGACATGCTGGCCGAGGCGGGCTACAAGGAGACCGACATCCCGCAGACCTGGAACGCCTACTGGGACTTCTGGTGCACCCAGGCGCAAAGCGGCTATCGCAAGAAGACCGGCAAGCGCATCTTCTCCGTCGGCTCGCCGATGGGCGTCGACTCGTCGGACTCGTTCTACTCGTTCCTCACCTACATGGACGCGTACAACGTCAAGGTCGTCGACGACAACGGCAAGCTCCTCGTCGACCAGCCGGAGGTGAAGAGAGGCCTGGTGGCCGCGGTGAAGGACTACGCGAGCACCATCGAGCGCGGCTGCACGCCGCCCTCCGCGGTGAACTGGAAGGACCCGGACAACAACGTCGCCTTCCACAACAAGCAGATCATGATGACCCACAACGCGACCATCTCGATCGCGGCGAAGTGGCTCGACGACGCGAACAACGAGAAGCTCGCGCCCGAGGAGCGCGCGCAGGCGAAGAAGAACTACTCCGAGCTGATCGCCACCTCCGGCTTCCCGCTCAAGCCCGACGGCAAGCCGATGGTCTACCGCTCGGCGGTCAAGGTCGGCGTGGTCTTCGCCAACGCGAGGAACAAGAAGCGCGCCAAGGAGTTCGTCCAGTTCGCGATGCAGGACGAGAACCTGATCCCGTACGTCGAGGGCGCGCTCGGCCGCTGGTACCCGGTGACCAAGTCGGGCGCGTCGCGGCCGTTCTGGACCGACGACCCGCACCGCAAGATCGTCCACAACCAGTTCTCGGCCGGCACGGTGCCCTTCGAGTTCACCAAGAACTACAAGTTCACCATCCTCAACAACGAGAACGTCTGGGCGAAGGCGGTCAACCGCGTCGCGAACGACAAGTGGTCGCCGGAAAAAGCGGTCGACGAGATGATCGCGAGGATCAAGCAGGTCGCCGGATAGGTTCCGGTGTCTTCCATCGCCCTTCCGCAGGAGCGCGCTCCGCGCAAGGGACTTTCCACGTGGCAGGCGTGGGGGCTGGTGCTGATCGCCCCCTACCTGCTCGTGTTCGCGGTCTTCGTTCTCTACCCCGTCACCTACGGCCTGTGGCTCGCGCGCAATCCCGCGAGCTACCGGACGCTGTTCGACGATCCGGTTTTTTTCCGCACGGTCGTCAATACAATATTTTTTTTGTTGATAGCGGTAAATCTCAAATTCCTGCTGGCGCTCTTCCTCTCGGGCTTCTTCGTGCACGAGAAGCGCTGGATCCGCTGGCTCTCGGTCGTCTTCATCATCCCGTGGGCGGTGCCGGCGATCCCGACCATCTTCTCGATCCGCTTCATGCTCAACCCCGAATGGGGCGTGATCAATTCGCTCCTCTTCCGCCTGTTCCAGGTCGACGGCCCGAACTGGCTCACCAATCCGCAGCTCGCCATGGCAATGGCGATGCTGGTGCACATCTGGAAAGCGCTGCCCTTCTGGACCCTGATCCTGATGGCGGGAAGGCTCGCCATCCCGAAGGAGCTGTACGAGGCGGCGGGCGTCGACGGCGCGAGCGCGTGGCAGAAGTTCAAGTACGTGACCTGGCCCTCGATCAGAACCCTCTATGTAACGTCGACCATCTTGAGCCTGATCTGGACGCTGGGCGATTTCAACAGCGTCTACCTCCTCACCGGCGGCCAGCCCGCCGACCAGACGCACGTGCTGGCGACGCTCGGCATCCGCTACATCCGCCTCGACCAGCTCGACCAGGCGATGGCGACGATCGTCGTAGCGCTGCCGTTCGTGTTGCCGTTGGTTTATTTCATGATGCGAAGGTTGTCCGGGGAAGAAGGCAAATGACACCCCGCCAACTTCTTCGTGAAGCGAGGCTCTGGCTGATCGGCATCCCGGTGCTGCTGTGGACGCTGATCCCGATCTATCACATCTTCCTCTTCTCGATCTCCACCAAGGACTCGGCGTTCTCCGGGCGCCTGTGGCCCGAGCATCCGACGCTGCGCAACTTCGGCATCGTGTTCCGCCAGGAGCATTTCTACCTGCACCATTTCTGGAACCAGATCTGGAACTCCCTCTGGATCGCGGTCGCGACCGGCGTCATCACGCTCGCCGTGGCCACCTGTTCGGCGTTTGCAATCAGCAGATTGAAGGTGAAAGGCGGCAGAACCGTCATGAACGCCGCGCTCTTCACCTACTTCATCCCCGCGGCGTTCCTCGCCGTGCCGATGTACAAGGCGATGGGCACCTATGGGCTGCTCAACAGCCGCTGGTCGCTGGTGCTGGCGATGGTGACGCTCGCCGCGCCCTACGCGATCTGGGTGCTGAAGCAGGCATCCGACAAGCTGCCCTGGGAGCTCGACGAAGCCGCGCGCATCGACGGCGCGACGCCGCTGCAGCTCTTCCGGCTCGTGTACCTGCCGCTGATGCTGCCGTCGCTGGTCGCGGTCGGCACCTACGCGCTGCTCCTCGCGTGGAACGAGTACCTCTACGCGTT
>DASXAO010000038.1:0-18569 GCA_036406675.1 Burkholderiales bacterium
TGCGCCTCGAGCTGGTGACGGGGACCTCGGGCGCCTTGGTGGCGAGAGTCTTGGGTGGCGAGATCGAGGCGGCGTTCGTCGCCGAGCCCTTCACCGGCCAGGGGCTCGAGATGCAGCGCGCCTTCAGCGAGGAGCTGGTCCTGATCGCGCCGAAGGGTTTTGCCGCGATCCGTGGCGCAAGCGACGCGGCGCACCTGCCGGTGCTCGCGTTCGCCGCCGGCTGCTCCTACCGCCTGCGCCTCGAAAGCTGGCTCGGGCGCGCCGGGGTATCACCCGAGCGCGTCATGGAATACGGGTCCTACCACGCCATCGTCGCCTGCGTCGCGGCGGGCAGCGGCATCGCGGTGGTGCCGAAGTCGGTGATCCGCGCGCTGCGCCCCGAGCGCGAAGTGCGCATTCATCCCCTGCCGAAGGACATCGCCGGCTCCACCACGCAGCTCGTGTGGCGCCGGGGGCACCGCTCGGCGGCGCTCGACGCGCTCAGGAGCGCGCTCGCCGCAGCGCCTGCCAGACCCGCTGCGGGGTCGCGGGCAGCTCGAAGTGCGCCACCCCGGCCGAGCGCAGCGCGTCGGCCACGGCGTTCATCAGCGCGGGCAGCGAGCCGGTAACGCCGGCCTCGCCCACGCCCTTCGCGCCCAGCGGGTTGAGCCGCGTGGGCACCGGGTGCTCGAGGAGCTTCAGGTTCGAGACCAGCCCGGCGCGCGGCATGGCGTAGTCCATGAAGCTCCCGGTGAGGAGCTGGCCGCTCGCGCGGTCGTAGACCGCCAGCTCGCTGAACACCTGTCCCGCGCCCTGCGTGAGCCCGCCCTGCACCTGCCCCTCGACGATCTGGTGGTTGACGATGGTGCCGGCGTCGTCGCAGGCGACGTAGGACGCGATCTCGGCCTCGCCGGTCTCGGGGTCGATCTCCACTTCGGCGATGTGGCAGCCGTTCGGAAACGTGGCGCCGAACTTGTTGGCGTAGGCGATATCGAGCTCGCCGGCGCGCCGCTGCGCGAGGCTCCGGATCGAGATCGCGCGGTCGGTGCCCTTGATGCGATAGCTGCCAGCGACGAACTCGAGGTCCGCCTGGGCCGCCTCGAGCTCCTCGGCCGCCAAGGCAAAGCCTTTCTTCACCATCTCGCGCGCGGCGAGCATCAGCACGCTCCCCACGGCGAGGAGCGAGCGCGAGCCGCCGGTCGCGTTGCCGGTGAGGTAGAACTCCGGCCCGGCGGTGCGCAGGCGAACCGACTCGAGCGGCACGCCGAGCTCGCGCGTCACCACCTGTGCAAAGGTCGTCTCCTGACCTTGCCCGTGGTTGTGCGTAGGCGCGTACAGGGTGAGAGTGCTGTCGCTCGTCTCACCGACTGTCCAGCGCAGCTCGACCTGGTCCTGCGGCGCGAACCCGGCGCCGGTCGCCTCGATATAGGTCGACATGCCGCGGCCGCGCAGCCTGCCGCGCTTTTCCGCAGCTTCCCTTCTGCGCGCGAATCCGTCCCAGTCCGCGGCCGCGAGCGCGTCTTGCATCACGCCGGCGAAGTCGCCGCAGTCGTACTCGAATCCGGCGGCGATGCGGTACGGAAAGCGCTCTTTCGGGATGAAGCTCCTGCGGCGCAGCTCCGCCGGGTCGACACCGAGCTCGATCGCGGCGTGCTCGACCAGGCGCTCGATCGCGTAGGACATGATCGGACGCCCGGCGCCGCGATAGGCCGCCATCGGAGCGGTGTTGGTGAGCGCAAGCCGGATGCGCGCGTAGCTCGCCGGCACGTCGTACACGCCCGAGAGGCAGTTCACGATGCCGATCGTGTTGATGAAAGGCCCGGTCGGCGCGAGGTAGGCGCCGAGGTTGGCCAGCATGTCGAAGCGCATCCCGACGATGCGGCCGGAGGCGTCGAGCGCGAGCTCGCCGTGCGAGAGGACGTCGCGCGCCTGCTCGTCGGCGAGGAAGACCTCCGAGCGGGTCCCGGTCCACTTCACCGGCCGGCCGAGCGCTTTCGCCGCGAGGAGCGCCGCGCAGTATTCGGGATAGAGGTTGAAGCGCACGCCGAAGCCGCCGCCGACCTCCTCGGCGATCACCCGGATCTTCTCCGGCGGCACGCCGAGCACCGCGGAAAGCTGGTTGCGCATGATCGGCGCACCCTGCGTGCAGGTGTAGAGGTGGTACATGCCCTCTTCGGGCCGGTACGCCGCGAGGCACGCGCGCGGCTCCATCGGGTTTCCGACCACGCGCGAGTTGTAGACACTCAGCTTGACGATCCGCGCGGCGACGGCGAACGCCTTTTGCGTCAACGCTTCGTCGCCCGACTCATAGTCGAGAACGACGTTGCCCGGCACCGTCTGGTGCAACAGAGGAGCGCCGGAAGCGACAGCCTCCTCGGCCGTGACGACCGCCGGAAGGTCGCGGTATTCGATCGTGACGAGCTCGGCCGCGTCCTGCGCCGCCACCGCGATGTCGGCCACCACGAGCGCAACGGCCTCGCCCGCGAAGCGCACGCGTCCTTGCGCGAGGGCCGGCCGCCCGGGATTGATGAGCTCGGATCCACCGCGGCCCTTCGCCGGGAGCGCCGCGGGCAGCGACTTCAGCTCCTTCAAATCCGCGCCGGTGAAGATGGCGAGCACGCCCGGGCTGGCGAGCGCCGCTGCCTTGTCGATCGAAACGATCTCGGCGTGCGGGCGGTCGGAGCGCACGAAATGCGCGTGCGCCTGCCCGGGGAGGTTCCAGTCGGAAACGTAGCGTCCACGACCGGTCAGCATCCGGTCGTCTTCGAGCCGGCCTTTCAGCATCAATAACGCTGCGCTAGGTCTGCGAGAGGGCGATGAGAATGCTGCAAGGGGCGTAGTCCAGGAGCGAGGCGCCCACAGAGCCTTTCCACCAGCGCGCCGCGAAGGAAGTGGTCTGGTTGTGGCCGACCACGATGAGATCGGTGCGCAGTGCCTTCGCCTGCCGGCAGATCTCCTCGACCGGCTCGCCGACCGCGAGGTGGCCGGTGGCGTTGAAGCCGCGCTCGCGCAGGGTGCGGATCCCCTCGTCGAGCACGGTCTGGGTGCGCTTCTTCTCTTCCTCGAGCAGCTCCTCGGGCACGAAGCCCTCGGTGAGGAAGAGGCTCGGCGGCATGCTCGCCACCGCGAGCAGGTGCGTCTCCGCCTTGAGGAAGCCCGCGAGATCGCAGCACTCGAGCAGCGCGCGCCGGCCTTCTTTGGAGCCGTTGTACGCAAGCAGGATTCTTTCGTATTTCATCAGCCCCCTCCTTCTTTCGTTTGCGCCTATTTCAGCAGCAGTCCCACGCGCTCGATGGTGGCACGCTCCGCCTGCAGCTGCTCGGCGGCCCACTTCGCGTAGTCCTCGCTCGATTTGTACCAGGCGGGCTGGTCGAGCTGCGCCAGCAGCTTGAGATATTCCGGGTCATCGAGCGATTTCTTGAACGCGTCGTGCAGCGTCTTCACCGTGTCCCGCGGCATGCCTTTCGGGCCGACCAGGCCGAACGGCGAATTCGACACCGTATCGACCCCGAGCTCCTTGACCGTCGGCGCATTCCAGCGTGTGCGCCGGTCGCCGAGCGTCGCGAGCAACCGCTGCGCGCCGGCGTCGACCTGCTTGGCCCAGCCGGTTGAATCGACCTGCACCATGACGTGGCCGCCCATCAGGGCGATCGCGCCGTCGGCATAGCCCTTGAACGGCACGTGAAGGAACTGGACGCCGGCTTTGGCCGCGATCTCCTCCATCGCGAGGTGCAGCGAAGTGCCGCTGCCGGGGGTGGCGTAGGAGAGCTTCCCCGGATTGGCCTTCGCGTAGGTGATCAGGTCGTTGAAGGTCTTGAACGGCGAGTCGGCCCTCACCACGATGCCGAAGGTGTAGCCGGCGAGGCCGATGATGTAGGTGAAGTCGTTGATCGGATCCCAGTCGACTTTCTGCATGTGCGGCATGCGGAACGCCGAGATGGTGAGCTGCGAAATGGTGTAGCCGTCGGGCCGCGCGGTCTTCGCCATCGTGGCCGGGCCGTTCATCCCGCTGCCGCCGGGCCGGTTTTCGATCACCAGCGGCTGGCCGAGATGCCGCGCGGCGACCTCGCCCAGCTTGCGGAAGTAGATGTCCGTGCTGCCGCCCGCCGGCCACGGGCAGATCAGCGTGACCGGTTTCGCCGGAAAGCCCTGCGCCGACGCCGCTCCGCAGACAGCCAAAGCCGACGTTGCGGCCGCGAATAAGCGCTTCATGTGCTGCAACCTCCTCCTCCTGATCCTCTCAGAGGATTATAGCCACTACAATACCGCTCCCCCCCATGCCAGACCTCACGTTGGACGGTTCCCGCGCCGATCTGGTCGCCGGCGTAGCCGGTTCGGGCACCATGGGACGCGGCATCGTCCAGGTGCTAGCCCAATGCGGTGCGCGCACGCTCGTGTTCGACGCCCAGCCGGGCGCCGCCCGCAAGGCCCGGGATTCGATCGGCGAGACCCTCGGCAAGCTCGCGGATCGCGGCAAGCTCGAGCGCGGCGCGGTCGACGCCACGCTGCGCCGCATCGAGGTCGTCGACCGGCTCGAGGCGCTCGCGCCTTGCCAACTGGTGGTCGAAGCGATCGTGGAGGACCTCGCCGCGAAGCGCGAGCTCTTCTCGAGGCTCGAGGGCATCGTCGGCCCCGACGCCGTGCTCGCCTCGAACACTTCGTCCCTCTCCGTGACTGCCATGGCCGCAGCCTGCAAGCGGCCGCAGCGCGTCGCGGGCTACCACTTCTTCAACCCGGTGCCGGTGATGAAGATCGTCGAGGTGGTCGCCGGGGAGCTGACCGATCCCGCGGTGGCCGAGGCGCTCTCCGCGCTCGCGCGGCGCTTCGGCCACACGCCGATTCGCTGCAAGGACACGCCGGGATTCGTCGTCAACCATGCCGGCCGGGCCTACGTCCCCGAGGCGCTGCGCATCCTCTCGGAGGGTGTCGCCGATTTCGCCACCATCGACCGCATCCTGGTCGACGCGGCCGGATTCCGCCTCGGCCCGTTCGGCCTGATGGACCTCGTCGGGCTCGACGTGTCTCACGCGGTGATGAAATCGATGTACCAGCAGTATTTCGAAGAGCCGAAGTACAAGCCCTCGTTCCTGTGCGAGCCGCGCGTCGCCGCGGGACTGCTGGGCCGCAAGACCGGCAGGGGTTGGTATACCTACTCGAAAGAAAACGCTCCTGAAACAGTGCCGGAACCCGCGGTTCCCAAGGTTCGGATGCCAGAATCGGTCTGGGCCGTCCCTGAGCTGAAGGAGCTGCTGGCGAAGCTCGAGGTGCGCATGGCGGCGAAACCCGAGGCGGCGACGCTCTGCCTGGTCGCTCCGCTCGGCAAGGATGCCACGACCAGCGCGCTCGAGCTCGGCCTCGATCCGCACCGCACGGTCGCGGTCGATCCGTTGTTTGGTTTTTCGAAGCGCAGGACCTTGATGACAACGCCTGTCACCAGCGTGGAAACCCGTGACGCGGCGCATGCGCTGCTCGGTTCCGACGGCGTGCCGGTGTCCGTGATCAAGGATTCACCCGGCTTCGTGGCGCAACGCGTCGTCGCGCACATCGTCAACGTCGGCTGCGACATCGCCCAGATGCGCATCGCGACGCCCGAGGACCTCGACCGGGCCGTGGTGCTGGGGCTTTCGTATCCGCGCGGTCCGCTCGCCATGGGCGACGCCGCCGGCCCTGCGCGCATCCTCACCGTGCTCGAGGCGATGCACGATTTCTACCAGGAGCCGCGCTATCGCCCGAGCCCGTGGCTCAAGCGTCGCGCAAAGCTCGGCGCTTCCTTGTTGACACCGGATTGAAAGCGAACTGAGAGGAACGGAGCAATGCTAGATGCCTACATTTTCGACGGACTGCGCACCCCGATCGGCCGGCACGCCGGCAAGCTCGCCCCGGTGCGGCCCGACGACCTCGCGGCCGAAGTGATCAAGGAAGTGGTGGCGCGAAACGGGATCGAGCCGAAGGAGATCAGCGACGTGGTCCTCGGCTGCGTCAACCAGGCGGGCGAGGACTCGCGCAACGTCGCGCGCTTCGCGGCGCTGCTCTCGGGCCTGCCGCCCACGACGCCCGGCGTGACGGTGAACCGTTTGTGCGCGAGCGGCCTGCAGGCCGTGGTCGACGCGGCGCGCGCCGTCAGCGTGGGCGAAGGCGATCTCTACATCGCCGGTGGCGTCGAGAGCATGAGCCGCGCGCCCTACGTCTTCTCCAAGGCCGACTCTCCCTACGGCCGCGACGTGAAGCTGTTCGACACCACCATCGGCGCGCGCTTTCCGAACCCGAAGGTGGTCAAGCAGTTCGGCAACCACTCGATGCCCGAGACCGGCGACAACGTGGCGAAGGAATTCGGCGTGTCGCGCGAGCAGGCCGACGAGTTCGCCTTCGCTTCCCAGCAGAAGTATGCGAAAGCCGAAGCGGAGGGCTTCTACAAGGGCGAAATCCGCGCGGTGTCTCTCCCCGCGAAAAAAAGGGACGCGCCTCCGACGGTAATCGACGCCGATGAACATCCGCGGCGCGACGCCACGCTCGAAGCACTTCAAAAACTAAAGCCCTTGTTCGAAGGCGGGGTGGTGACCGCCGGCAACGCCTCCGGCGTGAACGACGGCGCCGCCGCGCTCGTCATCGGCAGCCGCAAGTGGGGCCAGAAGAAAGGCAAGAAGCCGATCGCGCGCATCGTGTCGGCGGCGAGCGCCGGCGTCGAGCCGCGCATCATGGGCGTCGGGCCGGCATATGCGATCCCGCTGGCTCTTCAAAGAGCAAATCTCAAGTTGAGCGACATGGATGTGATCGAAATCAACGAGGCGTTCGCGAGCCAGGTGCTCGGCTGCCTCAGATTGATGGAGGTCGACTTCAAGGATGCTCGCGTCAACCCGAACGGCGGCGCGATCGCGATCGGCCATCCGCTCGGCGCTTCGGGCGCGCGCCTCGCGCTCACGGTCGCGCGCGAGCTGCAGCAGTCGGGCGGGCGCTACGCCGCGGTGTCGCTGTGCATCGGCGTGGGCCAGGGGCTGGCCGTCGTGCTCGAACGGGTGCAGTGATGAATGCCCCGGACCTCAAGAGAAAAAGCGGCAAGGCCAAGGCGCAATTCAAATGGGACGATCCGCTGCTCCTCGAGCAGCAGCTCACCGAGGACGAGCGCATGGTGCGCGACGCCGCGCACGCGTACTGCCAGGACAAGCTCGCGCCGCGGGTGCTCGAGGCGTTTCGCTCCGAGAAGACCGATCCCGCGATCTTCCGCGAGATGGGCGCGCTCGGCCTGCTCGGCCCGACCATCCCGGCCGAGTACGGCGGCCCGGGCTTGAACTACGTGTCCTACGGCCTCATCGCGCGCGAAGTCGAGCGGGTGGACTCGGGCTACCGCTCCATGATGAGCGTGCAGTCGTCGCTCGTCATGCTGCCGATCCATGAATTCGGGAATCCGGAAACGAGGAAGAAATTTCTGCCGAAGCTCGCGAGCGGCGAGTGGATCGGCTGCTTCGGGCTCACCGAGCCCAACCACGGCTCCGATCCGGGCTCGATGCAGACGCGCGCGAAGAAGGTGGCGGGCGGCTACAGCCTGAGCGGTACCAAGATGTGGATCTCGAACTCGCCGATCGCCGACGTGTTCGTCGTCTGGGCCAAGGACGACGAAGACATCAGAGGTTTCGTTCTCGAGAAAGGCATGAAGGGCCTTTCCGCGCCCGCCATCCACGGCAAGGTCGGCCTGCGCGCTTCGATCACCGGCGAAATTGTCATGGACAACGTGTTCTGCCCGGAGGAGAACGCGTTTCCCGGGGTGCGCGGCCTGAAGGGCCCGTTCACCTGCCTCAACTCGGCGCGCTACGGCATCGCCTGGGGCGCGCTCGGCGCGGCGGAGGACTGCTGGCACCGCGCCCGCCAGTACGTTTTAGATCGAAAACAGTTCGGACGGCCGCTCGCGGCGAACCAGCTGGTGCAGAAGAAGCTTGCCGACATGCAGACCGAGATCGCCCTCGGGCTGCAAGGGTGCCTGCGCCTGGGGCGCATGAAGGACGAAGGCAGCGCCTCGCCTGAGATCACCTCGATCATGAAGCGCAATTCTTGCGGCAAGGCGTTGGACATCGCGCGCGTCGCGCGCGACATGCTCGGGGGCAATGGAATTTCCGACGAGTTCGGCGTCATCCGCCATGTAGTGAACCTCGAGGTCGTCAATACCTACGAGGGCACCCACGACATCCATGCGCTGATCCTCGGCCGCGCGCAGACCGGGATCCAGGCGTTCAGCTAGAAACCGCGTGCGGACCGCGCCACCCTTTCAGGGCTGCAAGGTATCGGCCCGAGCCCGCCATTAGCTAAAAAGGACGAGAACCGGACCTATGGCAGCGGCGTCAAATCCACGGGTATACTGGGTCATGACCGCCGCAATCCGCTTCGCCGCAAGCTCGCTTCTCGTCCCGCTTTTCATCCTGCTGTCGGGGCTGCTGCCGGGAATGGCGCGCGCCCAGCAGCTGGACGACGCCATGCTGCTCGTGGCGCACCCCGCATTCCGCGACCTCGAGTACCGGCAGACGGTGCTGCTCGCCGCGCCGGCCCCGAACGGCGGGCACGTCGGCGTCATTCTCAACCGGCCGACCAAGCGCTCGCTCGGCAGCCTTTTCCCGGAGCACGAACCCTCCAAGAAGGTGATCGAGCCGGTCTACTACGGCGGCCCGTTCTCGCGCGGCGCGCTGGTCGCGCTAGTGCGCACCGACCATACCCCGGGCGGCGGTTCGGTGCTGCTGATGAGCAATCTCTATCTCGCCTTCCGGGCGAACACCATCGACCACGTCATCGAGACCACGCCGAACGACGCGCGCTACTTCGTCGGTTACGTGGGCTGGCGGCCGGGCGAGCTGAAGAGCGAGATCGACCGCGGGCTGTGGTCGGTGATGAACGCCGAAGTCGACACCATCTTCCGCAAGGACACCGACACCCTCTGGGAAGAGCTGCTGCAGCAGTCGCGCCGCATCCGCGCCGAGTCCGCGATTCCGGTCCTCGCCGCGCGCTGAGCATGCTCCGGGCGGCGCATGCCGCCCTGCTGAGGGGGTGTGGAATGAGCGGGCTATGCTCGCCGCCCATGAGACTCGTCCTCGCCATCGCCCTTTTGAATCTCTCGGTGGCCTTCGCCCAGGCGCAGGAAAAGCCCGCCGCTACCCCGCCCAAGGAAGAGAATGCCTCGGGCGGGGCCACGGCGCCGCGCCCCAACTTCCGCCGGGACGCCGCCGCGAGCCAGGGGCTATTCGAGCGCCTGGACAAGAACCATGACGGCTATCTCACCGGCACCGAGCTCACCAGCCAGGAGGCCCTCAGCACGAACTGGCTGGGCGTCGACCGGAACGGCGACGGGCGGATCAGCCGCGACGAGTTCACGGCCGTGAACCCCTCCGAGACGGCAAGAAGATAGTAGAAGGCCAGAGCCCGCCTCAAAAGCAGGTGTCTTGAAGGAATAGCCCTTTCGGCCTACTGTTCTCCTCCCTGCCCAACCCTACAGGAGGAGACGATGAGGTACGCGCTCGCAGCGCTTTTCGGCGCCTTATTCCTGGCGTCCTGTGCCACCCCAACCAAAGAGCAAAGCCTGGTCAGCAAGGCCGCCGATGCCATGGGCGGCGCCAGGGCCCTCGGCGATATCAAGACCGCCAGCGCCAGCGGCACCACGAAATGGTGGGAACCCGAGCAGTCCGAGCAGCCCGGCGGCGAGGCCCGCTTCGCGGCCGAGGGGAAATTCGACGCGATTGCCGACGTGGCGTCCCGGACCAGCCGCGTCGACTACCAGAAGAACTTCGCCTATCCGGCGCCGCGCACCTTCACCTATAGCGAGGTCGTGACGCCCCAGGCGGGCTACGTGATCGGCATCGACAGCAATGGCCGCAACGCCGAGAGCCTGAAGGCGAACCCGCCGGCGCACTCGATGTCGGGCTACCGGCTCGCCACGACGCAGCGCGAGATCGCGCGCTTCTCGTCGACCGGCCTCGTCGCCGCGATGCTCGCCAACCCCGACGCGGTGAAGCCCGCCGCCGACGTCACCGTTCAGGGCGCGAGCCTTCCGGCGGTGCAGTACCACGGCCTGATCGTCGCGTTCGACCCGAAGACCGGGTTGCCCGAGCGCGTGCGCTCGCTCGACTACGACAACATCTGGGGCGACGTGAACTTCGACTACGTCTACTCCGACTGGCGCGACGTCGGCGGCATCAAGGTGCCGATGAAGCGCAGCTATCAGCTGAACGGCCGTACCGTGCAGGACATGCAGCTCACCGACGTGCGCTTCAACCAGCCGATCGACCAGGCGCGCCTGCAGATCCCGGCGAGCGTGCTGGCCAACGCCGCCAAGCCAGCCACAGGCAACGTGCCCTACCAGTGGGTGATCCGCCGGCAATACATCGGCACCTATCTGGATTCCGACAACGTGAGCTACGACACCAAGGCCGCTTCGCCCGGCCTGCGGCTGCAGCAGCTCGCGCCCGGGGTGTTCCACCTCGTCGGCGGCTCGCACAACAGCCTGGTCGTCGAAATGAGCGACCACCTGATCGTGGTCGACGCGCCGGTCAGCGACGCGCAGTCCATGTGGCTGCTCAACGCCACCAAGTCGCAATTTTCCGGCAAGCCGATCCGCTGGGTGGTGCTCACGCATCATCACATGGACCACGCCGGCGGCGTGCGCGGGCTGCTCGGCGACGGCGCCACGCTGGTCGTCGGCCAGGGCAACTACAAGCACTTCAACGACGTGCTGAGGGCGCCTACCTCGCGCAATCCCGACATCATGAAGGTGATGGACCTGACCCGCGTTCCGATCATGGAAGTGCCGCAAAGCCACGTCATGACCGACAGCAAGGGGCGCCAGGTGACGGTTTATGCGATGGACAACCCGCACGCCAAGGGAATGCTGATGGCATGGGTGCCCGACGCGAAGCTCGGCTACGTCACCGACATCTGGACCCCGGGGCCGCCGCTTCCGGCGAAGCCCAACCCCGGCCTCGCCGCCGTGGTCAACACGGTGAAGAAGGCCGGTATCCAGCCCGAGCGCTTCGCCGGCGGCCACGGCTCGGTCGACGAGTACCAGAAGCTCGAGAAGCTGATGGGGCAGTAAGCAACCGCACCCCTAAGAGGGAGCAGGCCCCGCCTGCTCCCTTTTGTTATTGCCGCTTTATGCCGCGGCCTTGACGCTCTTCTTCTTGTCGAAGGCGATCTTGCCGCCGCGGTAGTCCACCGCGATGACGTCCTTCGGCGCGAAGCGTCCCTCGAGGATCGCCTTGGCGAGCGGGTTCTCGATCTCGGACTGGATCGCGCGCTTGAGCGGCCGCGCGCCGTAGACCGGGTCGAAGCCGACCTTCGCCAGCTCGCCGAGCGCGGCGTCGGAGATCTCCAGGCCGTAGTCCATCTTCGCGAGGCGGCTCCTGAGCACCTCGAGCTGGATGCGCGCGATCGACTTGATGTGCTCCTCGCCCAGGGCGTGGAACACCACGATCTCGTCGATGCGGTTGACGAACTCGGGCCGGAACTGGGTCTTCACCTCGCCCATCACGGCGAGCTTGACGACCTGGTAGTCGCTGCCCGCCATGCTCTGGATCATCTGCGAGCCGAGGTTCGAGGTCATGACGAGCACGGTGTTCTTGAAGTCGACCGTGCGCCCCTGTCCGTCGGTGAGCCGGCCTTCGTCGAGGATCTGCAGGAACACGTTGAACACGTCCGGGTGCGCCTTCTCGACCTCGTCGAACAGCACCACCGAGTAGGGCTTTCGGCGCACCTGCTCGGTAAGCTGGCCGCCCTCCTCGTAGCCGACGTAGCCCGGCGGCGCGCCGATCAGCCGCGCTACGGAATGGCGCTCGCCGTACTCGGACATGTCGATGCGGATCAGGTGGTCTTCCGAATCGAACAGGAACGAAGCGAGCGCCTTGCAAAGCTCGGTCTTGCCCACGCCCGTCGGCCCGAGGAAGAGAAAGCTTCCGTAGGGCCGGTTGGGATCCGACAGGCCGGAGCGCGAGCGCCGGATCGCGTCGGAGACGAGGCGCACCGCCTCGTCCTGCCCCACCACGCGTTTGTGCAGCACCTCCTCCATGCGGATGAGCTTCTCGCGCTCGCCCTGCATCATCTTCGACACCGGGATGCCGGTGGCGCGCGACACGACCTCCGCGATCTCCTCGGCGCCCACCTGGGTGCGCAGGAGCTTTGGCTTGGAAGTCTTTTCAGAGGATTCCGCTTTCTTGAGTTGGGCCTCGAGTTGCGGCAGTTTTCCGTACTGCAGCTCGGCCAGCTTGTCGTACTGGCCTTTTCTCTGCAGCTCGGCCATCTCGAGGCGCGCCTTTTCGATCGCCTCCTTGATGTGCGCCGTCCCCTGCACCGCCGACTTCTCGGCCTTCCATTCCTCCTCGAGGTCGGAATATTGCTTTTGAAGATTCTGGATTTCGCTCTCGAGGAGGGAAAGGCGCTTGAGGCTGGCTTCGTCCTTCTCCTTCTTCACCGCCTCGCGCTCGATCTTGAGCTGGATCAGGCGGCGCTCGAGCCGGTCCAGCGCCTCGGGCTTGGAGTCGATCTCCATCTTGATGCGCGCCGCCGCCTCGTCGATCAGGTCGATCGCCTTGTCGGGGAGGAAGCGGTCGGTGATGTACCGATGAGACAGCTCCGCGGCGGCGACGATGGCCGGGTCGGTGATCTCGACGCCGTGGTGCACCTCGTAGCGCTCCTGCAGGCCGCGCAGGATCGCGATGGTGTCCTCGACGCTCGGCTCCTCGACCAGCACCTTCTGGAAGCGGCGCTCGAGCGCGGCGTCCTTCTCGATGTTCTTGCGGTACTCGTCGAGGGTGGTGGCGCCGATGCAATGAAGTTCCCCTCTCGCCAGCGCGGGCTTGAGCATGTTGCCGGCGTCGATCGCGCCCTCGGCCTTGCCCGCGCCGACCAGCGTGTGGATCTCGTCGATGAAGATGATGGTGCTGCCCTCGTCCCGGGCGAGGTCCTTCAGCACCGCCTTCAGGCGCTCCTCGAACTCACCGCGGTATTTCGCGCCGGCGAGGAGCGATGCCAGGTCGAGCACGAGAAGTTTTTTATTACGAAGAGATTCTGGAATTTCATTGTTCACGATCCGCTGCGCCAGCCCCTCGACGATGGCGGTCTTGCCCACGCCGGGCTCGCCGATTAGCACCGGGTTGTTCTTGGTGCGCCGCTGCAGGATCTGGATGCAGCGGCGGATCTCCTCGTCGCGGCCGATCACCGGATCGAGCTTGCCCTGCCGGGCTCTCTCGGTGAGGTCGAGCGTGTATTTCGCGAGAGCGCCTCGCTGCGATTCGTCGCCCTGCCCGCTCACGGACTGGCCTCCCCGCACCTCCTCGATCGCCTTCTCGAGCGCCTTGCGCGTAAGCCCAGCATCCTTCAGCAGGCCGCCGACCCGGCCCTTGTCGGAAACCGCGGCGAGGAGAAGGAGCTCGGAGGCGATGTACTGGTCGCCGCGCTTCTGCGCCTCCTTGTCGGCGACGTTGAGGAGCTGCGCGAGGTCGCGCGAGATCATCACTTCGCCGGGCGTGCCCTCGACCTTCGGCAGCTTTTCGATCTGCTGGGCCAGATTTTTCCTGAGGAGCGAGGCGTTGCCGCCCACCTTGGCGACGAGGCCGGCGATGCCGCCGTCCTCCTGGCCGAGGAGTGCGAGCAGCAGGTGGTCGGGCTCGATGTACTGCTGGTCCCTGCCCAGGGCCGTGCTCTGGGCCTCGGCGAGCGCTTCCTGCAGCTTGGTGGTCAGCTTGTCGAATCGCATCGGGTTGATCCAGTTCGTTGATCCAGATCGGGTTGATCCAGTTCGTTGATCCAGCTTCGTTATTTCATTACACCTGCCACGCAAATGGGGGCCCCGCCGCCCACATTCAAGGCGAAAATAGCCGTCCCGTTGCTCAACGCCCGCTCCGCCCCCATCTCATGGCGATGGAACGAAAGACGCAGTTCAACCTCGGTTATCTCATTTTCGCGCTGCTCGCGATGGTCTTCGTGCAGCAGTGGTGGCAGCGCGTGCAGACCGTCGAGGTGGTGCCCTACAGCGAGTTCGAGCAGAGCCTTGCCCAGGGCAAGGTCGCCGAGGTCACGGTCTCCGACCAGCACATCACCGGCAAGCTCAAATCGCCCGAGAAGGGCAAGTCGATCCTGGTGGCGAACCTGGTGCCGCCCGAGATCGCCGACCGCCTCGACAAGTACGGCGTCAAATACACGCGCGTGCAGGAGAGCACGTTCTTTCGCGACCTGCTGTCGTGGATCGTGCCGGCGCTCGTGTTCTTCGGCATCTGGTTCCTGCTGGTGCGGCGCATGGCGAACCAGGGCGGCGGCGGCCTCGGCAGCTTCATGGCGATCGGCAAGAGCCGTGCGCGCATCTATGTCGAGAACAAGACCGGCGTGACGTTCAAGGACGTGGCGGGCGTCGAGGAGGCGAAGGCCGAGTTGCAGGAAGTGGTCGACTTCCTCAAGGACCCGAAGAAATACGGGCGCCTCGGCGCGCGCGTGCCGAAGGGAGTGCTGCTCGTCGGCCCGCCCGGAACCGGCAAGACGCTGCTCGCGCGCGCGGTGGCGGGCGAAGCCGGCGTGGCGTTCTTCTCCATCTCGGGCGCCGAGTTCGTCGAGATGTTCGTCGGCGTCGGCGCGGCGAGAGTCAGGGACCTGTTCGAGCAGGCGCGGCAGAAGGCGCCCGCGATCATCTTCATCGACGAGCTCGACGCGCTCGGCCGGGCCCGCGGCGCGGGCGGCATCGGCGGGCACGACGAGCGCGAGCAGACGCTGAACCAGCTCCTGGTGGAGCTCGACGGCTTCGACCCGAGCACGGGCCTGGTCCTGCTTGCCGCCACCAACCGGCCCGAGATCCTCGACCCGGCCCTGCTGCGCGCCGGGCGCTTCGATCGCGTGGTGCTGGTCGACCGCCCCGACAAGTCCGGACGCCTGCAGATCCTCCAGGTGCACGCGCGCAAGGTGAAGCTCGCGGCCGACGCGGATCTGGACAAGATCGCGGCCTCGACGGCCGGGTTCTCGGGCGCGGACCTCGCGAACCTCGTGAACGAAGCAGCGCTCCTCGCCACCCGCCGCGGCGCAGACGCCGTGAGCGGCGAGGACTTCGCCGAGGCGATCGAGCGCATGATCGCCGGCCTCGAGAAGAAGAACCGGGTGCTGAACGAGCAGGAGCGGCGCGTGGTCGCGCACCACGAGCTCGGCCACGCGCTCGTGGCGATGGCGCTGCCCGGGACCGACCCGGTGCAGAAGATCTCGATCATCCCGCGCGGGGTCGCGGCGCTCGGCTACACGCTGCAGCGCCCCACCGAGGACCGCTTCCTCATGACGCGCACAGAGCTCGAGAACAAGATGGCGGTGCTCCTCGGCGGGCGCGCGGCCGAGGAGGTCATGTTCGACCACCTTTCCACCGGCGCGGCCAACGATCTCGCCAAGGTCACCGAGATCGCGCGCAGCATGGTGATGCGCTACGGCATGGTGAAGGCGCTCGGCCACGTGGCCTACGAGGAGGAGCGCCCGCCCTTCCTCGGCGGCCCGCTGCCGAGCGGCCACCGCGAGTACAGCGAAGCTACCGCGCGCGAGATCGACGTCGCCGTGCGCCAGATCGTCGACGCCACCTACGAGAAGGCGATTTCGATCCTGCGCCGCGAACGTGCGCTGCTCGAGCAGTGGGCGAAGAAGCTGCTCGACAAGGAGACGCTGGTGGAAACCGAGCTCGATGAGCTCAGGCGCGCCGTGGCGGCGGCCTAGCCGGTCTACCTTTCGGGCGGGTCCCAGCGCTCGGCCGCCGCGTCGTCGGATGCCTTGGCTTCCACCCACTCGGCGGAGCCGGCGCGGTGCTCCTTCTTCCAGAAGGGGGCGCGCGTCTTCAGGTAGTCCATGATGAACTCGCATGCGGCGAAGGCCTCGCCACGGTGTGCGGACGCCACCGCGACCAGCACGATCCGGTCGGCCGGCGCAAGCTCTCCGTAGCGATGGATCACGGTGACGTCGATCAATTTCCAGCGCCCGCACGCCTGCTCGACGATCTTGCCGATCTCGCGCTCGGTCATGCCGGCGTAATGCTCGAGCGTCATCGGCACGTCGCGCACCAGCCCGACGAAGCTCGCGACGGCGCCGACCTTGCCGCCGCCCGAGATCCTGCCCACCTCGGCGTTGAGGTCGAAGTCGTGCTGCTGGATCGAGATCTTCATCCGCCGGTCACCGGGGGGAAGAACGCGACTTCGTCGCCCGGCTTGATCGGCGCCGAGGGCTGCACCATGTCCTGGTTCACGGCGGCGCGGACCAGCGCCTTGCCCCCGAACGCCTTGCCGTAGGCGCCGCCGCGCTGCACCAGGTGCTCGCGCAGCGCCGCCACCGTCGTCACGTTCGAAGGGAGGTTGACCTCCTCGACGGAAGTGCCGAGCTGCTCGCGCAGCGAGGCGAAGAACAGAAGCCGGATCTTCAAGAGAAAAGCCCCGCGTAGGGCAGGAACCGCACCGTCTCGCCCTTGCGAATCGCATGCGCCGCCGGATTGTCGATCAGCCCGTCGGCCCACGCGGTGGAAGTGAGCACCGCCGAGTCCTGCGTCGGGTAGAGATCCAGGCCGCCCTGCACGTTCCATTTCGCGCGCAGGAACTCGCGCCGCGAGTCGGGCTCGGTCCAGTCGAAATCGGCGCGCGCCGCGATGGCCTGCGGCTCCACGTGCAGCAGCCCCTGGGTACGCAGGAGAAATGGGCGCACGAAGATCAGGAAGGTGACGAAGCTCGAGACCGGGTTTCCCGGCAGGCCGATGAACGCCGCTTCGCCGATCCGGCCGAACGCGAGCGGCCGGCCGGGCTTCATCGCGATGCGCCACATGAGAAGGCGCCCCTCGGCCTCGACCGCGGGCTTCACGTAGTCGGCGTCGCCGACCGAGACGCCGCCGGAAGTGACGATGAGATCGCACTCCTGTGCGGCGCGGCGCAGCACTTCGCGCGTCGCCTCGAGGCTGTCGGGCACGATGCCGTAGTCGCGCACCTCGCAGTCGAACGCGTTCGCGAGGCCGCGCAGCGTGAAGCGGTTGGAGTTGTAGATGCGGCCCGGCGCGAGCGGCTCGCCCGGCATGACGAGCTCGTCGCCGGTGAAGAACAGGCCCAGGCGCACCTTCCGATAGACCGGCAGCGTCTTGATTCCGACGGAGGCGGCGAGGCCCGTGTCCTGCGGCAGCAGGCGCTTTCCCGCCGGCAGGATCTCGGAATTCTTGCGGATGTCGCTCCCGACGTAGCGTACCCAGTCGCCCGGCTTCGGCTTTTTCTTCACCACGACGGCATCGTCGAGCGCTTCGGTGTCTTCCTGGATCACTACCGCGTCCGCGCCCCGCGGGATCGGCGCCCCGGTGAAAATGCGCGCGGCGGTACCGGGCTCGAGCGGCTTGCCGACCGAGCCGGCCATGATTCTCTGGTTTACCTTCAATCTAGCCCCAAGGGTCGTGTCGCCGGCACGAACCGCGTACCCATCCATGGCGCTGTTGTCCATCGGCGGCACGTCCATCGTGGAACGCTGCGCGCGCGCCAGGATGCGGCCGCTCGCCTCGAGCGCGGGAACATTCTCGACGGCAGAGACGGGCACCGCGCCCGCGAGGAGCTGCGCCAGCGCTTCGTCGACCGAGAGAAGTCCCTTATTCATGGAGCTTGAGGTGCGAGGCAATGAACTTCGCGATCGCGGCATCGTCGTTCAGGTCGAGCACCGGGAGCTTGGTGCTCACCGGGCCGTCGCTCGCCACCGCCACGATATGAGGGTCGTTCGGATGCAGCAGACCGTCCCCGGTCCCGGCGCGGCACACCTCGAGCTTCGGGATCGGCGCGAACTTGAAGCCTTCGACGATGAGGAGGTCGCACGGCGAGAAGCGCTTCACCTGTTCCTCGAACGGCGGCTCGTGGGCGCCGCGCAGCTCGTGCATCAGCACCCAGCGCCGCGACGAGGTGACCAGCACTTCGGACGCGCCGGCGTGGCGGTGGCGATAGGAATCCTTGCCCGGCTGGTCGACGTCGAACGTATGGTGGGCATGCTTGATGAGCGAGACGCGCAGCCCGCCGCCGACGAAGCGCGGGATCAGCTTCTCGATGAGCGTCGTCTTGCCGCTGCCCGACCATCCAGCAAAGCCGAAGATCTTCACTTTCGCAATTCTAAGCGGTCGCGCCGCCGCACGAGCTGCCGGTGCCGGCGGTGCAGCCCAGGCAGTGCTCGCCGAAGGCGATGCGGCGACCGAGCGCGGCGTCGAAGTCGAAGCCGAAGATGCTCAGCGGCCGCCCTGCGCGGTCGGCCGCCTCGAGCTCGAGCATCTGGTTGAAGTCGCAGTCGTAGATGCGTCCGTCGTAGCCGACGCTGAGGAGCTTGCGGCACATGACGCCCTCGGCCGCAGCCGGGTTGAACGCGGCGGCGAGCTTGTCGAGATAGGCCTCGAGCTGCCCGCTCTTCTCCAGGTGCAGCCGGAACCGGTTGATCGGCATGTTGGTGATGGTGAAGAGCCGGTTGAAGGAGAGGCCGAACTTCGCCTTCAGCTCGCGCTTGTAGTCGGCTTCCAGCGCCGCCTGCGCCGCCGGAAGGTACGGTCCGACCGGGTTGTAGACGAGATTCAGGGCGAGCCCGCTTCCCTCCACCCCATAGCCCACCGCGTTCAG
>DASXAO010000039.1:0-22351 GCA_036406675.1 Burkholderiales bacterium
TTCCGGATGACACGCGACCTGAAGATCGTCTTCTTCGCCACGCTTGCGCTCGTCGCGCTCAATCTCGTCTTCGTCCTCTGCGGGTTGACCTCGCCGGCAACCCTGTTCAATCGGTACGTCAGCGGCGACTGGAGCCTCGCCAATATCAGCATTCTGTTCAGCAACGCGGCTCTGTTCGTTTTCTTTTCGCGCCCGAGCCGGCGCGAGCTAGCCTTGATATTCGGCGCAGGTCTGGCGATGGCGCCGGCTTGCCTTTGGGCGGTCGCCCTCCCCTGGAGCGGCCTTCCCGTAGATACCTGGATTTTCACCGGCACCACCGGCGTCGGTCTCGCCGCGCTCGCGGTACTGGTGCTGCGGCTTCGCCACCCCGAACACGATTTCGCGGGCACGTGCACCCTCCTCGCCGCGTGGCTGCTGGGTCCGCTCATCGCTCTTGCCGCGTACCTCAGTCTTGAGCTCACCATGGCGCTGCACCCCCAGACGCTGGACCTGTACCTCTACAAGTTCGAGGCTAGCCTGGGATTTCAGGCCTCGCGAATCTACGGGCTGGTCGTGGACGCGAGTCCCGCTCTGCACAACGTCTTGCTGGCTCTTTATGCCTACCTTCCCAGCGCCGTGCCGATATTCTTCGCGATACAGGTCGCACGCCGCACCACGGCCCCGGCGAACATCATTCTGGTGCAACTGGTGAGCGCCGCCGTGGCGTGGACACTGTTCCAGTTCTTCCCGGCCACCGGCCCCAAATACGCGTTTGGACAGCTGTATCCGCATTCCTTGCCGCTGGCGCAGGATTTGGCGGCGAGCTGGCTCGGCGTGATGCCGGCGGCACGCAACGCCATGCCCTCGATGCATTTCGGCTGGTCGCTCGCGCTGTGGCTGAACTCGCTGTATCTGGGCAATCGCTGGCTGCGCGCCGCGATGGCGTTGCTGCTGGGCGCGAACGTGCTGGCGACGCTCGGTCTCGGAGAGCACTACCTGATTGATCTCGTGGTGGCGGTGCCCTGCGTGATGGCGGTGCAGGCGCTGTGCACGCAGAATCTTGCCTGGAACGATCCGGCGCGGCGCCGCATGCTGGCGTGGGGCAGTGCGCTGACTTTGGCATGGTTGCTGGCACTGCGCTTCGGGCTGGAAGTGTTCCTGTCGGTGCCGGGGCTTTCCTGGTTGGCGATCCTCGCCACGCTGGCCGGCAGCGTTGCGCTGTACCGGCCCTTGCACCGTGCCGCCGCGGCGGCGCTCGCGCGCGAGCCGGCGAAGCTGGTGCTCGAGCCCGTGCTGGGGCCCGTGCTGCAGTCGATTCGCGCAAACATCGGCTGGCGCATCGCGGGGCTGTTCGTGCTGTCGGGGTTCGCGGGACTCGTTTACCAAGTGCTTTTTTCCAAGGCACTGGCGCTCACCTTCGGCAGCACCTCGACTGCGACCTACACGGTGCTCGCGACCTACATGGGCGGCATGGCGCTGGGAGCATGGCTCGGCGGAGCGATCGCCGCGCGGCGCACCAACCCCTTGGTGCTGTATGCGCTGTGCGAGCTGGGCATCGGCCTCTACTGCCTCGCCACGCCGTTGTTTTTTCCGCTGATCCGCGACGCCTACGTGGCGCTCGCCGCGGGAATGGCGCCGGACGCGCCGGCGCTCCTGGTTGCGCGCTTTGGCATCGGTGCCGCGGCGCTGGTGGCCCCGACCGTGCTCATGGGTATGACGCTGCCGATTCTGGTGCGTTTCTTCGAGCAGCGCGATCAGGGGTTTGGCGCGTCGGTTGCCTGGCTGTATGCGGCGAACACCGGAGGGGCGGCCCTGGGCGCGTTGCTCGCGGGCTACGCCATCCTGCCCGCCTTAGGCATGACCCGCACTACCCTGATCGCCGTGGCGATCAACCTGCTTGCCGCCTATTTAGGCTTCAGGCTGAGCAAGTCCCCGCTGCTCGAGTCCCGCGAGCGTGCACCGGCGGCTTCCGCCGCCAAACCCGCCGCACGGCTCGACGTAGCTTCGAACCGGGCGCTGTCCTATCTGGCGCTCGCGGTCCTGGGAATCGGCGGCATCGTCACGCTCGCGCTGGAAGTGCACTACGTGCACCTGCTCTCGGTGGTGGCGGGCAACAGTGTCTACGCGTTCTCCCTGATGCTCTTTGCGTTCCTGTTCGGGCTGGGCCTCGGGTCGGAGGTGGCGCGGCGCCTGTTGCGCCAGCGCTGGCCGCTCGCAAGCCTGCTGGCGGGACTCGACCTCGGCCTCGCCTGCGCGATCGCACTGGGTATCGTCTTCTGGGACAGCCTGCCGCAGTACTTCGCCTCCTTCCAGGGGTACGACCTGACTCCGGGATTCGGCGGCCGCGAGGCGATCCGGGGACTCGTTTGCCTGGTGGCGATGGTCCCGGCGGCGTTTTTCATCGGCGCGATCTATCCGGTGGCGATGGAGGCGATCGCACGCGGTGCGACGCGCTCGCCCGTGGCCGCCCTGGGACGAGCCGCGGCGCTCAACACGGCCGGCAATATCCTCGGCGTTCTCGTCGGAGGCTTTGTGCTGCTCCCCCAACTCGGGGCATTGCTGGGGCTGAAGCTGCTGGCTTCGGTGTGCTTCGCGCTGGGCGCCGCGGCGCTTGCCCTGGGCCGCGGCGGCGGCAGGCCGGCGCTCTCCTGGGGAACGGCAGCGGGGGTGGCGCTGTTGCTCGTGGTCACGCCGCGTTCCTTCGACTACGACAGCCTGGCCTCGGGGGCGAACGTCTATTTCAAAGCGCAGGGCTTCGGCAAGGTGATCGACCGCGCCGAGAGCGTAGACGGTGGCTTGACCACCGTCGCAGTGAGCGAGCAAGGCGGCGGCAAGGTGCTCACGCTCCTCACCAATGGCAAGTTCCAGGGCAACGACGCGTGGGAGGGAGAAGTCAAGGCCCAGGTGGGCTTCTCGCTCGCGCCGCTGTTGCACGTGGGCGCGCGCGATCGCGCCCTGGTGATCGGCTACGGCACGGGCATGAGCGCGCGCGTGCTGCACGAGGCCGGCTTCGCCCACCTGGATATCGCCGACCTGAGCGGCGACATCATCCGGCTCGCGAACCGGCACTTCGCCGACTTGAACGCCCGGGTGAGCGAATTGCCCGGGGTGCGCACCTACGTCACCGACGGGCGCAATCTCCTGCTGCTGCAGAACGAGCGCTACGACCTCGTCGCGATGGAGCTCTCCTCCATCTGGTTCGCCGGCACCGCGTCGCTCTACAACCGCGACTTCTACGAGCTCGTGCGCGCGCGCCTGAAGCCCAGCGGAGTGCTGCAGCAGTGGGTGCAGCTCCATCACATGCGCCCCGCGGACCTCTTCTACGTCCTGGGCTCGGTGCGCAACGTCTTTCGCTACGTCTCGCTCTACTACATCGGCGGCCAGGGCATCATCGTCGCGAGCAACGACCCCGCCATGATGCAAACCGCCGAGAACATCGCCAAGCTGGACCGCACTCCCGGGCTCAAGCGTTTTCTTGCGCTCTACGGCGACAGCGCCAAGCCGCTCGCGAGCACGCTCGTGCTGGGCCCCCAGGGCATTGACCGCTACCTCGCCAGCCGCAACGTGCCGCTGGAGCTGATGGTTTCCACCGACGACAACCTGTTCCTCGAATATGGAACGCCTAAAGGCAATGCCCTGGACGGCTCGGCATCGCTCGAGCAAAACCTCAAGCTGCTTTCGAATTTTCGCTAGCGCCGAATAGCCTAGAAGGGCTCCTTCCACGGCCGCAGATCGACCTCGTGGGTCCAGGCGCTGCGTGGCTGGTCGTGGATCTGCCAGTAGGTCTCGGCGATGGCGTCGGGATGCAGCGCGCCGTCGGCGCCGAGCCTTTCCATGCGGTCGCGGTGGTCGCGCCGCATGCGCTCGCTGTCGATCGCGCCGTCGATCAGTACCGTCGCGACGTGAATGCCCTTCGGACCGAGCTCGCGAGCCATGCTCTGCGCCATGAATCTCAAGCCGCCCTTGGCGGCCGCGAAGGCCGCGAAGTTGGCGCGCCCGCGCGTGCTGCCGGAGGCGCCGGTGAAGATCACGCTGCCGCGCTCCCGGGGCAGCATGGTGCGCGCCGCCTCGCGACCGACCAGGAACCCGCTAAGGCAACTCTGGCGCCAGACGTTCTCGAAGTCCGCCGCCGCGAGCTCGGCGTACGGCCCCTGCACGCGGGTCGCGGCGACGAAGGCGACGGCCTCGATCGGCCCCACCCGGGTTTCAACGTCCTTGAACAGGTTTGCAACCTCGCTCTCTGCGGTAAGGTCGGCGGGAAATGCTGAAGCGTTGATGTCTGCTGCCAGAGCAGCAAGGCGCTCCCGGTTGCGGGCTGCGAGCGCCACGGCGTAGCCCTCGCGCGCGAAGCGCTTCGCCACCGCTTTCCCCAGTCCCGGGCCCGCGCCCGCCACGAGCAAGGTCTTCGCCATGAGTGCGGTAATGTATATGCATGTGCCGCGCGCTGCTCTACCTCGGCGAGCCCGTCCTGCTCGACAACCTGCTGTTCCAGCCGGACTCGGCGCTGGTGCGCCAGAGCTACATGCCCAAGATGCTGAATATGCTCAACCTCGCCGGGTTCGGGCTGCGCGCCTGGGACTCCGGCTCGCACCAGCCCGAGAAGCCGTTCTTCTACGGCTCGCCGTCGCTGCCGGTGTTCGACCGCAATCTCAAGAACCTCGCCGAGAAAGTGCGCGCGGGCTGCGTGCTGGCGCACGTGCGGGGCGTCGCCTATTCGGCGGCGGTGGAGATCTCGCTGCAGAACGTGCACCCGTTCCAGTTCGACGGCGTGCCGTGGGCGCTCGCGCACAACGGCGACCTCGCCGGGATGGACACGCTGAAGCCGCGTCTCGCGCCGCACATCCGGCCGCGGTTCCTCGCCGGCATCCGCGGCACCACCGACAGCGAGTGGATCTACGCGCTTTTCATGTCGCAGCTTTCCGATCCGGCCGTCACCGCCGCCGAGGACCAGGTGTTCGAGGCGCTCGGCCGCACGCTGGCGATCCTGCGCCAGGCGCGCGCCGACGCCGGCGTGGGCGTTTCCTCCTCGGTGAACCTCTTCATCGCCAACGGCCGGCAGCTCGTCGCGCTGCGCTATTGCTTCGACTTCGGGCGCTATCACACCGACGCCGTGGCGCGGGTGCACGAGGCGAACTTGAGCTTCCTGTCGCTCTGGTACACGCTCGGCCGCGACTACGCGCGGCACGGCGACGAGTGGAAGATGACCGGCGGCGCCGAGCGCGCCGAGTCGATCCTCGTCGCCTCCGAGCCGCTCACGCGCGACACTTCGTCCTGGGTGGAGCTTCCCGAGTACGGCGCCCTGTTCGCGGAGATCAGGGGCGGCCGCCCCTACGTCTCGGTGAGGCTTCTCGACTAGCTGTCCCCGAAGACGATCTGGCCGTGGAGCGCCTTCTCCAGCGCCTCGGCTTCGCCGCGCTCGGCGTTGAGACGCGCGTGGCTGATGAGCCGGATGAGCTGCGCGTTGGTGCGCGCGAGGGCCTGCAGCAGGCTGCGGTGGATCGCGCGCCTCAGGCTGACCCCGGTCCCGGTCGTGCCTTCGTAGTGCCGCAGGAGCTGCGGCGCGGCGAGCTCCATGAGGCACGCCGATTCGCGGATCCTCGCGCAGACCCAGTGCGCACGGCGCTCGAGCACCGCGAGGTAGCCGACGATCTCGCCCGGTCCGGCGATGGTGACGCGCCTTTCCGAGGCGCCCTGCGGGGCGACGATCTCGACCGCGCCGCGCACGACGAGGAAGGCCGCCCCGGCGGGCTCGCCCGCGCGAAACAGAGACCCCGCGCGCGCAAGCTCGAACACCGCGCAGCCCTGCACGAGCTCGTCGATCTCCCAGCGGTCGAAGCCCTCGAAAAACGCGAGCATCTGGAGAAACGGCCGCCAGTCGAACGAGGGCGCGGTGCGCTCGTGCGCCTGCGGCGCCACGGCCGGCCGGTCCTCGGCGGCGCGATGCTCGCGCAGCCGCGCGCTCGCCGCGCGCAGCTTCTCCGACAGGACCTCGGTCACCGACCTCTGGATCTCGAGCGCGGCGCTGTCGCGTCCGGCGGCGAGCGCCCGGAAGTCGTCGCGTTCGACGAACCAGCCGGCGACCTCGCTCTTCGCCACGACGCTCGCCATGCACACCGCCCGCTCCATCAAGGCGGTCTCGCCGAAGATGTCGCCGGGTCCGAGCTCGGCGACGGTCAGCGTGCCCCCGCCCGGAAGCGCGACCCGTGCCTGGACCTCGCCCGAACGGATCACGAACGCGCCGCGCGCCACTTCGCCCTGCCGCAGGAGCTCCTCGCCCCCGCGAAACTCGACCTCCCGGGCTATGGGAAGCAGTTTGTCGTTCAATAAAGGCAAGCGCCACGAGTGTACACTCGGCGCGCTGTGGGCTCCGCACCGCCGCTTCCTGCCGCGATCGATGCCAACCGCGTGCTCGGCGTAGTTGCCGCGGTGGCGCGCGAGGCGCGGCCGAACGTGGAGGCGTACGTCGCGCTCGACTCTTCGCTCGAGCGCGACCTGGGGCTCGACAGCCTCGCGCGCGTCGAGCTGGTGCTCCGGCTGGAGCGCGAATTCCGTGCGAGCCTGCCCGAGCAGGCGCTCGCTTCGAGCGAGACGCCGCGCGATCTGCTGCGCTTCCTGCTCGCCGCGGCCGGCGCGGCGCCGCACGGCGCCGCGCGCAGCATCGCGAGCCTGGTGCAGGCCGAAGGCGTGCGCGCGCCCGCCGAGGCGCAGACGCTGGTCGAGGCGCTCGAATATCACGTCGAGCGGCAGCCCGAGCGGCTGAGCGTGTTCCTCTACGACGGCGACAAGGAGCACCGCATCACCTACCGCGACCTGTGGGAAGGCGCAATGCTCTACGCCGCGCGTCTCGCCGCGCAGGGCGTGGGACCGGGCCAGACGGTGGCGATCATGCTGCCGACGACCAAGGACTACCTTTTCTGCTTCTACGGCACGCTGCTCGCCGGGGCCATTCCGGTGCCGCTCTATCCGCCCGCGCGACTCACCACCATCGAAGACCACATGACCCGCCACGTGAGCGTGCTGAAAAGCGCCGGCGCCGCGGTGATGGTGACGATCCCCGAGGCGAAGCCGCTCGCCTGGCTGCTGCGCGCCCAGGTCGAGTCGCTGCGCGCGGTCATGGTCCCGGAGGATTTCTCGGGCGAAGCGCGCGATTTCGCGCCGGTGCGCGGGCGCAGCGGCCACATCGCGTTCCTCCAGTACACCTCGGGCAGCACCGGCAACCCCAAGGGGGTCGTGCTCACGCACGCCAACCTGCTCGCGAACGTCCGGGCCATGATCAAGGCCGCGCGCGCAAGCTCCGAGGACGTGTTCGTGAGCTGGCTGCCGCTCTACCACGACATGGGGCTGATCGGCGGCTGCTTCGCCACGATGTACGGCGGCTTCCCCGTGGTGCTGATGTCGCCGCTCGCCTTCCTTTCGCGGCCGAGCCAGTGGCTGCGCGCGATCCATCGCCATCGCGGCACGATCTCGGGCGGGCCGAATTTCTCGTACGAGCTCTGCCTGCGCCGCATCCAGGACGAAGAGCTGGACGACGTCGACCTGTCGTCGTGGCGCTTCGCGTTCAACGGCGCGGAGCCGGTGAGCCCGGAAACGATGACCGCGTTCCAGGAGCGGTTCGCGAAATGGAAGCTGCGCAGGAACGTCATGTCCCCGGTGTACGGCCTGGCGGAGTGCTCGGTCGGGCTCGCCTTCACGCCGCCGGGCCAGGCGTGGAGGGTCGATTCGCTGGACCGCGGCGTGTTCGCGCGCGACGCGCGCGCAGTGCCCGCGAAGGCCGACGACCCGGCGCCGCTCAAGGTGGTCGGATGCGGCTACGTGCTTCCTTCGCACGACCTGCGCGTCGTCGACGCGGCGGGCCTGGAGCTCCCCGACTGCAACGAAGGCCAGCTCCTGTTCCGCGGGCCGTCGGCCACGAGCGGCTACTACCGCAACCCGGAGGCCACCAAGGCGCTCTTCTCCGGCGAATGGGTCAACACCGGCGACCGCGCCTACATGTCGCACGGCATGGTGTTCATCACCGGGCGCGAGAAGGACGTGATCATCAAGGGCGGGCGCAACATCACGCCCTACGAGCTCGAGGAGGCGATCGGCGACCTGCCGCGCATCCGGCGCGGCTGCGTGGCGGTGTTCGGCAGCGTCGACCGCGCGAGCGGCACCGAGCGCGTGGTGGTGCTCGCCGAGACCCGCAGCCGCGACACCGCGCTCGACGACGACCTGCGCCACCGCATCAACGAGCTCGCGGTGTCGCTCATCGGCGGGCCGGTCGACGACATCGTGCTCGCGCCGCCGCACACGGTGCCGAAGACCTCCAGCGGCAAGATCCGCCGGGTCGCGGCGCGCGAGTATTACGAGCGCGGGGCGAGCGCCGCCGCGCCGCGCTCGGTTTGGCTGCAGTTCATCCGCCTGGTTCTCGCCGGCATCGGTCCGCAGCTCAGAAGGGGCGTGCGCGCCGCGCAAGGCGTGCTCTTCGCCCTGGCCGGGTGGCTCATCTTCGGCCTCTCTTTCCTGCTCGTGCTCGCCACCGCGCTGGTCGCGCCGGGACGCGCCACCTGGAACGTGGCGCAGCGCTGCATGCGCTTCTTCTTCCGCGTCTGCCGCATTCCGGTCGCGGTGCAGGGTCTCGAGAACCTGCCCCCGTCGGGTCCGTACGTAATCGCTTCCAACCACACCAGCTACCTCGACGGCGCGGTGCTCGTGGCGGCGCTGCCGTGGCGCCGCTACGCATTCGTGGCAAAGCGCGAGCTCGCCGACAATTTCTTGAGCCGCGTGCTGGTGCGGGGAATCGGTGCGGTGTTCGTCGAGCGCTTCGACGTGCAGCGCAGCGCCGAGCACGCCGACGAGCTGGTGCAGGCGGCGAAGCAAGGCGCCTCGCTCATCGTCTTTCCCGAGGGCACGCTGCAGCGACACAGCGGCCTGATGCCGTTCCGCGCGGGCGCGTTCCAGGTCGCCGCGCAGGCCGGCATCCCGGTGGTGCCGGTGTCGCTGCGCGGAGTGCGCTCGGTGCTGCGCGACGAGACCTGGTATCCGCGCCGCGCGCCCGTTGCCGTGACCTTGGGCGCGCCGATTGCCCCTGACGGCGACGACTGGAGCGCGGTGCTGCGCATCCGCGACCGCGCGCGCGCCGAGATCCTGCAGCACTGCGGCGAGCCCGACCTCGAAGCGTAGAAATGGCGACTGTCACCGTCCTAATTGGTGACTGTCACCATTTTCTAGATCCTTAGGGTGCCCTCGATGCAGGTCACGGCGCGGCCGCCGATGCGCACGCCGTCCTCGTCCACGCGCACGTGCACGCGGCCGTCGCGCTTCATCTGCATGCCCTGGCGCGCGATGTAGCGCTCGCCGAAGCGCTTGAGCGAGTTGGTCTGCTTGAGGTAGTGCGCGACCGCAAGATTGCCGCTGCCGCACACCGGGTCCTCGGGGATGCCGTGCGCGGGCGCGAACGAGCGCACGTGCATCGCGGTCTGCTTCTCGCCGGAAGGCGCGAAAACGGTGATGCCGGTCGCCTCGTGGTCGATGGTGAAAGCGGCGAGCGCGCCCATGTCGGGCTTGAGCGCTGCGAGCTCCTGCGCGTCGGCGACTTCGCCCACGATCCAGATCGGACCCACCTCGATGCGCAAGAGCTTCTTGGCGAACGGCAGCCCGCGGCGCACGTCGGTGATGCGCGGCTCCGGGCCGCGCACGAAGATGCGCTCGTCCTCGAAGGACAGGTCGAGGATGCCTGCGGTGCATTCCTGGCGCAGCAGCTTTTTCTTCTCCACGAAGCCGGACTCGAGCGCGGCGTAGGCGCTGCCGATGGTGGGATGCCCGGCGAACGGCAGCTCGTGCTGCGGCGTGAAGATGCGCAGGCGATAGTCGGCCTGCGACGAGGGCAGCAGGAACGTGGTCTCGGAAAGGTTGACCCAGCAGGCGATGCGCTGCATGTCCTCGGTCTCGAGCCCCTCGCCGCCCAGCACCACCGCGACCGGGTTGCCGTAGAAGGGCCTGCCGGTGAAGACGTCCACCTGCTTCAGGGTGAGGCTGGAAGCTTCGCTCGATTCGCTCATTTCAGGATCCGCAGCAGATTGTGATGCGCATCGGTGAAAACGGGAAGATCCCTGCGCTCCTCGATCGCTTCGGCGGCCTCCGCGATGCGCCCCCACTCCAGGAGCCTGCGGTTGCGGGTGACAATCACCTGATCGGTCGAGGAATACCAGTATTCCGGCCCGTCGTCGGCGTCGGGGCTGTCAGAGATGTTGACCGCCTCGAAGCCGAACTCGTCGGCGAGGCGCTTTACCACCGGAAGCAGGTCGATGTAGCGGTTGGTGGCCTGGAACACGATCACGCCGTCGGGCTTGAGGTGCTTGACGTAGAGCGCCATGGCCTCTCGGGTCACCAGGTGCATCGGGATCGAGTCGCCCGAGAACGCGTCGATGCCGAGCACGTCGTAGGCGCGCGCCGGCTCGCGCTCGAGCGACAGGCGCCCGTCGCCCATGACGAGCTCGGTCTTCGCCGGGGTGTCGGCGAGGTAGGTGAACTCGCTCCGCGCGATGTCGACCACGCGCGGGCTGATCTCGTAGAAGGTGAGCCGGTCGCCGGGCTTCATCCAGGCGGCAATCACGCCGGCGCCGAGGCCGAGCACGCCTACGTTCAGCGGCCTCTTCGGATCGAGCTCGCGCAGCGAGGTGAAGACGCGGCCGTAGCCCGAGTCCGGGCTGAAATAGTCGGCGGGCGTGTTGCGGAACGCGTCGCCGAGGAGCTGCCCGCCGTGCATGATCGCGCCGTGGTACATCGAGCGGTACGGCACCGGGCTGTAGTGGTCTGCGGTGCGCACCACGCCGTAGAAATCGCGCTCCATCACCCGGATGCCGCGCGTGTAGTCGTTGCCGCCCCTCACCACGAGGACCGCGGTCGCGCCGAGGACCGCGAGGACGCCCCACTTCGCGACGCCGCGCACCCGCAGGGCAAAGAGCCCGGCGAGCAGGATGAGGGCGATGCCGAGCTCGAAATAGCCGCGCAGGACGAGCGGCGCGATCACCGCCACGAGGACCGCGCCGAGCGCGCCGCCGAGCGACATCATGAGATAGAACCGGGTGAGGTGCGCCGGGTCGGGCTTGAGGCGCGCGAGCTCGCCGTGGCACACCATGCATGCGACGAACATGCCGACGAAATACAGCGGAGCCGCGACGTGCAGGTCGAGCGAAGGAATGTAGTACGCCATCGCCGGTAGCAGCGCGAGCAGCGCGGCGAGCAGCGCGGTGCGCAGGTACCAGCGCGGATGGTCGAACACCAGGATGAAGGTGATGAGGTAGAGCGCGAGCGGCAGCACCCACAGAAAGGGCACGCTCGAGACGTTCTGGGTCACGTGGTTGGTGACCGCGAGCAGCATCACCGAGCCCATCGCCGAGAGCGCGAGCCACAACAGTTGATCACTCAGAGAAAGCGGCGCCGCCGTTTCTTTCGTGGCCTTCACTTCGGGTTCGAAGCCGTTGATCGACATCCAGGCCGTGCCGGCGCAAAGGAGGACGAAGGCGGCAAACAGCAGCGACCAGCCCCAGCCGAGCTGGTTGAGATCGAACACGGGCTCGAACAGCACCGGGAAGCCGAGCAGCGCGAGAAGGGACGCGAAATTGGAAAGCGCGAAAAGGCGGTAGGGCACCGCGCTCTGGAAGCGACGCCAATACCAAGACTGCAGGAGCGGCGTGGTGGTGGAAAGCAGGAAGTACGGCAGGCCGATCGTCGCCACGAGCAGCAGCAGGATGCGCGAGATCGGCTCCTCCTCGCCGCGCGGCTTCCAGCCGCTCGAGGCGATGATCGGCAGGCAGGCGAGCGACGCGACGAGCAGCGCGACGTGCAGCAGCGCCTGCCGCCGCGCGCCCAGGCGCGTGGTGAGATCGGCGTAGGCGTAGCCGGCGAGCAGCACGCTCTGGAAGAACACGAGGCACGTGGTCCAGACGCCGGCCGAGCCGCCGAACCAGGGCAGGATCTGCTTGGCGATGATCGGCTGGACCAGGAACAGCAGGAACGACGAAAGAAAGATCGTCGCCGCGTACGGCAGCGTGCCGAGCAGGGAATACGGTCGGACTAGTGTTTGAATTGTCTTCTTATCTCAGGACAAACTTCAGCGCAGAACGGACTTCAGGATTTTTCCCATCTCTGCGGGATTGCGCGTGGTCTTGATGCCGCACTCCTCCATCACCGCCAGCTTCTCCTGCGCCGTGCCCTTGCCGCCGGAAATGATCGCGCCGGCGTGCCCCATCCTCTTGCCCGGCGGCGCAGTGACGCCGGCGATGAAGCCCACCACCGGCTTCCTCATGTGTTCCTTGACCCAGCGCGCCGCGAGCTCCTCGTCGTTGCCGCCGATCTCGCCCACCATGATCACCGCCTCGGTCTGCGGGTCGTCGTTGAACATCCTGAGAACGTCGATGTGCTTCAACCCGTTGACCGGATCGCCGCCGATGCCGACGCAGCTCGACTGGCCGAGGCCGAGCTCGCGCAGCTGCCCCACCGCCTCGTAGGTAAGCGTGCCCGAGCGCGACACCACGCCCACCGGGCCCTTCTTGTGGATGTGGCCCGGCATGATGCCGATCTTGAGCTCGTCGGGCGTGATCACCCCCGGGCAGTTCGGCCCCACGAGCAGCGTCTTGCTCCCGACCATGCGGTCCTTGGTGCGGATCATGTCGCGCACCGGAATGCCTTCGGTGATGCAGATCACGAGCTCGAGCCCGGCGTCGACCGCCTCGTCGATCGCGGCGGCGGCGAAAGGCGGCGGCACGTAGATCACCGACACCGTGGCTCCGGTGGCTTTCTTCGCATCCTTTACGGACCCGTAGATGGGAATGCCCTCGAAGTCCTCGCCCGCCTTCTTTGGATTCACGCCCGCGACGTAGCAGCTCTTGCCGTTGGCGTACTGGACGCCCGTGCGCGTGTGGAACTGGCCGGTCTTGCCGGTGATGCCCTGCGTCATCACGCGGGTGTTCTTGTCGATCAGGATGCTCATGTGGCGTGTTTCATTTGGCTGCTTTCACCACTTTTTCCGCCGCATCGGCCATGTTCTTGGCCGAGATGATGGGCAATTTGGAATCGGCGAGGATCTGCTTTCCGAGGTCGACGTTGGTGCCCTCGAGCCGCACCACCAGCGGCACGTGCAGGCTCACCGCCTTGGATGCGTCCACCAGCGCCTGCGCGATCACGTCGCAGCGCATGATGCCGCCGAAGATGTTGACCAGGATCGCCTTGAGCGCGGGCGTCTTCAGCATGATCTTGAACGCCTCGGTGACCTTCTCGGTGGTGGCGCCGCCGCCGACGTCGAGGAAGTTGGCGGGGGCTCCGCCGTAGAACTTGATGATGTCCATCGTCGCCATCGCGAGCCCGGCGCCGTTTACCAGACAGCCGATGTTGCCGTCGAGCTGGATGTAGTTGAGGTCGTGCTTGGACGCCTCGACCTCGGCGGGGTCCTCTTCGTCGAGGTCGCGCAGCGCGGCGATGTCCGGATGGCGAAATAGCGCGTTGTCGTCGAAGTTCATCTTCGAGTCGAGCGCGAGCACCTGGTTCTGCCCGGTGACGATCAGCGGGTTCACCTCGACCAGCGACGCGTCGGTGTCCCAGAAGCACTTGTAGAGCGCCTTGAAGAGCGCCCTGCCCTGCGCCAGCGCGACCTGGGGAATGCCGATGCCGAGCGCGATCTCGTCGGCGTCCGCGTCGCCGAGGCCCTGCGCCGGATCGATCGCGATCTTGCGGATCTTCTCCGGCGTCTTGGCGGCCACCTCCTCGATGTCCATGCCGCCCTCGGAAGAGGCCATCAGCACGACCTTCTGCGAGCCGCGGTCGACCACCATGCCGACGTAGAGCTCCTTCTTGATGTCGGCGCCTTCCTCCACCAGCAGCCTGCGCACCTTCTGCCCTTCCGGGCCGGTCTGGTGGGTCTTCAGCTGCATGCCGAGGATCTGCTTCGCCTTCTCCCTCACATCATCAATCGAGCGGGCGACCTTCACGCCGCCGCCCTTGCCGCGGCCGCCGGCGTGGATCTGCGCCTTGACCACCCAGACGCTGCCGCCCAGCTTCTTCGCCGCCTCGACCGCTTCGTCGACGCTGAACGCGGCAAAGCCTCGCGGCGTCGGCACGCCGAACTTCCGGAAGAGCTCCTTACCCTGGTACTCGTGGATTTTCACGCTGCTTTTCCTCTATACCATTTCGGATACCAGACGCGCACCGTCTCGCCCGTCGTCTCGAGCGCATGGCACTGGTCGAGCTGGAAGGGCTTCGCGCCGTCGTCCTGCTCTTCCTTCATCTCGCCGGCGAACGACTGGATCGCGGCGGTGGGCATGCCGGCGAGCATCTCGGTGAGGTGGGTGCAGCCGCGCACGCCGCCGAGGAGCTCGTTCGCCTTGAGCCTGAAATGCCGCACCAGATTGAGCCCGACGAGGGCGCGGTACGCCGGCGCGATCGTCTCGCAGCCGCCTGGATAGGGCACTGCCTCGGAAGACGCCGCCGCGTCGACCACGTTGAACTTGCGGTCGATGGTGAGGCGCAGCCACATGCTGTGCACCGGCTGGCCGGCGCGGCGCACTCCGGTCTTCAGGTGGTAGTCGTGGTTCTTGATGTCGGTGAGGTGCGCCTCGATGTCCCAGAGGCCGTCGGCGCGCTTGTAGCCTTCGTAACGGACGCGGCGCGTGTGGAGGAGCTCGCGCTCGACCTCGGTGACCGGCAGGGACATAGGCGCGGATTTTAGCAGGCCCCTGCTAGAATTTTTTCGGTGAAGTACGTCCTGGCCCTCGATCAGGGCACCACGAGCTCGCGCGCGATCCTCTTCGACGAGGCCGGCGGCCCCGTCGCCGTGGGGCAGCGCGAGTTCCGCCAGATCTTTCCGCAGGCAGGCTGGGTGGAGCACGACCCGCGCGAGATCTTCGCCACGCAGCGCGACGTGGCGCGCGACGCGCTCCGCAAAAGTGGAATTTCCGCGAAAGATCTGTTGGCCGTGGGCATCGCCAACCAGCGCGAAACCACCATCGTGTGGGACCGCCAGACCGGCGAGCCGATCGCGAACGCCATCGTGTGGCAGGACCGGCGCACCGCGGAGCTGTGCAAGGACCTGCGCGAGGTCGGCGCCGAGAGCCTGATCCGCGAGCGCACCGGCCTCGTCGTCGACCCGTACTTCAGCGGCACCAAGCTCGCGTGGCTGCTCGACGAGATTCCCGGCGCGCGCGAGCGCGCCGCGCGCGGCGAGCTCGCGTTCGGCACCGTGGACACCTGGCTCGTCTGGCAGCTCACCGGGAATCGAACTCACGTTACCGACGTTTCGAACGCCTCGCGCACGCTCCTGTTCAACATCCACACCAACGAGTGGGACGACGAGCTGCTGCGGCTGCTGCGCGTGCCGCGCGCCATCCTGCCGGAAGTGCATCCCTCGGCGCATGCGTTCGGCATGGTGCCCGCCGGCGTCTTTGGCGAGCCGCTCCTCATCGCCGGCGTCGCCGGCGACCAGCAGGCGGCGCTGTTCGGCCAGGGCTGCCACACCCCCGGCATGGCGAAAAACACCTACGGCACCGGCTGCTTCATGCTGCTCCACACCGGCGACAAGGTCGTGCAGTCGGCGAACGGCCTCGTCGCCACGTCCTGCGCCCAGACCTCCGCAAAGGAATACGCGCTCGAAGGCAGCGTGTTCATCGCCGGCGCGGTGGTGCAGTGGCTGCGCGACCAGCTCGGCTTCTTCAGCAGTTCAAATGAAGTAGAACGGCTGGCTTCCGAAGTCCTCGACTCGGGCGAGGTGTTCGTCGTTCCGGCCTTCACCGGGCTGGGCGCGCCGTACTGGGATCCAAACGCGCGAGGGACAATTGTGGGATTGACGAGAGGAACCACGCGAGCGCACATCGCGCGCGCCGCGCTGGAGTCGATCGCCTTCCAGAGCGCGGAGGTGCTCGAGGCGATGCAGAAGGACTCGGGCGAGAAGCTCGCCGAGCTGCGCGTCGATGGCGGCGCCTCCGCGAACGACCTCCTGATGCAGTTCCAGGCCGACCTTCTCGACGTTCCGGTCGTGCGGCCGCGCGTTCTGGAGACCACCGCCCTCGGCGCAGCCTACCTCGCCGGGCTCACCGTGGATCTGTGGAAATCGCGCGAGGAGCTCGCGCGGCAATGGCAGGCCGCGCGGCGCTTCGAGCCGCACATGGGCTCTTCCGACCGGGAAGCCCGCATGTCGCGCTGGCGCGAGGCGGTCCGCCGCGCGAGGAACTGGGTCTAAACCGTGCCGCTCGCTAGGTGGCCACGCTCTCGCCCTCTACCACCCACTCGAACGTGACGCGTGCGTAGTCGTCGCCACGGCGCAGCAGCCGTACGCCGCGCAGGCGGCGCGCCGAGCCGTCCACGGTCGTCTCGTAGACGCGGCCTTCCTTCCAGCTCTCCGGCGCAAGAAGCAGGTTCAGCGTCTGCGAGGCCGCCGGATCGTCCGCGAGCACGATCGCGCGGGTGCGGTTGAAGGCGAATTCCCGGGCGGCCTGCTCCGAATACGCGTTGTCCTCGTGCTGCTCGTAGAGCGTGCGCAGGTCGACGGCCTCCGGATCGCGGCTCAGGATCGCGACCGTGGCGTGCATCGCCCCATCGCGCTTCGCATGCATCGCGCGGATGATGGCGACCCAATACTCTTTGCCGTCCGTCGACACCGCCACCAGGTCGCCGCAGCGTGCGGCGTCTCGCGAATCCGCCGGAATCTCGGCGCCGAGCTCGTTGCCGCCGGTATCCTGCAAGGCCCAGGTTTCCGGCGCGCCGGCCGGGCCGTCTCCATCCTCGACGAGCGAGAGCTCCGTCGTCACCGATCGTCCGCGTGAAAGCTGCTGCCATGCCTGCGAAAAGCCTTGGATCACGTGGAGCACGCCCGTCGCGGGCGAGCGCGGCGGTGGCGTGTAGGGACACGTGGGCCCCCAGAACGCGAGCAGGTGTCGCGTGGCCGCGATCTGCGTGTAGGGATCGATGTCCTTGCCGAACGCCTTGACGTCTTCGGCCTTCGCCGCGGCGAGCTGCCTGTGGAGGCGCTCCAATGCGCCGAAGCCGGCCCCCGCGCCGAAATGCCGCTGCGTGGCGTTGGCCGCGGCATCCCCGGAAGCCCGGCGCGGCGGGAGATCGCTCGACGGGTCGAAGCAGAACGGGTTGTCGGCGACGCCAGGCGGGCGCAGCGTGAAGTCCTGGCCCAGCTGCTCGGCCACCCGGTCGGCCACCTCGATCTGCCGCGGCGCCAGCATTTCCGGCGCGCACGAGTGCAGCATCAAGAGCCGCAGCAGCTCCTGCGTCACCGTGGTAGTGGAAGTGCTCGACGCGTGCAGGCGAATCGGCGTCTCGGCGGAGCCCGCTTTTTGCGCCTTGTCATGGACCGCGTACGCCATGCGCCAGAGCTTGGCGGGCACGCTGAGGTAGCGCATGAGGCAAGCCTTCGCCAGCGTGCGGCATGCATGGAGGCATCTAGCCGCGTCGCCCGCCGCGACCAGGCGCAGCCCCTGCGTGCTGCCGGGATCCTTGAGCGGCGAGCGGGCAGAGCCGTAGAGCGCGCGCGCCAGCACGATGAGGTAGCGGGTCAGCGATTCCCAGCTCGATGCGTCCGGCTTGCGTCCGCCGCCCGATGGCTTGCCCACGAACTCCCCGAGTAGCGCGGACACGTGCGCGGCGCCCGACTCGTGAATCTGCGCCAGGGCTTCGCTGCGGGCTTTCGCGTCGTGCGGGAGGGCCTTTTCGAGCCAGCCGGCGAGCTCCTCCAGCGCGGCGGCCGGATCGGCCTGACGAATGCCGGCGAGCAGCTTCGCCGCCGACGCCGGAGTGCGCATCGACGCGTCGAGATGACCGTCTTCGCCGTTCTTCAGCCAAGCGAGCATCGCGCAGTCTCCCGCCGTACGGGGACGCAAAGAAAGATCAGGATAGACCTCGGGCGGCAGGCGCGCAGTGATGCAGTCGACGCCCCGGGCGCGCAATCCTCCGGCATGCCAAAAATGACCGGGGGTCCTTGGTCTCGCGACCAGGACCCCCGATGTTCAGCCTGGAGAGGGCGGCTCTCGCCGCCCGCTTGCGTTACCGCCGGTCGGCGTGGCGCTCCCAGTTGTGCTGGTGCTTGTGCTTCTTGCCGCGCACGTAGACCTTCAGCGGCGCATGGCCTTCGAACGGCTGGCCGTCCACCGTGCCCGTCAGCACGCCCTCGATGTCGCCAACGTTGAAGTCGGCAGCCTTGAGGTCGAACAGGCACACCAGGTCCTTCTTCCTGTCGCGGTTCAGGTACAGGCCCTCGCTGTGGCAGCGGATCAGGCTACGCTCGTTGCCGTCCGCGCCGAAGCGGAGCGAGCTGCGATCGACCCTCATCGGGTTGAACGTCTTCGACGAGAGCAGCGCGACCGCGACCTTGCCGTCGGTATTGGCCCAGATCTTCGCCACGCCCGGGTGACGCGGGCGGATGTCGATGTTAATCCGCGCGGCGCCGGCTACCGGCGGCGGCGGCGGGGGCGGGTTGTCAGCCGGCGGGTCCACCGGGCCAGGATCGGCCACGGGCCCCGGATCGGCCGCAGGCGGCGTGTGGATACCGTCGATCTGGAGCGTGTAGCTGCCGTTCCCGACGCTCGGGTCCACCGTCGAGGAGTCGAGCGTGCCGCCACTCACGAAGTTGCGCGCCATTCCGCCCGTAAACGGGCTTCCGCTGCTGCCCACGCCGACGAAGTAGGTTCCGTCGGCCGGCACCACGGCAAACACGATGCGCGAGTCGTTCGTCGCGATCGAGCCCATGTCGGTGTCATCGGCGTCGTCGTCTGCGTACAGCATGTTTCCGGACGCGTCGAACATCGCGATGGTGGTGTCCACGCTGCGGAGCGTAGCGGTCGGGCAGAGCCCGTCCTTGATGCCGCCGTTGATGTCGATCGTCAGAACGTCGCCCGCGGTGGCCTGGAACGAATAGAAGTCGAGGTCCTCCACCACCGGCGCCGAGCAGGTCGTGTTGCCGACGGCGCCCGTAACTATCACGGTGCCGTTGGCGTCGACGGCGCTGTCCAGAGGCTGAGCGGTGGAAAACGTGCCGTTGCCACTCGTGCCTTCCGACTCGACCACGGCGAGTGCGACGCTGCTGGCCAGCGAGGCGGCGATGAATCCCGCCGCCGCGAGTGCCTTGCGAACAGAGATCTTCATAAATCTACCCCCCTTTCTTGCCAACTACACTACTGGCAGTGTCCGGGGGGACGCAGGGGAGAGTTCACGCCCGCTGTGGATAACGGTGACCGGCGCGCCTTACGTCACGCGAGCGGGGTGCATTTTCTTTCAGGAATCGTCAACGCGCACTGCGGCGAAGTGCTAGACCTCGCGCGCGAACTAGTTCCTGAAAGACCCTTGCCGCGCACCTCACGGCAGTCCGATCACCACCGCCTCCTTCGGATAGCGGATGGTGTAGTCGGCGACGAACTTGAGCGTCTCGCCGGGAAGAAGCGGCTGCTCCCACGCCACCACGCCGCGCTTGTCCTCCCAGTCGGTGAGCTTGGGCTTGGGCTCGAAGGCCGCGTCGACGCTGATCTGATCGGAGACCGCCACCGGCGAGGCTTCGAGCACGAGGAGCTCCACAGGCACTTTATGCCTGCTGGTGACAATGTAGAGATCGGCGATCTGGCGCTCGTTCTTCTGGCCGATCAGGCCGCCCGAGCCCGTGCGGTTCTTGGTGCGGTTGGTGGCGACCTGGATGCGGTCGTCGCGGCCGAACGGGAGAACGAGCTTTTCCTTCGCCTGCGCGTTCCAGAAGGTCGAGCCGATATAGGCTCCGTCGCGGTAGAGCTGCGCGTCGCCCGGGATCCACACGCCCTCGGGAAGCTCGGCCTCGGCTGTGACCATCGCTGCGGCGTCGCCTCGCGGCACGACGCGGATGCGCTGCTTGACGGGAATCGTCTGCGTCGCGAGCGATACGTTGACCTGGCGCCCGTCGGCGGGCAGGTCGACCTGCCCCGGCACCTCGAACTCCGTGGCGTACTGGGTTTCGAACTGCGCGACGATGCGCTCGGCCTCGTCTGACCGCACGGCCTTGGCTGCCCTCTGCTCCGGCGCCGCCGCTGGAGCGGGCGAGCGCGCCTCGTTGTAGAGCAGTCCCGCCTGTGCGACCGGCGGCCGGATCACGAGCTGCCAGGTGGACGGGTCGACGATCTGCGCGGCGCGCGGCTGGCCGGTGGAGAGGCGCAAGGCGACGCCGCGCCAGTCTTCGCCGGTGCGCTGCATGATGGTCGCCTGGCGCTCGAGCTCCACGCGCGAGCTCGACGAGTCGAGGGCTGCGCGGTACACCGGCTTCCAGCCCGCATTCGTCACCTGGTAGGAGGCGCGCACCTCGCCCGCGCGCGATGCCGCATAGCCGATGACGAGCGTGCGGGCGTCTCGGGTGCCCGTGCGCAGGCGCGCCAGATCGCGCTGGAGCGCGGCGACCTGCTTGTCGATCGCACGCTTCTTGATCGCGATGCGCTGGATCTGCCCGTAGGCGTCGCCGCCGCCGCGCCGGAGCGCCTCGATGACTGCAGGAATCGCCTTCGGGTCAACCGCGACCGGATGCGCCTTGTCGCCTTCACCGCCCGGCCGCGCACGAAGAGAGGCCAGGTAGTCGCGCACGAGCTCCGCGGTCTTTACGTCGACCTCGAGCGCCGCCTTGTCATCGTTCAACGCCTGGATCTTCGCCTCGAGCTCCGCTTCACGGCCGCTCAGGGCCTCGGCGCGACCTACGTCCTGTACCGAAACCTCGCCGACGCGGATTCCGGGGCTCGCTTCCACGCGCAACGTGCGCAAATCGAAGCTGGCCGGCAGCCCGCTCATCTCGAGCGTGCCGCTGCCGGCGGAAACGGCGCCGGCGCGCTCGATCGCCGCGCTACCGGGGTACAGGGTGACCCGGGCTATTCGGCTCGACTGCTGTGAAGACGCGGAACCGGAAAAGCAGGCTGCGACTGCGAGCACGACGACTGCGCGGCCGATGCGGCGGACGGACATGGTGGAACCTCCCTTTCAGTTCCACCCTTAAACGCAGGCTGCAGCAAAAAGGGTTAGCGGCGGGCTAACGCGGCGTTTGCGCGCCCACGGTGAGGCGCCGCATCCGCCGGCGCTGGCCGTGGTAGTCGTTGACGGCGTTGTGTTGAGTGCAGCGGTTGTCCCAGATGGTCAGGGTCCCCGGCGCCCAGCGCACGCGGCAGGTGAACTCCGGCCGCGTCTGGTGTGTCTGCAGGAACTCGACGAGCGGGCGGCTTTCTTCTTCGCTCATGTCCTTGAAGCGGATGGTGTGGCTGCGGCTCACGTAGAGCGCCTTGCGACCGGTGTCGGGGTGCGTGCGCACCACGGGATGCTCCGCCTCGTACTGGTCGGCATTCTCGGTGTCGTGGACCTTCATGCCGCCGATGGTGCTGTGCATCTTGCGGCGGCCGCCGCCGAGCTTGAGGCCGGCGCTGTTCACCCCGATCAGCCCGCCGACGAGGCTTTTCATGCCGTCGGACAGCGCGTCGTAGGCAGCCTGGGTGCTCGCGAAAAGCGTATCGCCCCCGTACGCGGGCGTCTCGACCGCCTGGAGCAGCGTGGCGAGCGGCGGCTGCGCGAGGTAGGTGGTGTCGGAATGCCAGTTGCCGCCGAAGTTGGTGGTTTCCTGCTCTTCCTTCACCACCTCGAAGATATGCGGATAGCCGTCCAGCCCGGTGACGAAGGGATAGAAGCAGGGCTCGCCGAAGCGCCCGCCCACGCACATCAGGTCGGCCGGCTCGAGCGCCTGGTCGCGGAACGCCAGGACCGAGTAGCGCAGAAACGCGCGCCGGATCGCCTGCCAGGCGGATTCGTCCTGGAGGTCGGCGAGGGCCACGCCGCGCACCTCGGCCCCCAACGCGCCGGCCAGCGGCTCGATTATCATCGCACCTAGTCTATGACAAAACGCATTGCAGTCGTCGGCGCGGGAGCGCTGGGAGGCTATGTCGGCGGCTCGCTCGCCCACCTTGGCCACGACGTCACCCTCATCGACGCGTGGCCGGAGCATGTCGAGACCATCCGCTCGCGCGGCCTCGAGCTCGACGGTGTCACGCCGGAGGAGAAGTTCGTCGTCAGGAAGGCGAAGACCCTGCACCTGACCGAGGTGCAGTCCCTGGCGCGAAACCCCGTCGATATCGCGATGATCTCGGTCAAGTCCTACGACACCCGCTGGGCGACGGCGCTCATCGCGCCCTACCTCTCCGAGCAGGGCTTCGCCCTGTCGCTGCAGAACTGCCTGAACGAAGAGACCATCGCCGGCGTGGTCGGCTGGGGCCGCACGCTCGGCGCGGTCGCTTCGCTCATCTCCGTCGACCTGTACGAAGCAGGCCGCATCCGCAGGACGGTCGCGAAAGGCGGCGACAAGCACACGGTGTTCCGCATCGGCGAGCCGCACGGCCGCATCACGCCGCGGGTC
>DASXAO010000040.1:0-64557 GCA_036406675.1 Burkholderiales bacterium
GTTCCGGTTCTGACCGACGTGCACGAGGACACGCCGGTGAAGGAGGTCGCCGCGGTCGTCGACGTCATCCAGACGCCGGCCTTCCTCTGCCGCCAGACCAACTTCATCCGCAACGCCGCCTCTGCCGGCAAGCCGCTCAACATCAAGAAGGGCCAGTTCCTGTCGCCCTGGGAGATGAAGCAGGTCGTGGAGAAGGCGCAGAGCACAGGCAACCGGCAGATCCTGGTGTGTGAGCGCGGCTTCAGCTTCGGCTACAACAACCTGGTGGTGGACATGAGGGGCCTCGCGGTGATGCGCGAAACCGGCTGCCCGGTCGTGTTCGACGCAACCCATTCGGTGCAGCTCCCCGGCGGGCAGGGCACGGCCTCGGGCGGGCAGCGCGAGCATATCCCGGTGCTGGCCCGCGCCGCGGTCGCCGCCGGGGTGTCCGGCGTGTTCATGGAGACGCACCCCGACCCCGACAACGCCCTGTGCGACGGGCCGAACTCCTGGCCGCTGCACCTGATGCCCGAGCTGCTGGAGACGCTGGTCGACCTCGACCGCCGCGTCAAGAAGAATGGATTCGCAGAAGACAAGGTAAAAAAATAAATACGACGGCAGAAACAGGGACAGACCACGTTTATTTCCTGAAGAGAGGCAGATGAGCTCCATCGTCGACGTGGTCGCGCGCGAAATCCTCGACTCGCGCGGCAACCCCACCATCGAGGCCGACGTGCTGCTCGAGTCGGGCGTGATGGGGCGCGCGGCGGTGCCCTCGGGCGCCTCCACCGGCTCGCGCGAGGCGGTCGAGCTGCGCGACGGCGACCAGAGCCGCTACGGCGGCAAAGGCGTGCTGAAGGCGGTCGAGCACGTCAACACCGAGATCTCCGAGGCGATCGTCGGGCTCGACGCGACCGAGCAGGCGTTCGTCGACAAGACGCTGATCGACCTCGACGGCACGGACAACAAGTCGCGCCTGGGCGCCAACGCGATCCTCGCGGTGTCGATGGCGAACGCCAAGGCGGCGGCGGAGGAGTCGGGCCTGCCGCTCTACCGCTATCTCGGCGGCGCGGGCGCCATGCGCATGCCGGTGCCGATGATGAACGTGGTGAACGGCGGCGCGCACGCCAACAACCGGCTCGATTTCCAGGAGCTCATGATCGTCCCGGTGAGCCAGCAGAGCTTCCGCGAGGCGCTGCGCTGCGGCGCCGAGGTCTTTCAGTCCCTCAAGAAGCTCATTGACGGAAGAGGCATGTCGACGGCGGTCGGCGACGAAGGCGGCTTCGCGCCGGCGGACCTCGCCACGCACGCCGCGGCGATCGAGCTCATCACCGAGGCGATCGAGGCCGCGGGTTACCGCGCCGGGCACGACGTGGTGCTGGCGCTCGACTGCGCGGCCTCGGAGTTTTTTCACGACGGGGTTTACGTCCTGGAATCGGAGAACCGCAAGCTTTCGTCGGCGCAGCTCTGCGACTACCTCGCCGAGCTCGTGGCGCGCTTTCCGATCGTGTCGATCGAGGACGGCATGGCCGAGAACGACTGGGAGGGCTGGAAGACGCTCACCAACCGGCTCGGCGGCAAGGTGCAGCTGGTCGGCGACGACCTCTTCGTCACCAACACGCGCATCCTGCGCGAAGGCATCCAGCAGGGCGTGGCGAACTCGATCCTCATCAAGGTGAACCAGATCGGCACGCTCACCGAGACCTTCGCCGCGATCGAGCTCGCCAAGCGCGCGGGCTACGGCACGGTGCTGTCGCACCGCTCGGGCGAGACCGAGGACACCACGATCTCCGACATCGCCGTCGGCACCAACGCGCTGCAGATCAAGACCGGGTCGCTGTCGCGCTCAGATCGCGTAGCGAAATACAACCAGCTCCTGCGCATCGAGGAGGACCTGGGCGATTCGGTCGATTATCCCGGCCAGGAGGCCTTCGGGCGCTTCGGATGAAAGTCCTCGCGGCGATCCTCGGCGCGCTCATCGTGCTGATCCAATACCCGCTCTGGGTCGGCAAGGGCGGCTGGCTGCGCGCGTGGCAGCTCGAAACGGAAGTTGCCGGTCAGAAGAACAGGAATGCCGGCTTCGAGGCGCGCAACGCCGCCCTCGCCGCGGAAGTGCGCGACCTCAAGCAGGGCAGCGAAGCGATCGAGGAACGCGCGCGCCGCGAGCTCGGCATGGTGCGCGGCGACGAGCTCTTCTTCCAGTACGTCGAGCCCAAAGGGCAGTGACCAGCGCTTTTAAGCGCATCGTGGCGCTGGTGCTGGCGTTCACGTGCACGAGCGCGTTAGGACAAGCTTATCCGTCGCGGCCGCTCAAGGTCATCCTGCCGGTGCCGGCGGGCGGCTATTACGACACGGTCACGCGCATCGTGAGCCAGCGGCTCGCCGAGCGGCTGGGACAACCCGTGGTGGTGGAGAACCGCGTCGGCGCGGGCGGCGTCGTCGGCACCGTGCACGCGGCGGGCCAGCCGGCCGACGGCTACACGCTCCTCTTCAACGGCATCGGCGCAATGTCGATCTTTCCGAGCCTGCACGCCAAGCTCGCCTACGACCCGGTGCGCGACTTCGAGCCGATCATCCTGCTCTCCACCGTGCCGAACATCCTGGTCGTCAATCCTTCCGTGCCGGCGAAGACCGTCGGCGAGCTCGCCGAGCTGGCGCGCAAGCGTCCCGGCGAGGTGACCTATGCATCGAACGGCATCGGGACCACCCAGCACCTGGCGGCGGAGATGTTCGCGACCGCGAAGGGCCTGAAGCTGAACCACATTCCGTTCAACGGCAGCGCGCCGGCGGTGACCGCGATGCTCGGCGGCCAGACCATGCTCCTCTTCGGCGTCGCGACCGACGTCATGCCGCACGTCCGCGCCGGGAAGCTGCGCGCGCTCGCGGTGGCGAGCGAGAGGCGCATGCAGGCGCTTCCCGACGTGCCGACCACGGCGCAAGCCGGCGTGCCGGGCGTCGAGATCGAGATCTGGCTCGCCGCCTTCGCGCCGAAGGGCACGCCGCGCGAGCTCGTGGCGCGCCTTAACGGCGAGATCGGCAAGGTCCTCGAGATGCCGGACGTGCGCGAGCGCATTACGCACGACGGTATCGGCGAAGTGAAGGGCGGTACGCCGGCCGAGCTCGCGAGCCTGCTCCAGTCCGAGATCGCGAAGTGGGCCAAGGTGGTCAAGGCCTCCGGCGCGCGCGTGGACTAGTGCGGGCCTTCATCTTTATCTTTGGCAGCTTCCTGCTCGCAGGATGCGCGCAGATTCCCGGCCAGGGAGAGCAAACCGCGAAACTGGGCGGCACCTCGTGGCGTCTGGTGAAGTTCCAGGGCGGCGGCGGTGCCGTGCTGACCCCGGACGACAAGGCCAAGTACACGCTGGCCTTCGCTCCCGATGGCGTGATGAGCGCCCGAGTCGACTGCAACCGCGCGCGCGCGGGGTGGAAGTCTTCGGGGCCGAACCAATTGCAATTCGGCCCGATCGCGGCCACGCGCGCCCAGTGCCCGCCGGGGTCGCTGCACGACCAGATCATGAAGCAGCTGCCCAACGTGCGGTCTTACGTGTTGAAGGACGGGCATCTCTTCCTGTCGCTGATGGCGGACGGCGGCATCTACGAGTTCGAGCCCGCCGCGCCGTAGTGCGGCAATGAGCTGAAAAAAGTGCAGCGACCTGCAAGATTCGCGCGGCCCCCGGTTTAGATCTCCCATCGTAGGGCCGGGAATTCTTGCTATCGTCCCCCGATGGTGGCGCCGAGCCTGAACCTGGGGACGCCCGCGTGAGCCTGTACGACATCGACGGCACGCTGCTCGCCGCGGTTCTGTATGTCTCGCTGGTAGTCGCGATGCAGGTGGGCCAGCGCCTCGCTAGTCGCCTCGCGCCCGACCAGCGGCGGCGGATCGAGGGCCACGTCAACCTGATTCAGGGCAGCGTTCTCGGCTTGATGGCCCTGGTGCTCGGGTTCACTTTCAGCTTGGCGCTGCAGAGATTCGACAGCCGCAGCGAAGCTGCGGTCAACGAAGCGAACGCCATCCGCACCGCGTACCTGCGCTCGGAGCTGCTGCCTGACTCGATCAGCGACACGGTCCAGCAAGCACTGCGCAGCTTCGTCGATCTGCGCGTCGAGATGGTCACGCTCTCCCCCGGCAGGAAAGACGAGTTCAACGGATTGATCGCCGAGGCGAGGCGTCGGCTCGACGCGCTGCGGGACCAGGCGGTGGAGGTGGTCCGGCTCGATCCGCGCTCCCCGGAAACGGGTCCGTACGTACAGGCCGTCAACGGCATGATCGGCGAGCTGGTCAAACGCGATGCGGCGATGACCCGCCACGTCCCGGAAACGGTGCTGCTGCTCCTGTGCGGCGCGTTCCTGATCACCACGATGACCATTGGCTACGCCACGGGGGTCGCGGGCCACCGCACGTCTTTCGTCGCCTATCTGATGATCGGGCTGATCGTGATCCTGGCGTACCTGATCGTCGACCTCGACCGTCCGCGAGGCCGCATGGTCCAGGTCAGCGAGAAGAGCCTGCGCGACCTTCAGGCCGATATGAGGGCGGACTCGCCGAGCAGTGCCAGCCAGGGTGCGGGACGCCCGCCACGGTGAGTAGGTCCGAGCCGCGCCTTGCCGCCCTACGCCTCGCCGCCGCGCTTGCCTGAGGCTTCGCGAATCCGTGCGTCTGCCGGGGAGGGCGCCTGCGCGGGCGGCGCGTACCAGTGCTCCTTCGGCACGACTTGCGACTGCTTCGGCTCCAGCATGTAGTGCGGCGAGGTGATCTGCACGCCGTACTCGTTGAACACGTCCTGGATGTGGCCGTGCAGGTGGTTGATGATATCGGTGCGCTCGTCTGCGGTCTGAGCCCTGCTGTAGCCGATCAGCCGGTACTCCGCGTAAAAGTCCGAGAGCGCGGTCTGGCGTACCAGAGGCTCGGGCGCGTGAGCGATGCCGTCGGTGCGGCGCGCGGCCTCCCTCAGCATCGCCTCCACCTGGCGCCAGGGCGTCGAGTAGCCGATGGTGACGACGGTATCGAGGACCACGATGCCGGTGCCGGGAACCGCGCGCGAGTAGTTCTTCGTGGTCGACGTGAGGACGGTCGAGTTGGAGACCGCGATTTCCTCGCCCATGCCGGTACGGATGCGCGTCGCGAACATGCCGAGCTCGGTCACCGTGCCTTCGGTGTCGCCGATGCGCACGTAGTCGCCGCGCCGGAAGATGCGCATGTACATGAGGATGATGCCGCTGAAGGCCTGCCCGATGACGCTCGCGCCGCCGAGCGACAGCATGAGTCCCACCAGCACCGACAGGCCCTTGAACGCGTCTGTCCCGGCGCCGGGCAGGAACGGGTAGGCCATCGCGAGCGCGAACACCCAGACGACGATCGAGAAGATGCGCCGGGTCGGCCGCGCCGTGTCGGTGTCGAGCCAGGTGAGCTGGAGCGTTCCCTGCTCCACGCGATCGAAAAACGCGCCGGCGACGCGGATGAGCACCCGCGCCAGGAAGAAAATGACGACGGCGAACGCGAGGCCGGGGAGCGCGCCCAGGATCGCGAGCACGATCTGCCGCGCCATGTCGAGCAGGTTGACCTGCAGATCCTCGCCCCAGCGCCGGGTGTAGGGGAACTGCTGCAACACGAAGGCGAGCCACCAGACCGTCGCCGTGAGCGCGAGCAGCCACGCCAGCACCTGGACGGCGCGCGTTGCGAACACGCGCACGTTGCCGATCTGGAGCTTCCGCACCTTCTCTTCCGCTGCGAGCGAGACGTAGCCGCTGAGTCGCCGGCTGCCCCACACGAGCAGCCACAGCAGCGCCGCGTAGACCGCGCTCGCCCCGGCGGCGTAGGCCGCCGCGATCGCGAGGTAGCGCAGCGAATGCTGCTCACGGCGCTCCACGATGGCGCGCTCGAGCCGCTTGGCGCTCTCCTTCGCCAGGATCTGCGGCGTTTCGCCCGCGACCGAGTCGATGTCGATCTTGGTGACGATGTACCCGAGCGTCTCGCCCAGCAGCACGCGCGTGCCGGCTTCCGAATCGTCGAACGAAATCCGGGCGTAGGGGTCGGCATCGAGCGCCGTCTCGATACGGTCGATGGCGTTGCGCACGCGCTCCTCGGCCGAGTAGCCGGCGATCGGACCGCGAAGGACGATGACGGTACGGTTCGCGATCACCACCGCCGCGCTCTGTCGCGGCGCCTCCTGTGCGGCCGCCGCCAGGGAGAACAGCAGCAGGAAAAAAGCGAGGCGACTCAGGTCCATGCGCCCGACGATAGTCGAGTGTCCGGCGGGGCCGATATTGGACGTTGGTCCAATGCCGCTACCGGCCATGGACCAGCGTTCCCGCGACGTAGGTCGCCGCCACGGCGCGGTCGTCGCCCAGCGTCATCTGGATGAACAGCGCTTCTTCGAGGCTCTGGCAGTGCCGCATGCGGTAGTCGATGACCGCGGTCGACCTGAGATCGAGCACCACGAGGTCGGCTTCCATGCCGACGGCGATGCTGCCGATGGTGTCCTCGAGGTACAGTGCCTGCGCGCCGCCGCGCGTCGCCAGGTAGAACGCCTGGCCGGCCGAGAGCGTGTTGCCGGTGAGGTGCGCCACCTTGTACGCCTCGGCGAGCGTCTGCAGCATCGAGAACGACGTGCCGGCGCCGAGGTCGGACGCCACGCCCACCCTGACCGGACGCGCGGCCTTCTTTGCGTTCGCGAGATCGAACAGGCCGCTGCCGAGAAAGCCGTTCGAAGTCGGGCAGTGGGCGAGGGCGGTGCCGCTTTCGTGGCAGCGGGCGAGCTCCTCCTCGGTAAGCCAGATGCCATGCCCGTAGATCGCGCGCGAACCGAGCAGCCGGTAGTGGTCGTAGGTGTCGAGATAGCCCTTGCGCTCGGGATAGAGCTTCTTTACCCACGCGAGCTCGGCGCGGCTTTCGGCGACGTGCGACTGGAGGTAGGTTCCGGGATGCTCGGCCCACAGCGCGCCGGCCGCCTCCATCTGCTCCGGGCTGCTCGTCGGCGCGAAGCGCGGGGTGACGCAGTAGAGCTGGCGACCGCGGCCGTGCCAGCGCCCGATCAGCGCCTTCGACTCGTCGTAGCCGCGCTGCGCCGTGTCGGTGAGTGCCGCGGGCGCGTTGCGGTCCATCAGCACCTTGCCGGCGATCATGCGCAGGTCGAGCTCCGCGGCGGCCTCGAAGAACGCGTCGACCGACTGCGGATGCACCGTGCAGTGCACCGCCGCCGTGGTCGTGCCGGCGCGCACGCATTCCTGCAGGAAGACTTTCGCCGCCGCGCGCGCGTGCTCGCGGTCCGCGAACGCCGCCTCGGCGGTGTAGGCGTACCGGGTCAGCCAATCGGTGAGCTGCTCGCCGTACGCGCCGATGATCTGCGTCTGCGGATAGTGCACGTGGCAGTCGACGAAGCCAGGGAGGATGAGGCTGTCCTTGCCGTAATGCCGGACTCTTACGCCGCGCGGCAGCTGCGGGCGCACCTCGGCCGCCGGGCCGAAGTGCGTAACCTTGCCGCCTCCCATGGCGACGATCGCGTCGGGCTCGTAGCGCATCGTGCCCTCGAGGCCCTCGATGAAGGCGTCGCCGGTGTAGGTGAGGGCCGGCCCGCGGATCGCGCTGGTGGTTCCGACCCTCGTCCTGACCGCCATCGTGGCCTCTCCTTGCAATAATTGCCGACAGGCCGATCCTAGCCTGCCCTTTGGTCCAATACTCGGCGTCCGCAAGGACGGGTAGACTGCCGGCGAGTCTCATCCGAGGGGAGGCGAGACCATGACGACGCGCACAAAGTTCCTGCTCTGGGCCGTGGCGGTGCTGATCCTGGCCCCCGTCGTTTACTTCGCCTTCGTGTTGAACTGGAGCTACGCCGACGGCGAGCGCGCCGGCTGGGTGCAGAAGTTCTCCAACAAGGGCTGGGTCTGCAAGACCTGGGAAGGCGAGATGACGATGGTCTCGCTGCCGGGCTCGACGCCGGAGAAGTTCAACTTCACCGTGATGGACGACAAGGTCGCCGACGAGGTGTCCAAGGCGATCGGCAAGCGCGTGTCGCTGCGTTACGAGCAGAAAGTCGGAATTCCCACGTCGTGCTTCGGCGATACGCGCTACTACGTCACCGGAGTGACGATCGTGCACGAGGTCCCGCTCCTGCCCGGCGTGGTGGTTCCCACTACGGATGGCGCCCAGCCCGGCCCGGCACCGGGCACCAAGGTTCCGGAGGTCGAGAAGGTTCCGCAGGCCGCGACCAAGGTTCCGGAGCAGAAATAGAAATTCAGTCGGTGACGTCCGGCTCGAAGAAGAGCCACTGGATTTCCGGAAACTCGGCGCGCGCCGCCGCCTCGGCGCGGTTGATTGCGTCGACCAGCTCGGCCGCGGTTTCGGCCGCCATCCTGGCCTTCACCGCCACCATGAGCGAAGTGCCGAGCTGGAGGGTGATCAGGCGCAGGATTTTCTCCACGCCTGCCTGCTGCTGCAGGAACTCCCGCAATCTCGCCTCGGTCTCGCGCTCGGCGCTCTGGCCGATGAGCAGCGCCTTGATCTCGATGCCGATGCCGACCGCGACGACGATCAGCACCGCGCCGATCGAGATCGAGCCGAGCGCGTCCCAGGCGGGGTTGCCGGTGACTATCGTGGCAAGCACCGCGCTCAAGGCCAGCGCCAGGCCGAGCAGCGCGGCCAGGTCCTCGCCGAGGATCACCACCAGCTCGCTTTGCCGGCTTTCGCGGAACCAGCGCCAGAGGCTGCGCCCGCCGCGCACCTTGCCGACTTCGTGCAGGCAGGCGCGCAGCGAGATGGTCTCGGCGACGAGACCGAAGACGAGGATTCCGACCGCCACCCACGCGAACCGGATCGGTTCGGGATGGGCGAGCTTGTGCCAGCCTTCGTAGAGCGAGAACAGCCCGCCGAGCGAAAACAGCACCAGCGCGACGATGAACGACCAGAAGAACACCGCCTTGCCCCAGCCCAAGGGGTAGTCGGGCGAAGGCGGGCGCTTCGCCTGGCGCATGCCCCACAGCAGCAGTCCCTGGTTGCCGCTGTCGGCGTAGGAGTGGATCGCTTCCGCCAGCATCGCGCTCGAGCCGGTCGCGATCGCGGCGGCGGTCTTGGCCGCGGCGATGGCCAGGTTCGCGCCGAGGGCATAGAGGATGGTGCGGAGCGAATCGGCTTTCACCGACCTATGGTATTTGAATGGCTTGACGCTCGATCCGAATACGGTATACAGTACGCGGTATACGTATGCCCCCCCTCGAGCGCATCGACGGCCGGCCGGAGCTGTCCCAGCAGGTCTATCAGCAACTCCTCGCCGCGATCTGTGAAGGCAGGCTTGCGCCCGGCGCGCGCGTCACGCAGGAAGAGCTCGCCGATTCGCTGAACGTCTCGCGCCAGCCGGTGCACCAGGCGCTGCGCCTGCTCAAGAACGAAGGCTTCGTCGTGGACGCAGGGCGCCGCGGCCTGATGGTCGCGCCTCTCGACGGCGCCGCGCTCGAGCAGCTCTACCAGGTGCGCGGCGTGCTCGACGGGCTGGCGGCGCGCCTCGCCGCGCAATCCGGAAAGCAGCTCGATCCCGCCCTCGTCGCGCGCGGCCGCAAGGTGGTGGCGGCCGGAAAGGTCGGCGCGATGATCGAGGCCGACATGCACTTTCACCAGTGCCTCTACGAGGCTTCCGGCAATCCGCTGATCGCCCAGACCGCGGGCCGGCAGCTCCAGCACATCGCGCGCGCGATGGGCGTCGCGCTCGGCCGGCCGCAGATGCCCGGCGCGGTGTGGGACGAGCACGAGGCGATCCTCGCGGCGATCAACGCCGGCGAAGCGGCGAAGGCCGAGGCCCTGGCGCGGCGCCACTGCGAGGGCGCCGGCAAGATCCTGTCCACTCAACTTCAGGCCAGCATGCGCAAGGAGGCGTCCCGATGAAGCTTTCTTCCGAGCAGCTCCAGCAATTCGACCGCGAAGGGTATCTGTTCTTCCCCGGGCTCTTCACCCCGCGGGAAATCAAGGTTCTGACCGACGAGGTGCCGTCGCTCTACGCCCAGCGGCGGCCTGAAAACGTGCGCGAGAAAACCGGCGACGTGGTGCGCACGAATTTCGCCGCGCACATGTACAGCCATCCGTTCGCCAAGCTCGCGCGCCATCCGCGCATGGTCGAGCCGATCCGCCAGCTCTTCGGCGAGGACGTGTACATGCACCAGTTCAAGATCAACGGCAAGGCGGCGTTCGACGGCGACGTATGGCAGTGGCACCAGGACTACGGCACCTGGCGCGCCGACGACCAGATGCCCGAGGCGCGCGCGATGAACGTCGCCATCTTCCTCGACGAGGTGAACGAGTTCAACGGGCCGCTGATGTTCATCCCCGGGAGCCACAAGCTCGGCGTGCTCGACGCCGATCACGACACGAGCACCACCAGCTACCCGCTATGGGTTATCAACCAAGACACGATAAAACGTCTGGTGGACCGCGGCGGGATCGTCGCGCCCAAGGGGGCGGCCGGGTCGATGATCCTGTTCCACGGCTGCCTGGTGCACGCATCGTCGTCCAACCTTTCGCCGTGGAACCGCGTGAGCGTGTACCTCTCGCTCTGCGCGGTCTCGAACCACATCCGGCGCTTCAAGCGCCCCGGCTACATCGCGCACCGCGATTTTTCGCCGATCCGCTCGCTGCCCGACGACTGCCTGCTCGAGCACTACGACGTCGCCCTTCCCTGGAAGGACGGCACGCCCGCGGAAGAACTGCAAGCGTCCCTGAAAGCCGCCTAAATGGTGACAGTCACCATTTTTCAGCCTGAATAGGGACAGCCCCCATTGTTTTTGAGGATGGAATGAATCTCTACGCGAAGCTTCTGGAAAGAAAAGACAGGCCGCTGCGCATCGGCGTGATCGGCGCGGGCAAGTTCGGCGCGATGTACATCGCGCAGATCCCGCGCACGCCGGGCGTGCATCTGGTCGGCATCGCCGACCTCTCTCCCGACTACGCACGCAAGAACCTCGAGCGCGTCGGCTGGCCGAAGGAGGCCTACGAAGCGAGCTCGCTCGACGCCGCGATCCGGGAGAAGCGAACCTATCTCTCCGAGGACTGGCCGGCGCTGGTGGCGCACCCGGAGATCGACATCATCATCGAATCGACCGGAAACCCCCCGGCCGCGGTGGAGCACGCCCTGGCGGCGTTCCGGAATGGAAAGCATGTCGTCATGGTCACGGTGGAAGCCGACGCCTTCTGCGGTCCGCTCCTTGCGCGCAAGGCGGCCGAGGCGGGCGTGGTGTACAGCCTCGCCTACGGCGACCAGCCGGCGCTCATCTGCGACCTCGTGGACTGGGCGCGCACCGCCGGCTTCCCGGTGGTGGCCGCGGGGCGCGGCCACAAGTGGCTGCCGCACTATTCGCAATCGACGCCCGAGACGGTCTGGGGCTACTACGGCCTCACGCCGGAGCAGGCGCAGGCGGGCGGGCTCAACCCGAAGATGTTCAACTCGTTCCTCGACGGCTCCAAGCCGGCGATCGAGACCACGGCGGTGTGCAACGCCACCGGCCTCACGCCGGCGCCGGAAGGCCTCGCGTATCCCGCCGGCTCGATCGACGAGATTCCCTCGCTGATGCGCCCGGTATCCGAGGGCGGAGTTCTGCACCATAAAGGGCAGGTCGAAGTCGTTTCGTCTCTAGAGAGAGATGGAAAACCCATCGCGTACGACATCCGCTTCGGCGTGTTCGTGGTGTTCGAAGGCGACTCCGAGTACATCCGGCGCTGCTTCACGGAATACGGCGTGAAGACCGATGCGTCGAGCCGCTACGCCTGCATGTACAAGCGCTGGCACCTCATCGGGCTCGAGGTCGGGATCTCGGTGGCCTCGGTGGGCCTGCGCCGCGAGCCGACCGGCTGCGCGACCGGATGGCGCGCGGACGCGGTGGCGATCGCGAAGAAGAACCTCTCGGCCGGAGAGGTGCTCGACGGCGAGGGCGGCTACACCGTGGTCGGGAAGCTCATGCCGGCGCAGGCTTCGCTCGCGCAGGCCTGCCTGCCGCTCGGCCTCGCGCACGGCTGGAAGCTGCTGCGGCCGATCGCCGCGGGACAACCCGTGCGCTGGAGCGACGTCGCCGTCGACACGAGCTCGACCGCCGTGCGCGTGCGCCGCGAAATGGAGCAGGCGTTCGCCGCGCAGCGCGTGGCCGCTTAACTGCCGCCCCGCGCGCGCTCAGTCGCGCGCGTTCAGTCCTTCGCTCAGTCCGCCTGGATGCCAGCCGCCTTGATGAGGCGGCCCCAGCGCTCGACCTCCTCGCGCACGAACTTGGCGAGGTATTCCGGGCTGCGCCGCTCCGGCGGCACGATTTCCAGGCCCATATCCTCGAGGCGCTTGCGGAGCGACGGGTTGTCGAGCATCTCGCCGATCGCGCCGTTCAGCCGGCGCACGATCGGCTCGGGCGTCCCCTTGGGCAGGAAAAACGCGTTCCAAGCGCTCGCCTCGACGCCGGCGAGGCCCTGCTCGCCGGTCGTGCCGAGCCGGGCCACAACGGGCACACGCTTCGCCGCCATCACCGCGATGCCCTTCACCGTCTGCGCGTTGACCTGCGCCGCGCCCGCCTGGATCGTGTCGCACATGTAGTCGATGCGGCCGGCGATGAGGTCCTGCATGGCGGGGCCCGCGCCGCGGTACGGAATGTGGGTCACGTCGACCCCGATCGCGCGGTTGAGCAGCACGCAGGGCAGGTGCGTCCCGGAGCCCACGCCCGCGGAGCCGAACTGCATCTTCGCCTGGTTCGCCTTCGCGTACGCGATGAACTCGCGCAGGTTCGCCGCCGGCAGGTCCTTGCGCGCGACCAGGATCCGCGGCGACTCGGTCGCGAGCCCGACCGGCGCGAAATCGGCCGCCGCGTCGTAGAGCGGCTTCTTGTAGAGCGACTGGTTGTACGCGTGCGTGCCGGTGTTGCCGATGAGAAACGTGTAGCCGTCGGGCGCGGCCCTCGCGACGCGCAGGCTCCCGGCCATGCCGGCCGCCGCGCCGACGTTCTCGACCACGACCGACTGGCCGAGGAGCTCGGCGAGGCTCTGGGCCTGGATGCGCGCGCTCGAGTCGATGCCGCCGCCGGGCGCGAACGGCACCACGAGGGTGAGCGGCCGCGCCGGCCACGCCTGCGCGTAGGTATTTCCAGACAGGCCAAGGGCCGCAATGACGGCCCAAAGAAGGGCGAGCCTGTGCGTCATCCTTCTTTGAAAACCTCCCGGGCGCAGCGGAACGCGACCACCGCCGCCGGCACGCCGCAGTAGATCGCGACCTGCAGGAACACTTCCTTGATCTCGTCCTTGGTGAGGCCGTTGTTGAGCGAGCCGCGGATGTGGAGCTTGAGCTCGTGCTCCTTGCCGAGCGCGCACAGCATGCCGAGATTCAGCACCGAGCGCGTCTTGCGCGGCAGCCCCGGCCGGTTCCAGACGTCGTTCCAGCAGTAGGTGTTGAGGAGCTCGGTGAACTCCCCGGTGAACTCGTCGACGCCGGCCATCGCCTTGTCGACGTAGCCCGCGCCGAGCACCTCGCGGCGCGTCTGCAGTCCGGCGTCGTAGCGCTGCTTGTGGTCCCGCTTGTCCATGGCTAGGCCTCCGAGTGAAGTGGGATGCAATGAGGGCCGACTATACAATAGCGAATGGACATCAAGTCGCTGCACCACGTCGCGTACCGCTGCCGCGACGCGAAAGAAACCGCCGACTTCTACACCCGGGTGCTCGGCCTCGAGTACGCGATGGCGCTCGCCGAAGACCGCGTGCCGAGCACCGGCGAGCCGCATCCGTACATGCACGTCTTCTTCCGCATGGACGACGGCAGCTACGTGGCGTTCTTCGAGCTGCCCGACCTGCCCGAGATGGGCCGCGACGCGAACACGCCTTCCTGGGTGCAGCATCTCGCTTTGCGCGTGCCCGACGAGGACACGCTGCTGAGAAGCAAGGCGAGCATCGAGTCGCACGGGATCGAGGTGCTCGGCCCGGTCGACCACGGCATGTGCAAGTCGATCTACTTCTTCGACCCCAACGGCCACCGCCTGGAGCTCGCGGTCGACACCATGACGCCGGAGATGCGCCGGCGCCTGGCGTCAGTCAGCGGGGCGATGCTGGAGGAGTGGTCGCGCACCAAGCGGGCGCCGCGCCACGCTGATTGGGTTCACAAGAAGTAACTATTTTTTCTGCATTCGCAGGATCCAATCCCTGAACCCGGCGAGCATCTCGGTCAGGAACTTGCGCGTGGTCTCGTCGGTGAGCTTGCCGTCGGCGAACTTGGAGGCCGAGTTGCCGATGAAGACCTCGGGCTTCGGCAGGGGATAGGCCCAGAGCTGCGCCAGGATCTTGCGCAGGTCGTACTGGCCGCGCGCGCCGCCGACCGGCCCGGTGGTGCACGAGAACATCGCGAACGGCTTGTCCTGGAACACCTGGTTCGGCGCGCGCGAGCCCCAGTCGATCGCGTTCTTGAGCGCGCCCGAGACCGAGAAGTTGTACTCCGGGCTCGCGAGCAGCAGGCCGTCGGCGGCGGCGATCTCGCCGCGCAGGCGCTTCACCGGCTCGGGCATGCCGGCGTCGAACACGTCCTGGTTGAACATCGGAATGTCCGCGATGCTCGTGATCTGCAGCGTCATGCCCGCCGGCAGGAGCTCGTTGCAGGCGCGCAGCGCCGCCATGTTGAACGACGCCTTGCGCAGGCTGCCGCAGATGCCGAGGACCTTCAGGTCTGCCATGTTGACGATCTCCCTGGTGGTTTGCGCTGCATATCCTAAGCGCATACACTGCCAGGGCTCCACGCGGGGGTGCCGGCAGACTCCCCGTTTCACAGACGCCGCTGCTGCACGCATCGGCGTCCAAGCTCTGCTCTTGCACCGGCCGCGCGCCGGGATGGGAGCACGCATGAAAAAGACCGTGGTGGCCGCGCAGTGATCCGTCTGGTCCTCGCCGCCCGGGCGCTGCGCGCGTTCGCCGACGGCTTCATCGCGGTGCTGCTGCCGGCTTATCTTCTCACGCTCGGCCTGGACCAGCTCCAGGTGGGCCTCGTCGGCACCGCGACGCTCTTCGGCTCCGCGCTCACGACGCTCGCGGTCGGCCGCTGGGGCCATCGCTTCTCGATCCGCCGCATGCTGCTCGTCGCCTCGGCCGCGATGGCGGTGACGGGATGCGCGTTCGCCGGGTTGTCGTCGCTGTGGCCGCTCCTCGCCGTCGCGTTCGTCGGGACGCTGAACCCGAGCAGCGGCGACGCCACGGTGTTCCTGCCGCTCGACCACACCATGCTCGCCACCACGCCGGCCGAGCGGCGCACGGCGGTGTTCGCCCGCTACAGCTTTACCGGCTCGGTGTGCGCCGCGACCGGCGCCCTGGTTTCGGGCGCGCCCGAATGGCTGGCCGCGCACGGCTGGCCGATGCTTGCGGCGCTGCGCGCCATGTTCCTGGCTTATGCCGCGATCGGGGTCGCGGTCTGGCTGCTGTATCTGCGGCTTCCCGATCCGCATGCGCAGCAGGAAAGGCCCGCCGTGCCGCTCGGACGCTCGCGCGGCACCGTGTGGCGGCTGGCGGGGCTCTTCAGCGTGGATTCGTTCGCCGGCGGGCTGGTCCTCAACTCGCTGCTCGCGCTCTGGCTGTTCCAGCGCTTCGGCATGACGCTGACCGCCGCCGGGGCGTTCTTCTTCTGGACCGGCCTCCTCGCCGCGACCTCCCAGCTCGTCGCGGCGCCGCTCGCGAACCGCATCGGCCTCGTCAACACGATGGTGTTCACCCACATCCCCTCGAGCCTGTGCCTGATCGGGGCGGCCCTCGCGCCCACACTTTTTCTCGCATTGGGTTTATTGCTTCTTCGAAGCGCGCTGTCGCAAATGGACGTGCCGGCCCGCAGCGCCTTCGTGATGTCGGTGGTCACGCCGGCCGAGCGGCCCGCCGCCGCGAGCTTCACCGCGGTGCCACGCAGCCTCGCCTCCGCGGTGAGCCCTTCGATTACCGGCGCCTTGTTCGCGGTCGGTGCCATGGCGGCGCCGCTCGTTGCCTGCGGCGTCCTGAAGATCGCCTACGACCTCGCGCTCTTCGCGGCGTTTCGCCGCGTGGAAGCCGAGCGTGCGGCCTGAGGGAGGGTTGGACCAAAGTCCCATGGCCTGCGCGCGAGCCGTTCCCTACAATCGGCCGCCATGAAACGAGCGATCCTTGCGGCGCTGCTCGCCTTTGCCGCCCTCCAGGGCACGGCGCACGGGGAAGAAGAATGGAAGTTCTCGCTGACGCCCTACATCTGGCTGCCGAACATCAACGGCACGCTGAAGTACGCCATCCCGCCGGGCGGCGGCGCCCGGCCCGAGGTCGACACCGGCCCGAACAACTACCTCGAGAACCTGAGCTTCGCGCTGATGCTGGCCGGCGAGGCGCGCAAGGGAAAGTGGTCGGCGTTCACCGATCTCATCTACCTCGATTTCGACAAAGAGGGCAGCACGGTGAAGGCGGTGAACTTCGGCGGCGACCGGATCAGCACTTCGCTCAACACGAGCACCAAGTCCTCGCTCACGGGCGTGGCGTGGACCTTCGGCGGCGGCTACAACGTGGTGCAGGACCCGAAGCACTCGCTCGACCTCCTCGGCGGCGCGCGCTATTTCGGCCTGAAGGCCTCGAGCGACTGGCAGTTGAGCGGCACGGTGAGCGGACCCAACAGCCAGACGTTCGCGGCGTCGGGGAGCATCTCGCAGAGAGAGGACATCTGGGACGCGATCGTCGGCCTGCGCGGCCGCTTCAAGTTCGGCCAAGGCGGCGCCTGGTTCGTCCCGTACTACCTCGATGTCGGCGCGGGCGCTTCCAAGCTCACCGCGCAGTCGCTGCTCGGGGTGGGCTATGCCTTCAAGTGGGGCGAGATCGCCGGAACCTACCGCTACGTCCTCTACGACATGAAGGACGACGGGCTGCTGCAGGACATCCGCTTCGCGGGGCCCGCCATCGGCGCCACGTTCCGCTTCTAGATCGATCTACTTCTGGATTCGCACCAGCGTCACTTCGTTCGTGAGGCTGTTGGCGAGCACCCAGTCGCCGTCGCGCGTGACGTCGGTGTTGCGCACGATGTTGCCGCCGCCGGGAATGGTCCAGGTCTGGAATTTCTCGGTCTTCGGATCGAAGCGCACCACGGTGTTCGGCGAAGCCTCCGACTCGCTGTACCAGATCGCGCCGCGTGTCGCCGAAATCCCGTAAGGCGCGGACTTTGACCCGCTGGGCGACGCCCATTCCTTGACCTGGCCGGTTCTCGGGTCGAGCCGGCCGAGGTAGCCGCGCGAGTAGTCGGTGTACCAGACCATGTCGTCGGCCGTGATGGCGACGCGCCGCGGCCGCGAGGCCGGGTCGGGCAGGGTGTACTCGCGAATCTCGAGCGTCTTCGGGTCCACCCGCGCGACCTTGTTGGTGCCGAACTGGACGACGAACACGTTGCCTTTGGAATCGAGCGCCATGCCATAGGGGCGCGATTTCGCCGTCGGCGGCGTAAGGAGCTTGATCTCGCCGGTCTTCGGATCGAGCCGGCCGATCCGGTTTGCGTTCTGCACCGTAAACCACAGGATGCCGCTCCTGTCGAAGATCAGCGTGTGCGGATCCTTGGCTTCGGGGTCCGGCATCTTGTATTCGGTGACCTCGCCGCTCTTGGGATCGAGCTTGCCGACGAGCGCGCCCGTGTTCCCGGTGTACCAGATGTTGCCGGACGCATCCTCTTTTAGACCGTGCGGGCCCGAATGCGCGGTCTTCAGCGGATATTCCTTGACCGTACCGGTCTTCGGATCGACCCGGCCAAGCGCGTTCACCATCTGGCCGGTGTACCAGAACGAGCCGTCGCGCGCGGCGAGCGGATCGTGCGGACGCGAGCCCGGCGTTTTCGCCGGCCAGGCCCGCATCGTCACCTTGACCGGGCCGGGCACGACGACGGCGTCGGGCCTGCCTTTGACGGGATACGTCTTTACCAGATACTCGGTCAACGCCGGGAGCTCTTCGGCCGAGACCGGCGCTCCGTGGTTGGTCATCATGCGCAGCACCGTCTTCCAGCCCTCCGCGGTATATCCGGAACCGACGCGGGCGCCCAGGGCGTGGCAGCTGTTGCACTTCGCGTCGGCGATGGCCTTGCCTTCGCCCGCCGGCCCCTGTGCCCAGGCTGACGCAGCAGACCACAGAACGAACGGTGCAATTGCCGTAATGCGGTATCGACAGGTGCTCAAGGGCGGCTCCTCTATCCGTGAAATGAGCGGGCGTCCATCCTATGCCGAGCGTCCGAGTAGGTAAACTGGCGGCGCACAACCGGAGAACACCCTGATGAGGAGATGGCTGGCAGCCCTGGTTCTCGCCCTTGCGCCACTTTTCGGATGGGGTCAGAGCTTTCCCGAGCGCCCGGTCCGCATCGTCGTGCCGCTCACGCCGGGCGGCTCGCCCGACACCATCGCCCGCGCGATCGCGCAGGGCCTGCAGGGGGTATGGCCGCAGCCGGTGGTGGTCGAGAACCGCCCTGGCGGAAGCCAGAACATCGGCTCGGAGATCGTCGCGAAGAGTCCGCCCGACGGCTACACCTGGTTGCTCGCGCCCGACAACGTATTCTCGGTGAATCCGTATCTCACCAAGCCGCCGTTCGATCCGCTCGCCGACCTCGCGCCGGTCACGCAGGTGGCGCGCATCGCCTTCCTGCTCGTCGTTCCTTCGACCCTTCCGGTGAATTCCGTCCGCGACCTGATCAGTTATGCCAAGGCGCATCCCGGCGAGCTGAATCACGGCTCGTCGGGCAACGGCAGCCCGCAGCACCTCGGGGCGGTGATGTTCCAGAGCCTCACCGGGACGAAGATGAATCACGTCCCCTACAAGGGCGCGGCGCCGGCGGTGGCGGACCTGCTGCCGGGCCGCATCCAGGTGTGGATCGGCGCCGCCAACACGCTCCTCCCGCACATCAAGGACGGCAAGCTCAAGCTCCTCGGCGTCAGCGCGCCGCAGCGCTTCGCCGCGCTTCCCGACACGCCGACGATCGCCGAGGCCGGGGTACCGGGCTATGCGCTGGATCCGTGGCTGGGCCTGTTCATGCCGGCCAAGGTGCCGCAGGACGTACTCGCCAAGGTGCACGCCGAGGTGGTGAGGATCCTCGGCGGCGCGGAGCTCAAGGCGCGCCTGGGCGCGCAGGGCATCGAGCTCGTGACCAATTCGCCCGCCGAGTTCGCGCGCTTCATCCGCGAGGACAACGCAAGATGGGGCAGGATCATCAAGGACGCCGGCATCAAGGGAGATTGAACGTGGCGCAGGAAACCCCGGTTTCGGTTTTTTCTCAAGAGAACATTTGGGGAAGCGACGCCATCGCCGCCATGCTGCGCGCGCTCGACATCCCGTACCTCGCGCTCAATCCGGGCGCGAGCTACCGCGGGCTGCACGACAGCATCGTCAACTACCTCGGCAACGAGCGCCCGCAGATGCTGCTCTGCCTGCACGAGGAATCCGCGGTCGCGATCGCGCACGGCTACGCCAAGGCCTCGGGGCGCATGATGGGCGCGGTGCTGCACTCGAACGTCGGCCTGATGCACGGCTCGATGGCGATCTTCAACGCGTGGTGCGACCGCGTGCCGATGCTGATCCTCGGCGCGACCGGGCCGTGGGACGCGGCGCGCCGCCGCCCCTGGATCGACTGGATCCACACCGCCTCCGACCAGGGCGCGCTGGTGCGCGACTACACCAAGTGGGACAACCAGCCCGCTTCGGTGCCGGCGGCCTACGAAGCGCTGATGCGCGCCGCGCAGATGGCGAACACCGCTCCGCGCGGCCCGACGTACATCAACCTCGACGCCGCGCTGCAGGAGGCGAAGATCGGTCCGCTGCCGCCGCTTCCCGACGTTACGAGGTTCCAGGCGCCGCCGCCCGTCCTGCCGAACGAAGACGCGCTGAATCGGGCGGCCCTGATGCTATCGAACGCCCGCAATCCGGCGATACTGATCGGGCGCGTGAGCCGCGACCTCGACGCCTGGAAGGCGCGCGTCGCGCTCGCGGAGAAACTTCAGGCGAAGGTGTTCACCGACATCAAGACGCCCGCCGCTTTTCCGACCGACCATCCGCTGCACGCCGCGCCCCCCGCGACCTTTCCGGATGGAACACTATTGAAGGAAGCGGATGTGGTGCTGTCGCTCGACTGGGTCGATACCGCCGGGACGCTCAAGGTGGCGTGGGGCGATGCGCCGATCGGCGCCAAGGTGATCCGCGTTTCCGTCGATGCGCACGTCCATCGCGGCTGGAGCTCGGACTACCAGGGCTTGCCGCCGTCGGATGCCTACTTGATGTGCGAGCCCGACGTAGCGGTGCCGCTGCTCCTCGAGCTCGTCCGCGCGAGGCCGGCCGCGGTCTTACCGAGGGTCGAAAGCAAATTTGAAGAAGACAAAGCAGTGACCATCCGCGCGCTGGCGCGCGTCTTCAACGAGCTTACCCGGGGCATGGACGTGTGCCTCTCAAAGCTGCCGCTCGGCTGGAACGGCGCTTACCGCCATTTCAGGCACCCGCTCGATTACCTGGGCGCCGACGGCGGCGGCGGCGTGGGCGCAGGGCCGGGCCTCACGGTCGGCGCGGCGCTCGCGCTCAAGGGATCCGGCCGCATGGTCGTCGGCATCATGGGCGACGGCGACTTCCTCATGAGCAACACCGCGCTCTGGACCGCGACGCACTACCGGCTGCCGTGCCTCATCCTGGTCGCGAACAACCGTTCCTTCTACAACGACGAGCTGCACCAGGAGCGCGTGGCGAAGGCGCGCGGCCGCCCGGTCGAGAACAAGTGGATCGGGCAGCGCATCGACGAGCCCGACATAGACCTCGCGATGATGGCGCGCGCGCAGGGCGCGGCGGGCATCGGGCCGGTCAGAGAGCTGTCGCAGCTGCGCTCAGCCGTGGAAGAGGGCATCAACAAAGTCAAAGCCGGAGAGGTCTGCGTGGTCGACGTGCGCGTCATGCCCGGCTACGACAGCGCCGCGCACCCGACGCCGGCGGCGGCGTCGCGCCGCTGAGGCCAGGCGCTTCTGGCATCGGCGTTCGCGTACCGCGACTTCCGCTGGCTGTGGACGAGCTCGCTCCTTTCGTGGTCGGGCCAGTGGATCCAGCAGGCAGCGCTCGGCTGGGTGGTCTATGAGATCACCGGCTCGGGCGCGCTCCTCGGCGCGGTGATGGGCGCGCGCGCCGTGCCGATGGTCCTGCTCGCGCCGCTCTCCGGCGTCGCCGCCGAGCGCTGGGACCGGCGGCGCCTCCTCCAGGGAAGCCAGATCCTCGCCGCGGCGGTGTCGGCCGCGTTCGGCGCGGCGCTCGCGCTCGGCCTGGTGAGCGTGTGGATGCTCTTCGCCTTTACCGTGCTGATGGGCGCGGCGAACGTCCTCGACCGGCCGGCGCGCCTCACCACCGCCTTCGAGCTGGTGGCGCGCGCCGACGCCGTGAAGGCCGTGGCGATGAACACGATGGGCTTCTCGATGATGCGCATCATCGGCCCGGCCATCGCCGGCTTTCTCATCGCGTCGCTGGGCGCGGCCGGCAGCTTTTTCATCCAGGGCACGCTGTACGCGGCCGCCGCCACGATGGTGCTCATGGTGGCGTTCCCCGCGCGGCGCGCGGCGGCCGCGGAACGCTCCGCGCTCGCGCAGATGCGCGAAGGCTTGCGCTTCGCGGCGCGCGATCCGCGCACGCGGCTGCTCGTGATCCTCGGCGCGCTGCCGTATTTCCTGCTGGTGCCGGTGTGGGGCACGCTGCTGCCGATCTACGCCAAGGACGTCTTCGCCGCCGGGCCGCAGGGGCTGGGATGGCTTCTCACCGGCGTGGGCGTCGGCGGCACCCTCGGCGGCCTCGCCGCCAACGCGCTCGCGCGCGCCGAGCGCCAGGCGCTGATCCAGGCGGGGTGGATCGTGCTCATGGGCGCGGCGATCCTCGGCCTCGCCGCGAGCCCGACGCTCGGCGCGGCGCTCGCCTGCGGCCTGATCGGCGGCGCCGCCGAAATGGCGCACACCGCGAGCAACATGGCGATGCTGCAGATGAACGCGCCCGAGGAGATGCGCGGGCGCATCTCGAGCCTCACCATGCTCTACCCGGCGATGATCTCGGTCGGCGCCTTCGTCGCCGGGCCGCTCTCCGACCTTCTCGGCGTGAGGGGGGCGTCGGTCGCGCTCGCGGCGGGCGCGATCGCCGCCATGGGAATCCTGTACATTGCTTCGCCGCAGCTCAGGGAGATGCGATTCAAATGAAGACGAAGAAGATCGCGGCCAGCGCCGCCCTCATCGAGGACCTCGTCGCGGGGAGCCGGATCCTGGCGAACGAAGGCGTGCTCGACGCCTACGGCCACGTCAGCGCGCGCAGCGACAAGCGCCCCGAGCGCTTCATCATGTCGCGCTCGCGCGCGCCCGCGCTCGTCACCGCGGCCGACCTGATGGAGCTCGATGCCGACAGCGAGGCGCTGGGCGACCCGCGCAAGGGCTTCATCGAGCGCTACATCCACGGCGAGATCTACCGTAGGCGCCCCGAGGTGATGGCGGTGGTGCACAGCCACGCGCCCTCGGTGATCCCGTTCGGCGTCACCAAGACGCGCCTGCGCCCGATCTACCACATGGGCTCGTTTCTCTGGTCGGGCGCGCCGGTGTGGGACATCCGCAAGGTGCGCGACGACAACGACATCCTGGTGCGCGACCGTCCGCTCGGCGCCTCGCTCGCGGAGGCGCTGGGAAGCTGCAACTGCGTGCTGATGCGCGGCCACGGCATGACCGTGATCGGCGACAGCGTCCAGGAAGCGGTGTACCGCGCGGTCTACACCGAGATGAACGCGCGCCTGCAGCTCCAGGCCGAGACGCTGGAGGGGCCGATCCAGTTCCTGAGCGACACCGAGGGCAAGCGCTCGAGCGCGGCGAACCGCGGCACGCTGGAGCGGCCGTGGGAGCTGTGGAAAAAGGCTGCGCTCCGCGGCAGGTAGCACTCTAGGAAAGGCAACGCGCGCTGGAAGTGCGTTTGCGCACCGGCCCGAAGCCCCTGCCATGGGAAAGTATGCGCACCTCAAAACACCGGGTCGTTTGCGCCCTTTATGCATCGGAGCTACAGTGCATTAGCCTGTGAAATGTCCCCGCTGCAGCGCGGAGAGCCCTCCCGCAAGCAAATATTGTGGCGCGTGCGGTACGCTCCTGAGAGCTGCGCCCGAGGCCGACAAGTTCAGCTCCGCGGAGAGCTACACACCGCGGCATCTCGCCGAGAAGATCCTGACCTCGCGCACGGCGCTCGAGGGAGAGCGCAAGCAGGTCACGGTGCTGTTCGCCGACATGAAAGGCTCGCTCGAGCTGCTTGCCGACCGGGATCCGGAGGAAGCGCGCATGCTGCTCGATCCGGTGATCGAGCGGATGATGGAAGCGGTCCACCGCTACGAAGGCACCGTGAACCAGGTGATGGGCGACGGCATCATGGCGATTTTCGGCGCCCCGGTGTCGCACGAGGACCATGCGGTGCGCGCCTGTTACGCCGCCTTGCGCATGCGCGAAACGATTACCGAGCTCTCGTCGGAGCTGCGCCGCACGCAGGGAATCTCGATCCAGATCCGGATCGGCCTCAACTCCGGCGAGGTGGTCGTACGCTCGATCGGCAGCGATTTGCGCATGGATTACAGCGCCGTGGGGCAGACCACGCACCTCGCGGCCCGGCTGGAGCAACTCGCGGCGCCGGGCTCGATCCTGATCGCCGCCGGCAGCCTGCGCCTGGCGGAAGGTTTCGTCGAAACGACCTCGCTCGGTCCGATCGCGCTCAAGGGAACGCTCGCGCCGTTGGTGGTGCACGAGCTGGTCGCCGCGGCACCGGTGCGCTCGCGTTTGCAGGCTGCCGCGGCACGCGGGCTGACGCCGTTCGTCGGGCGTCGCGCTGAGATGGAAGCCCTTCACGAGAGCCTGAGGCTGGCGCGCGAGGGCAAGGGGCAGGTCCTGGCGGTCGTCGGGCACGCCGGCGCCGGCAAGTCGCGCCTGATCCACGAGTTCATCCACTCTCCCCATACGCGGGACTGGCTGGTGCTGGAGTCGAGGTCCATCTCGTACGGCCGCGCGACCCCCTACCTGCCTCTCATCGAGCTCCTGAAGGGCTACTTCAAGATTCAGGAGCGCGACGACACGCGGACGATGCGCGAGAAGGTGGCGGGCAAGGAAATCCTGATGGATCAGGCGCTGCAGGACTCGATCCCGCCCGTTCTCGACCTGTTCGGGGCGCTCGCCGAAGACCACCCGTTCCGGATGCTGGAGCCGGTCCAGCGCCAGGAAAGGATCGCCCGGGCGGTGATCCAGCTCATGCTGAGCGAGAGCCGGATCCAGCCGGTGATCATGGTGTTCGAAGACCTGCATTGGAACGACGCGCAGACGCTCGGCGTGCTGAGGAGCGTCATCGGCAGCATCCGGGAAGCGCGCGTCCTGCTCATCGCGAGCTGCCGGCCAACCGAGCACGACGCCCCGCCGGAGATCGAGGCCTCCTACGGCAAGTGGAAGGAGCAGCCGCACTACCGCGAGGCAGTGCTGCAACCGCTTCCGCAGGAGAGCCTGGAGTACCTGCTGCGGATCCTCCTGGGCAGCGAATCGGGGCTTGCGCCGGTCAAGCGGTTCCTGGTCGAGCGCTCGGGCGGAAACCCGTTCTTCATCGAGGAGATCGTTCGCACGCTGGTCGAATCGAAGGTGCTCACCGGAGCCCGCGGCCAATACCGCCTGGCGCAGCCGTTCGAGAGCGTGAGCGTGCCTGCAACCGTGCACGCGGTGCTTGCCGCACGGATCGATCGCCTGGAGCCGGAGCAGAAGCGCCTGCTGCAGGAAGCGGCGGTGATCGGCAAGGATGTGCCCATCCGCCTGCTGCAGGCGACGACCCGCTTGCCGGAGCAGGAGCTGCGTGCGCGCCTGCAGGAGCTGCAGGCCGCCGAATTCCTGTACGAAAGCCGGCTCTTCCCGGAGCTCGAGTACACGTTCAAGCACGCGTTGACGCGGGAAGTGGCTTATTCCAACCTGCTGCGCGAGCAGGCGAGGGTTCTGCACGCGGAAGTCGCCGACGCTCTGACGCAGCTGGCCGGCGAGCGCGTCGACGAATACGTCGAGCAGATCGCCGAGCACGCCGAGCGGGGCCAGCTCTGGAGCACGGCGGTCGAGTTCCTCGAGCGCTCGGCCAGGAAAGCGTTCGACCTCCACGGCAACGACGAGGCGGAGAAATACTTTCGCCGCGCGATCGACGCGCTTCGACAAGTCCCGCGAAGCGGCAAGACGCTGGAGCTCGCGGTCGACCTGCGCTTCAAGCTGCGCAATACGCTGATCGTCCTTTGCAAGCTGAAGGAAATAGAGCAGTGCCTGAGCGAGGCGACCCCGCTCATCGCCGAGCTCGGCGACAAGAGCCGCGGCGCGCGCCACGCGTCCTTCATGGCCAATCATCACTTCCTGGCGGCCGAGCCGGGCCGCGCGATCGAAGTGGGGGAGCAAGGCTTGCGGCTCGGGCGCGAAATCGGCGACCGGGTCGCCGAAGCGGAGCTCCTCTACCGGGTGGGACTGGCACACCACTTGCGAGGAGAGCATCGCAAGGCGATCTCTCTGATCGAGGAAGGCCTGCGGCACAGCCTCGAGCGGCGCGAGCGCGACCGTTTCGAGCTCGCCTTCGTCCCGGAGGTGTTCTGTCGCACCTGGCTGGTGAGCATTCTTGCCGAGTGCGGCGATTTCAACGCCGGCATGACGCACGCCAGGAACGCCGTCGCGACCGCCTCGGAAACCCAGCACCCTCTCAGCGAGGTGCTCGGATGGCTGGCCGTGGGCCACCTCGCGCTTCGCAAGAGCGACCTGGACGACGCCATCGACGCGTTCGAGCGCGGCGTCGCGCTCAGCGATCGCTATTCGCTGCCGATCTGGCGCGTGCGGCTTGTGTCCACGCTCGGCGTGTCGCTCGCCTATCGCGGTCGCACCGACGAGGCCCTGAGACTTACCGAGGAAGCGCTGGCGGACGCCGAGGCCATGGGCCTGGTGGTCGACCAGCCGCTTCTTCATGTGCACCTCGGCGAAGCGCTCCTTTTGGGAGGCCGGCCGAGTGACGCGGCCGTTCACGCGCAGTGGGCGCTGGGGCTTGCGCTGGCGCACGGGAACAAGCGCGACGAACCCTGGGCCAGGATGCTGCTCGCCCGCAGCCTTGTCTCGTCGCAGACCGACGGCGACGAGCCGGTCAAGCAACTCGAGCTGGCGCTCGGGCTCGCCATCGAGTGCGGGGCGCGGCCCCTCGAGGCGCACTGCCGCCGAATGCTCGGCTACATCCTGAAGCTACGCGGCGAGAATGCCAGGGGGCAGCAGCTTGCCGCGGAAGCGAAAGAGGTCTATGAGGCTCTCGGCATGAAGCCCATGCCGCTGCCGGCGCCGGACCGCCTTCCGGCTACTTGATGTTCTCGAGAGCTTGACGGACCGGCGCTTGCCGCGCGGTCATGGCCAGGGATGTTCGAGCGTGGGACAACCGGCGTTGGGCGGCTCCTCCGGAAAGCAGCGCCGTGGCACGCGGCTCGGAATGTTGTTCTTGATGAGCATCGTGCCGCCCCACTTATCCATATGGGTGTTCATCCGGAAAACCTGTCCAAGGGTAAAGTTGGTGCGCGGGGCCGTGCTTTGGCTGTCGTTCGAGGCCATGATGTTGTCGGGGAAACCGGGCCCGGTGTGTCCACCGCATTCGGCCGGACGCAAGCCGTAGGCATGGCCGAGCTCGTGCGCCAAGGTGGCCGAATCGGCGAGGTTGCCGATGAACGTGATGTTGCCGTCGCCGCGCGCGACACCTTCGGCCGGGCAACTCGTGGGGACCTGCTTGATCGCGCAGTTTCTCCCTTTCACATTCTGCTTGTCGACGTAATAGACGTTCAGCGACTTGGCCACGTAGAACGGTTGTTTCTGGATCGAGGCAATACCCGAGCAATCGGCGAATGCGTCATCGTCGACGCCTGCATTGACGATCTCGGCCGCGTTGCTGGGCGCCTTCGGGACATCGGAGAGCTTCCGCACTTTCCAGACTAGTCGCACCCCGACGCGGTTCTCGATAAAAAGATCCTGGGCCTTCTGGGCATCTGCTTCGGCCTTCTTCTTCTGGTCCTCCGTTGTGACCCAGATGTTCAAGGCGGCGTTGATCAGCGGTTTCAGCCTGATCGTGCGGGTTTCTCCAGCACGGTCGCTCCAATTGAGCGGCAGCCACTTCATCGCGTGGTTTTTGGAGAACACCGCGACCTCAGAGGGGCAGTTTCTCCCCTTGGGGATCATGTTTCCAAGCAACTTCTCGCCCGTGGTCGAAAAGGTCGTTGTGGCGGGGCTCGACGTGCCGTCCATGCATTCCGCGCTGGTGCGGCCGAAAAGCATCACCACCACCTCTTCGCCGGGCGCGATGCCCACGATCTTGAGCTTGTCCTGCGAGGCGGCGAGCGCCGGATAGAGCACCACGAGGGCGACCAGGAAGGCTCTCACAAGGTCACGCTTTCGATGTTGTCGAGCAGTTCGTCTTTCCCCAGGACCGCAGGCAGGGTGTCGACGGAGCGCACCAGGTAAAAGCCTTCCGCATAGTCGTACGCATGCGGAATCGCCACCTTCTTGCCGAGCGCCAGCCGGACATAGGTCAGCGCCATGTTGTGCCTGCCGGCCAGGTCGTGGATGTTGGTCATCGTCGCGAAGCGCCCGGCATTGATCTCGGTGATGCACGGATCGCCCTTCGCGCTCTCCTTGAGATCGACGAACAGGACGCCCGAAGCCTTCGGGTCCACCGCCCGGATGGCCCTCGCGCACACGTCGATCACGTAGGGATCGTGCACTGTCTTGGCGAGCGCCGGCATCGAGGAGCGGCCGCTCGGGCTGCCGGTGTCGAGGTAGGTAATGCGCTGCGCCATCTTCGCCAGCACCAGCCTGCCTTTGTGCCAAAGGCATTGCACGCAGTAGTCGCGCCCCGGCAGATACTCCGACAGCGTGAAGGCGCCGCGCGGCACACCGCGCATTCCTTCCCAGAACGCGATCCAGCCGCGAACCTGCTCCGGTGTGCGCACCGGAATGGCGCCGTAGGAGCCCGAGCCTGCGCGCACGCGGCACCAGAGCCGCTCGGGTGTTCCGAATTGCCGGAAGATCCTGCGGATCTGGCTCGGATCCTCGATGGCATAGGTTTCGGGAGCCGGGATTCCGCGGCTGCGCAGGAACTGCGTCAGCGCGTACTTGTCCCGGCAGCGCTCGAGCAGCTTTCTGCCTGGAAGGAGCGTGCGGCAGCCGAGCCGGCCGCGCAGCCGGGCGAGCCTGGCGACGTCGCCGTCGTTCGTCGGAATCACGAGGTCGACGCGCTCGGCCCGGACGATCGCCCGCAACGCGGACGGGAAGTCCTCGGTCGAGACCGGCAGAAGGTAATTGCGCTGCGCTTCCGATTTCTTGAGAAAGAACCGGCTGGTGTTGCAGCCGATGACCGTGAGCGACGCCGCACCGGCGCGCAGGCTACGAATCAGATTGTTGCCCGGCGCCGAACCGGCTTCCAGGACGAGCACTCGGGCCCTCATGGAAGAGCTCCGTCGCGTGCGCCGCGTTCAGCGAGCGCGCTTCTTTTTCCTCGGCAGGAGCTTCAGCACCTTGATCGGTTTCTTGACGTCCCTCATCCTCACGGCGATCCGGCCGCCGAAGGGGGCGACGCACTCCTTCATGCATTGGAAAAATTCGGCCCACTCGTTCTTCGTGAGCTCGCCCACGACCTCGATCTTGGATTGCGAAAGCGCGTCGGTGCGGGCGATCTGCCCGATGATCGGTCTGTCAACCATTTCCCCCCCTGTCGAATACGGCCCTGCAGCACCTAAAGTATACCCTCCGGCCGCGGCGCAGCGGTCGGAAGCGGGTTTCCAGGCGGCGCCGGGCCCTTGCGGGCCCGGCCGTTCCGCTGCGCATCAGAGCGCCGGTGCGATGAAGTTGTAGTCCTTCGCCCACGGCGACTCGGTCGCCTCCGAGGCGGCGTCGACGCGAGTGCCGGTGTCGACTTCCGCGTACTGGCTGGCTTTCGCCGGCAGGTTCGGCAACATGCGGTCGATCACCAGGTCTTCGTGCGGCGCGTTCGAGGCCGCGTGATAGGGCGCGACTGGGGCGAACTCGATCTGCGGCAGCGCGCGATCGAGCTCGGTCTGCTCGAAGGGCTTGCCGTTGTCGGCGAAGGCCGAGGTGGACAGGACGATGCTGGCTGCGAGGATCAGGCGTTTCATTTTCAATTCTCCCTTATGTTGGTTGGGTTGCATTGGTGGTGCACGCGCCACCTTAAGGAAGACGACGCCGGCCGAAAGTGCGTTTGCGCACCGGCCTGGCGTGTTCGCCGAACGAACGCTCTACGCGGGCTGGAGCGCGACCCGTCGCTGCGCGCGCCGCAAGAGCAGCAGCGCGAGCGTCAGGTTGAGGAGATTCCAGGCGATGCCGTTCATGAACGCGGCGCGGTATGAGCCGGTGAGATCGAAGATCGCGCCCGACACCCAGCCGCCGAACGCCATGCCGAAAAGCGTCGCCATGATCACGATGCCCACGCGCAGGCCCGCCTCGGTGGGCGCGAAGTATTCGCGGATGATGATCGCGTAGGCCGGCACCAGCCCCCCCTGGAACAGGCCGAACAGCGCCGACACCACAAAGAGCGACGACAGGCCGTCGAAGGGCAGGAACAGGACCAGCGCGACCCCTTGCAGCACCGAGCCGGTCAATAGCGTGCGGATCCCGCCGATGCGGTCGGAGACGAAACCGAAAATGAGGCGGCTGACCACCCCGGCCCCCAGCATCACCGAGAGCATTTCCGAGCCGCGCGCGGCGCCGTAGCCGAGGTCGCTGCAGTAGGCGACGATGTGGACCTGCGGCATGGCCATCGCCACGCAGCAGGCCACCCCGGCGATCGAGAGCAGCGCCGTGAGGCCGCCCCGGGAGAAGCCGAGCGGCTTCTCTTCCACCGTCCTCGCGGCGTGCGGCCCGCCCGCGAGGCTGGGCAGGGGCGCACGCCGGCGCATGAGCAGCGCGAGCGGCAGCACCACCGCGAGCGCAAGGATGCCTACACCTATATAGGTGCTGCGCCAGCCGGCGGCGTCGAAAAAGTGGTTCAGCACCGGCGGCCAGACCGCCCCCGCGAGATAGTTGCCGCTCGCGCACACCGCCACGGCGATGCCGCGGTGGCGCGTGAACCACATGGAGATGTCGGCGACCAGCGGCGCGAAAGTGCCCGAGCATCCGAGGCCGATGAGAAGGCCGTGCGCGAGCGCGAACGTGGAGAGGCTCGGCGCGAGCCCGGCGGCGATGAAGCCCAGGCCGAGCGCAGCGCCGCCGAAGAGCGTCGGCGCGACCACGCCGAAGCGGTCGGCGAGCCGGCCCATCATGATGCCGCCCAGGCCGAAGGCGACCATGGTGAGCGTGTAGGGCAGGGTGGCGGCCGCGCGGTCGACGCCGAACTCGGCCTGGATCGAGGACAGCGCCACTGCCATCGCGTACATGCCCACGCCGCCCACCGTCATCACGATGAGCGCCACGCCGAGGCGCAGGCACGCGTAGGGGGAATCCTGAAGGCTGGTTTGCAATGGAGCCGCAAGGTTAACCGCGAAAGGGGCCGGGTGCCATTGCACCCGGCCCCCTCTCCCCCGGGCCCCCCCTTAGCGCGCCAGGGCGATCAAGCGATGCTGGACCGTGGTGCAGGAGTCCGGATCTTCATCCGAGCCCCGCGAACGTTCATCGCCTGCGATCGGTTCGTAGATCGCGACGTTCTCCGGCAGCGGCGGCGGCACGCTGTCCAGATCGAATTGTCCGGACGGCTTGCCTGTGTCCCCCAGGACTGCGGCCGACATCATCAGCGCGGCAACGAGGATCAGAGCGCCCACGTTGTTTTCTCCTTTTGTTCACGTTGCACCCAGCAACGCTATGGGCGACACGGTAAGAAATCCGCCCCGCCGTGGAAGTGCGTTTGCGCACGCCGAGTTGCGATTCGTGACTGCTTTCATAGCCGCGAAGCAGAGCGCGGATTAGCCTGCCGCCATGAAGATCGTGCAGGGAATCATCGCGCTTGCCTTCGCCGCCTGCGCGGGCCTCGCGTGGGCGCAGGAGCCTAGCCCCGAGCAGCTCGTGCAGCGCATCACCGACGAGGTCATGACGGCGATCCAGTCCGACCGCGAGCTGGCCGCGGGCGACAAGGAGAAGGCGCTCAAGCTCGCGGAGCAGAAGGTGCTGCCGTACGTCGACTTCGAGGAGGCGACGCGCCTCGCGGTCTCGCGCGCCTGGCTCCAGGCGAGCGCGGAGCAGAAGCGCAAGCTGGTGAGCGAGTTCCGGGCGATGCTGCTGCGGACCTATACCAACGCGATGGGCGCGTACACCGGGACGCAACCGCGGCTCTTGCCTTCTCGCGGCCAGGCGCGCGGTGCCGAGGCGACCGTGCGCTATCAGTTCTCCCGCTCCGGCGCCAGGCCGGTGCAGGTCGCCTACGAGCTGCGCCGGACCGGCGCGGGCTGGAAAATCTACGACGTGAGCGTCGAGGGCATGAGCCTGGTGCTCACCTACCGGACGGAGTTCGACGGCATCCTCAAGCAGGAAGGCGTCGACGGCCTGATCGGCCGGCTAGCGCAGAAGAACGCGCCGCCGAAGCTCGCCCTGTAGAATCGCCTCCGGTCAAATCCCCGGAGAAAAGCATGGCTGCGCCTTCCACCATCGGGCAGGTCCGCGACGTCTTTCCGAAGCTTGGCGAGCTCACCGACAAGGTCGTGTTCGGCGACGTGTGGGAGCGCGCCGGGCTGTCCAAGCGCGACCGCAGCCTGGTCACGGTCGCCGCGCTCACCGCGCTCTACCGCCCCGACCAGATCCGCGGCCACATCTGGCGCGCGCTCGACAACGGCGTGACGCGCGAGGAGATCGTCGAGCTGATCACGCATCTCGCGATCTACGCGGGCTGGCCCAACGCCGGCACCGCGGCGCTGATCGCCAAGCAGGTGTTCCAGGAGCGCGGCAAATGAGGCTCGGCTTTATCGGCCTGGGCGCGATGGGCCGCCACATGGCCGCCAATCTGCAGCGCGCCGGACACGAGGTCCAGGCGCACGACCTGCGCCGCGTCGAAGGCTTCGCCAACTGGAAAACGAGCGCCGCCGAGGCTGCACGCGGCTGCGAGGTCGTGTTCACGTCGCTCCCCGGTCCCAGGGAGGTCGAGGGCCTTTCCAAAGAGATAAGTTCCAGTCTGAAGGAAGGCGCGGCCTGGTTCGATCTCAGCACGAACTCGCCGGAAATGGTGCGCCGGCTGTGCCGCGAGTTTCCGAGGATCCGTTTTCTCGACGCGCCGGTGAGTGGCGGCCCGAGCGGCGCCGAAAGCGGCAAGCTCGCGATCTGGGTCGGCGGAGACAAACAAATATTCGAGAAGCACGTTTCCCTTCTGAAGGTAATCGGGGATCAACCCCTGTACATCGGCCCCATCGGCGCCGGCACGGTGGCGAAGCTCGCCCACAACTGCGCCAGCTTCGCCATCCAGGCCGCGCTCGCCGAGATCTTCACCCTCGGTGTGAAGGGCGGCGTCGAGCCGCTCGCGCTCTTCCGCGCGCTGCGCCAGGGCGCCTCGGGCCGCAAGCGCACCTTCGATCGCCTGGCGGACTTCTACCTGCCGGGCCGCTTCGACCCGGCGGCGTTCTCGCTCAAGCTCGCGCACAAGGACGCGACGCTCGCGCTCGAGCTGGCCGAGAAGATCGGCGTGCCGATGCGCATCGGCGCCATCGCCCTCGACGAGCTCGCCGAGTCCATGCGGCGCGGCTGGGGCGAGCGCGACTGCCGCGCGGCGATGCTGCTGCAGGAGGAGCGCGCCGGGGTGGCGGCGCGGGTCTCGCCCGAGTGCCTGCCGGACGCGCTGAAGGACTAATCCGGGTCCCCCGGGGGCTATAAAAACGGCTTCGGGCCTGTGCTAGCATCTCCCGGAACTACCCGGGGGGGAGGTTGCAGCACTAGCGTCCATTCTGGAGCTGGGCTCAAGAAGAGCGCCTCATGTCTCAGCATAACCGCGTCGTCTGGGCGGAAGGACTGTTCCTTCGGCCGCAGCATTTCCAGCAGGCGGAGCGCTATTTCGAGCGGCTGATGAGCCAGCGGCTCGAATCGCTCGCGCCGTACGTCGCCGGGTTCACCAAGCTGCAGATCGACCAGGAGCTCCTCAAGATCGGGAAGGTGGGGCTGGTCGCCGCCGAAGGGGTGTTTCCCGACGGCACGCCGTTCAACATCCCGTTCGAGGCCGACATCCCGGAGCCCTTCGACGTCCCCGGCGACGTCAGGGAGCGCCTGGTCCTGGTGACGCTGCCGCTGCGGCGCGCGGGCATGGCCGAGCTCGCCTTCGAGCGCTCCGGCGATTCCTCGCTGGTGCGCTACATCGCGGCCGACCACGAGATCCGCGACTCGGTGCTCGAGATGGAGAGCTCCGCGCAGCTCAAGGTCGGCCGCCTCAACGTGCGGCTGCAGCTCGACGGCGAGACCTCGGCCGCGCACACCGCGCTGGGCGTGGTCCGGGTGGTGGAAAAGCGCGCCGACGGCCGCGTGGTGCTCGACGACGGCTACGTCCCGCCCTGCCTCGACTGCAGGGTGAGCGGCCGGCTGCAGGACTACGTGAAGGAGCTGCACGGCCTCGTGCGCCACCGCATCCAGGCGCTCGCCGACCGGGTGTCGAGCCCGGGAGCGAAGGGCGTGGCCGACGTGTCCGACTTCCTGCTGCTTCAGCTTTGCAACCGCTACGAGCCGCTGCTCGCGCATTTCCTGACGCGCGCGTCGCTGCACCCGGAGCTCTTTTACCGCAGCTGCCTCGAGCTCGCCGGCGAAATCGCGACCTATGCGCGCCGCGAGCGCATGCCGGCGAGCTTCTCCACCTACCGCCAGGACGACCTGCAGAACACTTTCATCCCGGTAATCGAGGAGATCCGCCGCGGCCTCACCGCGGTGATCGAGCAGAACGCGGTTGCGATCGCGGTGATGGACCGCGGGCGCGGCGTGTTTGCCGGGACGGTTCCGGACGTCGAGCTCCTGCGCAACGCCGTGTTCGTCCTCGCCGTGGGCGCGAACGTGCCGGCGGAGTCGCTGCGCGTGCATTTCCCGACCCAGGTGAAGATCGGCCCGCCGGAGAAGATCCGCGACCTGGTGGTGTCGCACCTGCCCGGCATCCAGACCACGCCGCTGCCGGTCGCGCCGCGGCAGATTCCCTATCACGCCGGATACAGCTACTTCGAGCTCGACCGCAAGAACGACTACTGGAAGGCGCTCGAGACTTCGCGTGTCATCGCGATGCACGTTGCGGGCGATTTTCCGGGGCTTTCCCTGGAGCTCTGGGCGATCCGGGACTGAAAGAATGCGCTAGGAGAACGCCATGTCCAGTGTGCCGCCGCAGCCAGTCGATCCGGACGCAACCATCATGGTGCCGACGCCGGGCCGGCGCCGCACCGCGGCGGCCGCCGCGCCGGCGGGTGCCCCGAGCGACGCGCCGAAGCGCGCCGAGGCCGCGCTGACCGCGGACCTGGGAGCGCTGTCGGGGCTCAATCCGCTGGTGGCGCTCGCGAACCCGCTGCTCGCGCTGGTGCCGCAGATCCGCTCGTCGCTGTCGCACGCCGACCCGGCGGGCTTCCGCCAGACGCTGCTCGAGCAGCTGAGCAGTTTCGAGCAGGCCGCGCAGAAGCGCGGCATCAAGGCCGAGACGGTGGTCGTGGCCCGCTACGCGCTGTGCACGCTCCTCGACGAGGCCGTGTCCTCGACGCCGTGGGGCGGGAGCTCGCAGTGGATGAAGCAGAGCCTGCTGGTCACTTTTTACCGCGAGACCGGCGGCGGGGAGAAGTTTTTCCTGCTCCTGAACAAGATGGGCGAGCAGCCGGGCGCCAACATCGAGCTGCTCGAGTTCTTCTACGCCTGCCTCGCGCTCGGCTTCGAGGGACGCTTCCGCGTGATCGAGGGCGGCAAGGCCCAGCTCGAGCAGACGCGCGAACGGCTCTACGAGCTCATCCGCCGCCAGCGCCAGCACGAGGACGCCGACCTGTCGGGGCGCTGGAAAGGCATCGAGACCAAGCCGAGAAGGATGTCGGGCGCGTTCATGGTGTGGCTCGCGGCGTCGGGCTGCGCGGTGCTGCTCGCCGCGGCTTACCTCGGGTACCTGTTCTCGCTCGCCGGCCAGTCGAGCCCGGTCAAGTCCGAGCTCGCGCAGATGAAGGTCAAGGTGGCGCTCGAGCGCAGAGCGCCCGCCAGGGCGGTGGCGCCGCGGCTCTCCAGGTTCCTCGCCGAAGAGATCGCGCAGGGCAGGGTCGCGGTCTACGAGGACGAGCTCGTCAGCGTGGTCACCATTCCGGGCGACGGCCTGTTCCCCTCGGGCAGCGCCGCGGCCGACCGGCGCTACGAGCCGACCTTCGCGCGGGTGGCGCAGGCGCTGAACAGCGTGCCCGGACCGGTGGTCGTCACCGGACACACCGACAACAAGCCGATCCGCACCGCGCGCTTCCCGTCCAACTGGGAGCTCTCGACCGAGCGCGCGAAGTCGGTGATGAAGGTGATGGCGCCGTCGATGACCGACCCGACGCGCCTGCGCGCCGAGGGCATGGCCGATTCCGACCCGGTCGCGCCCAACGATACCGAGGAGAACCGCCGCAAGAACCGCCGCGTGATGGTGATCCTCAAGGTGGCGGGGTAGGACATGAAAAAGCTGCGCGAGCTTCTGTTCAACCGCTGGGTCCTCGGCGGCCTGATCGTTCTGCTTCTGTCCCTCGTCATCCTCCTGGTGGGCGACGCGATCGCCTTCTTCGACTGGCGCCCGCTCGAGACGCTCCTGTCGCGCTGGATTTTCGCTTTCATCGTCGTTCTGGGCTGGGTTGCCTTCGAGTCGATAAGAGCGTGGCGCATCCGGCGGGCCAACCAGTCGATGCTCCAGGGCATCGCCGGGGCCGACGCCGAGGCCGAGTCGTCGGCGCGCTCGGCGCAGGAGATCGCCACGCTGCAGGCGCGCTTCAAGGAGGCGGTCACGGTCCTGCGCAAGGCGCGCTTCAAGGGCCGCGCCGGCGAGCGCCAGTATCTCTATCAGCTGCCCTGGTACGTGATCGTCGGCGCGCCCGGCTCCGGCAAGACCACGGCGCTGGTCAATTCGGGCCTCAAGTTCCCGCTCGAGGAGGCGGGGGCGAGCCAGTCGATCAAGGGCGTCGGCGGGACGCGCAACTGCGACTGGTGGTTCACCGACGAGGCGGTGCTGCTCGACACCGCCGGCCGCTACGTGACGCAGGACAGCGAGCAGAAGGTCGACGCGAGCGCCTGGCTCGGCTTCCTCGAGCTGCTCAAGCGCTTCCGGCCGCGCCAGCCGCTGAACGGCGCCATCGTCACGGTCAGCATCTCCGACCTCCTTTACCAGACCGATGCGCAGCGCGAGCGCTACGCGCGCGACGTGAGGAGCCGGGTGCAGGAGCTCCACGAGCGCCTCGGGCTGCGCTTTCCGGTCTACGTGATGGTCACCAAGACCGACCTGCTCGCCGGGTTCATGGAATTCTTCGGCGACATGTCGCGCGAGGAGCGCGCCCAGGTGTGGGGCATGACCTTCGAGCTGAACGCCGCTGGCACCGCGGTCAACTACGCCGGCCAGTTCGCCACCGAGTTCGAGGGGCTCGAGCGCAGGCTCCACGCGCGCGTGCTGAAGCGCCTGCACGGCGAGCGCGACCTGCAGCGGCGCTGCGCCATCTACAGCTTCCCGCAGCAGTTCAGCGCGCTGCGGACGCTGCTCACGGAATTCATGGAGAAGGCCTTCGGCGGCTCGCGTTTCGGCGAGCAGCCGCTGGTGCGCGGCGTGTACTTCACCAGCGGCACCCAGGAAGGCAGCCCGATCGACCGCGTGCTCGGCACGCTGTCGCGCACCTTCAACCTGGAGCGCAAGATCCTGCCGCCCTCGGCCTCGAGCGGCAAGAGCTTCTTCATCAATCGCCTGCTCCACGACGTGATCTTCACGGAGGCGGGCCTGGGCGGCAGCAACGAGAAGAAGGAGCGCCAGCGGCGCTTCCTCACCCTCGGTGCGCTCGCCGGCAGCGCCGCGCTCACGGTGGGCCTGCTCGCGGCCTGGACGCTCAGCTACTTCAACAACGAAAAGCTGATCGACGACGCGACGAAGAAGGTCGCCGCGGCGAAGGGCAGCGTGGAAGGCGTGCCGCCGGCGCAGGCCGGCGACATCGCGAAGGTCCTGCCGGTGCTGAACGCGCTGCGCGACCTGCCTTCCGGCTACGCGAGCCGCGACGCCTCGGTCCCGGTCGCCTACCGCTTCGGCCTATACCAGGGCGACGGCATCGGCGAGCGCTCGATCGCCGCTTACCGGCGGGCGCTCGGCGACGTGCTGCTTACGCGGGTGTCGCTGCGGCTGGAAGAGATCCTGGCGCGGCCGCAGAGCCAGGAGCAGCTGTACGTGGCGCTGCGCGGCTATCTCATGCTGCATCAGGACAAGTACCTCGACGCGGCGGACCTCTCGCGGCTGATGCTGTTCATCTGGAGCCCTTCGCTGCCGCGCGACTCGCTCGAGCTGATGGTCGACCTCGAGGGCCACCTCAAGGCCGCGCTGGAGGCTCGCCCGGTGCAGACGCTCGCGCCGCGCAACGACACCCTCATCGCCGAGGCGCGCAAGGGCCTGGCGTCCATGCCCGTGGCCGATCGAGTGTATGCGCGCCTCAAGAACGAGCTCGCCGCCGACGCGAGCGTGCCGCCGTTCCGGGTGAGCGAGGCCGCCGGGCCGAACGCGGCGCAGGTCCTCGCGCGCGCGAGCGGCCAGCCGCTTACCGCCGGCATCGAGGGGCTCTTCACCCGCGACGGCTATCTGAAGCTCTTCCGCGCGAAGGCCGAGAAGCTCGCCACCGAGCTTTCGAAGGAGGAGTCCTGGGTGCTCGGCGACTCCGGCGCGCGCGCGCAGAAAGTCGACCCGGCCAGGGTGTTCGCCGACGTGCGCGAGCGCTACGCGCAGGACTACGAGAAGCAGTGGTCCGCGCTGCTTTCCGACATCCGCCTCGCGCGCTCGAGCGGGCTCGCGCAGACCATCGAGCAGGCGAAGGTGCTGTCCGCGCCCGACTCTCCGCTCAAGCGGCTGGTGATCGCCGCTTCGAAGGAGCTCTCGCTCGCGACCGCCGAGGACGCGGCGAAGCAGAAGGCGGGGAAGGAAGCGGAAGAAGCCATGAAATCCAACCGGTACGGGAACCTGTTCGCGCAGGCCGGCGGCGGCGCGAAGCTTTCGCAGGCGCGCCCCGAGGACGCGGTGGACGTGCGCTTCGCGCCGCTGCGGAATCTCGTCGCGCAGCAGGGCCAGGCGGGCGCTGCGCCGATCGACGGCGTGATGCAGTCGATGAGCGAGTACTACACGCAGCTGCGCGCGGCCGAGGAGTCGCTCTCGCGCGGCCAGGTGAGCAACGCGCTGTCGGCGACCGGCTCCAAGATGAAGGCCGACGCCGACCGCTACCCTGAGCCGGTGCGCACGGTGCTGAGGGATCTCGCGCAGACCAGCACCGGGCAGGCGGCGGGCGCGGCGCAGCAGAACATCAAGCGCGCGGTGAGCGGCTCGGCTTCGTTCTGCGCCAAGGCGATCGACGGCAAGTACCCGTTCGCGAGATCGGGCGGCGACGTGCTGCTCGACGATTTCAACAAGGTGTTCTCGCCCGGCGGCCAGCTCGACTCGTTCTTCGCCGGCAACCTCGCGCAGTTCGTCGACACGCCGACCGGGCGCGACTGGAGCGTGCGGCCGGGAATGGAGGCTTCGGCGCCCTCGCCCGGGACGATCCGGCAATACCAGCGCGCCGCCGTGATCCGCGACAGCTTCTTCAGGCCCGGCGCGGCGCAGGCGCAGGTCACGGTGGACGTCAAGCTGCTGGCGGTGTCGGGCGCGAGCGAAGTCACGTTCGAGCACGACGGCAAGTCGAGCAAGCTCTCGCCGGGAAGCGTGGTCCGGGTGCAATGGCCGGCGCTGACGCCCGGCGCGGGAACCAGGCTCAGCGTGCCGGGCGCGCCGGCGATCGCCGCGGACGGACCGTGGTCGCTCTTCCGCGTGCTCGACAAGGGCGCCGCGCAGCCGGGCGCCCAGGGGCTCGTGCGGCTCGCATTCGCGCCCGACGCGAAGCACGGCGCCACGCTCGAGCTGCAGCCCACGAGCGTGACCAACCCGTTCCAGGGCCGCGAGCTTTACCACTTTCAGTGCCCGGGACAGAAATAACGGCCGCGGGGGTCGCTGGCCTCTACGGCAAGCTGCCCGCGCGCGGCGATTTCCTGAGCCGCCGGCTCGACGCCGAGTTCATCGCCGGCTGGGACGATTGGCTGCAGCGCGCGATACGCGAGAGCCGCGAGGCGCTCGGCGAGCGCTGGCTCGAATGCTTTCTTTCGGCGCCGGTGTGGCGCTTCGCGCTGCCGGCCGGGATGCATTCGAAGGCGGGCTGGGTCGGGCTCATGGTTCCGAGCGTTGATCGCGTCGGGCGCTACTTTCCGCTGACGCTCGCCGCGCCGCTGCACCACGAGACGATCGACCTGGCGGCGACGCTCGCGGCTGCGCTCGGCTGGCTCGACGCGCTCGAAGCGCTCGCGCTGGAAGCGCTGAGGCCGGAGCTCGACTTCGAAGCCTTCGACCAGCGGCTGGCGGCGGCCGCGCTGCCCGCGGGCGTGCCGGTGGCCGCGGCGCCGAGCGACGATACGGTGCCGCTCGGCTCGGCCCAGCGGACGTTCCACGTCTGGGAGTTCGCGCCGGACGCCGAAGATGCGCTTGCCAGAGTATTGGTCGAGCCGCCGCGAGAGCTGCGCGCCGCTTCGGCGCTCTGGCTTACCTGCGGCGGAGAAACGCTTCCGCCCTGTCTCGCGGCCTGCGCGGGCCCGATCCCGGGAGAGTGTTTTTCCGCGCTGCTCGACGGCCGCTGGTCGGAGCACGGCTGGAGCGTCGCGAGCGCTTCCTCGTTGATACTAAAGAGCCAATCGGAAAGTGTGATGTATTGCAGCCCCCAAAACCCGGGCGTAGACTTAATTCACGGTCAGGGCAGGGGGCAGGAAGAAGCAGGGCCGCTGACCGCACTTCCAGGCAGCGCTAATGAGACTGGGACATGAGCACCGGTTGGGGGAAATGGTCTCCGCGATGAGCGCGCACTCGTCATGGGAATGACCGACCTCGAAGCGCTGCTGCGCCCGGTCAGCGACGACGCCCACTGCGGGCCGGACCTCGATGCCGCGGGCGACCCCGCGTACGTCGAGCTCGGCGTCGCGGCCGAGTGGAAGGAAGCCAAGTACGTCGGGGACCAGGAAGTCGCGCCGGCCCAGCAGCCCGACTGGCGCAGAGTCAAGGAGACCGGCGCGGCGCTCCTCGCCGTGTCCAAGGACCTGCGCATCGCCAAGCACTATGTCGCCGCGCTCGCCTACACCGAAGGCCTGCCGGGGTTCGCCGCCGGCGTGCGGCTGCTGCGCGACCTGCTCGACCGTTATTGGGACGCGCTGCACCCGGTCCTCGAGAGCCCCGACGACGACTGGCGCAAGAACCTGGTGACGGAAATCAACGCCGAGCGCGGCGCGCTCGGCGGGCTGCGCGCCGCGGCGTTCGCCGAATCGAGGAAAGTCGGCCGCTACACCGTGCGCGACATCGAGGTGCTCGACGGGGCGGCGGCGGCCGCCGAGGGCGCGGCGGCGCCCACCGCGGAGCTGCTGCGCGAGGCAATCCGCGACACCGAGCTCGCCGCCGAGAACCTGAGGCTCGAGTCCTGCCGCGAGGCGCTCGCCGATCTCAAGGCGATCCAGGGCATTTTCCGCGAGCGGCAGGGGGCCCTGTATCCCGAGTTTCCGGTCGCCGAGAAGCTGCTCGCGCGTGCGCAGGCGATTCTCAGCGATGCGCTCGGCTTCGAATCGGCCGCCGAAGGCGCGCCGGCCCCAGGCGCCGACGCCGAGGGCGGCGGCGACGGCGGGCCGGGCAAGCTGAAGACTCGCGCCGACGCGCGGCGCGTGCTCGAGTCGGTGTGCGATTTTCTCGAGCGCACCGAGCCTGCGCATCCGGCGCCGATCCTGATCCGCCGGGCGGCACGGCTACTGGATTTGAGCTTCGTCGACATCATCCGGGATCTCGCTCCGGAGGCTGCCGGCACGATCGAAAACCTCGGCGGCATACGACGCGAGTCGACGTAGACCGCCGAATTCACTTTTCCAAAGGGGAGGGACAGAGCGTGGCAAGCAAACCGAGTTCGCAGAAATTCATCTCGCGCAACCGCGCGCCGCGGGTGCAGATCGAGTACGACGTCGAGCTGTACGGCTCCAAGAAGAAGGTGCAGCTGCCCTTCGTCATGGGCGTGCTGTCCGACCTCTCCGGCAAGCCCGCGGAGCCGCTCGCGCCGGTGGCGGACCGCAAGTTCACCGACGTCGACGTCGACAACTTCGACTCCTTCCTCAAGGCGCAGAAGCCGCGGGTGGCCTTCCAGGTGCCCAACACGCTGACCGGCGAGGGCAACATCAACCTCGACATCACCTTCGAAAGCATGGACGACTTCTCGCCGGCGGCGATCGCGCGCAAGGTCGATGCGCTGAACAAGCTGCTCGAGGCGCGCACCCAGCTCGCCAACCTGCTGACCTACATGGACGGCAAGACCGGCGCAGAGGCCCTCCTGCAGAAGGTGCTGCAGGATCCGGAGCTCCTGAAGTCGCTGGGCCAGGCGCCCAAGCCGAACGCTCAATAAGGGGAGGACGATCATGGCCAACGAAACCCAGATTGCGGGCCAGCAGGCCCCGGCATTGGCGGAGCTCGACGAGTTTTCCGCCCTGCTGAAGAGGGAATTCAAGCCCAAGACGGAGGAGGCGAACGAAGCGGTGCAGCGCGCGGTGCGCACGCTCGCCGAGCAGGCGCTCTCCGACACGAGCGTCGTCAGCGACGACGCGGTGAAGACGATCGAGCGCATCATCGCCGAGATCGACAAGAAGCTGACCGAGCAGATCAACAAGATCCTGCATCACGAGGACTACCAGAAGCTGGAAGGCGCCTGGCGCGGCCTGCACTACCTCGTCAACAACACCGAGACCGACGAGATGCTGAAGATCCGCGTGATGAACGCCTCCAAGGCCGACCTCGCGCGCTCGCTCAAGCGCTACAAGGGCACCAACTGGGACCAGAGCCCGCTGTTCAAGCGCGTCTACGAGGCCGAGTACGGGCAGCTCGGCGGCGAGCCCTACGGCTGCCTGGTGGGCGACTTCTACTTCGACCAGAGCCCGCCCGACGTCGAGCTCCTCGGCGAGCTGTCGAAGAACGCCGCCGCGGCGCACTGCCCGTTCATCGCCGGGGCGGCGCCCTCGCTGATGCAGATGGACTCGTGGCAGGAGCTCTCCAATCCGCGCGACCTCACCAAGATCTTCACCACGCCGGAATACGCGGCCTGGCGCTCGCTGCGCGAATCTGACGACGCCAAGTACGTGGGCCTCGCGATGCCGCGGTTCCTCGCGCGGCTGCCGTACGGCGCCAAGACCAACCCGGTCGAGGAGTTCAACTTCGAGGAGGAGACCGAGAGCGGCTCGCACAACCGCTACAACTGGGCGAACGCCTCCTACGCGATGGCGGTCAACATCAACCGCGCCTTCAAGCTCTACGGCTGGTGCACCACCATCCGCGGCGTCGAGTCCGGCGGCGCGGTGCCGAACCTGCCGGTGCACGCGTTCCCGACCGACGACGGCGGCGTCGACTCCAAGTGCCCCACCGAGATCGCGATCAGCGACCGGCGCGAGGCCGAGCTGGCCAAGAACGGGCTGATGCCGCTGGTGCACCGCAAGAACAGCGACTTCGCGGCGTTCATCGGCGCGCAGTCGCTCTACAGGCCGAGCGAGTACCAGGACGCCGACGCCACCGCCAACGAGAACCTGGGCGCACGCCTGCCGTACATGTTCGCGGTGTGCCGTTTCGCGCACTTCCTGAAGTGCATGGTGCGCGACAAGATCGGCTCCTTCAAGAGCGCGAACGACATGCAGCGCGACCTGCAGGACTGGATCACCCAATACGTCGACGGCGACCCGGCGAACTCCTCGGAGTCGACCAAGGCGCAGCGCCCCTTGTCGGCGGCCGAGATCGTGATCGAGGAGGTCGCGGGCAACCCCGGCTACTACACGTCGAAGTTCTTCCTCAAGCCGCATTACCAGCTCGAGGGTCTGTCGGTGTCGCTCCGGCTCACCTCGAAGCTGCCTTCGGCGAAGGCGGCCTGATTTCCACAGTGAACTCTTTTTCCTAGAGAGGAGCGAGCATGGCAGCGGACATTTTCTTCAAGATCGGGGACATCAAGGGCGAGTCGCTGGACGACAAGCACAAGGGAGAGATCGAGGTGCTGAGCTGGAGCTGGGGCGTGTCCCAGACCGGCACGATGGCATTCGGCAGCGGCGGCGGCGCCGGCAAGGCGGCCTTCCAGGACATCAGTTTCACGCATCACCTGGACAAGGCCTCGCCGACCCTCGCCAAGGTATGCGCGACCGGCGAGCACATCAAGGAGGCCCTGCTGACGGTGCGCAAGGCCGGCAAAGGGCAGCAGGAGTTCCTGCACATCAAGCTGGCCGATGTCATCGTCACGAGCGTGCAGCAGGGCAGCTCGGGCAGCGACGCTCCGCACGAGAACGTTTCGCTCAACTTCTCGAAGATCGTCCTCGACTACAAGCCGCAGAAACAGGACGGCTCGCTCGACGCGGCGGTCAGCTTCAAGTATGACGTGAAGGGCAACAAGGAGGGCTGAGGCTGATGCCGAGCGCCACCTCGTGAGGACACCGCAATGACCGCCACCCTGAAGCTAGCGGAGCTGGCGAACGGCTCGACGCGGCTCGCCGACCTTCTGGCCGAAGGCCAGAGGTCGGTGCGCGGCGACCCGGCCAACGCGAAGCGGCGCGTCATGCTGTTCCAGCTCATGGTGCTCTCCGGGCAGTGGGACCGCGCCCTCACCCAGCTCTACGTGATCAAGGAGATGGATGGGGATGCGGCCGATTTCGTGCGCACCTACCGCGAGGTGGTGCGCTGCGAGCTCTTCCGCAAGGAGGTGTTCGCGGGCGGCAAGACGCCGCTGGTGCTTGGCGAGCCCGCGGAGTGGATCGCAAGCCTGAGCGAGGCCACGCGCCTGCTCGGCCAGGGCAAGCTCGAAGAGGCGGCGCAGATGCGCGCCGCCGCTTTCGAGGCGGCGCCGGCGGTGTCGGGAGCGCTGAACGGCGAGCCGTTCGAATGGATTGCCGACGCCGACGTGCGCATGGGGCCCGTTTGCGAGGCGATGCTGAACGGCAAGTACTATTGGATCCCGTTCGAGCGCCTTTCGCGCATCGAGATCGAGGCGCCGAGCGACCTGCGCGACCTGATCTGGGCGCCCGCGCGGTTGACGTTCGCCAACGGCGGCGAGCAGGTAGCCTTCCTGCCGGCGCGGTATCCCGGCAGCGAGGGCGCCGAGGACGACGAGATCCGGCTGTGCCGCAAGACCGAATGGCGCGACCTCGGGGCCGATACCCACGTCGGCATGGGCCAGCGCATGTTCGCAACCGATGTGGGCGAGAGCGCGCTCCTGGAGGCCCGAACGATCGAGCTGAAGAGGTAGTCCGCGCGCCATGGCGGAATCGAATCGCGACCGGATCAATCCCTCGCTGCTCGACCGCCTGACCGACGAGAGCCCCGGCGCGCCCGCGCGCGGCGGATCGATCACCCTGTCCGAGCTGCGCAAGAGCGTGCTGCGCGATCTCGCGTGGCTCTTCAACACCACCCAGCTCTTCGACGCCGAGTCGGCCGAAGCCTGGCCGCAGGTGAGGAAGTCGGTGCTGAACTACGGCTTGCCCGCGCTTGCCGGAATGCACGCCTCCGCGCTCGACATCAACCGGCTCGAGCGCGCGCTGCGCCAGGCGATCGTCGATTTCGAGCCGCGCATCCTGCCCGACAGCGTGTCGGTCAAGGCCGAGCTCGAGCGCGAGACGCTCGATCACCACAACGTGATCTCGCTGCACATCGCGGGGCTCTTGTGGGCGCAGCCGGTGCCCATCGAGCTCCTTCTGCGCACCCAGCTCGACCTCGAGTCCGGCCAGAGCCGGGTCGAGGAAACCGTCGCGGGGCGGCGCTGATGGATCCGCGGCTCCTCGAGTACTACAACAACGAGCTGCTCCACGTGCGGGAGAGCGCGGCCGAGTTCGCCAAGGAGTTTCCCAAGATCGCCGGACGCCTCGCGCTCGAGGGGACGGCCGAATGCTCCGACCCCTACGTCGAGCGCCTGCTCGAGGGCTTCGCCTTCCTGGCGGCGCGCGTGCAGCTCAAGATCGACGCCGAGTTCCCCACTTTCACCCAGCACCTGCTCGAGATGGTCTACCCGGGGTTCCTCTCGCCGGTGCCGTCGATGGCGATGGTGCGCCTCGAGCCCGAGCTCGGCGACGGCGGCCTGGCGCAGGGGCTCGAGGTGCCGCGCGGCAGCGTGCTGCGGGCGCGGCCATCGAGCTTGGCGGGCGCAAGCACCCCCTGCGAGTTCCGCACCGCGCATCCGGTGAAGCTGTGGCCGATCGAGCTCGCCGAGGCGAAGTACCTCGCCTACGCGCCCGAGCTGCCGCGGGAGCTCAGGCTCTCGCAGAAGGTCCAGGGCGCGATCCGGCTGAGGCTGCGCGCCACCGCCGGGCTCGCGTTCAACGCGATCGCGCTCGACCGGCTGCCGGTGCACTTCTCGGGCAACCCGGGCGTGGCGGCACGGCTGCACGAGGCGGTGCTGTCGTCGGCGCTCGGCGTGCTCGTGCTGCCGGCGGCGCCTAAGGCGCGCTGGTTCCACTACGCCGACGCGGCCTCGGTGCGCCGCCTGGGCTATTCGGACGAAGAGGCGCTGCTGCCGCCGCCGGCGCGCTCGTTCCGCGGCTACCGCCTGTTGCGCGAATATTTCGCGTTTCCGACGCGCTACCTCTTCGCCGAGATCGGCGGGCTGCAGAACGGGCTGGCGAAGTGCAAGGAGAGCGAGCTCGACGTGCTCGTGCTCCTCGGCCGCTCCGACACCACCCTCGAGAACGTGGTCGACGCGGCGAACTTCTCGCTCTTCTGCACCCCCGCGGTGAACCTCTTCCCGAAGCGCGCCGACCGTATCCATCTCACCCACCGCGTGTCCGAGCACCACGTGGTTCCGGACCGCACGCGGCCGATGGACTTCGAGGTCTACGGCGTCACCGAGGTGACCGGCTTCGCCGCGAGCGCCGAGGAGGAGCAGCGCTTCCAGCCGCTCTACGCGACGGTGGACCAGCTAGCGGACGGCGCCGAGGCGTTCTACACCCTGCGCCGGGTGCCGCGCATGCAGTCGGCGAAGCAGAAGCGCGTCGGCACGCGGACGAACTATGTCGGCACGGAGGTGTTCCTCTCGCTGGTCGACCCGGCGTCGGCGCCGTACGCCGAGGACCTCACCCAGATCTCGGTGAACACGCTGTGCACCAACCGCGATCTCCCGCTCGTCATGCCGACCGGCGGCCAGACCGACTTCGCGCTCGAAGCGGCGATGCCGGTGCGCGCGGTGCGCTGCCTCGGCGTGCCCTCGCGGCCCCAGGAGCCGGTGCTCGACGGCTCGCTCGCGTGGCGCTGCATCAGCCATCTCTCGCTCAATTACCTTTCGCTCACCGATCTCAACGAGCAGGACGGCGCCGTCGCGCTGCGCGAGATGCTGCACCTGTACGCGCGCGACCGCGAGTCGGTGGTGCGGCGCCACCTCGAGGGCCTGCGCTCGGTCAAGGTGGCGCCGATCACGCGGCGCATGGCGGCGCGCGGCCCGGTGACGTTCGGGCGCGGCATGGAGGTGCGCCTCGCCTGCGACGAGCGCGCCTTCGAGGGCAGCGGAGCGTTCCTGCTCGGTTCGGTGCTGGAGGAGTTCTTCGCCCGGCATGCTTCGCTCAACTCCTTCACGGAAACGGTGCTCGACGTGCTCGGTCGCGGAGAGGTGATGCGGTGGCCAACGAGATTCGGACAGCGCCCGCTTCTGTAGAGCGAGGCAAGAAGCGTGAGGCCGAGCTTGCTCGGCAACTCACGCGGGCGCCCTGGGAGTTCGACCTCTTCCAGGCGATGCGCCTCATCGAGTCGGCGCATCCCGGCCACGCGCGCATCGGCGAGGCGCGCCGTCCGCTCGACGAGCCGGTGCGCTTCGCGCAGGAAGCCTCGCTCGCGTTCAGCCCGGCGGCGCTCGCCGCCTTCGAAGCGCAGGCGCACCCGCCGCGCCTGGTGCAGCGCGTGCTGGGCCTCTTCGGCCCGAACGGCGCGCTGCCGATCCACCTCACCGACTGGGCGCGCGACCGCGCGCGCAACCACGGCGATTCGGCGTTCGTGCGCTTCCTCGACGTTTTCCACCACCGCATGCTGGCGCTCTTCTACCGGGCGTGGGCCCAGGCGCAGCCCGCGGTGAGCCTCGACCGACCGCGCCAGGACTATTTCGGCCGGCGCCTCGCCGCGCTTTGCGGCCTGGGCACGCCGTCGCTGCGCGGCCGCGACGGCGCGCCCGATTTCGCCAAGCTGGCGCACGCCGGGGTCTTCGGCCGCCAGGTGCGCAGCGCCGAGTGCCTCGAGGTGGCGCTCGCGAGCTATTTCCGCGTGCCGGTCCGGATCGAGGAGTTCGTCGGCCACTGGCTGAGGATCGCGCCGGAGCAGCATTCGCGGCTGGGACGCAGGGACGGGTTCGCGCGGCTGGGCGAGGACGCGGTGGTCGGCGAGCGCACCTGGCACGCGCAGAGCCGCTTCCGCGTCGTGCTCGGCCCGCTTTCGTTCCGCGAGTACGAGCGTTTCCTGCCGCGCGGGCGCAGCTCGCGCGCGCTGCACGACCTCGTCAAGCTGTACGTGGGCATGGAGCACTCCTGGGAAGTGAAGCTGGTGCTCAAGAAGGAGGAGGTCCCGCTCGCCTGGCTCGGCAACTCGGTGTGGGTGGGCTGGTCCTCCTGGCTCGGGGCGCGGCTCACCGACAAGGACGCCGCGGACTATTCGAACACGCAGGGCCGGACGCTGCCGCACTGGGAGGTGCAGGCGCGGCCGGAAGCGCGCGCCGACGAAGCGCCGCCGGAGCCGGCGGACGCAGGCGCGCAACTGGTGCAATAGACAAAAGGGGAGGGAGGGCATCATGTCGGAGATCAGCAGGGCCGCATTGTTCGGCAAGTTGAATTCGCTGGGGTACAAGGCCATCGAGGCCGCGACCGTGTTCTGCAAGCTGCGCGGCAACCCGCACGTCGAGATGGCGCACTGGCTGTTCCAGATCCTGCAGAACCAGGACAGCGACTTCCACCGCATCATCCGCCACTACGAGGTCGATCCGGCGCGGCTCGCGTCCGACCTCACGCGCTCGCTCGACTCGCTGCCGCGGGGTGCGACCTCGATCTCGGATTTCTCCCCGCACATCGACGAGGCGGTCGAGCGCGGCTGGGTCTACGGGACGCTTCTCTTCAAGGAAGGCGCGGTGCGCACCGGGCACCTCCTCGTCGGCATGCTGAAGACCGCGAGCCTGAGGAACATGCTTTACGCCATCTCGCCCGAGTTCAAGAAGCTGAAGAGCGAGGCGCTCGCCGAGGACTTCTCGCGCATTACCTCCAAGTCGCCGGAAGAAAACCTCGCCGCCAAGGACGGCCTCCAGGTGGGCGGCGGCGCGGCGCCGGGCGAGGCGAGCGGCGCCATGGCGCCGGCGCAGATGGGCAAGCAGGAGGCGCTGAAGAAGTTCGCGGTCGACCTGACGGCGCGCGCGCGCGAAGGCAAGATCGACCCGGTACTCGGGCGCGACGAGGAGATCCGCCAGATCGTCGACATCCTCATGCGCCGGAGGCAGAACAACCCGATCCTTACCGGCGAGGCCGGCGTCGGCAAGACCGCCGTGGTCGAAGGTTTCGCCGCGCGCATCGTGAAAGGTGACATCCCGCCGCAGCTGAAAGACGTGAGCCTGTATGCGCTCGACATCGGCCTGCTGCAGGCGGGCGCAAGCATGAAGGGCGAGTTCGAGAACCGCCTGCGCCAGGTGATCGAGGAGGTTCAGTCTTCGCCCAAGCCGATCATCCTCTTCATCGACGAGGCGCACACCCTGATCGGCGCCGGCGGCGCCGCCGGCACGGGCGACGCGGCCAACCTGCTCAAGCCCGCGCTCGCGCGCGGCAACCTGCGCACCATCGCGGCGACCACCTGGGCCGAGTACAAGAAGTACTTCGAGAAGGACCCGGCGCTCACCCGCCGCTTCCAGGTGGTGCAGGTGCAGGAGCCGAGCGAGGAGAAGACCATCCTCATGATGCGCGGCGTCGCCTCGACCCTGGAGAAGCACCATCGCGTGCAGATTCTCGACGAGGCGCTGGAGGCCGCGGTGCGCCTGTCGCACCGCTACATCCCGGCGCGCCAGCTTCCCGACAAGGCGGTGAGCCTGATGGACACCGCCTGCGCGCGCGTCGCGGTGAGCCAGCACGCCACCCCTCCCGAGATCGAGGACACGCAGCGGCGCATCGAGACGCTCAACACCGAGCTCGAGATCATCGGCCGCGAGGAAGCGATCGGCATCGACGTGGACGCCCGCCGCAGGAGCGTGGACGAAAAGCTCGCCGCGGCGAAGGCGAGGCTCGCCGAGCTCGAGCCGCGCTGGAAGGCGGAGCAGGAGCTCGTCACCAAGGTCCTCGGCCTGCGCGCCAGGCTGCGCGAGGGACGCGCCCCGGTCGAGGGCACCTCGAGCGAGCTGGAGAAGAAGGCCGAGAAGCTGAAGGACGAGAAGGCAGCGGCCCTCAAGCCTGAGGAACGTGCCGCGCTTCTTTCGGAGCTAAAGGATTTGCAACAAAAGCTTGGCGAAATGCAGGGCGAAGCACCGCTGGTGCTGCCGACCGCGGACGAGCAGGCCGTGGGTGCGGTGGTGCAGGACTGGACCGGGATCCCGGTGGGCCGGATGGTGAAGAACGAGATCGAGTCGGTGCTCAAGCTCGCCGACACCCTCGACCAGCGGGTCATCGGCCAGAAGCACGGCCTGCAGATGATCGCGAAGCGCGTCCAGACCTCGCGCGCCAAGCTCGACAACCCGAACAAGCCGATCGGCGTGTTCATGCTGGCGGGGCCCTCGGGCGTGGGCAAGACCGAGACCGCGCTCGCGCTGGCCGAGTCGCTCTACGGCGGCGAGCAGAACGTGATCACCATCAACATGAGCGAGTACCAGGAGGCGCACACGGTGTCGACGCTGAAGGGCGCGCCCCCGGGGTACGTCGGCTACGGCGAGGGCGGGGTGCTCACCGAGGCGGTGCGGCGGCGGCCCTACAGCGTGGTCCTGCTCGACGAGGTCGAGAAGGCGCATTCGGACGTGCACGAGATCTTCTTCCAGGTGTTCGACAAGGGCTGGATGGAGGACGGCGAGGGGCGCTACATCGACTTCAAGAACACCATCATCCTGCTCACCACCAACGCCGGCAGCGAGCTCATCACCAACATGTGCAAGGACCCGGAGCTGCTGCCGGATCCCGAGGCGCTTGCCAAGGCACTGCGCGAGCCGCTGCTCAAGGTGTTCCCGCCGGCGCTGCTCGGCCGCATCGTGACGATTCCGTACTATCCGCTGTCCGACCAGATGCTGGGGGCGATCATCCGGCTGCAGATCGGCCGCATCAAGAAGCGCATCGAGGAGAACCACGCCGTCAGCTTCAGCTACAGCGACGCGGTGGTCGCGCTGGTGAGCAAGCGCTGCACCGAGATGGAAAGCGGCGGCCGCATGATCGACGCGATCCTCACCAACACGGTGCTGCCGCGCATCAGCGAGGAGTTCCTGAAGCGCATGATGGCGGGCGAGCCGGTGAAGAGCGTGTCGCTCGCCGTGGCGGGCGGCGACTTCGCCTACAATTTCGGCTAGCTCAGGGGACGGGAGACGCGCCATGGGCATGGCAAGGCTGCTCGAGGCCGGGACGCCGCTTGGCAAGGACGTGCTCGTCCTGCAGAGAATGGCGGGCAAGGAAGAGCTCGGGCGGCTGCCCGAGTTCCAGCTCGACTTCTACTCTCGGCGCTCCGACATCAAGCCGGAGGAGATCCTCGGCAAGAACGTCACCTGGGCGCTGGAGCTCGCGAGCGGCTCGCCGCGCTACTTCAACGGCTTCGTCACGGCGTTCGAAGAAAATGGCCAAAGCGACGCGTCGGTGTTCGAGACCGGCGGCAAGGGCGCGGTGTACCTGTACGTTGCCAGGGTGTCGTCCTGGCTGTGGTTCCTGACGCGCACCGCGGACTGCCGCATCTTCCAGAACCTGTCGGTGCCCGAAATCGTCGAGGAGGTATTCAAGGACTATCCATTCGCCGACAAGAAGCTGCAGCTGCGAGGCAAGTACCCGAAAAGGGAGTTCTGCGTCCAGTACCGCGAGACCGACTTCAACTTCGTCTGCCGCCTGCTCGAGCAGGAAGGAATCTTCCTTGTCCACGAGTACGAAGACGGCAAGCACACCGTGGTGCTGGCGGACTCCGAGGCCTCTTACAAGAAGCCGGCCGTCGAGGTGCCGTTCCACCAGCAGGGGACGGCGGCCGCGTCCCCGAAGGACCCGCTCGGCTCGTGGGGCGCTTGGCGGCAGATCGTCGCCGGGAAGTACGTGCTCGGCGACTTCGACTTCGAGAAGCCGCGCCTGCCGATGGAGGGCGTGGGCCTCCCGGACCCCGCGAAGGAGAACGATCTCGCGGAGTTCGAGATCTACGACTATCCCGGCGAGTACGCGACGCCCGCCGACGGGGCGCAGCTCGCGAAGACGCGCATCGAGGAGGTCCACACGAAGTACGCGACCTACTTCGGCGCCGGCCGCGCGCGCGAGGTCGCGCCGGGGCGGCTCCTCAAGCTGCAGGATCACCCGCGCTCCGCCTACAACGCCGAATACGCGGTCACCGCGGTGAGCTACGCCGCCACCACGGGCACGCTCGCCTCCGGGGGCGAACCCGCCGGCTTCAGCTGCAGCCTGCAGGCGATCCCGGGCAAGACGACCTTCCGCCCGGCGCGGAACACGCCCAAGCCGGTCGTGCAGGGCACGCAGACCGCGTTCGTGGTCGGCCCGGCGGGCGAGGAGATCCACACCGACAAGTACGGCCGCGTCAAGGTGCAGTTCCACTGGGACCGCTACAGCAAGACCGACGACAAGAGCTCGTGCTGGGTGCGCGTGGCGCAACCGCTCGCCGGCAAGGAATGGGGCATGTTCCACCTGCCGCGCGTCGGCCAGGAGGTCCTGGTCGACTTCCTGGAGGGCGATCCCGACGAGCCGGTGGTGATCGGCACGCTCTACAACGGCGAAGCGATGCCGCCCTGGACGCTGCCGGACAACAAGACGCAGAGCGGCTTCAAGAGCAAGTCGTACAAGGGGCAAGGGTTCAACGAGGTGCGCTTCGAGGACAAGGCGGGTTCCGAGGAAATCTACATCCACGCCCAGAAGGACCAGACCGAGCTGGTCGAGCACGACCGGGTCGAGCAGGTCAACAACGAGCACCACCTGACCATCGGCAAGGACAGCTTCGAGGACATCGGCGGGGACCACCATGTCAGCGTCGGCGGCGACCGCAACGAAACCGTCGGCGGCGGGCTGTCGCTCAACATCAGCAAGGACCTGAACTGCAAGGCCGGCACCAAGATCGCCTACGACGCCGGCACGGAGATGCACCTGAAGGCCGGCACGACGCTGGTGCTCGAGGCGAGCGCCACGCTCTCGCTCAAGGTCGGCGGCAATTTCATCAGCATCAACTCGGGCGGCATCTTCATCAAGGGTACGATGGTGATGATCAACTCGGGCGGCGCGGCGGGCAGCGGCTCGGGCGCTTCGCCGCAGGCGCCGCAGGCGCCGAAGGAAGCGGCGAAGTCCAAGGGCGGCGGCGAGACCGTGGCGCCGACCCGGACCAAGCCGGCCGCTTACTCGCCGCAGGCGAAGATGTTCAAGCTGGCGGCGGACAGCGGCACGCCGTTCTGCGAAGTGTGCAACTGCTGAACGCATGGCCGGCGCGCTGAACGCGGAGAAACTGTTCGAGGGCTTCCTCGGCGAGGATGGCGAGGAGGTCTGCGCGCTGCTCGACGGCGCCTCGGTCCCGGGGCTGCTCGAGCGGTTCGACGCCGACCCCTCGCTCGAGGTGGAGTGCCTGCTGCGCGGCACGCTCGAGCCCGACATGGCGGAGGTGGCGCCTTATCTCGTGCGCCTCGACCCCGGGAGCGAGTTCACCGAGTGGGTGGTCGGCACGGGCTTCGGGCGCCACTGGGGCAGCTTCGTCGCGTCGCGCCAGGGCTTCCGCAAGCTGCGCGATCACCTTCGCGCGCTCACGCTCATCTACCGCCGCGACGGCACGCCGCTTTACTTCCGCTACTACGACCCGCGCGTGCTGCGCATCTTCCTGCCCACCTGCTCGCCGGCGCAGCTCAAGCAGATGTTCGGGCCGGTGCACGCGTTCCTCGCCGAGAGCGAGGCGGGCGACGCCGTCACCATCTACCGGCTGAACGGGGAGGAGCTCTCCGCCGTGCAGCGCAAGCTCGTCTGAGGAGAGGACCATGCCCCCCGCAGCCCGCGTTACCGACATGCATACCTGCCCGATGGCGACGCCCGCGGTGCCGCCGATCCCGCACGTCGGCGGGCCGATCCTCCCGCCGTGCTCGACCGACGTCATGATCGCGTTCCTGCCCGCGGCGCGCGTCACCGACAAGGCCCTGTGCCCGCCGGCGCCGCCGGACATCATCATCAAGGGCTCGATGAGCGTCATGATCAACAACCTCCCGGCCGCCCGGATGGGCGACCAGACCGCGCACGGCGGCGTGATCGTCAAGGGCGAGCCCACGGTCATGATCGGCGGCTGATGATCCTGGTCGAAGACGAGCAGCTCGCGGTCTTCGCGCCGCGCCTCGACGCGCAGTTCCGCGCGCGCTGCATCGCGGCGCTGCGCGCGCGCGGGCGCTGGGCCGAGGAGCGCCTCGAGCGGGCGGTGGACGCCGCGCTCGAGCGCGCCGGGGCGCTCGGCCTGTCCGAGGAGCGCAGCGTGATCGCGTACATTCTCCTCGCCACGGACATCGTGCTCGCGCGGCCGGAGGAGCACGTCGCGCGCGCGGTCGAAGCGATCCTCGGCGACGCCGCGTTCCCCGAATGGCAGCGCGTGCGGCTTGCCGACGACTACTTCCGGCAGATGCATCAGCCGGCCCCATGAGCGTCGCGCGCGTCGATCTCATGGCCTCCACCGGCGGCAACGTCGGCGGCGTCACCTGGCATCACCTGTTCGTAGTGGCGACCGACACATCGGGCGGGCAGGCGTACCTGCGCGCCGCGCCGCAGTGCCTGCCGCTCGAGCGGCTTGCCGGAAGAAAGAGCGCGCTCGGCGACGCGACCGAGAACTACGAGCCTTCGCCCGCCGGCCCCTTCGGAACGATCGCCTTCTCGAGCGGCCCCTACGAGCCGGGCGGCATCGACTTCGATCCCGCGGCGGCCAACGTCACGCTCGCCTCGGGGAACGCGGCCGCGCAGCTCTGGGAGAAAGCGGGCGAGGCCGCGAAGGCGATCGGCGCGGAGCAGATTTCGTACGATCCGATCGGCAGGGGCGCGAACTGGGCGATCATGGAAGCGCTGCGCCGCTGCGGCGTGCAGCCGGCGCTTCCGCCCAAGCGCTGGGCGCCCGGGTCCGGCGCGCTCGGCAGTTTCGAGGCGCTGGGCGTCACGCGGCGCGTCGGCCAGTCGGTGGTCATCCCATGAGCGACGCGCACGAGCACGATCACGCGCATCCGCACGAGGAGGCGCCCCGGCGCGTGTTCCGCTTCGAGGCCTTCGCCGACGCGGCGTCGGCGCAGGCCGCATTCGACGCGGCCTATCCGACGGGCTCGCCGGTCGAGCCGGTGCTGCAGGCGCTCGTCGGCATGGGCGCCCACTGCAAGGCTGTCGCAGCGAACCGCTTCGCGTGCAGGTATGTCGAGAGCGATAAGGCGCTGACGGGTTTCTGCTGGCAGGTCGCGATCGACGCCGACGGTCAGAAAGCCGTCCGGCGCGTCGGGATCGCGCTCGCGCTGCTCGGAACCTAGACGGGCGCGTCGCGTTATCGGTCCGCGATCAGGGCGAGGGCGTGCGGTCCTGAAAGGTGGCGGCCGGCGATGACGTAGACCTGGAAAGTGCCTGCGCGTGCTTCGCTGGGCAGCGCGCGGGCGAGGTCGATGGAAAAAGCGGCTTCGGCGAGCTCGCCCGCCTTGAGCGGTCGATCCGACCAGATCGGGACCTCGAGCGGAATGCGCACCGGTGTGCTCTCGTCTTTCATGAGCACCAGCACGGCCCCGCGCAGCACGGCGCCGGGCGGCTTGCCCTGCGCGCCCGATGGCGCCGGCTGCACGAGCATCGGAGCCGACAGCTCCACGCGCATGAGGCCGTGCAGCGGAATCGGGCGTCCGCGCGAAGCGGACGACGCCAGCGTCGCCGCGACGCCTGCAGACTCGAGCTTGGGGGTGTCGGGGCTGCGGGCGTACCGCGGCAAGCCATCGCGCATGCCGGCGGCGCGGATGCGCGCGACGAGCTTGTCGGCGTCGGCGGCCGACATCGCGCCGGGTCCGCCCGACTTGCCCTTGACTGCCACCAGCGCAGGGTTGGACACCTCGTCGAAATAGAGCACACGCAGCGCCCAGCGCCGGTTCTCGGCCGGAAGCTTCAGGAGACTCCTGAAATCGAGCCACACGGTACCGGCGGAATCTCCATGTCCGAGCTGTGCCAGAAGCGCATCGGCTTGCGAAGACCGCGGCGCCTGGGCCGGCTTGCGCTGATTGGGGCGCGGGTCGCGCTCCGGGGACTTGCTGGGATCGGGCAGGAACGCCTCTCCCGCGAAAACCTCGCCGCGGTCCACGTCGCTTGCGACGACGATGGCATTGCGGCGCCAGTTGACCTCGGCGGAGCGCGCCTCGCTGCGCGCGGTGAGCAGCAGCGCAGGCAGGACTTGGGCCGAGCCGAGGTCGACCATCCGCGGCGCGCCCAGCGCGAGGCCGGCGAAGCCCGCCGAAAGCGCTTCTTGCGGCAACGACGCTATCGCGCCGTCGTCCTGGCGTAAGTACACGTCGTCGGGCAGCGCCTGAATCCTGGCGGTCAATCGATCTCTGGCATCCATGCGCGGTGCTCCCTTGTCGTTGCCTTGGCCGTGTCCCGTCAGCGTGATTCCGAGTGCGAGCGCCGTCGCGAGCGCAGCGACCATCCATGCCCGCGCGCGACCGACGCCTGGCCGCGTCATCCCTATGACCTGAACTCCGACAGGTCTGAAAGGATGTACTCCAGGGCGCAGTGCTTGCACCATTCCCTCTTCATCGGGCGACTGTAGCCGAAGATGATGCAGGTGCCGTCGTCCCATTTTCCCGCACCCTTGCCCTGCGCGTCGCGCTCGCCTTGCGTGGCGGGATTCAGGGGCGTGGCGGTCGGGTCGGCGTTGAAGGTGGCGTTGAACGCGCAGTGCGAGCCGCTGCCGCCGCGTTTTTCGTAGAACAGCGGGTGGTCCGGCATGCCCGCGACGCTGGTCGTGCGCACGCCTCCGAACAGGTGCCCCAGTTCGTGCCCCATGGTGTTGTGAATGGCGTACGTTGCCCGCCCGCCCTTCACCACGTTCGCCGGATGACCGCTCGGCGCCCATCCGTTGTACCCGCCATCCGCGGCCTGCAGCCTCAGCGTGACGACGATCGCGTGCGTCGCGTCGATGGGGATCCCCGCCGGCGGCGTTACGCGCACCGTCCTCTTCGACGCCCGGTCCTTGCGCAAGGTCACGTTCCCCGCCGGAAGCGTTCCGCTCTGCCTGTTGGTCCAGGCTCCCGCCACGTGCTCCTTCGCTTGCCAGGTGGCGTTGCCGATGATCAGCGCGCCGCCCTGCAGCGGCGGATCGCAGATCGTCAGATAGTCGTCGTCGACGTTAGAAGAAGACATCTCGACGTCCTGCGCGGCGTTGGCTGCGGCGTGGAATACGACCTGCTTGGCGTCGGTCCGCACATTCTTGGCGTCGAATTGCTCGTCGCAAAGCACGACGTGGAATTTGGGAGTGGTTGCCTTGGTGGCGGCGACGAAAAGCTTCATCGCATCGTCCACGTTGTGCGTGCCGATGCAGAGTTTCTGTGTCCTGGTTCCGTTGACGTTGAACTGCCAGTCGGGGCGGAACGGGTTCACCGTGAAATCCCTCTTGGTCATCTTCTTCTCCTCGACCAGGACGGGCTCCATGAACACCTTGCGCTGGCTGTCGTCGAATCCGGAGTGACCCGGCATCGAAGTCGCCTTGGGGTGGGTCGCCTGGTAGAAGATCTTGCGCCACACCTGCAACGGCCGGACCTTGGCGAACACCGGCTCGCGTTTTTCGAGGTCCGCGTGTCCGTGCACGTACTTCGCGAGGTGGGCGTCCTGCTCGAGGTAGCAGGCCGGATGGAACTTGTCGCCGCCGAAGCGCGAAAGCTGGACTTCGACCTTGGCGTAGCCGTCCTTGTCGGTCTCCTTCATGAGGTGCACGAGGTTCTTGCGGTCGGCCTTGTCGAGGTGCTTGAAGTCCGCCTTGACGTCCTTCCACTTGAAGGCGTTGCCGCCGTTTGTCGCGTCGGACGGAAAGTCGATGTTCCAGTTGGCGGTCTTGCCGTTGCTCTTGTCGGGCGCCAGCATGAACCGGATCGGCACGCCGGCGAACTTTTCGCTGAGCTTCGCGCTCAGCTCGATCTTGCGGCCGTCCGGGTCGCCCTTCTCGTTGATGTTGATGTAATAGCGCTTCTTGTCTTCGTCCCACGCCTTGTGCTCGTCCTTCGCCTTTTCGTACTCGAGCTTGACCTCCTTGATCTTCACCACCGTGAAGCGCGACCAGTCGGCCGCCTGCTTCGGCTTCTTCGCCAGCCCGCCGGCGGGACGATCGAGGCCCACCTGCAGGACGGCGTCGCGCAGCTTCTTCGACGCGTCCTTGCCTTCGACCCACAGCTCGACTTCCTTCGCCTTGAGGTCCTTGACCTTGATCTTGTGGGGAAGCGGCTTCTCGTCGCCTTCCTTCTCCTTGTCGAAGAGCTTCAGGCTGCCGCCGCCCTTCTCTGCGTCGAGGGTGACCTCGTAGTCGTCGGTTCCGGCCGGCCAATCGGCGGCGACCAGCTTCTGCACCGTGAGCTTCGCCCGCCCGTGGCTGCTCTTGTCGCTCTGGGCGTGCAGGAACCGTCCCTTGCTCACCTTGTCCGCGTCGGTCAGAGGCTTCTGATCGGGCAGCTTCTTGTCCTTGAGGGCGGTGTGATAGTTGGCGATCGGCTCGACATCCGGGTCGACCTGCATGCCCGCATCCTCCAGGTCGCTGCGCAGGAACCAGTGCAGCTTCGCCTCGAGCTCGACTGCGCTCATCTCCTCCTCGGCGGGCGGCTTCACCTCGATGTTGGGATGGTCGGCCGCATCGAGCGTGAGCTTGGCCGTGAACTTGCCCTTGGTTTTCGCCTTCAGATAAACGTCGAGCTTGCCGCCGAGGAGTTGCTTGTTCTCGATTGTCATGCCGGCGAGCGGGATCTTGCACTCCTTGTCGGCGAACGCCTCGACGTTGGCCGGGCTCACCTCGAACTTGGCGCCTCCGGCGTAGCTGGGCGTGCCGGTGCTCTGGCTCGCCGAGACGCGCACGTAGGTGACGTCGTCGGCGACGATTTTCTTCTCCGAGGCTTCCTGGTGCGACGAAAGCTTGCGGTCGAGCGCCACCACCTTGTATTCCATCTCGATCTTCGGCGTCACGATGTTGAGGCGCCGCTTCACGTCGAGCCGCACCGTGCCGGTGCCGCCGCCCGGGACGAGCGCCTGCTTGCTGACCGTCGGTGCCTCGAACAGCGCCGACGGCAGGCTGGCGGATACGTTGTACGTGCCGCCCGCCACGCCCGAGAACGTGTGCGAGCCGGTCTTGCCCTTGTGGCTCAGGCCGGCCGGCCCGGAGCCGCTGAGCTCGGCCTCCTCGGTCACCAGCTTGCCGCGCTCGTCGTAGACCTCGACGACCAGGTTGCCGACCGGCGCCGCCTTGAAGATCAGCACCTCGTTGCCGGCGGCGTCGAGCTTGGCCTTGGGCGCCTCCTTCGTAATGGCGTAGCTCGAAAACTCGGGCGGCAGGGTGATGTTCGCCGTGTAGCCGCCGGGGCTGCGATCCTTGAAGACGATCGCGCCAAGGTCGTCCGTCTTGCCCGACCCGGGGGAGGGACCTTTCACCGCGGCGGTCACGCCCTTGATCGGCTCGTCGGTGTCGCTGCGCTTGACGATCACCGAGAGCGTCCCCATCTGCTTGGGGCACTTCTCCGCGTGGCCGGTCATGCCGCCAGGCTCCGCCGCGCGTCCGCGACCCGCCTGGCCATCGCCGACAGCGCCGGGTTCGGCGCCGCGTCCGCGAGCTGGGCTTCGATGATCGCGAGCTTGGTCGATCCCTCGGTGTCGGGCCTTTCGAGCCAGCTCCTGATCCAGTCGATCGGCGTGTCGCGGGGAAGCATGCGCCAGGCGAGCCCGAGCGCGATGAACGCCGCGAGATCGCGGGGCTCGTCGATGCCGTACTTCGCCGCCGATTCGATGCCGCGCTGCACGATCGCGCCGAGCGGCGCAGCCTGCACCTGCTGGGCGCCGGCCGCGGGGCCGAGCTCCGGAAACGTTGTCGCGATCACGCGCTCCAGGCGCGAGCGCAATACCTCGGCCATGTGCCGCTCGATGGCCTCGAGCTGGCGCGGTTCGAGCACGAGCATGAGTGAATCCCCCTCGGTTTTCGGTGAAACCGATCCTGGCCCGCTTCCCCCTCGGAACGCAGGCGGCGAACCCACTCTATCAGGAGTTCACGGCCGCGTCAGTGGGCGCCGGCTGGGCCGCCCTTCGCCGGACCCGGCGGGACGATCGAGAACGCCAGGGCCGGGTTTCGCATGACTACTTAGGGGGATACCGCTGCCAACGGTTCGCCGCTAGAGTATAGACCGGGAAGAAACACGCTTTGCCTTGGGGGGTTAGCGGCCGCATGGCGTATCTGATTACCGTCGAAACGCGGGGCGAGGGCCGTCTCGCGCCGCCCGAACGGCGCACGGTGGGTACGTCTCGCATGACGATCGGGCGCGGAGCCGAATGCTCGGTGCGCCTGGACGATACGAAGAGACACGTCTCCCGCGTTCATGCGGTAGTGGACGTGCAGGGCGCCGGCCACGTCCTCACCGTCATGTCGACCGTGAACCCGGTGATGCTCAATGGGGCGCGAGTCGGTCCCGGCGAAACCGCGCCGGTCAAGGCCGACGACGTGATCGAAATCGGCGACTTCGCAGTGCAGGTGCTCGAGGTTCACGAAGCGCAGCCGACGCCAGGCGCTTCCTCGGCGCGCCAGATGCCTTCGTCGCCGTTCGATTTCGGCCTCGGCGGAACCGGCGACACTGTCCCGGGCGACGATCCGTTCCGCGGCCTGGACGATCTCCTTCCGCCCAAGCCGCCGCCGCCGGCGCCGAGGCCCGATGCGGGAGGTCTCGACTCGTTCCAGATGGCTGCGCCGGCGAAAGCCGCCGGGCGCGGCGAGGGTCTCGTCGACGGCCTGGGCGGACTCTCGTCCTTCGATCTCGGCACGCCCGGCGACAGCAACGATCCGCTGGTGCACCTGCTCGGCTCGGCGGGCGCGGGCGAGGGCGCCGGCGGACCGAGCTTCAACCCGCAGCCGTTCGGCGGCGGCGCGGGCTCGCTCGACCAGATCCTCGCGCGCGGGCCGGCCACGCCGATCGGCCAGCCTCTCGTCGACATGCTGAAGCACCAGGGAGGCGGCGCCTCGAACATCGACCACGTGCAGCCGCTGAATGTCGCTTACAGCGCGCCTGCAGTCCGTTCCGAGCCGGTCCGCTCCGAAGCTCGCAAGCCTGCACCGGAACCCCGCAAGGCACCCGTCGAGGCCAAGGCACCCGATCCGTTCGACGGCTTCGATCCGTTCGCGAGCCTCGTCGGTCGCAGGCCCGCCGAGCCGATCGCGGCGCTGGACGAGATCGCGGAGCCGCAGGCGCGGGAAGAGGAGCCGGCGCCGCCGCCTCCGCCCGCCCAGGCTGCGCAATCCGCATCCGCGGGCGCGACCACTGCCGCGGCGGCGTTCCTCGAGGGCGCAGGACTCGCGCACCTCCAGATCTCCGAAGCCGACGCCGACAAGTTCCTGCGCGAGAGCGGCACGATCGTGCGCGCGTGCGTCGAGGGGCTGATCGGCCTTCTTCTGGCGCGCAGCGAGCTCAAGAAGGAGATGCGCGCCGAAGACCGCACCATGGTCGCCTCGCGCGACAACAACCCGCTGAAGCTGATGACCGATCCGCGCGAGGCGCTGAGCTATCTCTTCGATGCGCGCGAGCGGCTGAGCGGCGCGTTCCTGCCGCCGGTGCAGGCGGTGGGCGACGCCTGCGACGACCTGCGCGTGCACGAGATCGCGCTCATGGCGGGCATGCGCGCCGCGTTCCAGGGCGCGCTCAAGCGCTTCGATCCGCAGCTCATCGAGCGCGAAGCCGACAAGCAGAAGGGCTCGTTCAGCCTGAACAAGAAAGTGAAGCTGTGGGACGCGTTCGTCGCGCACCACGAGAAGCTCACGCGCGACGCCGAGGACGACCTCCTCAAGGTGTTCGGCAAGGAGTTCCTGGGCACCTACATGGCGCAGGTGCGCCGGCTGCGCACCCCCGCGAAACACTAGTCCGGAAGACGCAACCCGGACAGCGCATCCCTTGCGTCGCCTGCGCCCCTGCGCCCGTAACGGCCGCGCGCCAAAGTGTCCGGCGTGCGGATGGGTGGACTCTTCGGGCTAGTGTGCCTCCTCCTTTGGGGGGTAGCCGGCTGCTCGACCACCAAGGAGATCGCGCCGATCCCGCAGGAGGGCACGATCAGCCGTTCGATCACCTGGGTGCTTTCCGACGACCCGGCCAAAGACTGCGACGAGAACCTCGGCAAGCCGCTTATCGGGCAAAGACTCGCCTGTGCCCGGCTTCGGGGCAACGACTGCACTATCTACGTGAAGCCCCCGCGCAACGAGAACGACCGCAACGCGATCTACGTCCTGGGCCACGAGGCGCTGCACTGCTTCGCCGGCCAGTTCCATTACGCCTGGAACTAAGCCTTTAGTCGCTCCTGAACGGGTAGTAGTGCACGCCGCCGCGGCGCGCGCCTGAATTACTTCCTAGCGGTGTCCGGCCAGCTGCCGATAGCCTTCTCCATAGCTAAGGCGCTACAACAAGAAAAGCGGACAACCGGATGAGAACAATAAGAAAAGCGCTTTTTCCCGCGATCGTGTTCTGCGCCGCTGCCGGGGCGGCGGGCTGCAGCGTGACCAAGCCCGTCGACCCGATTCCGGCGCAGGGCACGATCAACCGCTCGATCACCTGGGTGCTTTCCGAGGACCCCTCCGGCGCATGCGATATGAACCTAGGCAAGCCCGTGATCGGGGTTCGCCAGGCCTGCGCCCGCGTGCGAGGCAACGACTGCACCATCTACGTGAAGCCGCCCCGCAACGAAGACGACCGCAACGCGATCTACATCCTCGGCCATGAGGCATTGCACTGCTTCGTCGGGCACTTCCACTACGCGGTGAACTGAAGTAGCCCGCGCTGAACAAAAAGATAAATCGCTGTCCGCTCGTAGACCGCTGCGTCCGCCTCGCACGGGGCCTGTAGTGACTATTGCGACACGCGCAATTAGTCTGCTAGGCTTGGTTCGGGCAAGTCGAATCAAGTAGAAAAGTCACGTAGTTATCCAAAAAAACCCGATTGGGTTTGCCTAGGCGTCCCGCGTAAGCGGGAGGGGAGCTTCGCGCTGCGGGGGCGAAGCCTGGAACACGAAATCCAGAGGCGCCAGGGGAACAATGTCAGGAATAAGAATGCTTTTCGCGGCCGCGGCCGCGTGCTTCAGCGTGGTCGTCCTTGCGCAGGTGCCACCGGCCCCGCCGCGCTCCGGCGACATTCTCCAACAGCAGGCCCCCAGGCAGGAGCTTCCGGTCTCGCCGTCGACGGCGCCGGTGCTGCCGCAGGTCGCCCCGCCCAAGCCGGCGTTGCCCGCGAGCACCAAGGTGAACGTCACGGTGAAGGACTTCCGCTTCAGCGGAAACACCGTGTTTCCGTCCTCCGAACTGCGCGAGCTGGTGCGCGAGTTCATCGGCAAGACGCTCGACTTCAACGGCCTGAACGACGCCGCGGGGCGCGTGCAACGCCATTATCGCGAGCGCGGCTACTTCCTCGCGGTCGCCTACCTCCCGCAGCAGGAGATCAAGGAGGGCATTGTCGAGATCGCGGTGCTCGAAGGCCGCCTCGGTCAGGTCAACCTGCAAGTCGATCCCAAAACCAAGCTTAGAGAATCGTTTGCCCGCGGCATCCTCGCCGCGCACCTGAAGACGGGCGACCTCATTACCGAGAATAGCCTGGAGCGGCCGCTCCTCCTGCTGCGCGACCTTCCGGACACGGAAGTCACCTCCGAGCTCGGGCCGAGCAAGACCCAGGTCGGCGCGGCCGACCTGACCGTCAAGCTCTCGGAGAACACCAAGCATTTCAACGGCTACGTCGACGCCGACAACTGGGGCAACCGGTTCAGCGGCGAGTACCGCGCCGGCGTCAACCTGAACTACGGCGATCTCACCGGTTTCGGGGATCTGCTCAGTTTCCGCGGCTTCATCACCGACGAGAACATGAAATTCGGCCGGCTCGCCTATGTGATCCCGCTCGGGCACTACGGCACGCGGATCGGCGCCAGCGCCACCAGCTTCAGCTACAGCCTCGGCAAGGACTTTGCGCCGCTCAACGCCGACGGCGACGGCCAGGTGTACACGGTCTACGCGCTGCACCCGCTCCTGCGCACGCGCAACGCCAACGTGTTCATCCAGGCCGCGGCGGAACGCAAGGATCTCGAAGACCGGCAGGGCAACGCCGCCGACGGCACGCCCCTCGGTCTGGTTACGGACCAGACGATCACGAACGGCAAACTCGGCGTCGTGGGCGACTTCCGCGACCGGCTGATGTCGGGCGGTTTGAACTCGTACTCCGTGACGGCGACATACGGCAAGCTGGAGCTCCAGCCCGATGCGCTCCTCGCGGCCGACCAAGCGCCGGGCACCGGGCCGCAGACCGCCGGAAATTTCAGCAAGCTCAACGTCGAGTTCCGTCGCCTCCAGCGGCTCAGCGACCAGTTCAACCTGCTTTTTGCCTACACCGCGCAAGGGGCCAACAAGAACCTCTCCGCGGCGGAGAAGATGGCGCTCGGCGGCCCGACCGGCGTGCGCGCCTATCCCGTGGGCGAGGCTCCGGGCGACATCGGCCAGATCGGCACGCTCGAGCTGCGCTACATCGTCCCCAAGCTCCAGGTGTTCGGCGGCGACCTCACGCTTTCCACCTTCGTCGACCACGGCCAGGTCAAGACACAGCAGACTCCGCCGTCGTCGGCGATCGCGCCGAACAACCAGAACATGCGCTCGCTGACCGGCGCGGGCATCGGAATTTCGCTCGGCCGGGAAGGCAATTTCCTGTTCCGCATGGACATCGCGACGCCGCTCGACAACGAGACGCCGACGTCGGACACGAAGAAGATGGATCCGCGGATCTGGGCACAGGCGATCAAATGGTTCTGACACTGCGCGTGAGACGCAGGCGGCGCACGGCAGGCACCGAATTGGGCAGATTTGGAATGGGCACGCGGGCGCTTTACGGCGCGCCCGTATCGCAACCGACGTAATGGGCACGGCGCGCTAACTCGCGCGTATGGGGAGGAAGCAATGAATCAGGGCAAGGTCACCCGGTCTGGCGGCCGGACGGCGCAGTCTTCCGAATTCAACGTTCCGGCGCCGCGGCTGCGCCAGTCGGTATTCGC
>DASXAO010000041.1:0-2780 GCA_036406675.1 Burkholderiales bacterium
GAAGGTCGCCCTGACCGCCCTCCTGGATCAGCGCGCCGCCGGCGAGGGCTGGGGCGAAATCGCGCACTCGCTCGGCTTGAGCCTGGGCGAAATCAAGGACGCTCAAGACTGGCGCGAGCGAACGGAGGGCATGCAGGAGGCCCGGGCCGCGACGCCAAGTCCCCCGACGAAGCCCGAGGCGGATCGGCCGCCGCGCCCCGATCGACCCGACCGCTCGACGCGCGCGGAGAGACCCGAGCGTCCGGAAATATAGAATTTCCTCGGGGGTCGCTGTCGCCTCCCGGCGACAGAATGAAGGCGGCCCCATCTATGGCTCCGTAACATGTGACGCAGTAGGATTCGCGGCAAGGAGGGCACCATGCTGAAACGACGCACCATGATTGGCGCGCTCGCGACGCTCGCGCTCATCGCATTGACGGGAACGGCGCAGAACTCGCCGCAACTGGTAGAGCGCTACACCGATCTCGCAGGCTCGACTCAGAATGCGACCGCGCTGGTGACGGGACTGCGCGACGGCAGCAGCATCACGCTGAAGAGCGGCAGCACTGTCAGCACGATCGATCCGCCCACGCAGAAGATGGGCTTCGGCAACGTCGACAACGCGCTCGCGCTCACCCAGGCATCGCTCGAGAAGCAGGGCATCACCAACGCCACGCCCGAGCAGCTCAAGGCCGCGCTTCTCGGAGTGCTGGTCCAGCGCGCCGCCGGCCAGGGCTGGGGCGAGATCGCCCATTCGCTCGGCTTCAACCTCGGCGAGGTCAAGAGCGCCGCGAATCGACCCGAGCGCGTGCAGCAGGCTCGGGTGGAACGGCCCGAGCGGGCGGAGCGGGCCGACAAGCCCGACCGCGTCGAGCGCGTGGATCGGCCGATGCGGCCGGAACGGCCCGAGCGGCCGCAGAAATAATTTCGAACGTCGCTGCCAACACCAGGGAGGAAATCGTAATGATGAAAGCCTCACGCGCCGCCGCGGTCGCGACGCTTCTGCTGGCGTTGCCGCTTCTCGCACCCGCTCACGAAAGGGATACGGCGCAGCCCGAGGACCGGCTGGTCGACAAGTTCACGCGCTTCGCCGGCTCGAAGGCGAACGCCGAGGCGCTGGTGAACGGCTTGCGCAACGACCGGGAAGTGACGCTCACTTCGGCGCAGGGCACGACGACGTCGTTCACGCCCAAGACCGACAAGATGGGCTTCGGCAGCGTAAATATTTCGCTCACGCTCGCCAAAGCGACGCTCGCCAGGCAGGGCATCACCAAGCCGACGCCAAAGCAGATCGAGGCGGCGCTGAACGGCGGCACCGTGACCACGAGCACGGGCAAGCAGGTGACGTTCACCGGCATCCTCGCGCAGCGCGCGAGCGGCGTGGGGTTTGGCAAGATCGCGCAGGCGAACGGATTCAAGCTCGGCGAGCTCCTGCGGCACCGGCAAGCTGAGTTCAGGCATCACCATCACGGCGATTTCCGCCACGCCCGCTTCGAGCGGCACGAGAAATTCGAACGGCGCGAACGTCCGGAAAAATTTGAACGCGTCGCGCGGCCCGAGCGCCCGGAACGCCCCGAGCGGCACGGCCGAGGCTAGGCGCCGGCGCGCAGGAAGCGCTCGCGCGTGAGCACGAGCAGCACGCTGGCGACGAAAGCCAGCGCGGCGTAGAGAATCCACGCACCGGTCCAGCCGGTCGCGTCGCGCAGCAGCCCGGAGACGAAGAGCGCGCTGCCCATGCTGACGGAGCTCACCAGCGTCCATGCCCCCTGGTAGGCGCCGCGCCGCCCCGGCGGCGCGAGCCGTGCCACCGCGGCCGGCACCGCCGAGCTGAACACCAGCTCGGCGAAGCTGAAGACCACGGTCCCGGCGACGAACGCGGCGCCAGCGTGCGGCAAGCCGCCGAAGCAGGCGAGCGCCGCCGACACGACCAGCGCGGCCGCGCCGAGCCAGCGAAACGGCCCGGCGTGCTCCATTCGCGTTGCGACCGGCACGGCGAACAGCGCCACGATCACGCTGTTCAGGCCGAGCACCAGGCCGATGAACCCTTCGCCGAGGCCGCGGTCCACGGCGAAGAGCGGCGAGGCGTAGACGACGAGTCCCATGCTGAACGGGAACACGAACGCGATGGCGGCGAAGGCGAGCAGGACCTTGTCCTGGAAAACGGAGGCGAAAGCCTTGTAGAGGCTCTCCTCGCCCGACGAAGCGCGCTCGATCGGGAGCGGGCCGCGCAGCCCGAAGAGGTAGAGCGCCGGCACCAGCAGGTAGCTGCCGGCGCTCAGCGCCGCGAGCAGGCCGTAGCCGCGCTCGGCCACGTAGCCGGCCGGCGTGACCGCCAGCGTATAGGCGACGCTCACGACCGTGTAGTTCAGGGCGAGGACGGACTGGCGCCGGTCGACCGGCGCGAGGTCGAGGAGCAGCGCGCTCGCCACCGGCATGGTCACGGCGCCCGCCACGCCCATCGCGAGGCTCCAGCCGAAAAGCGAAAGCGGGCCGTGCACGAGCAGGAAGCACGGCAGCACGGCCGCCGTGAGGAGCGAGGCGCAGAGGATGAGGGGCCGCCGGCCCAGGCGGTCCGAGAGCGCACCGAAGAACGGCGCGAGCAGGCCGCGCAGCAGGTTCTCGCAGAAGAACGCCGCGCCGACCGTGGCGAGCGCGATGCCCGCCTCGCGCACGAAGTAGATGCCGAGGAAGGTCACCAGGCTCATCCGGGCGGCAACCGAGATGAAGTTCGCCGCCAGGACGACGCCGATTTCTTTGCCTAGAAACCCCAGTAATCCAGCCCTTCGGGAAGCGGCTCGCCT
>DASXAO010000042.1:0-25150 GCA_036406675.1 Burkholderiales bacterium
TGACATCAACATCAAGCTGCGGCCGAAGATCCTCGGCATGAGGCCGGGCACGCGCGTGGTCTCGAACAGCTTCACGATGGGCGAGTGGAGCGCCGACGAAACCGCCACGGTCGGCGAGGGCTGCAGCTCCTGGTGCACGGCGTACCTGTGGATCGTGCCCGCGAAGGTGGACGGCGCATGGCACCTGCCGCAAGGCGAGCTCGCGCTGAAGCAGGACTTCCAGAAGGTGTCGGGCACGCTGACCTCGGGCGGCAGAAGCGTGCCGCTGCAGGACGGCAAGCTGCGCGGCAACGAGATCACGTTCCGCGCCGGCGGCGTCGACTACAAGGGCACGGTCAACGGCAAGCGCATCGAAGGCACCAGCGCGAGCGGCGCCTGGAGCGCGACCCGGGGATAGCGTTATGCATTGCTTGGCTCGCACGATTCTAGCCCTCGCCCTCTCGGGCGCAGCGATCACGGTCGGTGCCCAGGCGTATCCCGCCAAGCCGGTGCGCATCGTGGTGCCCTTTGCGCCCGGCGGCGGGTCGGATTTCATCGCGCGTTTCATGGCGCAGCGGCTCACCGAGTCGTTGGGCAAGCAGGTGATCGTGGAGAACAAGCCCGGCGCGGGCGGGGTTCTCGGCATCGAGCAGGGCATCAAGGCCGCGCCCGACGGCTACACGCTGACGCTGATTGCCTCGAGCTACACGGTGAATCCGAGCATCTACAAGCTCAGCTTCGATCCGGTGGCCGACATCACCCCGATCATCCAGATGTCGCAGGGGCCGCTGCTCATCGTCGCGCGGCCGTCGCTGCCGGTCAAAACGACGCAGGAGCTGATCGCGTTCGCGAAAGCGAAGCCCGGCCAGGTCAATTTCGCGTCATCCGGCCAGGGCAGCGTGATCCATCTGGCGACCGAGCTTTTCGACAGCATGGCGGGCATCAAGATGAATCACATCCCTTACAAGGGGACCGGTCCCGCGCTCACCGACACCATCGGCGGGCAGACCGACGTGTTCTTCAGCAGCACCGCCACCGCGATGCCTCACGTGCAGGCGGGCAAGCTGCGCGCGATCGCGGTCACCACCGCGAAGCGCATTCCCGCGCTGCCCAATGTCCCGACGGTCGCCGAGTCCGGCCTTCCAGGCTACGAGGTCGTCCTGTGGCACGGGCTGATCGGTCCCAAGGGCCTGCCGCGCCCGGTGGTCGAACGCATCAATTCGGAAGTGACCAAGACGCTCGGCCTCAAGCAGACCGCCGAGCAGCTGCAGAGCGACGGCGTGGCCCCGGCGGGCGGCACGCCGGAGCAATTCCTCGCGCAGATCAGGAAGGAAATCGAGGTCTGGCGCAAAGTCGCCGCCTCGGCCGGCGTCAAGGCAGAGTGAGGCCTGAAGCCGACCTTTGACGTCATCGTCATCGGCGCCGGCGCCGCCGGGCTGGCAGCGGCCGATGCGCTCGCGCACGTCGGGCGCCGGGTGCTGGTGCTCGAGGCGCGCGATCGCGTAGGCGGGCGCTGCTGGACGCGGCGCATGCCGGGCCTGGACATTCCGGTCGAGCTCGGCGCTGAGTTCATCCACGGCGAAGCGGCCGCGACGCACGCGCTTCTCGGCGAGGCCGGCATCGCCGCGGTCGACTCGACTCGGGACCAGCGCTACCTCGATGGCGGGCGGCTGCGCCGCATGAACGCCTTCGCCGAGGCGCAGCGCGCGGTCCGGAACGTCCCCAAATTGAAAAAAGACATCTCATTTGCGGCGCTTCTTGGGCGTACCCGCATGAGCCGGAAGACCAGGACCTTCGCGCGGATGATGGTGCAGGGCTTCGATGCCGCCGATCCCGCGCGCGCCAGCGCCCGCTCCATCGTCGAGGAATGGGGCGAGGGCGGCTCGCTCGGCGCCTCGCAGCCGCGCCCGCAGGGCGGATACGGCGCGCTGTTCGATTGGCTCGCGCATTCGGTCGTTGCCCACGGCGCCCGGCTGCGGATCGATTCCCCGGTGCGAGCGGTCGAATGGAAGCGCGGGAGCGTGCTGGTGAAGGGCGATTCGTTCGCATTCCGGGCGAAGCATGCCGTCGTGACGCTGCCTCTAGGCGTGCTGCAATCCGATCAAGTTCGTTTTTCCCCTTCATTGAAGGCAAAGCGAGGTGCCTTGAGCAAGCTCGCTTCCGGACCGGTGATCCGCGTGGCGATGCGGTTCCACACCCGGTTCTGGGAGGCCCGGGCGCGGGAGATCGCGTTTTTCCACGTTCCGGAGGCGCCCTTTCCGACCTTCTGGACGCCGCTGCCGCTGCGCGCGCCGCTCTTGACCGCGTGGGCCGGAGGGCCGAAGGCCGCGCGTCTGACCGGCGCGTCCAAGAAGACGCTGGTCGCCGCCGCGATTCGCGCCGTAGCGGCCGCTTTTCAAAAAGAGAAACCGGGCGAACAACTCGATTCGGCGCTAGTCCAAGATTGGCAGGCCGACCCTTGCTCCCGCGGCGGATACAGCTACGTGCTCGTGGGCGGCGAGGGCGCGCGCGAGCGGCTCGCCGAGCCGCTCGAAGACACGCTCTTCTTCGCCGGCGAAGCCACGGACTTGGAGGAAGCCGGGACCGTGGCGGGCGCGCTGCGCAGCGGCGCACGCGCCGCTCGCGAGGTGCAGAAAAAAGGCGTCTAATAGGCCCGAGCGGGGAGGAGGCGCTGAGATCGTCTCCGAGGAGCAAGGCATGAAAAACCTCACCGTCGTGCCGAGTAATGAGCGGCACGCGAACTTCCTGAAGTCGCTGGAAAGTTTCAGCAAGGGCCACCGCGCGGCGGACTGGTCGGGCCCGTTCGGCAACTTTCTGGAGTCGATTTTTCCGAAGAACCCCGCGGGCATCGTCCGCCCGAGCCACCAGTACGTGTGGGACATGATCCGCAGCGAGGGCCTCGCCGACGACACGGGGCAGCTCCACTACCGGGTCTTCGAGGACGAGCTCTACGGCATCGGCGAGACCCTCGAGCGGCTGGTCGACTATTTCAGGGCGGCGAGCGCGGGCTCCGAGGTTGGCAGACGCCTGCTCCTGCTGCTGGGTCCGCCCTCGGGCGGCAAGTCGAGCCTGGTGATCCTGCTCAAGCGCGGCCTCGAGGAGTACAGCCACACCGAGGCCGGCGCGCTCTACGCGGTGCAGGGCTGCCCGGTGCACGAGTCGCCGCTGCACCTGGTGCCGCACACGATGCGCTCGCAGTTCCGCCAGACCTATGGCGTCGAGATCAATGGCGAGCTCTGCCCGTTGTGCGCCACCCGCCTGGCGCGCGAGTTCTCGGGCGACTTCATGCAGGTCCCGGTGCAGCGGATCTTCATCTCCGAGGCCGGCCGGATGGGCGTGGGCACCTACGCGCCGCACGACCCGACCACCGCCGACATCGCCGACCTGGTCGGGTCGGTCGATCTCTCCAAGGTCTCCGAGTTCGGCGACGAGGGCGACCCGCGCGCCTGGTCCTGGTCGGGCGCGGTTTACGCCGCGAGCCGCGGCGTCCTGGAAATGATCGAGATCCTCAAGGTGAAGCGGGAGTTCCTGTACCTGCTGCTCACCCTGACTCAGGAAAAGAACGTCAAGGTTTCGCGCTTCCCGCTCATCTACCTGGACGAGACGATCATCGCGCACACCAACCTCGCCGAGTTCCGCAAGTTCCTGCAGGAGCCCGAGAACGAGGCGCTGCTCGACCGGATGGTGATCATCCAGGTGCCCTATACGCTTTCGTACAAGGAGGAGGCGCGCATCTACAAGAAGCTCACCTCCTCCACGCAGGCATTCCGCGAGGTGCACCTCGACCCGCACGCGTTGCACGTCGCCGCCGTGTTCGCGATCCTGTCGCGCCTCCAGGACGGCCAGGAGAAGGGACCGGGATTGAGCGCCAAGGCGCGGCTGTACGCCGGCGAGGAGGTGGAGGGCGTCTCGCGAAGCGACCTGGAAAAGCTGCGCGCACACGCGCCGGACGAGGGCCTCTCGGGCGTGTCGCCGCGCTTCGTGATCAATGCGCTGTCGAACGCCATCATCCAGTCCAGCACGAAAAGCCTGACCAGCATGCAGGTGCTGATCGCGCTCAAGGACGCGATCGAGTCCGATGCCCGCATGGACTCGAAGCGGAAGACCCGGCTGGTCGACTTCCTGGTCACGGTGCGCAAGGACTTCTACAACCGCTGGGTCAAGGAGGACGTGCACAAGGCCCTGTTCGTCTCCTTCGAGCAGGAAGCCCAGCAGCTCCTGGAGAAGTACCTCGACGAGGTCGAGGCGACGCTCGACAACCGCACCGTCAAGGACCCGATCACCAGCGAGGAAAGGAAGCCCGACGAGCGCTTCCTCCGCAACGTCGAGGAGAAGATCAAGGTTTCGGATTCGGGCAAGCTCTCGTTCCGCCAGGAAGTGGTGCGGAAGGCGATGGGCGCCTACAAGCGCGGCGAGAAGTTCACCCTCGACAGCCACGCGCTGCTGCACGACGCGGTGGAGCAGTACCTCTTTGAGCAGCGCCGCGACGTGCTGCGCCTGGTGTCCTCGAGCACCCGCCCCGACGACGAGACGCGCCAGAAGATCTCGGTGGTCGAGAAGCGCCTGGTCGACGAGTACGGCTACGACGCCTACAGCGCGCGCGAGGCCCTCAACTACGTGACGACCCTCCTAGCCCAGGAATGACCTAGGCGGCGGCGCGCTCGGCGCGCTTGCGCTCGTGTTCCTTGAGGTGGCGCTTGCGCAGGCGGATCGATTTCGGCGTGATCTCGACCAGCTCGTCGTCGCCGATGAACTCGACCGCGTACTCGAGCGTGAGCCCGATCGGCGGCGTGAGCAGGATCGCCTCGTCCTTGCCGCTCGCGCGGATGTTGGTGAGCTGCTTGGTGCGGATGGGATTGACCACGAGGTCGTTGTCGCGGCTGTGGATGCCGACGATCATGCCCTCGTATACCGGGTCGCCGGGGCTCACGAACATGCGTCCGCGCTCCTGCAGCTTCCACAGCGCGTAGGCCACCGCTTCGCCGTCGTCCTGCGACACCAGCACCCCGTTGCGGTGCTCCTCGAGCTCGGCCTTGACCGGGCCGTACTCGTCGAACACGTGGCTCATGATGCCGGTGCCGCGGGTCAGGGTCATGAACTCGCCCTGGAAGCCGATCAGGCCGCGCGCGGTGATGCGGTAGTCGAGGCGCACGCGGCCCTTCCCGTCGGGCTGCATGTCCTGCAGCTCGCCGCGCCGGCGGCCGAGCTCCTCCATCACCGCGCCCTGGTTCGCATCCTCGATGTCGACGGTGAGCATTTCGTACGGCTCGCAGCGCTGGCCGTCGATCTCCTTGTAGATCACGCGCGGGCGCGACACGGCGATCTCGTAGCCTTCGCGACGCATGGTCTCGAGCAGGATGGTGAGGTGCAGCTCGCCGCGGCCATGCACGATGAAGGTGTCGGTGTCGCTCGGGTATTCGACGCGCAGCGCGACGTTGCTCTTGGTCTCGCGCTCCAGGCGCTCGCGGATCTGGCGGCTGGTCACGTACTTGCCCTCGCGCCCGGCGAGGGGCGAGGCGTTGACCAGGAAATTCATGGTGAGCGTGGGCTCGTCGACCTTGAGGAGCGGCAGGGCGTCGGCGTGCTCGAGGTCGCAGAGCGTCGCGCCGATGCCCACCTCGTCGATGCCGTTGATGAGCACGATGTCGCCGGCCTCGGCCTCGTCGACCGTCTTCCTCTCCAGGCCCTCGAATTTCAGGATCTGGTTCACCTTGGCCTTGACCGGGGTCGAGCCTTTCCCGAACAGCACCTGCACCTCCTGCAGCGGCCGCACCCGCCCGCGCCGGATGCGGCCGATGCCGATCTTGCCGACGTAGCTGGAGTAGTCGAGCGAGCAAATCTGGAGCTGCAGCGGCGCGTCGGGATTCTCGTCCCTCACCGGCACGTGCTCGATGATTGCCTCGAACAGCGGGGCCATGTCGCGCCCTTCCGTTTCCAGGCTTTTCTTCGCATACCCCAGGAGCGCCGAGGCGTAGATCACCGGGAAGTCGAGCTGGTCCTCGCTGGCGCCCAGCTTGTCGAAGAGGTCGAAAGTCTGGTTCACCGCCCAGTCGGCGCGGGCGCCAGGCCGGTCGACCTTGTTCACCACGACGATGGGCTTCAGCCCCTGGGCGAGCGCTTTGCGCGTGACGAAGCGCGTCTGCGGCATGGGGCCTTCCACCGCGTCGACCAGAAGCAGCACCCCGTCGACCATCGAGAGCACGCGCTCGACTTCGCCGCCGAAGTCGGCGTGCCCGGGGGTGTCGACGATGTTGATGTGCGTGCCGCGGTAGCGCACCGCGCAGTTCTTGGCGAGGATGGTAATGCCGCGCTCGCGCTCGAGGTCGTTCGAGTCCATCACCCGCTCTTCGACGTGCTGGTGCGCGGCGAACGTGCCCGACTGCTGCAGCAGCTTGTCGACCAGCGTGGTCTTGCCGTGGTCGACGTGCGCAATGATCGCGATGTTGCGTCGGGCCTGAGCCATGAATCTGATTCCAGAACGAAAAAGGCCCGGCATTGTACGCGAGTAATTGGTTAAAATCTCCGTTCCCCAGCCGGATCGTCACCTCCACACGACTTATTTCTCATGGACAAGGAACTACTTTTCAAAACCGCGGCCGCCATGGTCGCCAAGGGCAGAGGCATCCTCGCCGCCGACGAGTCGAGCGGCACCTGCGAAAAGCGCTTCAAATCGGTCAACGTCGAGTCCACCGAGGAAAATCGGCGGGCGTACCGCAACCTCCTTTTCAGCACGCCGGGCATCGAGCAGTTCCTTTCAGGCGTGATCCTGTTCGACGAGACCGCGCGGCAGAAGGCGGTCGACGGCACGCCGATCCCCGACTACCTCGCGAAGAAGGGCATCGTGCCGGGAATCAAGGTGGACAAGGGCACGGTGCAGCTTCCCCTTGCGAAGGCGGGCGAGCTCGTCACCGAGGGCCTGGACGGCCTGTCCAAGCGCCTCGACGAATACTTCAAGATGGGCTGCCGCTTCGCGAAGTGGCGCGCCGTGATCACGATCGGCCAGGACATGCCGTCGCCGGCGTGCATCCGCGCCAACGCCGAGGTGCTGGCCCGCTATGCCGCCGCCTGCCAGGCCGCGAGCATCGTGCCCATGATCGAGCCCGAGGTGCTGCTCGACGGCAACCACACGGTCGAGCGCTCCGAGGAGGTGCACCTGGCGACCTTGCAGGCGACCTACGAGGCCGTCGCCCGATACAACGCCGCAGTCGAATCCTTGATTTTGAAGACCAGCATGGTGGTCTCCGGCAAGGAGAACGCCCGCCAGGCCGGGGTCGACGAAGTGGCGGAGCGTACGGTGCGCGTTCTTAAGAACGTGGTGCCGGCCAAGCAGCCGGGAATCGTGTTCCTTTCCGGCGGCCAGTCGGACGAAGCCGCGACCGCCCATCTCAATGCCATGGCCGCCACGCGCGGGCTGCCCTGGCCGCTCACCTTCTCCTACTCGCGTGCCCTCCAGAACGCTGCGCTCAAGACCTGGAAAGGGCAGGCGGGCAACGTCGCCGCGGCGCAGAAGGCCTTCCACCACCGCGCCCAGATGAACGCGCTCGCCGCGCAGGGCAAGTGGAAGAACGAGCTCGAAAGACAGGCGGCATGACCCTCTACGAGTCGAAGATCAAGAGCCTGCCGCGCCTGGGCAAGGGCAAGGTGCGCGACATCTACGCCGTCGGCCAGGACAAGATGCTGATCGTCACGAGCGACCGGCTTTCGGCGTTCGACGTGGTGCTGTCCGACCCGATCCCGGACAAGGGGCGGGTGCTGAACGAGATGGCCAACTTCTGGTTCGAGCGCCTCGGCCACATCGTGCCGAACCAGCTCACCGGCATCGATCCCGAGTCGGTGGTCAGCGACGACGAGCGCGCGCAAGTGCGCGGGCGCTCGGTGGTGGTGAAAAAGCTGAAACCCCTGCCGATCGAAGCCGTGGTGCGCGGTTACATCATCGGCTCGGGCTGGAAGGACTACCAGCGCAGCGGCAGGATCTGCGGCATCGAGCTGCCGAAAGACCTGCAGCAGGCGCAGAAGCTGCCCGAGCCCATCTTCACGCCCGCGACCAAGGCCGAGTCGGGCCACGACGAGAACATCAGCTTCGAGGAGGTGGAGAAGCTGATCGGCACCGAGCTCGCGCGCAGGGTCCGCGACGTCAGCATCCGGCTCTACAAGGAAGCCTCGGAGTACGCCGCCTCGCGCGGCATCATCATTGCCGACACCAAGTTCGAATTCGGGCTCGACGCAAACAACGACCTGGTCCTGATCGACGAGGTGCTCACGGCCGACTCCTCGCGCTTCTGGCCCCGGGATTCGTACCGCGTCGGCGTCTCCCCGCCGTCCTACGACAAGCAGTTCGTGCGCGATTACCTGGAGACGCTCGACTGGAACAAGGAGCCGCCGGCGCCGAAGCTTCCCGCCGACGTCATCGCACGCACCTCGGACAAGTACCGCGAAGCGCTGCAGCGCCTCACCGGAAGGACGCTCTCGTGATCGGCATCGTGATGGGGTCGACCTCGGACTGGGAGACCATGAAGGCGGCGGCCAAGATGCTCGAGGAGTTCGGCGTGCCCTACGAGGCGAAGGCAATGTCGGCGCACCGCACGCCCCAGGCGGTGGCCGAGTGGGCCTCGAATGCCCAGAAGAATGGCATGAAGGCGATCATCGCGGCTGCGGGCGGCGCAGCGCACCTCGCGGGCGTCGTGGCCGCCCACACCACGCTGCCGGTGCTCGGCGTGCCGATGCCCTCGAAGCACCTGCAGGGGCTGGACTCGCTGCTTTCGACGGTGCAGATGCCCAAGGGCATCCCGGTCGCGACCTTTGCCATCGGCGACGCCGGGGCGGCGAACGCCGCGCTCTTCGCAGTCGCCCTTCTTTCGCTTTCCAACTCCGACCTGCAGAAGAAGCTCACGGAGTTCCGCCGAAAGCAGACCGAGGCGGTGCTGCAAGCTGCGCCGCTCCGGCTGTAGCGAGTTCCGGTTACTGAGCGCGGAGGCCGAGCCGGAGCGCGAGGCCTTCGTAGAGCTGGTATTGGTCGTGCACGAAGGCTTCGGTTTGCGCCGGCGTGCGGATCGCGGGTATGCCGCCCAGCTTCTCGTTGCGGTCGCGCCAGCCCGGATCGCGCGCGAGCTTTGCGAGCGCATCGGTCCAGCGCTGCACCACTTCCCTCGGCAGCCGGGGCGGCCCCGCCAGCGCCGACCACGCCGCGAGCTTCTCCATCTCGGGCCAGCCGATTGCGCGCGCGGTCGGCACTTCGGGCAGCTCCGGCAGTCGTTCCCGCGTCGTCGTCATCAAGGCCCGCAGCGTCCCGGATTTCAAATGCGGCAGGAGCGCGCCGAGATTGCTGCAGGCAAACTGCACCTGGCCGCCCAGCAGCGCGGTGGTGAGATCACCCGAGCCCTTGTACGCAATGCCGGTCGCGGCTTCCTTGGGTAGCCCGAGGAGCGAGAACAGATACTGCGGCCCGAAGTTCTGTAGCGTGCCCGCACCGACGCTGGCGAAATTGAGCTTGCCGGGACTCTTCGCGATCTCGTCGGTGAGCTCCTTCATCGACTTCCAGGGCGCGTCGGCCTTGACGGCGCAGACGTAGGGGTTCACCTCGAGCACCGAGAGCAGGGTGAAATCGTTCCATTTGTACGGCGTCTTCGCGTCCGTCGCCGGCAGGATCACCTGCGAGGCGATGCGCGCAAGCAGCAGCGTGTAGCCGTCGGCCGGCGCGTTGCGCACGGCAAGCGTGCCGATCGCGCCCGACGCGCCGGGCTGGTTCACGACGACGATCGGCTGATTGCCCAGGTATTTCGCCGCGTGGTCGGCCAGATTGCGCGCGGCGAGGTCGGCGTCGCTCGCCGCGGTGAACGGCACGACCAGCGTGATCGGCTTCGAGGGGTATTGGGCATGGAGAGCGCCGGAGGCGCCGAGCAGGGCGAACAAGGCGGTGAGTCGAAGGACCATATGTGACGTGACTATGCCGAAGGCGGAAAGAAGCGCAGTTAAGCAGGAATCTTGAGGTTGAGGAAGCTTAGTCACTGCGGCCTATTGGGGTACCGCCGTATTGTCGCCGTCCCCGGGTGCCGTGGTAGGCTCACCCTGAGGGCGAAGCTTTGCCGCCGCTCCCTCGCCGATGCCGGCATAAAAACAAGAGTTAACTAGCCTTCAAGCGCGGGATCGGCAAGCGTACGCTCAGCCACTTACGGGGGAAGCAGCCACTGGTGCGCAGGTTTGGCGGACCAGAGCGCTGCTAGACAAGGTGTCGACCGCAGCGTTTTCTGAGATTGGCGTCAGTTGGTACCCACGCGAAACCGAGGCGTCGATCCTGACGCAACTGTTGCGCCTGTCTCGCCTAACGTTGCTATACGGCGAAGCCGGTGCCGGCAAGACTGCATTGCTACGGAACGGCGTCTTGCCGCGGCTGCGCCGGCGCGCCAGCGACCGCGATTTCACGGTGGCGCCCGAATCGCCGAAGGAGCTGCCGTTTCCGGATCGCAGGCGGATCCATACCGCGGCCGAGCGAGCGCCGGAAGTCGCGATCTTTTTCGACGAGTGGAACGAGGCGCCGCTTGCGGCGCTGGAAGCCCGGCTCCGAGGCGCGTTGCCCGCCGGCCGGCCGCGACCAGCGGAGCCCGCCGCGTCCATGGCAAAGAATTTGAGAGCGTGGAACAAGGAGTTGGGCGTTCGTTTCCTCATCATTTTCGACGCGTTCGATCAGTATCTTGCAGCGTCACGCGACGCGCCTGGCATTCGGAATTTTGGCGCGCAGTTCGTGGAGGTCCTCGAGGACGATCGCTCGCCGGCGAACTTCCTGCTGGCATTGCGGGACGAGCGGCCGCTGCTGGAGCGGTTCGAGGGGCGTATCGCTCGCATAGGCGACACCTCGGTACGCCTTCCACCCTGGCATCAGCACCGCGCCGGAGCGCGTGCCGCGGCAGCGCCTGACCTCGGCGACGCCACGGCGCCGGCGCCGCGGCCGACACCGGATTCCGGCTTGCATACCATTACAGGAGCGTCAAACCTGCTAGACGGCGCATCGCCCGTTCTCAAGGCGGTACCGAAACGCGAATTGCAGACCGTCCGGGAAACGTCTGAAGTTGGGGAGTCCGCATCGCCCGTTCCCGAGGTGATTGCGTTTGAACTCGCCCAGTCTCCGTCGCCAGTAGTCACGGCGGAGCCGGAATCGAACTCGCGGACTGCCCCAGGGGTTTCTGAGCTCGCCGACTCCCGATCGCCGGTAGAGCCGGTCCCGACGCTGAATTCTGAGGTCGTCGACGCCCGATCGCCGGAGGGGCCGACGCTGGGTTCGCCCCCGCCCCACGGGCTCGGCGCGCAACACGGGTGGGCAAACCGTGTGCGGCTCCATTGGCGAGTCAAACTGGCATGGCTGGCGCTGCCGCTTATCGGCATTCCGCTGTTGTTGATCGTACTGACGCTCCCCAAGCCACCGAGCGAAGTGAAGAACGTCCTGACGACCCCCAAGCCACCGAGCCAGGTGACGACCCCCAGGCCACCGAGCCAGGTGACGACCCCCAGGCCAGCGAGCCAGGTGACGACCCCCAAGCCAGCGAGCGAAGTGAAGAGCGTGGTGACGAAGCCCGAGCCACCGCGCGACCTGGCGCGAACACCGCCCGCGACCGAACGATCCACCGCCGCGCAGCATGCGGGCGGCGTGTCGGAGATCGCCCGCCTCATGGCACGCGCCAATGCATTGCTGGCCCAGGGCGACATCGCCTCGGCTCGGATCGTTCTGGAGCGGGCGGTCGATCTGGGCAGCGCCAAAGCCGCCTTCGGGCTGGCCGAGACCTATGACCCGCACGTTCTCGAGGCGTGGCGCACGTTCGGGACCCTCGGCGATGTAGCGCGAGCCAAACAACTCTATGCCAAGGCACGGGCCGGCGGCGTGCAAGAGGCACAGGACCGCCTGAACGCGTTAGCTACTTTGACCCCGTAGCGGGGTGCCCGGCGCTTGGGCACTATCGGGTCGGGCGCGTCGCCGAAAAGGGGGATGGATCGGCGAATCGGATGCGCGTTTTGGGGACGCACACGGGGGAGCAAATTTAATGAGCAAATCATTTACCGCGCGCCTGTTCGGCGCGTTCGCAGTGGCCGCGATGCTGGCCGGGTTGGCGGACGATGTCGCCGCCCAAGGGCAGAACCCGTCGCCGCGGCGCGACCTGAAGTCCGTGGATCAGCGGGCGCAAATCAATGCCTGGACGGTCGGCCTCGCCGGCGGCCTGCTAGAGGGAGCGCCGATACGGCTGGCGGCCGAGATGGCGCGCGTCGCCGATGACGGGCCGAACATGCACGTGCTGCCCATCGTCACCCGCGGGCCGACCGAGAACCTGAACGACCTGCTCTATCTCAAGGGCGTCGATCTGGCGATCATCAATTCCGACGCGATGGACGAGTACAAGATCCGGTCTCCCGAGCTCGTGAAGCGCGTCAACTACGTGCTGAGCCTGTTCCCCTCCGAGCTGCACATCTTCGTGAGGCCGGAGATCCAGAGCCTGCAGGACCTGGCGGGCAAGAAGGTCAACTTCAACACGCTCGGCACGGCGGCGGCCTACTCGGGACCCCTGATCTTCAGCCGGTTGGGCGTCAACATCGAAAAGACCTTCATCCCGCACCCGGTCGCGCTGCAGCAGCTGCGCAAGGGCGAGGGCGGGATGGCCGCCGTGGTGTTCATCACCTCCAAGCCGGTGGACGCTTTCGTGCGCGGCCAGTGGGAGCCGGGCTTCAAATTCCTGCCGCTGCCCTATGAAGCCAAATACGAGGACTACTACCTCCCCGCGACGCTCGAGGCGTCCGACTACCCCAGCCTGATCAAGGCCGGCGAGCGCATCTCGACGATCGCCGTGCCGACCGTGCTGGTCGCCTATAACTGGCCGGCGGATTCCAATCGCTACCAGCGCGTCGCGCGCTTCACCGACCTGCTGTTCTCGCGCATCGAGACATTGCAGGGACCCGCCTTCGCCGCGCAATGGAAATCGGTCAATCTCGGCGCCACGGTTCCGGGCCTGACCCGGTTCCCGGCGGCGCAGGCATGGCTCGACCGCAAGGGGAACGAGGCGCGGGCAAAACGGTGAAGACCCCCGTTCCTCTGCTGGCCGCCACCTTGACGGCGCTCAGCGCCCCAGTCTTGGCGCAGAGCGACAGCGAGCTCAGGGCGAAGCTGCAAGCTTGCTCGAAGCTCGAGGGCGGCGCGCGGCGTGACTGCGTCGACAAGTTGTTGTACGAAATCCCGGCACCCCCAAAATCGCCGCCGGCCGCAAAGCGACCGCAGGCGCCGGTCGCAACGCCAGCGCCGGCCAAGGCCACGTCAACGCCGGCCAAGGCAACGGTGGCCGACACCTGGTTCGTCACGGAAACTACCTCACCCCTCGACTACTCGCCGATCGCCATCGCGACCGCCACGGCGGCGGCAGGGGCGGACGGCGCGAACATGTCGTTATCGGTCCAGTGCCGCGGAGGCCGCACCGATATCGTGGTCGCGGGCGCTGCGATCCAGCGCGGGCCGGGAGACGCCAGCGTGACCTACATGGTCAACGCCGGAGCGCCGGTGCCGGTCGCGGTCGGCGCGGCGCCCTCGGGCAAGGGGTTGGCATTCCGGCTCGACGCCGTGAGCCTGATCGCGTCGCTGCCCAATGACGGGGATATGACGGTGCGGGTTGCCGGCCGGCAGGGCGGCGCCGTCGAAGGGAAGTTCTCATTGGCCGGCCTGGCGAAGGCTCGGTCGAAGATCGCGGCGCCCTGCAAGTGGCCGGCGGCGGCCCGCGCCGCCCCATCGAGGTCGAGCGACCAGTAGCGGCTTTGTAGCCAGCGGAATGGCTAAGAGAGTATTTTCGCGACCCAATCCGCGTGCGCGAGCAGTGCGCTGTCCGAGTCGAACGCGCCGACGAGCTGGACGCCGAGCGGGAGACCGTGCGAGCCCTTGCCGTAAGGAAGCGTGATGCAGGGCACGCCGAGCAGCGTCCAGGCGCGGCTGAACACCGGGTCGCCGGTGCTCGCGAGCGAGGCGGGCGCCTCGCTCGGCGCGCTCGGGGCGAGGAGGAAATCGACCTCGCGCATCGCCTCCATCAGCGCGCGCCGGCATTGGCGCGCGTGCGCGCGCATGCCGTCGTATTGCTCGCGCGTCACCTTCCAGCTTTCCTCGAGGCGCGCCGCGAGGCTCTTGCTGATTTCGGCGCGGTGGTTTTCCCATTCCCACGTGAGCGCGCGCGCCGACTCGAATCCCGAGACGAGCTTCCAGTCGTCGAACAGGCGCAGGCTCCCCGCCGGCAGCTCGAAGTCGCGCACCTGCGCGCCCGCCTGCGCAACTCGCTGCGCCGCCTGCTCGAGGTTGTCGTGCGTCGCAGCGTCGGCGCGCTCCCACACCGGAGTCCGGCAGAGACCGATTCGAAGGCTCGAAGTACCTGAAGCGATGCTGTTCGCCTTTCTTCCCGAGAGAATTTCGAGTGAAAAGGCGAGGTCCTCCACGCTGCGCGCGAAGATGCCGATCGTGTCCAGCGACTCGGCGACGAACTTGGTGCCCTGGCGGTTGATGCTGCCGAAGCTCGGCTTGATCGCGAACGCGCCGTTATAGGCGGCGGGGCGGATCACCGAGCCGCCGGTCTGCGTGCCGAGCGCGAGCGGCACCATGCAGTCGGCCACCGCCGCCGCCGACCCGCTCGAGGAGCCGCCTGGGGTGTGCGCGGGATTGCGGGGGTTGCGCGTTTGCGAAGGATGGTTTTGCGCGAACTCGGTGGTGACGGTCTTGCCGAGGATCAGGCAGCCGGCCGCCTTCAGCAGCGCGACGCACGCCGCATCGGCGCGCGGGCGGTGGCCGCGGTACACCGGCGAGCCGTACTCGGTCGGCAGGTCCTCGGTGTCGATGATGTCCTTGATGCCGAAGGGCACGCCGTGCAGGCGCGAGCGCCGCGGCATCCGGTCGAGCTCGCGCGCCCCGGCGATCGCGTCCTTGCGGTTGATGAACGCCCACGCGCGCACCGTGTCGTCGCGCTCGTCGATGCGCTCGAGGCACGCGGACACGAGCGCCTCCGCCGTGGCTTCCTTCGTCTCGATGAGCCGCGCGGCCTGCGCGGCGCTGAGCTCGTTCAGCCTGGTTGCGAATGCGCTCATGTCACCCCGACCAGCATGTTCGGCGACAGCCCGAGCTGCAGGATCATCCCGAGCTCGTCGCCGAAGTACCAGCTCTCGGCCCACTTCCCGTCCACGAAGCGCGCCGTGCCGACCTCGGCGACTTCGACCACCTTTCCGGTAGGCGGGATGCCGTACAGGCCGACCGTCTGGGTGCCCGCGACCTTGAAGCGCATCCACACGCTGTTCTTCTCCGCGACGAACCCGTCGATGCGGTCGCGCCGGTCGGGAAACGCAGCCGTCACCGTGGCATCGGCCGCCCCGTGCGCGATGCCGTACTCGCGCAGATGGGGAAAGCCGTTGCGCAGCTGCCGGTAGCCGGGCGCGCGCAGCTCCTTGGGCGGCGCCGCTCCCTTGGAGCGCGCAACGATGAGACGCTGGCGGTCCTCGAGCGTCGCCTGCGGCCCCGCCTCGAGGCGCTTCACCACGGCGTCCGGATCTTTCCCCGTATGGGTGACCGGCGGCACGACCAGCTTGCCGTCGCTCCGCTCCGGCATGCGCGCCCCGAGCTGCTTCAACAGGGCCGCCTCGTCCGCCATGAACCAGCCCTCGACAATCTTCCCGTCCGCGATGCGCAGGATGGCGATTTCGTGGACGTCGACCTTCTTCCCGGTGGGCGGTATGCCGAAGAGATTGCCGCGGTGCGTCCCCGTGAACCGGAACAGCATGCCGACCTGGTCGCCTTCCGCGATGACTTGCTCGATCACGTCCACGCGGTCGGGGAACGCGCCGCGCAGGAACGCGCCGGTCCTCGGAAAGCCCTGACCCTGAGCGTTCGCCGCCAGGTGGTGCAGGCCGCCGCGCAGACGCTTGTAGCTGGGCGCCAGCACTTCCTTCATCGTGGCTTCTTCTTCCGGCGTGCCCTGCGCTTTCTTGAAGCGCAGCGCCACCGCCTTGTTGCGCTCGAGCAGCGTGGCCTGCGCCTGGGCGGGTTGGATCTCATGCCCCGTCAGCGTCAATCCCGCTCCAGCCACAGCTGCACCCTTGAGAAACCTGCGTCGCGTAAACATGGCTAATCCACAGTGGCGCCGGAGGCCCGGATGATACGCGCCCATTTCTCGCTCTCGGCGCGGATGTGCGCGGCGAACTCGGCGCGCGTGCCGCCGCTGGCGACGAGTCCGTCCGCCACCATGCGCGCCTTCATCGGCGGCGTGCGCATAATGGCGGCGATGCGGGCGTTCAGGAAGTCGAGCACCTCGGGCCGCGTCCCGGCGGGCGCGAGCAGCCCATACCACTGCGCCGACTCGTAGCCCGGTAGCCCCGACTCCGACACCGTCGGGAGGTCGGGAAAGGCGGCGAGCCGCTCGCGGCTCGTCACGGCTAGCGCGCGCAGCTTGCCAGCCGCGATGTGCGGTCCCGCGCTGATTGCCGGGATGAACATCACCGGCACGTCGCCGGCGAGCAGGCCGATCATCGCCGGCCCGGAGCCGCGATAGGGCACGTGCACCATGTGCACGCCCGCCATGCTGTTGAAGAGCTCGCCCGCGAGGTGCGGCGTGCTGCCGCTGCCGGCGCCCGCGAAGCCGATCTCGCCCGGCCGCGCTTTCGCCGCCGCGATCAGCTCGCGCACCGAGCGCACCGGCAGCGAAGGATGCACCGCGAGGATGTTCGGTCCGAGCGCCATGAGGCTGACCGGCTCGAAATCCTTGACCGGGTCGTAGGGCACCTTCTTGTACAGGCTCGGGTTCGTGACGAGGCCCGCGCCGGTGAAGAGCAGCATGTGGCCGTCCGGCGCCGCGTGCGCCGCGGCCTCGGTGCCGATGTTGCCGTTCGCGCCGCCGCGGTTCTCGACGACGAAGGGCTTGCCGGTGCTCTCGGTAAGCGCCTGCGCGAGGATGCGCCCGGCCGCGTCGACGCCGCCCCCCGCGGGGAAGGGGACGATCATGCGCACCGGGCCCCGGGGATAGTCCGGTTGCGCGGCGGCACCGCTCGCCAGCAACAGGGTGGCTACAAGGGCAGCGAGTCTGGTCATCCGCTCTTCCGCTGGGTCAATCTCCAGATGCTTTGCGGCGTCGCAGGGAGCCGCACGTCACGCACGCCCAATTCTGCCAGCGCATCGACGATCGCGTTCGCCACGGCGGCCGGCGCCGGCGTGGTCCCGCCTTCGCCTCCGGCCTTGATCCCGAACGGGTTGGTGGGCGAGAGCACCTCGACGATCTCGCAGCGGAACGACGGCAGGTCGGCCGCGCGCGGCAGCGCATAGTCCATGAGCGTGCCCGCGAGCGGCTGCCCGGAATCGTCCATCGCGCACAGCTCGCCCAGCGCCTGACCGGCGCCCTGAGCAATGCCGCCGTGCGTCTGGCCGTGCACGATGAGCGGATTGACGCAGCGGCCGACGTCGTCCACGGCCGCGTAGCGCGTGATCGCGACAGCACCCGTCTGCGGGTCGACTTCGCACTCGCACACCGCGCAGCCGTTCGGGAACACGGGGTCGTGCATCTCGTGGTCGGCGGTCGCGGCGAGCCCGCCCTGCAGCGCCTTCGGCAGGAGCGCGCGCTCGGCCGCTGCGGCGAGCGCGAGGAAGTCGAGGCTGCGGTCGCCTGCGCGAAAGCAGCCGTCGCGGAAAGTGGCGGGCCTTTCGAAGAGATACGAGGCGATGCGCTCGCCTTTCGCGACGAGCTCCCGGGCGGCGATGGAGAACACGGTCGCGGCGTGACGCATCGAGCGCCCGGAGTGCGAGCCGCCGCCGCGGCTGGCGACGTCGGTGTCTCCATAGACGATATCGACGCGCTCGCCCGGGACGCAGAGAAGCTCGCAGAGCACCTGCGCGAAGCTCGTCTCGTGTCCTTGTCCGGACGCCTGCGTGCCGATCACCGCGCGCACGCGGCCCTCCGGCAGCACGGTGACCTGGGCGCGCTCGGTGGGCGAGCCGATCGACGATTCGACGTAGGCCGCGACGCCGATGCCGAGGCGTCGTCCTCGCGCAATCGCCGCCTCACGCCGCGCGGGAAAGCCGTCCCAGTCGCCAAGGCGCAGCGCGAGGTCCAGGTTCGCGGCGTAGGTGCCGCTGTCGTAGACCATGCCGACGGCGTTGCGGTAAGGCATGGCCTCGGGCGGCACGAGGTTGCGTCGCCGCAACTCCACGCGGTCGATGCCGAGCTCGCGCGCCGCGGTATCGACAAGGCGCTCGAGCGCGAAGGTGATCTCCGGGCGGCCCGAGCTGCGGTACGGATTGGTCGGCGCGGTGTTCGTGAACACCGCGCGGCTGCGCAGCGTCGCCGCGGAAATGCGGTACGGGCCGGTGATCAGACCCGAGCCCTTCGAGAGGGGAGAGAGCGACACGCAGTGCGCGCCGACATTGCTCACGTTGGAGGCGCGCAGCGCAAGGAAACGCCCCGCCGCGTCGAGCGCCAGCTCGAGCTCGATCAGGAGGTCGCGCCCCTGGTAGTCGGAGACGAGCGACTCCGTGCGCGAGGCCGTGAACTTCACCGGGCGAGCGAGCTTGCGCGCCGCCCAGAGCACCAGGCCGTATTCGACATAGGCGCGGTTTCGCGTGCCGAAGTTGCCGCCCACGTCGCCGGTGACCACGCGCAGGCGCTCGGGCGGGACGCCGAGCGCGCCGGCGAGATCGCGCCGATGTCGCAGCGCGCCGCCGCTCGGCGCCCACAGCGTATAACGGCCTTCGTGGTAGAGGCCGAGCGCTGCGCGCGGCTCGAGCGGGCAGGCGGTGACGCGCGGCACCAGGAAGTCCATCCCTACGACGTGTGCGGCGGCCGCGAAGGCGCGCTCGGTCGCCGCTGCGTCCCCGAAGGTCGTGTCGATGAGCACGTTGTCCGGCGCTTCGTCCCAGAGCTTCGGTGCGGCCGGCTCGAGCGCAGCCGCGGCCTGAGTCACGGCGGGCAGCGGCTCGTAGCGCACGTCCACGAGCTCGACGGCATCGAGCGCTTCATCCTGCGTGCGCGCGACCACCATCGCCACCGCCTCGCCGGCATGGCGCGCCTTGTCGATCGGCAGGAGCCAATGCGGACCGAAGAAGAGCGAACGCCCCGCAGGCGCTCCGAGCTTCATATCGAACTTCGTGGACGGCATCGGCGAGTGATCCAGCGGCCGCAAGCCGTCGGCGGCGCAGTCGGCGCCCGTAAAGACGCCGAGCACGCCTGGCGCGTTCATAGCTTCGTCTACACAAATCTTGTTGATCCGCGCATGCGCGTGTGGCGAGCGCACCATCGCCGCGTACCCCTGGCCCTCGAGCCGCAGATCGTCGGTGAAGCGCCCGGCGCCCTTCAGGAAGCGCGCATCTTCCTTGCGCGCGAGCGGCTGGCCGATCATTCGGCGCGCGCGCCCGGCGGGGCAGCCCGCTAGAGCACCCGCCCCGTCGAGTCGTCGATGAGGTGGAGGTGGCGCAGGTCGGCGACCAGCTTGAGCGGCTTGCCGGGCTCGGCGCCGCAGCTGGGATCGACGTTGGCGCAGACGTCGATGCCGTTCAGCGGGAAGAAGACGAGCGTCTCGTTGCCCATCGGCTCGACGACCTCGGGCTTCGCCTCGAACGGCTGCTGGCCCGGCTCGAGGTGCGGCCGCTGCTCGAAGATGTGCTCGGGCCGCAGGCCGCAGAGGAGCTTTTCGCTCCGCAGGTGCGGCCGGTAGCGCTCCTCGCGCTCCTTCGGCACCGGCAGCGCGACGCCGTCGACGTGCATGCGCAGACCGCCGGCGGCTTCCTCGAGGCGGCAGGGGACCATGTTCATCGCCGGCGAACCGATGAAGCCGGCGACGAACTTGGTCGCCGGCCGGTGGTAGAGCTCGTTCGGCGCGCCGACCTGCTCGATCCGGCCGCCGTTCATCACCACGACGCGGTCGGCGAGCGTCATCGCCTCGACCTGGTCGTGCGTCACGTAGACGGTGGTGGTGCGCACCTTCTGGTGGATCTTCTTGATCTCGGTGCGCATCTGCACGCGCAGCTTCGCGTCCAGGTTGCTCAGGGGTTCATCGAACAAGAACACTTTTGGATCTCGTACGATGGCCCTTCCCATCGCGACGCGCTGGCGCTGGCCGCCGGAGAGCTGCTTCGGCTTCCTGTTCAGGAGGTCCGCGAGGCCCAGGATGCGCGCGGCATCGTCGACCCGCCGGTTGATCTCGCCCTTCGGCACCTTCTTCAGGCGCAGGCCGAAGGACATGTTCTCGTGCACCGTCATGTGCGGGTAGAGCGCGTAGTTCTGGAACACCATGGCGATGTTGCGGTCCTTCGGCGGCACGTCGTTCACGACGTCCTCGCCGATTACCACCTCGCCCTCGGTGATGTCCTCCAGCCCCGCGATCATGCGCAGCGTCGTCGTCTTGCCGCAGCCCGACGGGCCGACCAGCACGACGAACTGCTTGTCCGGGATGTCGAGGTCGATGCCGCGCACCGCCGGGGTGTCGTCGTAGTTCTTCACCAGCTTTTTCAGCGAAACGTGCGCCATCGTCAGCCCTTCGTCGCGCCCGCCGTCAGGCCGGCGATGTAGTAGTCCATAAGGAAGGCGTAGATCAGCAGCGGCGGCAGGGCGCCGAGCAGGCACGCGGCCATGATCTGCCCCCAGGCGTAGACGTCGCCGCGGATGAGGATGGTGACGATCCCGGCGGGCAGCACGAGCTGGTCGGCCGAGGTGGTGAAGGCCATGGGGTAGAGGAAGTCGGCCCACGAGACGGTGAAAGCGAAGATGGTGGCGGCGATGATGCCGGGCAGCGCGACCGGGATGAAGATCTTGGTGAGCATCTGGAAGTAGCCCGCGCCGTCGATCAGCGCCGCTTCGTCCAGCTCCTTCGGGATGCTCGCGAAATAGCCGATCATGATCCAGGTGCAGAAGGGCACGGTCAGCGTGGGATAGATGAACATCAGCACCCAGTAGTGGTTCATCACCTCGATGCCGGTCATGTCCTGGATCCACGCGAAGATCTTGAACAGCGGGATGAAGAGCAGCGTTTCCGGGATGAGGTAGGTGAGGAACACGCCCATGCCGAGCGCCGCCGAGCCCCAGAACTTCATGCGCGCCAGCGCGAACGCGGCCGGGATGCTGATGAGCATCGTGATCACGACCACGACCAGCGAGACGATCGCCGAGTTCTTGAAGAAGGTGAGGTACTGCTCCGAGCCGAGCAGCGCCGTATAGTTCTCCAGCGTCGGCGCGTAGACGAACCAGGGGTTGGTGATGGCGCCGATCTCCGCGCTGGACTTCAGCGACGTGATCATCATGTAGATCGGCGGCGTGAGGAAGAAGATCGCGAACAGCACCAGGAAGAAGTAGGACCAGTAGAGCGCCCGCCGCCGGTCGCCCTTCATGCTCCCGGCCTTCGCGGGTTTCCCCGCGAGAACCCCGCTGGGGGAAATATTTTGCGGCACGGACGACAAGCTAGGCCTCGTTCCCCCGGCGGTTGATGTCGCGCAGGATGAACACCGCGGCGATGGCGAGGATCGGGAACATGAAGAGCGATACCGAGGCGCCGAGCGGGATGTCGTTGCCCTCGATGCCGAGCTTGAACGCCCAGGTGGCGAAGATGTGCGTCTGGTCGATCGGGCCGCCCGAGGTGAGGATGCGCACGATGTCGAAGTTGGCGAAGGTGACGATGAGCGAGAACAGCACCGTGATGGAGATGATGTTGCGCATCATCGGCAGCGTCACGTACCAGATCTTCTGCCACCAGTTGGCGCCGTCGATCTCCGCGGCTTCGTACAGCTGCTCCGGCACGGACTTGAGCGCCGCGAGGTACATGATCAGGAAAAACGGCGCGCCGTACCAGACGTTCACCAGGATCACCGAGAAGCGCGCCCAGTTCGGGTCGCCCAGCCAGGTGATGTTCGGCAGGCCGATGCGCGCGAAGATCCAGTTGAACGCGGAATAGGACGGGTCGAACAGCCAGAACCAGGCGAGCGTGCTCATCGCCGGCGGGATCACCCAGGGAATGAGCAGCATGCCGCGCCACTTGCGCTGTCCCTTGGCCGGCACGTTGTGCACGAAGTGCGCGACGCAGAAGCCGATCAGCGCCTTGAAGACGACCGCGCTGATCGCGAAGATGCACGACTGCTTGACCACCATCCAGAACAGATCGCGCTTGAAGAGGAAGCTGAAGTTGCCGAAACCGACGAAGCGCTCCATCGACTTGTTCAGCGTCGCGAGGTGGATCGAGTAGAGCGCCGGATAGACCACCAGGCCGCCGATCAGCGCAATGAGCGGCAGCGCCATCAGGAAGGCGATGGTGGACTTGCGCCGCAGGAAGCGGCCCAGGCCGCGCCGACGCATCGTCGACGCGGCCCGTTGCCCGGCGGGTAGTACGGCTGCCAAGGCGTGTCCTTCAGGTGCGCTGGTAGCCTTCCAGCTCCTTCACGCCCCAGTCGATCGCTTTCGCGATCGTCATGCCGCCCTGCGTGCACTGGGCGATCAGCTTCGTCATGAAGCCCTGCACGTACATCTGGTTGGCGATCGCGACCGGCGCCGGCGAGCACGCCATCCAGATCTTCTGGTCGGCCTTGGGCGGGTAGTGGAACACCGCGCCCTTCGGCGGCTCGACCTGCTCCCACACCTTGAAGTTGCGCTGGCTGGCGAAGGACGGGATGTCGTAGCCGATCGAGCCGTTCACCAGCTTCTCGACGTTCTCCTTCTGCCAGATGGTCTGCAGCAGGCTCTTCGCCGCCGCCTTGTTCTTGGAGAACTTCCACACGCCCCAGATGAACGGCAGGTAGGGCGCGAAGCGGCCTTTCGGGCCCGTCGGCATCTCGAAGGTGTAGAGGTGCTCGGCGACCTTCGGGTTGTCGCGCTTCGCCACGGCGTAGGCCGACGGCGGGTTCATGATCATCGAGCCCTGGCCGGAGATGATGTACTTGTTGTTCGAGGCGTCGTCCCAGGCGAAGACGTCGGGCGGCATCACCTTCACCAGCTTCTGCATGTACTCGAGGCCCTGCTTCACGCCGTCGGACTGCTTGATCGTGATGTCGCCCTTGGCGTTCACCATCTCGGCGCCGAAGGAAGCGAACATCGAGCCGACCCAGTCCACGGAGTCGGTGGTCTGGCCGAGGCCCAGGCCGACCGGGTGGCCTTCCTTCTGCAGCTTCTGCGCCGCCGAAAGGAGCGTGTCCCAGCTCCAGTTCTCAGCCGCCTTGGTCGGGGCCTTGAGCGTCGGGTACATCTCGAGGATGTCGACGCCGACCTTCTTGAAGAGATCGAGCCGCGCGCAGGGGGGCTTCACCTGCGTGCCGGTCACCGCAGGAATGCCGGCAAAGTGGCCGCCCTTGCCCTTGGTGAGGTACTCCGCCGCCGGGTCCATCGCGCCGTTTACCTTGGTCAGCTGGCCGATGACGTCGTCCATCGGCTCGAGGAGATCCTGCTTGTCGAGCGGATCCCAGGCCTGGAAGGTGAGGATGTCGTGCCCCGCACGCGCCTGCGCCTCGGCGGTGGCCGTGAGCACGATCTTGTTGCCCTGGCTGGTGATGTAGTCGATTTTGAGGTCGACCTTTTCCTTCTTCGCCCAGTCCTGGCAGATCTTGGTGAGCACGTCGTTCGCGCCCGGGACCCAGTGGTCCCAGAAGCCGACCGAGAGCGAGCCGGCGGCGTGCGAGGTGCGGATGTACGGGAATGCGAGCGCGGCGGTGGCGGCGGCGGTTCCCTTGATGAACGTGCGGCGTCCTTGCGTCGACATGCAGCCTCCTCCTCAGAAGGGTGTATCGGAGAACCGGAGAACTATAGGCGCAAGTTGACGCCCGGTCTACGCGCGCACGCGATGACGCAGCGCAGCGTCGGCCCGACTCGGAAGACCGCTCAGGCTGTTCAAGAACAAGCCTTACATGAGACTTAAGAAGCTATCCTCCAGCGGGTGCCATTTCACGAAAACGCTGGAGCATCTGCCCGAACGGCACACCGGTCGCCGCCGAGGCGACGAGGGCGCGCCGGCCAACGCTGAGCTCGGCGAGAAACATCAGCTCCATGGCGACCTCCCAGGGCAGTCCCTGCCGGGCGCCGTCGCGCGAATCCATGATGAGCCGGCTGATGTAGGCGTCGCACGCGGGCTGCCCCCACAGCTGGCACAGCTTGTTCATCAAGTGCGGCAGGCGCTCGAGGCCGCAGGCATCGGAGGCGGCCGCCGGAGAAATCTGTGTGTTCGAAGAAGCCATAATGCGGTTCGTGTCTCCCCTGGATGTGCCCCCATGCTGCCGCTATTCACCGCGGCGGTCTGTGAGCCTTTGTCCGGGGGAGGCGGAAAATGATTCTTTGTAGCCAGTGAACAAGGACAACATCGCGCGAGCGGCTCGCATCCTGGGAAGCGGCGGCCTGGTGGCGTTTCCTACCGAAACCGTCTACGGACTGGGCGCCGACGCATCGAGCGCGGCTGCGATGGCGAAGCTCTACGCCGTCAAGCGCCGTCCCGCCGACCATCCCGTGATCGTGCACTTCGCCTCCGCCGAGGAGGCGTTCTCCTGGACTCGCGACACGCCAGCCTCGGCCGGCCTCCTGGCGGCGAAGTTCTGGCCTGGCCCGCTCACCCTGGTCCTTCGGCGTTCGCAGAAGGCGAAGAACTTCGTCACCGGCGGTCAGGACACCGTCGGCGTTCGCCTCCCGTCGCACCCGGTCGCGCGAAATCTGCTCGAGCTGTTCGGAGGCGGCGTCGCCGCGCCTTCGGCGAACCGCTTCGGCCACGTGTCGCCGACGACCTCCGCGCATGTCCGCGCCGATCTCGGCAGCGACGTCGACCTGGTGCTCGAAGGCGGCGCGACCGAGGTCGGCATCGAGTCCACCATCGTGGACCTTTCCGGCGCCGCACCCGTCCTCCTGCGCCCGGGCCGCATTTCCAAACAGCAGTTGGAAGGCGTTCTGGGCTCCCCCGTATCTGAAAAAAGCGCCGCGTCGCCGCGCCACTCCGGTGGCCTCGAGCGTCACTACGCTCCGCGCACTCCCGCACGGCTCGTTCCGTCGTACGATCTCGACAAGGCGATCGCGCGCCTCAAGGAAAAGGTCGCGGTGCTCGCCTTCTCGCGCCCCGACGAGCGCGTGGACTTCTGGCTGCGCATGCCTCGCGACCCGCAAGCCTACGCGCAGAAGCTCTACGCCGCGTTGCGCGAGCTCGACACCGCGGGCTGCGACGAAATCCTGATCGAGGCGCCGCC
>DASXAO010000043.1:0-96136 GCA_036406675.1 Burkholderiales bacterium
GCGCCGGACGAAGGCCATCGCTTCAACCCAAACAAGCTCGTCCTCGATCCGTACGCCCGTGCGCACTTCGGCGAGCTGAAGTGGGATCCGGCGGTGTTCGGCTACAAGGTCGGCGACCCGCAGGCCGACCTCTCCTTCGACGAGCGCGACAGCGCGCCGTTCATGCCGAAGAGCGTGGTCGTAGACCCGGATTTCGACTGGGCGCGTGAGAAGGTGTGGCAGCCGGTGCCCTGGGATCGCACCGTCGTCTACGAGACGCACGTCCGCGGCTATACCAAGCTCCATCCCGGCGTGCCGGAGCGCGAGCGGGGCACGTTCTGCGGCCTCGCCAGCAAGGAAGTCATCCAGTATGTGAAGAGCCTGGGCGTGACGACCGTCGAGCTGCTGCCCGTCCACGCGTTCGTCAACGACGAATTCCTGTTGAAGCGCAGGCTCACGAACTACTGGGGCTACAACTCGATCGGCTTCTTCGCGCCGGATCCGCGCTACGCCGCCGACAAGGCGAAGACGCTGCAGGAGTTCAAGGAGATGGTGGCGCGCTTCCACGACGCCGGGCTCGAGGTGGTGATCGACGTGGTCTACAACCACACCGCCGAGGGCAACGAGCTCGGGCCCACGCTCTCCTTCAAGGGCCTCGACAACGCGTCGTACTACCGCCTGATGCCGGGGAAGCCACGCTACTACATCAACGACACCGGCACCGGCAACACGCTGAATCTCTCGCATCCTGTGGTGATCCAGATGGTGTGCGACAGCCTGCGCTACTGGCACGAGGAAATGCACGTCGACGGCTTCCGCTTCGACCTCGGCACCATCCTCGCGCGCGAGCCCGGCGGCTTCGACACCCACAACGGCTTCATGAAGGCCGTGATGCAGGACCCGGTGCTCGCGAAGGTGAAGCTGATCGCGGAGCCCTGGGACTGCGGTCCCGGCGGCTACCAGGTCGGCGGCTTCCCGCCCGGCTGGGCGGAATGGAACGACAAGTTCCGGGATACAGTGCGCGACTACTGGCGCGGGGAAGCAAGCCCGGCGCAGCTGGCGCCGCGCCTTTGCGGCTCGCCCGACGCATTCTCCAAGAGGGGAAGGCAGCCGTGGGCGAGCGTCAACTTCATCACCGCGCACGACGGCTTCACGCTGAACGACCTCGTGAGCTACAACGACAAGCACAACGAGGCGAACGGCGAGGAGAACCGCGACGGCCACTCGCACAACCGCTCGTGGAACCACGGCGCCGAGGGCCCCGACGTCGATGAGCCCGTGCGCGCGCTGCGCAAGCGCCAGATGAAGAACATGCTCGCGACGCTGCTTCTCTCGCAGGGCACGCCGATGCTGCTCGCCGGAGACGAGTTCGGGCGTACGCAGCAGGGAAACAACAACGCCTACTGCCAGGACAACGAGATCTCCTGGGTCGACTGGAATCACGGCGACCGCGAGGAGCGCCTGATCGCGTTCGTGAGGAAGCTCACCGGACTGCGGCACCGCTATCCCATTCTCAGGAGAGCCAGGTTCCTGACCGGCGAGTACAACGAGGAGCTCGAGGTCAAGGACGTGAGCTGGATCAATACGGACGGCGACGAGATGCGCCAGGAACAGTGGGACGATCCCAACGCGCGCGTCTTCGGCATGCTGCTCGACGGCCGCGCACAGGAAACCGGCATCCGCCGCCGCGGCGAGCTGGCGACGCTCCTCATCATCTTCAATCCCTGGCAGGACGTGGTGAAGTTCAAGCTGCCGGCCGCGCCCGGCGGCAGCGCCTGGACGCTGCGCGCCGACACCAACTTCCCGGACGCGGTCGAGGAGCCGCGCTTCGACATCGGGCACGTCTACGAAGTGACGGCGCGCTCGCTGCTCCTCTTCCAGCTCACGTAGCGTGACACAGGCTGCCGCGTCCGCCATCGGATTGCTGATCGCGGCGGCCGTGCTCTACCTCGCGCGCGAGGTGCTGATCCCGTTCGCGCTCGCCGGCCTGCTCGCCTTCCTGCTCGCGCCGGCGGTGCGGCGCCTGGAGCGCTGGAAGCTCGGCCGGCCGATCTCGACCGGCATCGTGGTGCTGCTCGGCTTCTCGCTCATCGGCGCGATCGCCGCCGTGGCCGGGTCGCAGGCGGTGTCGCTCGCCGCGAAGCTTCCGGAATACCGCAAGAACGTGGCCGCCAAGATCAACGAGCTGAAGAAGCCGGGCCGCGGCAAGATCGCGGAGGCGCAGAAGGCGCTCAAGGATCTCGAGAAGCAGGCCGACCCCACGCCCAGGCCGCCGCTCCAGGTCACGCCGACGCCGCAGTCGCCGTACGCGCAGCTCCTAGAGTTCGCCAGCCCGTTCGCCAAACCGCTCGGCGGCGCGCTCGCGGTGATCGTGTTCACGATCCTGATGCTCGCGTACCGCGAAAGCATGCGCGAGAAGCTGATCGCGCTGTTCGGCCCGCAGCGCATCAACGTCACCACGCAGGCGCTTGACGAGGTGTCCTACCGCGTGAGCCGCTACCTCTTCATGCAGCTGGTCGTGAACGCCTGCTTCGGCATTCCGTTCGGCATCGCGCTCTACTTCATCGGCATCCCGAACGCGATGCTTTGGGGGTTGCTCGCCACGCTGCTGCGCTTCATCCCCTACGCCGGCGTCTGGATCGCCGTGTCGATGCCGCTCGCGCTCGCCTTCGCGGTCTCGGACGGCTGGTCCGAGCTCGGCTGGGTGGTCGGTGTCTTCCTCAGCCTCGAGCTGCTGCTCATCAATGTGGTCGAGCCGCTGATGTACTCGCGCAGCGCCGGCCTCTCGCCGATCGCCATCATCCTGGCGGCGCTTTTCTGGACGCTGCTGTGGGGGCCGATCGGCCTCCTCCTCGCCACCCCGCTCACGGTCTGCGTCGCCGTGATGGGGCGCTACGTCCCTGACCTCGGCTACCTCAACGTGCTGCTCGGCGTCGAGCCGGTGCTGGCGCCGCACACTCGGTTCTACCAGCGCCTGCTCGCGATGGACGAGGACGACGCCGAGGATCTCGCCGAGGGGTATGCCAACGAGAAGGGCCTCGTCGCGCTCTACGACGAGGTCGTTCTCCCGGCCCTCGCGCACGCGGAGAAGGACCGGCATGCGCACGCGCTCGAGGCGCAGCGCGAGCGCTTTATCTTCGACACCGCGCGGGCCATGGTGGATTACCTGGAGGACCGCCGTCGGCCTACGGAGCAGAACGCCAAGCCGGCCAATGTCGTGCACCGGCCGGCGACGCCCCTGTGCGTCCTGGGCGCGCACGACGAGGCCGACCACGTCGCGGCGCTGGTGCTCGCGCGCATGCTCGAGGCGCCCGAGTTCAATCCGCAGGTCGTGCCGCACCCGCTGCTCGCCGCCGAGGCGATGCGCGAGATCGAGGCCGAGGCCTGCAGGGTGGTGTGCATCTCGGCCGTGCCGCCGCACGCCGCGGCAGCGGCGGGTCACCTGTGCAAGCGCCTGAAGAGCCGCATGCCGCAGCTCAAGGTGGTGGTGGCGCTGTGGACCGCCGAGCTCTCGGAGCGGCTCGAAGCGCGCCTCCGCGACGCCGGGGTCGACCACGTCGTCACGCGCCTTCCCGACGCGATCGCCCGGCTCGGCGAGCTGCAACAGCTCAAGCCCCAGGCGTCGGAACAGCCAGACCAGGGACAGACCCCGCTTTCCCGGCAGCGTCGCGACCGACAAAGGGATAAGCGATAGCGATTGCCGGGAGCGCCGGCGCGGCGTTACTTTATCGGCCACAACGGCCGCCAAGGGGGAAAGCCATGACGCTGTGGAGCAACGTTGGCAAAGTCCAGACGATAGCGCCGGGCGTCACGCATCACTGGCAGATCACGTATGGCAACGGGCTTGACGTCGGCGTGGTCGTCGCCGCGCCGAATCTTCGGCTGCCGCAGATCAACGTCGAGCTGGTCGCCCTCGAGCAGGGTGTCATCGAGAGACAGACGAGCGGCGACGAGCAGGTTCCCAGCAGCCACTACACCGTCAAGATCCGCAACCTCGGGTCGACCGAAATGGACTACAACCTCGACATCGGGGACTGGCAGGGCGCGGGCGGGCAAGCGCCGCAGGCGCAGCGGATTTCGGAGCTGATCATCAACCCCGGGGTGATCGCCTTCGCGGCGAAAAAGCGCGCGAAGCCCGCCGGCGGCCGCGGCGGCAAGAAGCGCGCGACCCGGCGGCGCTGAGCAGCGCAGCGCGTTTGATCCCGGGGTGACATGAGGCTTGCTGCCCAGATCGCCGCCGCGCTGGTGGCCTTGCTGCACGTTTACTTCCTGGTGCTCGAGATGTTCCTCTGGACCCGGCCGTTCGGCCGCCGGACCTTCGGGCTCACGCCGGAGTTCGCCGCGGCTTCGAAGTCGCTGGCGGCGAACCAGGGCCTCTACAACGGCTTCCTCGCCGCGGGAATCGCGTGGGGGTTGTGGCTTGGAGAGGCCGGCCGGGGCGTCACGCTTTTCTTCCTCGCGTGCGTGGTGGTCGCAGGCGTCTTCGGCGCCGTCACCGTCAGCCGCAAGATCCTGGCGGTGCAGGCGCTTCCCGGCGCCGTCGCGCTGCTGCTTGTCTGGCTCTCCGCCTAGGGCGCTTGCGAAAGAGGCTTGTCGCGGGCGCTTTGCTTTCTGTACAGTGGCCCGTCAACAAGGAGGAGGATCCATGAAGCGTGCTTTCATAGCGATCATCTTGGCAATCGGCGCTTTCCCGTTCGTTGCGCTCGCCCAAGACAAGGTCATCCGGGTCGGCGTGCTGATGCCGATCTCGGGACCCGGCTCGTACTTCGGCGTGATGGGCAAGGAGGGCATCGACCTCGCGCTCGAGCAGGTGGCGAAATCGAACCTCAACGGCTACCGCCTGCAGGTGCAGTACGAGGACTCGGCGTGCAGCCCGCTGCAGGCGACCAATACCGTGAAGCGCGTGCTCGATCAGCTCAAGCCGCACATCGTGATCGGCGAGGAGTGCTCCGACGCCTCGCTCGCGATCGCGCCGATCCTCGAGCAGGCCAAGGTGGTGCAATTGAACGCCGGCTCGGTGACCATGAAGCTCACCGAGTCGGGCTACAAGTACGTGTTCCGCATCTTCCCGAACGCGGAGCAGCAGAGCGCGCCGCTCGTGAAGGTGGCGCGCGAGAAGCTGAAGGCGCAGACCGCGGTGATCCTGTACGAGAAGACCAACGCCGGCAACGACAACGCCGAGGGCTTCGAAAAGCCGTTCGTCGCCGCGGGCGGCAAGGTGCTGGCGAAGATCGATTTCGGCCGCGACGTCAACGACTTCACCGCCATCGCGACGCGGATCGCCTCGCTCGGCAAGGTCGACGTGCTGCCGACCTTCGCGCTCGAGGGGCAGCAGGTGCGCCTGTCGCAGGCCCTCGCGCAGGCGAAGGTGGTCAAAGGCGGCGGCGGCCCGGGGGTGCAAATGGGCTCGATCTGGCTGCCCTGGGGCTACGACCACAAGGCCGGGCAGGCGTCGGTGGGCTACGTGCGCATCGTGCAGTTCGACCCGAACGAGAAGCGCAAGGTGGTGCAGGACTTCGTCAAGGCCTTCCAGGCCAAGTACGGCGCGGACAAGACCCCGACGCACATCAACGCGCACGCCTTCGACGCGATCCTGCTCGTCGCCGAGGCGGTGCGCCGCGGCGCGAAGGACTCGGAAACGATCCGCGACCAGTTCACGAAGTTCAAGGACGTCGAGGTGACCACCGGCAAGATCAGCTTCGACAAGAAGGGGCAGAACTCCGACCTGTCGGTGGTGCACTTCGTCGAGACGCAGCCCGACCTCTCCTGGAAAGGCATGAGCTGGCAGTAAGCGGAAGGCTCGTAGAGCGCTAAGACGCCTACTCCGTGACGGACTTTCTGACGCTGATCGTCCAGCAGTCCGTCAACGGGGTCTACCTCGGCTGCCTCTACGTGATGGTGGCTCTGGGGCTCACCCTGATCTACGGGGTGCTGAACCAGATCAATTTCGCGCACGCCGATTTCGTCACCGTCGGCGCCTTCACCGCCTTTTTCACCGCGACCCGCTTCGCCACCAAGGCGCTCGGCATGCCGGACACCGGCGCGTACCTGCTCTCGCTGTTCGCGGCCCTGGGAGCGGGCGCGCTCCTTGGCTGGCTCGTGAGCGTGGCGGTGTTCGCGCCGTTGCGCCGGAGCGGCGCCGACGAGCTGCGACCGCTCATCGCCACCATCGGCGTGTCGGTGCTGCTCGAGAACGGCCAGCTCGCGCTCTTCGGCCCGATCCCGTACCAGTTCGACTCGCCGCTCGCGCGCCAGACCATCCGGGTGGGTTCGATTTTCTTCAGTGCGCAAAGTGCATTGGTCGTCGTGGTCTCGGTGGCCGCCATTGCCGCGCTCTACGCTTTCATGCGCTTCACCTTCATGGGCAAGGCGCTGCGCGCCGTGGCGCAGGACCGCGAGACCGCGGGTCTCATGGGAATCAACGAGAGCCTGGTGATCGCGCTCACCATCGTGATCGCCTCGGCGCTCGCCGGCGTCGCCGGGGCCCTGCTGGGACCCGTGGTGGTGCTGACGCCGTTCACCGGCGCCTCGCTCATCGTCAAGGCCTTCGCCTGCGTGATCATCGGCGGCTTCGGCAACATGGAAGGCACCATCATCGCCGGGCTTCTCGTCGGCATCATCGAGGCCTTCACGGTCCAGTACCTCGGCTCGGGCCTCATCGACCTGGTCGTGTTCGCGATGCTGCTCCTGATGCTGGTGATCCGGCCGACCGGCCTCATCGCCGAGCGCAAGGAAGAAAACGTTTGACCGGCGGCTCGACCCGGAGGAGGGGGATCGCGTTCCTGGTCGCCGTCGTGGCGGTCGCCGCCGCCCCCTGGCTCCTCGGCACCGGCTACTGGCGCGGCATCCTGGTGCTGTGCGCGATGAACGTGCTGCTCGCGCTGTCGCTCAACCTGGTGATGGGCTACACCGGCCAGCTGAACCTCGGCCAGTCGGCGTTCTTCGGCATCGGCGCCTACGTCTCGACGATCCTCATCAAGACCTACGGCTGGAACTTCTGGCTCGCGGCCGGGGCGGCGGTCGCCGCCGCCGGCCTGGTCGGCGTGGCGCTCGCCGCGTTTGCGGTGCGGCTGCGCGGCCACTACCTCGCGATCGCCTCGCTCGGCTTTGCCGTCATCACCTACCAGGTGCTGGTCAACTGGGAGAGCGTGACGCAGGGCGTGCGCGGCATCTACGGCATCCTGCCGCCGGTGGCGGACACCGTGGCGCTCTTCTATCTCGTCGCCGGCCTCGGGATCGTCGTGTACTTCCTGCTCGACAACCTGGTGCGCTCCCCGGTCGGCGACACGCTGCGCGCGATCCGCGAGGACGAGGTGTCGGCGGCCGCGCTCGGCGTCCACGCCGCCGTCTGGAAGGCGTTCGCCTTCGGCCTGGGCGCCGCGATCGCCGGGCTTGCCGGATGCTTCTATCCCGGCTTCGTCGGGACCCTCGTACCCGACGCCTTCGGCATCGTCGAGTCGTTCACCATGATGGCGATGGTGATCGTCGGCGGCATGGGCACGATGATCGGGCCGGTCATCGGCGCCGTGGTGCTCACCTTCCTGCCCGAGGTCCTGCGCGGCTTCGGCGAGCTGCGCCTCATGATCTACGGCGTCGCCCTCACGCTGGTGGTGCTCTTCATGCCGGGAGGGATCGTCCAGGCATGGGTTTCCTTGAAGAACAGAATCGCATGAGCGCTTTCCTTCGAGCGGAAAGGCTGCACAAGAGCTTCGGCGGCGTGCGCGCCGTGCACGACGTTTCGTGCGAGGTCCCGCAGGGTTCCATCTTCGCGCTGATCGGCCCCAACGGCGCCGGCAAATCGACGCTCCTGAACTTGCTCTCCGGCATCTACCAGCCGGATTCAGGTTCCCTTCGATTCAAGGAAACGGATCTTGTCGGGTTGCCCGCGCACGAACGCACTCGGCTCGGCATCGCCCGCACCTTCCAGAAGATTCGCCTGTTCAAGCAGCTCACGCTGATCGAAAACGTCCTCGCCGGGTTCCACATCCACCAGGACGTGCCGCTGTGGAAGTGTTTCCTCCCCGGCGGGACGGGCCGGTTCAGGGACGAAGCCATCGAGCTCCTGTCTTTTGTCGGGCTTGAGAGCAGGGCAAAGGATCGCGCGGGGGCGCTTCCATACGGCCAGCAGCGCATGCTCGAGATCGCCCGGGCGCTCGCCACGCGACCGAAGCTCTTCATGCTTGACGAGCCCGCCGCCGGCCTGAACGCCGCCGAGGTGGAGTTTCTCTTGCAAAGACTGGAGAACATCAACAGGAAGCGAGACGTCACCGTCGTCGTGGTCGAGCACAACATGGACCTGGTGATGAACCTGGCGCAGCGCGTGCTCGTCATGGACCATGGCCTGCGGCTCGTCGAAGGCACGCCGCGCGAGGTGCAGGCGAACCCGCGCGTGATCGAGGCCTATCTCGGAGGAGAGTTTGCCGCCGAATCCGCTACTTAGCGTGGAGGGGCTGGAGCTCGCCTACGGCGAGATTGCCGCGGTGCGCGGCGTGTCGTTCCACGTCGCCGAAGGCGAGATCGTGACCCTGATCGGCGCCAACGGCGCGGGCAAGAGCACCACCATGCGCGGCGTTGCGGGCTCGATGTCCTCCAGGAAGGGAAGGATTCTTTTCGACGGGGTCGACGTGACGAGGCTGCCCGCGCACGCGCGCACCGCCGCGGGCATCGCGCTCGTGCCCGAGGGCCGGCGCGTGTTCCCGGCGCTCACCGTGCGCGAGAACCTCGAGATGGGCGGCTTCAAGTACCGCAGGGACCGGAAGAAAGTGGACGCGCTGATCGAGCGCGCCATGGGCGGCTTTCCGCGCCTGCGCGAGCGCGCCTCGCAGCGCGCCGGCACGCTCTCGGGCGGCGAGCAGCAGATGCTCGCGCTTTCCCGCGCGCTCATGTCCGAGCCGCGCCTGCTCTGCATGGACGAGCCCTCGCTCGGCCTTGCGCCCATCGTGGTGCAGGAGATCTTCAACAGCATCCGCGCCGTGAACGCCGCCGGCACCAGCATCCTCCTCGTCGAGCAGAACGCGCGCTACGCCCTGGAGACCGCGAGCCGGGGCTACGTGCTCCAGACCGGCGCCATCATCGCCTCGGGCGCGTGCGCAGATCTCAAGCGTGACGAACGCGTCAAGGAAGCCTACTTGGGAAGAAAATAACAAACCAGAACAACGAATCAGGGACGGACCACGATTTTCGCCAGGATCTCATGACCAACACCTATTCGCTCAAAAGCAAGGCCGCCATCGTCACCGGCGCGGGCGGCGGCATCGGCCGCGCCATTTCCATCGCCTTCGCGCAAGCCGGCGCGAAAGTCGCCTGTGTCGACATCAATCTCAAGAATGCGGAGGAGACCGCGGGGCTCGCAGGGGAGGGTACCGTCGCGGTTGCATGCGACGTGTCCTCCGAATCCGAGACCAAGGCCGCCGTGGACCGTGCGGCGAAGGCGTTCGGCCGCCTCGACGTCCTGCTGAACGGCGCGGCGATGACCGACCCGAGCGCGACAGTGCTCGAGCTCGACCTCGCGGCGTGGAACAAGGTCTTCGCCACGAACGTCGGCGGCGCCTTCTTGATGAGCCGCTGGGCGATCCCGCACATGGCAGCGGCCGGCGGCGGCTCGATCATCCACATCGCGTCGCAGCTCGGCACGGTCGGCACCCCCGGCCGGGTGGCGTACTGCTCCACCAAGGGCGCGCTCATCACCATGGCCAAAGCCATGGCTGCCGACCACGCCGCACAAAAGATCCGCGTCAACACGCTCTCGCCGGGGGCCGTGGAAACCGAGCGCATGCTGCGCTTCGGCTCGATGGACAAGGCGCGCGCGGCGCTCGGCCCCAAGCACCTGATGCAGCGCTTGGGTCAGCCGCACGAGATCGCTCAGGCGGCGCTCTTCCTCGCTTCCGATGCCTCGAGCTTCATGACGGGCTCCAATCTTCTCGTCGACGGCGGCTATAACGCCGTTTGAGAGAAGCATTGTCTCCTTCGGCGACGGATCTCAAGCACGAAAAAGGTCGGCTGCGACGTGAGCATGCGCCGCTTGGCTCAAGCAGCAGTTCGAGCCACCGGGCGGCTGGTCGAGGCCGCAGGCATTAGAATCGGGTAGATAGATCCCCAGCTTGGCTACCTCGCGCTCTTGATCGGCACGCTGCTGGAAGGCGAGACCATCGTCTTCCTCGCCGGCCTCGCCGCGCATCACGGCTACCTGTCGTTTCCCGCCGTCGTGGCGATTGCGGTCATCGGCGGCTCGATCGCCGATCAGATTCTTTTCTTCGTCGGCCGGCGCTACAGCGAGCGCGTGTTGGCGCGGTTTCCGGGCGTCGCGGCCCGCGTGCCGCGCGTGCAGGCGCTGGTCAAGCGCTGGGACATGCTCGCCATCATCGTCGCGCGCTTCCTCTATGGCCTGCGCTTCGCCGCGCCCATCGTCATCGGAAGCTGCGGTATCCATCCGTGGCGCCTTGCCTTCCTCGATCTGATCGGCGGTGTCATCTGGGCCTTGGCGGTCGCCGGCCTGGGGTACTTCGCCGGCGAGGCGATTCAACTTTGGGCCTGGCGCTTCGACCTGTCCGACGTCCTGTTCCTGATGGCGATCGTCCTCGTGAGCGGCACCGCCTGGAACGTCATCCGCGCGCGCAGACGCTGAGGCCTGCGCCGCAGGGGCTGGTGCGGTATTGCTTGGTGGCAGCTGGCGCATCCGGCGATACCGGCGAAGAGCGTTTGCCCTTGCGCCTTATCGACAACCGCTCTGCGGCTGATTCGGGTCTACACTAGCCGGAGGAGGAGGAAACATGCGCAACTTGATCGCGGCCTGCCTTGTCGCAGTCAGCACCTGCGCGCTCGCGCAGCCATTTCCCTCGCGTCCGGTCCGTTTCATCTCGCCGTTCCCGCCCGGCGGCGCGGTCGACATCATCACGCGCATTACCGCGGCGGGCTTGCAGGAGGCCCTCGGCCAGCCGGTGGTCGTGGAAAACCGCTCCGGCGCCGGCGGCACGGTCGGCGCCGATGCGGCTGCGCGCGCGCCCGCCGACGGGTACACGTTGTTCTCCGGCGGCATCGCGACGCACGGTATCGCGCCGGCGCTCTACCGCAAGCTCGGCTACGACGCGGTGCGCGACTTCTCGCCGCTATCGATGATCGGCACCACGCCGAACGTGCTGATCGTGAACCCGTCGGTGCAGGCGCGCAGCGTCGGCGATTTCATCGCGCTCGCGAAAGCCGCGCAGCGCAAGCTCGACTACGGCTCGCCCGGCATCGGCACCTCGCCGCAGCTCAGCATGGAGCTCTTCAAGCTGATGAGCGGCATCGAGCTCGTGCACATCCCGTACAAGGGCAACGCGCCGGCAACCGCCGACCTGCTCGGCGGCCAGCTGCCGGTGATGTTCGACAACCTGCCGGGCGCCATGGGCAACATCAAGGCGGGGCGCGTGCGGGTGCTCGGCGTGAGCTCGTTGGTGCGCCATCCGAGCCTGCCCGACGTGCCGACCATCGCGGAGAGCGGCCTGCCGGGCTTCGAGGTGGTGGTGTGGTATGCAGTGTTCGCAGCGGGCACGCCACCCCCGGACGTGCTCGCGCGCCTCGCCGCAGCGGCCAACCATTCGGTCAGCTCGCCTGAAGTGCAGAAGAAGCTCTCCGAGGTCGGCGTCGATCCTGGCGCGTCGAGCCCCGACGAGCTCGCGGCGCGCGTGCGCACCGAGATGGCGAAGTGGGCGAAGGTGGTAAAGGACGCCGGCCTGCCGGTGCAGTGAGGCTCGCGCTTATCAAGCGCGCCTAGAAGCGAAACGACACGCCCGCCACGACGTGGTGGGTGTCGAGGTCGAATTTGGTCGGCACGCGGGCGCCCGTGATGGTGCCGGTAAGCGCCGGCTCGGAATGGACGTGCGTAAAGCGGTATTCCCCGAAAAGCGCCGCGGCGGTGGTGAGCTGCCACGACAGGCCGCCGCCGACCTTGTATCCGGTGGTCGTATCGGTGGCGGGCTCGTTGGTCAGCTCGCCGTTCTCCTTGTTCGTGACCTTGATCCTGAAGAGCGCCGGGCCGGCGGTCGCGTACGCCTGGGCGCGGCCCTTGGCGTATCCCGGGCTGTCGAAGAATCCGTGGCGCACACGGACTAGATCGAACGCGACCACGTCGGCCGAGAAGTCGATTGCCTTGAGGTTCGCGGGCACGGTGACTCCGGAGATCGTGAGATTCACGCTCTGGGTCGGCACGTCGGCGTTGAAGCGAAAGAAATCCAGCCCGACGCCGTACCAGGGAACCGAATCGAACCAATAGCCGGCGCGCGCGCCCAGGACTCCGGACTGATCCCACTCCACGTCGTGGAAAGTGTGGTCCGCCGGCCCGGTCGGGGAGCCGATCATCATCACGATGTCGCTGCGCGGCGTATAGGCAACCCCGCCGTACAGATCGGCGAACCACTCCGCTCGGGCGGGACCCGCAGCCGCGAAGAACAGAAAGCAGGCTGCCGCGAGCCGGCACGCTGTTGTGGGGTGGCGCATCCGCAGGCTATTCCGGCTCCATGCCCGCAGCCTTGAGTACGGCAGCGACGCGCGGCCCCTCCGCCTTCGCCCGCTCGAACACATAGCCGGGCGTGCTGTGCTCGGGGGAGACGCCGAGGCTCGCGTATTTCTCCTGCACGTCGGGCAGCTTTACGATACGGCCGAACTCGGCGTTCAGGCGCCCGACGATCGCCGCGGGCGTTCCCTTGGGCGCCAGCACCGCCCACCACACCGCCGACTCGTACTCCGGCACGCCGGCCTCGATCATGGTCGGCACGTCGGGCAGCACCGCCGCGCGCTCGCGCGTCGTCACGGCAAGGGGGCGCAGCCTGCCGGCGCGGATATGCGGCAGCGCCGGCACCATGTCGGAGAACACCATCTGCACCTGCCCCGCGACGAGGTCGGATACCGACTGCACCGTGCCCTTGTAGGGCACGTGGATGATGTCGACGCCGGTCGCGGCCTTGAACATCTCGCCCGAGATGTGCGACTGGATGCCCTTGCCGCCCGAGCCGAAGTTGAGCTTGCCCGGCTGCGCCTTCGCAAGCGCGATCAGCTCGCGCACGCTCTTCGCCGCCACTGACGGATGCACCACCAGGACCTGCCCCGCGCTCGCGATCATCGAGATCGGCGCGAAGTCCGTGAACACGTCGAAGGCGTGGTGCTTGTACAGATAGAGGTTGTTCACCAGCGTGCTCGAGCTCGTGATCACGATGGTGTAGCCGTCGGGCGGCTGCTTCGCCGCGTACTCGTGGCCGATGCTCGCGGCCGCGCCGGGGCGGTTTTCAATGGTGACCGGCTGGCCGAGCCCTTCGGCAAGCTTCGCCCCGAGCAGCCGGCACAGCACGTCGCTCGACCCGCCCGGGGGGAAGGGCGCGACGAACTTGAGGGGCCGACTCGGATAGTTCTGCGCATGCGCGGCGCCGGCAAGTGCGGCGATCAGGACTGCAAAGGCCAGGGTCCGTTTCATGGCGAGGGAGTCTATATGTGGAGTCGGTTAGATGGGCGTCGCGAGGAGCGAAGGAACCAGGCCGGTGTCGGCGACGACGGTCACGGACTTCAGGCGAGCCGCCTGACCTTCGAATAGCGCATCGACGCGGTAACGGCCCACGCTGAAAAGCCTCGAAGCGCCTTCGAGCTCGGTCTGGAACAGGCTGTAGGAGACGTCGAAGCGCCAGGTCGATCCGTCGTTCCCGGTGAAGCGCAGAGGCCCGAGCACGTGCCGGTCGTAGTGCAGGTTGTAGAGGTTGACGTGCCGGTACGACTCGACCCGGTCGCGCAGCATGTTCTTGTTGTCGCACCAGATGAGGATGTTGGGCAGGCCCTGCTCGACGTTCTCGCGCGTGACTACCTTGTAGTCGCAGGCTTCGTCGAACAGGGCGACCCAGTCCTCGAGCCGATCCTCGTCGATGGCCATGGCGTACTCGGCCATCAGCGCGGTGAGCGCTTCGCGCACTTCGGCAGGAACTTTCAACGGATCGTCCTCCGGGTCAACGGATGGCGCCCTCGGGCTCGGCGCCCATCAGCTCGGCCCAGTAGGACCAGAAGCCGCGGATGGGGCTCTCGGTGACGCGGTGGGCGAGGTCGCGCAATGCGCCGCGACCGCCCATTTCGACGACCGCGCTCGCTTCGCCTGCGCTGCGCGTCGCCTTCTGCACCACCTCGATCGCCTCGCCGTCTTCCATGCTCACGAAGCCGGCGGGCCCGACGAGGTTCGACGACATGAGCCGGTGGCGCGTCATGGCTTCGTCGTCGTCGGCGTAGCCGAACACGGTCTGGAACACCTCGTGCGCATCGACGCCCTTGGGACGGATCTGGCGCGTGGCGATCGTGTTGTTGATCTGGATGAGGAGCGCGTTCGGGAACAGGGTCGGCGCCGCTAGGTTCATCCCATCGGGAAACTCGTTGGCAAAAGACAGCAATTTCCTGTCTCTGAGCTGCATCCGGTCCAGCCGCGCCGCGGTGTCGGCGTAGGCGGCCTTCGCGTCTTCCTGCGTGTCGGTCGCGGCGTACGCATGATTCATGTTGTGGCGATGGCGCCCGTCCATCTTCACGCCGCCCTTCTGCGTGGCGCGGTCCACGCCGTAGGTGACGAAGAACTCGTGCAGCAGGCTCGCGTGATAGGTGTCGCGCAGGTTCTCGGCGTAGAGCTTCCAGTTGCCGTGGATGAGCTGGCGCGAGTAGCCGAGGATGCGGATCGGGCGGTTGAGGAAGCGCTTGACCATTCCGGTGCCGAACTCGCCGAGGTACTGCTCGAGCGGCTCGGCCTGCTCCGGCCGGAAGGTGCCGAAGAGCATCCCGGCGCAGCTTTCGACCTTCATTTTTCTCGGCGAACTGGACTTCATGTCGAAATCTTCCGGCATGCCGCCTTCGCCCTTGAGCCCCTTGCGGAACGGCAGGCCGGTGAGCTCGCCCGCGGTCGAATAGCACCAGCGGTGATAGAGGCAGACGTGGCGATCCGCGTTGCCTCGCAACGTGCGCACGATCATCGCGCCGCGGTGCGAGCAGCGGTTCACGAACGCGTGGATGCTGCCGTCCTTGTGGCGCGACACCACGACCGGCGTGTCGCCGACCCAGGTGGTGCGAAAGTCGCCCGGGTTCGGCATCTCGGCCTCGAGGCAGAGGTAGCTCCATGCCGGGCCGCGGAAGATGCGCTCCATCTCGAGCGCGTAGAGCTCTTCGTCGTGATGCAGGCGAAACGGGACGCGCGAGTAGTCGTTGCGCGGCCAGCGGACTTCAGGATTCATGGAGCCTCTTTTTGTACGGATACGAGCACAGCACGCCGAAACGGGGCCTTTTGGCCCCTGCCGGGTGATAGCCCAGCTTTTCATAGAAAGGGCAGGCCAGCAAAGTGCTATCCAGCTTCATCTCCCGCAGCCCCCATTCCTGCGCCTTCTGTTCCAGCGCCACGTGGATCGCCTTGCCGAGACCTTGGCGTTGCGCGTTCGGCGCCATGTAGAAGAGATTGATTTCGCCGCTGCGATGAAGAAGACCCACGCCCGACAGATGGCCGCGATTTTCGGCAATCACGAAGAAGTTGTCGTCGTTCGCCATCCACGAGGTGAAGTTCTGCACGGTCTTGTTGGAAAGCCATCTGGCGATGGTATCCGCATCGCCCCGGTGATCGTCGCAACATAGCTCGCTGATGGACCGGCGCACCACCGCGACAGCGGCCTCGGCGTCGTGCGGTTCCGCTCGGCGAACGACAACCATTCTGCCCTCCGGGCTAGTCCACCTTGACGTTGAGGTCCTTCACGATCTTGCCCCAGTAGGCTGCTGGGGATAGGGTAGCAAGGAACGCCCCGGTTGAGATGCGGCAGATCAAATGCGAGACTCGGCTTACGCCCGGGTGCCCGGGACAAAAGGAAGGGACGGAGCCGGTCGTGCCACGCGCCGTCATCGTCGGCGGCTCCATGTCGGGGCTCTTCGCCGCGGCGTTCCTGCGGCAGAGAGGATGGGACGCCGACGTCTACGAGCGCTCGCCGGTCGAGCTGGTCGGCCGCGGCGCGGGGATCACCACGCACCCGGAGCTGCTGGATGCGCTTTCGAAGTGCGGCGCGGGCACCCTCGACCTCGGCGTCGAGGTCGAGAAGCGAATCGCGCTGGATCGCGACGGTCGCGTGGTCGGAGAAAAGCGCCTGCCGCAGATCCTGACTTCGTGGGATCGGCTGCAGCGGCTGCTGCGCAAGACCATAGACGAGGGGCGCTACCACCTCGGCCACAGCTTCGAGCGCGTCGACCAGGACGGTACGGGCGTGGTCGCGCATTTCGCCGGCGGGCGCGTCGAACGCGCCGAGATGCTGATCGGCGCGGACGGAATTCGCTCCAGCGTGCGCGCGCGGGTCGCGCCGGGCGTACAGCCGGTCTACGCGGGGTACTATATCTGGCGCGCCGCGCCGAACGAAGCCGACCTCAGGCCGGAAACGCGACAGAGCATTTTCCCGTACTACATCCTTTTTGCCGCCGCCCGTCAGCACGTCTTCGGCTACCCGATCGCCGGATTGGACAACGACCTGCGTGCCGGCCGGCGCCGCTATAACGTCGGCTGGTATCGGGTCGGCGACGCGCAGGCGCTGCGCGAAATGTGCGTCGACGAGAACGGGCACCAGCACGAGTACTCCGTGCCGCCTCCGCTCATCCGCAAGGACCTCGTCGCACGGATGCGCGCGGAGGCTGAAGACACCCTGCCGCCGCAGGTCCTCGACTGCCTCGACTGCACGCGACCGTTCTTCACGCCGATCTACGACTTTACGGCACCTCGCTTCGTGTTCGGGCGCGTCGCGCTGGTCGGCGACGCCGCGTCCTCCGCGCGGCCCCACATGGGCTTCGGCATGGCAAAGGCGGGCGGTGACGCGCTGGCGCTGGTCGAGTCGCTGGAGGGTCACGACGACATCGACGCAGGACTCGCCGCCTACGACCGGGACCGCCAACCTCTGAGCGAGCGCATCATGCTGCATGGACGCAAGCTCGGCAGCATGCTCGGCGTGAACCTGCGGACCGACGAAGACCGAGCGATGGCGCGGCTGTTGCAGGACCCTCGCGCCATGATGGACTGGATCGCGGTGCCTCACTTCCTGGATCGCGGCCCATAGCCGGGCGTTGACCGCCCGAGGCGAAGCTTCACCGCGAGGCGGTTCGGGTTGGGCATCAGGGTCGAATAGAGCAGGCGCGCGATTTGCATCGCTTCCGGATCCTCCTGAAAGGAGCCGGAAATGAATGCTTCGGACATTTCGACGCTCGCCCACCAGCTTTTTGCAGCGCAAGGCGGCAAAGCCATCGCCGAAGCCGCTCAAAAGGCCGAGTCCTGCCGGCGGGCCGGAGATAGCGAGCAGGCGAAGGTTTGGGAGCGCGTGGAAGGCGTGTTGCGCGAGATGCGCGGTCCGCACCAGAGCTGATCTTCAGGGAGTGGGGTTCGACTCCATCCACTCGATGAAATCGTCGGCGGCCGCCGCCAAATCGAAGCGCGGCGCCCAGCCGAGGTCCTCGACCAGGCGCCGGTTGGAGAAGCGGGTGCGCGTGCCGGGAGCGAGCGGCACGACGTTGCAGCCCTCGGCCGATTCGCGCCAGCGGAATCTCGGAAAGCGCTTCTCGAGCAGCCCGCACCACTGCGGCAGCGCCCACGGCGCGCCCGTGCCCAGGTGGTACAGCCGATGCGAAGGCGCCTCGGCGTCGAGGAGCGCGATGAGCGCGCGCGCCACGTCTGCGCCGTAGATGTAGTCGGTGGCACCGAGCGGCGGAAACACCGCCTCGCCGCCTGCGACCGCGATGTGCGCGATGACGGTCGGCGGCGAGAGGCGGTCGCGCACGCCGCTCTCGTGCTCCCAGCGGCCGAAGGCCATGGCCAGGCGTCCGATGCGCACGTCGAGGCCCCACAGGGCAGCGAGGCGCAAACAGCTTCGCTCGGCCGCGTACTTGGTGATCCCGTACATCGATTCGGGCACCGGGCGGTGACGCTCTTCGTCGAGCGGCTCGGCTACGCCGACGCCCGCCGCGCCGTAGAGAGCCCCGGTGCTCGCGTGGACGAAGCGCTCGACTCCAGCGTTTCGTGCTTCCTGCAGAACGTTGAGCGTGCCGATGAGGTTCACCTCGGCGATGCGGCGCGCCTCGCGCGCGTCGCGTTCCGGGCCGGCCGTGATCGCCGACATGTGGATAACGCGCTCGATCCTTTGCCCTGAAAAGAGCTGTTGGAGGGCAGACGCGTCGGTAACATCGCCCTGAACAAAATGTGCCCTGGAGAACGGCGCGGGAGGCGCGCGCAGGTCGAAAATCAGCGCCTCGTCGCCGCGCTCGAGGAGCTGCTCGGCGACGTTCAGGCCGACGAAGCCCGCGCCGCCGGTGAGCAGGGTGATGGGCATGTGGGCGTTACCAATGGTAACAACCTCGACGGACTGATCGAGCGCGGTTGCTGTCTACTCATCAGGATGACCAGGCTAAAAGGAGCACGGCTCTTGACGGTGTGCCTGCTGGCTTTCGGGCTCAGCGGCATCGCTTACGGGCGCGGTGGGCATTCAGGCCACGGTGGGTTTCACGGCTCGGGCGGCTTCCACCACTTCAGCGGCCCTCATTTCCACAACCACGCCTTCATAGGCGGCGGGGTGTTCTTTGCGCCTTCATTTTTCTACCCACCGCCCGTGTATTACGATCCGCCGCCGGCGGTGCAGTACGTCGAGCCTCCTCCCGCGAATTCCACCCCGGAACCCGGCTACTGGTACTACTGCCCCGGCTCGAACCAGTATTACCCCTACACGCAAGAGTGTCCCGGCGGCTGGCAGCCGGTCGCGCCGCAGCCACCCCCGTCGTAAGAGCTACTTCTTGTAGCCGAGGATCCCGGAAGAGAGCGAGCGCGGGTCGCGCGGGGCGGCGCGACCTTCGTCGACCATCGTGAAGAATTCGAACAGCGCCCGGTTGAAGGCTTCGGGCTCCTCGATATTGATCGTGTGGCCTGAGCGCGGCACCACCGCCAGGCCGCAATTGGGGATGCTGCGCTTCATGAGGAGCGCGGGCTCGAGGCAAGGGTCGTCCTCGTCGCCGGTGACGACGAGCGCCGGGACGTTGATCCGCTTCATGTCCTCCACCAGCTCGTAGAGCGACGGCCGGCGCATCTGCACGCCGCGCATCGTGAGCGCCTGGCCGCGCGGCGAGTGCTCGGCGAGCTGCTGCGCGAACTCGGCCCAGCCGCGCGGGTCCTTGTTCTGGAACTGCACCCGGGTGGGGCCGAGCGCGTACCGCTTCGCCGCTTCCGCCCAATTGGCCTCGAAGGAAGCCGCCGCGGCCTCGCACTCGGCACGGAACTTCTCCTTCTTGTCGGGCTCGGCGCCGTAGCCGCAGCCGGCGATGACGAGCGAGCGCGCGCGTTGCGGGTAGGTGATGCCGAAGTGCAGCGCTGCGAAGCCGCCCATCGAGAGACCCACGACGTGCGCGCGCTCGATCTTCAGGTGGTCGAGGATCGCCAGCGCGTCGCCGCGCGCGATCGCCTGCGAGTAGCGTTCGGCGTCGTCCGGGACGTCGGAAGGCGGGAAGCCCCGGGCGGCGTAGGTGACGCAGCGGAAGTAGCGCGAGAAGAACCGCACCTGGGGCTCCCAGCTGCGGTGGTCGCCCGCGAACTCGTGGATGAAGATGAGCGGCGTACCGGTGCCGGTCTCCTCGAAATAGAGCCGCGTTCCGTCCCTTGCGTTCGCGTGTGGCATCGGATTCTTTCTAGGGTAATACCGCGGTGAGGTCGATCTCGATGCGGCAGCCGGGCACCAGCAGCCCGCTTACCTGCACCGTGGTGCGCGGCGGCGGCGAGGGGAAGAACTCCTTCCACACCTGGTCGAAGTAGTAGAAGTCGCCGAGGTCGGTCAGGAAGACCTGCGACTTGACCACGTCCTTGAGGTCGCAGCCCGCGGCGTGGAAGACGCTGCGCAGAACCTCGAGCACGTAGCGCGTCTGCTTCTGGATGTTCGATCCGTAATAGGGGAACGCGGGGTCCTGCCGCGCCTCCGGGGGAACACCGGTCTTGTAGTCGGAGGCGATCTGGCCGGCCGCGTATAGCGTATCGCCGGCAACGATGCCCTGGCAGTAATGGGCCATCGGGGTCGGGGTCTTCGATCCGGTGACCACGCGGCGCGGGATCTTCGATTGAACCGCCCATAGATCGATCTCGACCTTGCAGCCAGGGACGAGGAGCTTGCTGACCTGAACCGTGGTGCGCGGCGGCGGCGTAGGGAAGAACTCCTTCCATACCTGGTCGAAGTAATGGAAGTCGTTGAGGTCGGTGAGGAAGACCTGCGACTTCACCACGTCCTTGAAGCTGCAGTCCCCGGCTTCGAACACGCTACGCAGGTTCTCGAGCACATAGCGCGCCTGCTTCTGGATGTTCGACCCGTAATAGGGGAACGCGGGATCCTGCCGCGCCTCGGCTGGCACGCCGGTCCGGTAGTCGGAAGCGATCTGGCCGGCCGCGTACAGCGTCTCGCCGGCGAGAATGCCCTGGCAGTAGTGAGCCATGGGCGTCGGCGTCGCTTTGCCTTTGAGGACTTCCCGCCTTGTTCTTGGTTGAACGGCCCAAAGATCGATTTCAACTTTGCAGCCTGGCACGAGCAGGCCGCTCACCTGGACCGTCGTGCGCGGCGGCGGCGAGGGGAAGAGCTCCTTCCAGATCTGGTCGAAGTGGTAGAAGTCGTCGAGGTCGGTGAGGAACACCTGCGACTTCACCACGTCCTGCAGGTCGCATCCTCCGGCCTGCAGCACTTTCCGCAGGTTCCCGAGGATGTAGCGCGCCTGCTTCTGGATGTCCGAGCCGTAATAGGGAAACGCCGGATCCTGGCGCGCTTCCGGCGGCACGCCGGTCTTGTAGTCGGAGGCGATCTGGCCGGCGGCGTACAGCGTCTCCCCCGCGAGTACGCCCTCGCAGTAGTGCGCCATCGGCGCCGGCGTGCCGGACCCCTTGATCACCTCGCGTACCATGTGCGTCGAGACTTATCATAAGGCGGGAGGGCCATAAAGCGATGACGGCGAAACAATGGAGCGGCGCCGCGATCGAGGAGGCGCTCGCGGCACAGGGAATCGCGCTCGCGCCCGGGCGTGCCGAGCGCATAGCGCGGGCGCAGGAGGCCCTGCTCGGCGCGTCGGCGGCCGATCCGCTGCTCGCCACGCTCGAGTTCCAGGCCGACCCTTCGGGCTTTCTCCTCGCGCTGAGGAAGCAGGCGTGAGCGACCCGGCGCTTCTTTCGCTTGCGCAGGCGCGCGAGGTCCCTCCCCGCGAGCTGGTGCAGGCCTGCCGCGCCCGCATCGCGGAGTGGCAGCCGCGCCTCAACGCCTTCGTCGAGATGGAAGAGAGCCGGACGATCGGCGTTCCGCTCGCGCACAAGGACATGTTCTACCGCGCGGGCCGGGAAGCGGCCTGCGGCTCGAAGATCCTGCGCGGCTGGATCCCGGGCGAGACCTCGGCGGCGCTGGAGCGCCTCGACGCCGCGGGCTTCGCCGACCTGGGCCGGCTCAACATGTCCGAGTTTGCCTACGGGCCCACGGGCCACAACGACCACTTCGGCGACTGCCGCAATCCGTGGAACCCGGATTGCATTACCGGCGGCTCTTCCAGCGGCTCGGGCGCCGCGGTGGCGGCGCGGCTCGTGTTCGGCGCGCTCGGCTCGGACACCGGCGGCTCGGTGCGGCTGCCTGCGGCGGCCTGCGGCATCACGGGCCTGAAGACCACCTGGGGCCGGGTGTCGCGCCATGGCGCGATGCCGCTTTCGCCTTCGCTCGACACCGTCGGCCCGCTCGCGCGCAGCGCAGAGGATTGCGCCATCCTGCTCCAGGCGATCGCGGGCTTCGACGCCAGGGATCCGCAGAGCTCGCGCGAGGCGGTGGACGACTATTTGCAAGATCAACGCAAGATTCGAATCGCGATCTCGTCCGCCTGGATCGAACGCAACGCCGAACCGGAAGTCGCCGCCGCGGTGCTCGCGGCCGTGAAGACACTCGAGCGCAATCCGATCGAAGTCGAGCCCCCCGACTACGACACGCTTTCGGCGCATTGCCTGGTTGTGATGCAGGCGGAGGCGTCGGCGCAGCACGCGAGGTGGATGCGCGAGCGTCCAGGCGACTACGCCTCGTCGGTGCGCGCGCGCCTCGAATCCGGCTATGCCATTCCGGCAAGCCAGTATCTGGAGGTGCTGCGCCTGCGCCGCGCCGCGCTCGAGCGCTTCTGCGCGCGGACGCTCGGTGCCGCCGACGTCTACGCGCTGCCCGGCATCGCGATCCGGGTCCCGACGCGCGAGGAGACCGGGCCCAAAGGCGGCGAGCGCATGCCGCGCCTGCTAGCGGACCTCACCCGCCTCACCCGCTGGGTCAACTATCTCGGCGTGCCGGCGCTGGCTGTCCCGTGCGGCTTCGATACGCGCGGCCTGCCGCTCTCGCTGCAGCTCGTCGGCCGGCCTTTCGCGGAGGCCGCCTTGCTCGCCGCGGGGCGCGCCTACCAGCGCGCGACCGACTGGCACCGCCGAGCGCCCGCCTGATGGCCGTTCGCGTCGTGCGCCTGGGCACGCCGAGGACGCCGGGCGAAGGTCCCCGCCTGGGCACGGTCCGGCGCCCGCCGCGCGGGGTGAAGAAGGCGGACTTCGCCCGGCACGACTTCTACGACACTTGGCTGCCGGTGCTCTCGCCGAGCCAGGCGCTCGTCAGCTCGGCGCAGTCGACCGACTGGACCGACGCGCGCTGGGCGAAGTTCGAGCGCGGCTATCGCGACGAGATGCGCCGGCCGGTGCCGAGGCAGCTCATCGCTCTTCTTGCGCAGATGTCGCGCCACGTGAATTTCTCCGTCGGCTGCTACTGCGAGCGCGAGGACCGCTGCCACCGATCCATCCTCGCAGCGCTGCTGAAAGAAGAAGGAGCGAAATTCACCTGAAAACAGGGACAGTCCCTATTTTTTCTCATGCTTTCGACTGAAACGCCATCGGACTGGGTGCTGCGCTGGGCGGGGCTCGTCGAGCGCGGGCCGGTTCTCGACGTGGCGTGCGGTGCCGGGCGCCACGCCATCTTCTTTGCGGAGCGCGGCTTCGAGGTGTACGCGGTCGACCGGGACGACCAGGTGCTTCCCGGCTCGATCCGTTTCGTGAAAGCGGACCTGGAAGACGGCAGTCCCTGGCCGTGGCCGGGAAAGCGCTTCGCCGCGATCGTGGTTACAAATTATCTTCACCGGCCACTTTTCCCTCGCCTCGTCGAGAGCCTGGAGCCGGGCGCGGTGCTCATCTACGAGACATTCATGCTGGGCAACGAGCGCTACGGGCGGCCGTCGAATCCGAACTTCCTGCTGCGGCCGGGGGAGCTGCTCGAGGCATTTGCCACGCTCGGCGTCGTGGCGTTCGAGCAGGGAACGGTCGAGCGGCCGAAGAAGGCGGCGCTGCAGCGCATCTGCGTCATCCGGGAACCGGCCGGAAGCGTTAGAATCCTCGCATGATTACCGGAAGCCTGGTCGCCATCGTCACCCCGATGAAGTCGGGGGGAGAGCAGGACGGACACCTCGACTTCGGAGCCTTCAGAAGGCTGATCGACTGGCATGTCGAGGAGGGTACCGACGGCATCGTGGTGGTGGGCACCACCGGCGAGTCGCCGACGGTCAACGTCGACGAGCACAAGGAGCTGATCCGGGTCGCGGTCCAGCATTCGCGCGGGCGCATCCCGATCATCGCCGGCACCGGCGGCAATTCCACCGCCGAGGCGATCGAGCTGACCGAGTCGGCGAAGAAGAACGGCGCGACCGCCTGCCTCTCCGTGGTGCCGTACTACAACAAGCCCACGCAGGAAGGCCTGTACCGGCATTTCAGGAAGATCGCCGAAAGCGTCGAGCTTCCGATGATCGTCTACAACGTGCCCGGGCGCACCGTCGCCGACCTGCAGAACGATACGGTGCTGCGCCTCGCCCAGGTGCCCGGAATCATCGGCATCAAGGACGCCACCGCCAACATCGAGCGGGGCACCGACCTCATCAAGCGGCTGCCGCGCAACTTCGCCATCTACAGCGGCGAGGACGCCACCGCGCTCGCGCTCATCCTGCTCGGCGGCCATGGCGTGATCTCGGTCACCGCCAACGTGGCGCCGAAGCTGATGCACCAGATGTGCGCCGCCGCGCTGGTCGGCGACGTGAAACGCGCCCGCGACATCAACCTGCGGCTGCTGCCGCTGCACCAGCGGCTCTTCGTCGAGGCGAATCCGATTCCGGTCAAGTGGGCGCTGGCCGAGATGGGCCTCTCCGAGTACGGCCTGCGCCTGCCGCTTTCGCCGCTGTCGGAAAGGTTCCACCAGACCGTGCGCGAGGCCTTGCACGAGGCCGGAATCACGCTTCCCGGCCTGCGGGTCGTGGAAGGACGCGCATAGCGTGGGCAGGGGCCGCGCCTAGGATGCGCCGGCTCGCCGTCGTCGCCGCGCTCGCCCTCGCGGGCTGCAGCAGTACCTCGGTATTCGACAGCAGCGTCGACTACAAGACGGCGTCGCAGCTGCCGCCGCTCGAGGTGCCGCCCGACCTGACCGCGCCGCAGCGCGACGGCCGCTTCCAGCTGCCCGAGCAGAAGGCGGCGACGGCCTCGAGCTACCAGCAGGAGCGCAAGGAGCAGGGACGCACCGGCGCCACCGGCGTGCTTCCGCAGGTGGACAACGTCCGCCTCGAGCGCCTGGGCGCCGAGCGCTGGCTGGTGGTGCAGGAGCCGCCCGACAAGGTGTGGTCGACGGTGCGCGAGTTCTGGCTGGAGCGCGGCTTCCTGATCAAGCAGGAATCGCCCGAGGCGGGCGTGATGGAGACCGACTGGGCCGAGAACCGCGCCAACCTGCCGCAGGACGGCATCCGCGGACTGCTCGGGCGCTTCGCCGACAGCGTCTACTCGACCTCCGAGCGCGACAAGTTCCGCACGCGCCTCGAGCGCACGCCCGACGGCAACGGCACCGAGGTCTACATCAGCCATCGCGGCATGCAGGAGGTCTACACGATCGGCCAGGACCGCGGCCAAGGCCAGACCGGCCAGACCTATTGGCAGCCGCGGCCGAGCGACCCGGGCCTCGAGGCCGAGTTCCTGCGCCGCCTGATGGTGCGCCTGGGGTCGACCGAGGAGCGCGCCACGCTCGCCGCAGCCACCGCGCCTTCGCCCAACCGCGCCGAGATCGTGAAGTCGAGCGACGGGACGCAGGCGCTGCAGGTGAACGAGCCGTTCGACCGCGCGTGGCGGCGCGTGGGACTCGCGCTCGACCGCGTCGGCTTCACGGTCGAGGACCGCGACCGCCAGAACGGCCTCTACTTCGTGCGCTACGCCGATCCCGAGAGCGAGATGGCGCAGAAGAACAACGAGAAGGGCCTGTTCTCCCGCATCTTCGGCTCGAGCGACTCGAAAGTGAAGGCCGAGCAATACCGCGTGCAGGTGCGGCCGGAGAAGGAGAAGGAAGCGAGCACGGTGAACGTGCTGAACAAGGAAGGCGGCGCCGAGACCACGCCCACCGCGCAGCGCATCCTCGTGCTGCTCCACGAGCAGCTGAAATAGCGTTGCTGCGTTTCGCTTCGCTCGCGAGCGGCAGCCGGGGAAACTGCCTGGTCGTGGAGGCGGGCGACGCCGCCTCGCTCACCCGCGTGCTCCTCGACTGCGGGCTCAACCTCACGGACTGCGAGCGCCGGCTCGCGCGGCTGGGCCTCGCGCCGCGCGACATCGACGGCATGCTCGTGACCCACGAGCACGGCGACCACGCCCACGGCGTGTTCGACTTCGCCGCCGCGCACGACATCGTGGTGTACCTGACCTACGGCACCATGCTCTCGATGAAGGCCGAAGGCAAGGTGATCGAGGGCGTGCGCATGGTGTTCGTCAACGGCAGGCAGAGCGAAGCGCTCGGCGGCATGCAGGTGATCCCGTTCACCGTGCCGCACGACGCGCGCGAGCCGGTGCAGTTCGTGCTCTCCGACGGCGAGCGCAAGCTCGGGGTGCTGACCGACATCGGCGCGCCGACCGCGCATGTCGCGCAGACGCTCTCGGGCCTCGACGCGCTGGTCCTCGAGTGCAACTACGACCGCGACATGCTGTGGAACGGCGCCTACCCGAAGTGGCTCAAGCAGCGCATCGCCGGCCCGTTCGGTCACCTCGACAACGAGGATTCGGCGCGGCTCGTCGGCGCGCTCGACTGCTCGAGGCTCAAGCACATCATCGGCGCGCATCTCTCGCAGCAGAACAACCGCCCGGAGATCGTGCGCACGACGCTCGCGCGAGCGCTGAACTGCGAGGAGAGCTGGATCGGCCTCGCCACGCAGGACGAGGGCTTCGGCTGGCGCAGCCTGTGATGCGCTGAAAGGCGGGTAAAAAAAGTAGAAAAGAAAAGGGGTCAGAGCAGAATGGTTCTGACCCCTTTTCCCGGGCGTTACTTCTTCTCGTCCTTCTTTTCTTCCATTGGCGCGGCGGGCGTCGCCGGCGCCGCGGACGAACCGGAGGTCGACGGGCTCGCCGACGGCGAGCTGGGCGCGGCGGACGACGACGGCGACGAAGGCGCAGGCGCCGAGGAGGAGGGCGCCGAAGCCGGCGCGCTCGAGCTCGGGGCCTTCTTGGAAGCCGATTGCTCGCCGCATGCGGCGAGGGCAAGCGCGGCGGCTGCCGCGATCAGCAGGGTCTTGGTCATTGCGGGTCCTTGAAGGGTTGGGGGCGCAATTCTAGGCTGCCCCGCATGAAATTTCATCCCTGGGGACCGCTAGTTCGCCTGTCACAGCCCCAGCGTGGTGCCGGAAACCGCCGGGAAAGAGGCGGACCAGATCTCGTCGAAGCGCGCTCGCATCGCGAGCGCCTCGGTCTCGTCTCCGAGGCCGATGGCGCCGCGCCATCGCGCCGCCACCGGCCGGCGCACGTAGTCGATCGAGTCGAGCACCAGGAAGGCGTCCTGCAGCTCGCGGATCTCCTCCTGGGTGCGGTTGATCTGGATCGCGTGGCTGTAGCGCGCGAGCAAGCTCATCATGCGCGGGCACTGGCGCTGAAGGTGCTGCGGCTCGTGCAGCACCATGTAGAGCCGGCGCGTGCGGCTCGCGCGCAGGAATCCCTCCAGGCGCGCCAGGCGCGCGGCGTCGTTCAGCCGCAGGCCCGCGCCGTCCGGGTCGAACACGCGCAGCTCCCGGCCCGGGCGCTCGAGCAGGCGATCGACCGCGGCCTGGAAGCCTTCGCGAGTATCGAAGCTTTCGTACACGGCGTCAGCCATCGCGCTCCTTGCTTGTGTAATGCGCGTACCCTGCGCGGCGCCATTCTGCGATCAGGCCCGCGAGCGGCGCAAGGAACGCTCTGCCGGCCTGGCGCCGGTCGGCGAGCTCGCGCAGGAGCCGCGGGTGGCGCACCGAGAGCGCCTCGCCGTTCACGAAGAAGCGCTCGCCGTAGTAGAGGAGCGAGGTCTTCGGATCGAGGCGAACCATGGCGCCGCGCCCCGCGCCGGGCCGGAAAACAACGTGGGGCTTGGGCGAGCTGAGGTAGCGGCCGAGGAAATCGATCACGTCGCCGCGCGACCAGCGGATGCGCGCGAGCGCTTTTTCGCCGAACCGGAGGAGCTCGCGCGGGATGCGCGCCGGCCGCGATGCCGGGGCAAGCCGCGGGTCGCGGTACGCGGCATCGGGCAGGCCGCGCTCGTGCAGCCAGTCGAGGAAAGCGGCGCCGAGCTCGGCGCCGCGCGGCGCGCGAAAGCCGATCGAGTAGGTGTAGCACTCGTCGAGCGCCACGCCGTCGTGCTCGATCCCGGGCGGCAGGTAGAGCAGGTCGCCGGGGTGCGCAATGTATTCTTTTTGTACGACGCGCCACCTGCGCCGGCCCGGTCCCTGCAGCAGGAACACGTCGTAGGAGTCGACGTGCGGCCCGACCCCGCCGCCGGGGGTGGCGTAGCTCACCATCACGTCGTCGAGGCGCGCCTGCGGAATGAACGCGAAGCGCCGCAGCAGCGCGTCCGCGTCAGGAACATGCAGGTTGACGCCCGAGACGAGCAGCGTGGAGCGCCTCTCCCCGAGGATAACTTTTTCAAAAGGCCCGTGGCGCGTCTCCCGCCGTTTGCCACGGCGTTCCACGATCCGGGATTCGACGTCGTCGTGCGCGGCGAGCCGAGCGAGCGCGCGCTTGCCGATCACGCCGCCGAAGCCCGGCAGCGCCTGCGGCACGAAAAGCGGTCGTTTTTGCCAATAACGACGCAGAAACGCGCGTGGCGAAAGTCCTCCCAGCAACTCGAGTGTCATCGACGCGGAATTATATGTAGCGCGCGAACTACACACCGCGCACGCCGCTTGTCAAAGCGAAAATGATTTGGCATAGAATCGGCGCACCATGCTGGAACCCGGACAACCGGCGCCGGAATTCGAGCTGCCCGATGCGGACATGCAGACGGTGGACCTTTCCACGTTCAAGGGGAAGAAGAACGTGGTGCTTTACTTCTATCCGAAGGACGGCACGCCCGGTTGCACGCTGGTCACCACCGACTTCTCCGACCACGAGGAGCAGTTCGTCAAGCACGACTGCGTGGTGCTCGGGGTGTCGCGCGACGACTGCCTGACGCATGCCGACTTCCGCGACCGTAACGGCGTCACCATCGGGTTGCTCTCCGACACCGAGGGCGAGGTGTGCCGCAAGTACGGCGTGATCCAGGACAAGCAGACCGAGGACGGCGTGCGCCGCGAGTGCCTGGTGCGCTCCACCTTCGTCATCGACAAGAAAGGCGTCATCCGCCACGCGGAATACGGCGTCAATCCCCGCGGCCACGCCGCGGAAGTCTTCGACCTGGTGAAAAGACTGCGGTCCTGATGCACGTTGGCCGGGACACGGTCGTCTCGCTGAAGATCCAGATGTACGACGCGCAGGGCGCGCTGCTGCACGCGCCCGAGGACCAGCACACCTACCTGCACGGCGGCTACGGCGGGCTGCTCGAGGCGCTCGAGCGCTCGATCGAGGGCAAGGGGCCCGGCGAGAGGGTGCGCGTGCAGCTCGAGCCCGAGCAGGCGTTCGGCGAATACGACGCGGAGCTCCTGCGCGTCGAGGAGGCCGAGCGCTACGGCGAGGGCCTCGAGGTCGGCATGGAGATCGAGGAGGACGAGCGCCTGTACACCGTGACCGACGTGGCGGCGGGCAAGGTGGTCCTCGACGCGAACCACCCGCTTGCGGGAATTGCTCTGCGGTTTTCCTGTGAAGTGATTAGCGTGAGAGCCGCCAGGCCCGAGGAAATCGAGCGCGGGGTATCATTGCCCTAGGGGGAGGGGCAATGCCGCGCACAATCGCAACCGTACTTCTTCTCGCTTTGCTCGCGCCGTGGCTCGCGGCGGCGCAGGCGCAGCCGTATCCGAATCGCCCGATCCGCGTGATCGTGCCGCAGCCGCCGGGCGGCGGATTCGACCTCGTGGCGCGCGTCATCGCCGAGCCGCTCGCCAAGCTGATGGGCAATCCGGTGGTGGTCGAGAACCGTCCGGGGGCGGGCATGCTGCTCGGCACCGAGGCGGCGGCCAAGGCCGAGGCCGACGGCTACACCATCCTGCTCGGCGCGAAGCCCAACCTCGCGTTCAACGCCGGCCTCTACGACAAGCTGCCGTACGACCCGCGCGCCGATTTCGTGCCGGTGGGCATCGCCACTTTCAATCCGTACACGCTGGTCGCGCGCAACGATCTTCCCTTCGGCTCTCTAAATGAGATTTTTGCCTATGCAAAAGCGAATCCAGGCAAGCTGACCTACGCGAGCGCCGGCAACGGCACCGGCCAGCACATTACCGCCGCGGTGACGTTTCACCTCGCCGGCGTGCAGGTGACCCACGTGCCCTACAAGGGCGCGGCGGCGGCCTACCAGGACCTGCTGCCGGGGCGCGTCGACCTCTTCTTCGACAACTCGGCCACCGCGCAGCCGCAAATCGAGGCGCGGCGCGTGAAGCCCATCGCGGTGTCGGGCACGCAGCGCCTCGCCACGCTTCCCGGCGTGCCGACGGTGCGCGAGAGCGGGCTCGATTTCGACAACGAGACCTGGATCGGCTATTTCGTGCGCGCCGGCACGCCGGCGCCCATCGTCGCGCGTCTGCGCGCCGATTTCGACAAGGTGCTCGCGATGCCCGAGATCACCGCGGGACTGGAGAAGCGCGGGTACAGCACGCCGCGCCTGTCGGGCAAGGACACGGAAGCCATGGTCGCCAGGGATATCGACAAATGGACGCAGCTGATCCGCAGCGCGGGCATCCGCGCGTCCGACTGAGGGCCGCAACTGCAGTAATTTGTCACGCTGCGGCCTGCCGATTTTGAAAAAGTGCTCGCCGGAAACTCTTCGGCCTTGACGAAAGGGGGCGAGCGCACGGTACGCTTTCGGCAAAGGACACAGAAGCCATGGTCGCAAGACACATCGACTAATGGACACGGCTGACCTGCACCGCGAGCATCCGCGCGGCCGACTGGGCGAGACTTCGCGCGCCCATCCCGGCGAGCACCGCCGCGCCGCGATCACGCATCGGCGCGCCTCTGCGGCGCACGCCGGGCTGCGCTATGTCACCGACGACCAGGGCGGCATCACGCGAAAGCGCGTCGGTACCGGCTGGGCCTACTACCTGCCCGACGGCGCGCGCGTCACCGACCGGCGCGAGCGCAAGCGGATCAATTCGCTCGCGATTCCGCCGGCGTGGACGCAGGTCTGGATCTGCCCCGATCCCGCGGGCCACATCCAGGCCACGGCGCGCGACGCGCGCGGCCGCAAGCAGTACCGCTACCACCCGGCCTACCGCGACGCGCGCGACCACTCCAAGTTCCGCCACATGCTCGAGTTCAGCGAGGTGCTGCCGACCTTGCGCGAGCGCATCGAGCACGACCTGCGCGCGCCCGACCACTCCAGGCGCCAGCTCCTCGCCACGGTGGTGCGCCTGCTCGACCGCACCCTGATCCGCGTCGGCAACGACGAGTATGCGCGCGAGAACAAGTCCTTCGGCCTGACCACGCTGCGCCGCCGCCACGTGCGCGTCAACGGCGAGACGGTGCGCTTCACCTTCCGCGGCAAGAGCCGCGTCGAGCACAGCATCATGCTCGAGGACCTGCGCCTCGCGCGCATCATCCAGCGCTGCCAGGACCTGCCGGGGCACGAGCTGTTCCAGTACCTCGACGCGGAAAAGAAGCGCCAGGCGATCTCCTCCGACGACGTGAACGCCTACCTGCGCGAGCTCACCGGGCGCGACGTGACGGCGAAGGACTTTCGCACCTGGGGCGGCACCATGCTCGCGGCGGTGGAGCTGCGCGCGATGGGACCGGCCGCGAGCCGGCGCGAGGCCGACCGCAACATCCTGCGCGCCGTCGACGCGGTGGCCGAGCGGCTCGGCAACACGCGCGCCGTGTGCCGCAAGTACTACGTGCATCCCGAGCTGCTACGCGCCTACCTGATGGGCGACACGGTGCCGCTGCCCGAGGTGCCGGGACGCGAGCGCGACCGGCGGCGTCACCGCGAGGCCGCGTCGCTGCGCCGCGACGAGATCATCGTGCTGAAGTTCCTGCAGGAGCGGATCCGCGAGCCGTCATGAAGGGCTGCGAGCTCTGCGCGCCGAAAGACGTTCTGTTCGAGAGCGACTTCGCCTACGTCTGCCGTGAAACGAACTCGCTCAGCAAAGGGCACCTCATCGTGGTTCCCAAGCGCCACGTCGCGGGCTTCTTCGACATGAGCGGTGCGGAGCAGGGTTCGGTGCTCGCGCTGCTGAATCGTGCACAGAAGTTCGTGGAGGAGGCGCATCGTCCGGACGGCTACAACGTCGGCGTCAACGTCGGCTTGGCTGCGGGCCAGTCGCGCATGCACGTCCACGTGCACCTCATCCCCCGCTACGCGGGTGACGTTCCGGACCCGCGCGGCGGCGTCCGCTGCGTCCTGGCTAAGAGGAAATAAAGGGGTCAGACCCCTTTTCCTTCAACCACTGGTTCCAGAGGCGCCGCGCAGCGTCGGCGAGCTCGCCGGCGGTGAGCCCCACCGCGCCGGCGCCGGTGGCCGCCAGCTCGTCGGCGGCCGCCCCATGGAGGTGAGTGCCGAGCACCAGCGCCGATTCGCCGCTCAGGCGCTGCGCGAGGAGCGCGCCGAGGATTCCGGAAAGCACGTCGCCCATTCCGGCGCTCGCCATGCCGGGGTTGCCGGTGGTGTTGATGAAGAGATGGCCGTCGCGCGCGACGAGCACGCTGCCGTTGCCCTTGAGCACCACGTGGGAGTTGTAGCGCTGTGACATCGCGCGTGCCGCAGCGATCCGGTCGTTTTGCACTTCAGAGACGCCTAGCTTCAAAAGTCTCGCGGCTTCCGCGGGATGCGGCGTAAGCAGCGTATCGGCGCTGCGCCGCTCGCAGGCCTTGCGCAGGTTCTCGTCCTCGGACAGAAGGTTCAGCGCGTCGGCGTCGAGCACGCACGGCCAGTCGCTCGCGAGCACTGCGCCGACCAGCGTCGCCGCGTGCTCGGTGCGCCCGAGCCCGGGCCCCGCGACGACCGCGTCGAGGTCCTGGCCGAGCACGTCGTCGACATGGCGCAGCATCAGCTCCGGCGCGCCGAAGTCGACCGCCAGATGCTCGAGCAGCCCGACATAGACCCTCCCCGAACCGAGCTTCAACGCCGCCCGGCCGGCGAGCAGCGCGGCGCCGCTCATTCCCTTCGCGCCGCCGACGATGCCGAGCGAGCCCGCGTTTCCCTTGTGGAAGTTGCGCGGCCGCGGCTTGAGCGCGCTCGGAAAGAGCGTGCGATCGGCCACCCACGCATTGGGCTTGGCCTTCGAGAAATCGATCTCGAGCGACGCGACGCGGAGCTCGCCGCAGTGGTCCGGGCCGTCGAGAGTAAGGAGGCCGGGCTTCAGCGCGATGAACGTGATCGTGTGCGTCGCGCGCACCGCGCAGCCGAGCACCTGGCCGGTGTCGGACTGGATGCCGCTCGGCACGTCGAGCGCGAGCACCGGGCAGCGCTGGCGGTTCGCGTACTGGATGAGCTCCGCGTAGTCGCCTGCGATCGGCCGCGCGAGCCCGATGCCGAAGAGACCGTCGATCACCAGCCCCCAATTGCGGTCGTGCGGCAGCTCGCGCGGATGGCTCACCACCTTGACGCGGAAAAAACCTTCCTCGAGCCGCTCGGCGGCGATGCGCGCGTCGCCGCCGTTGTTCCCCGGCCCGGCGAGCACGAGGATGTCCTTCTTGTCTTCCGGTACGAGAGTCGCAGCCAGTTCGGCTGCCGCGCTTCCGGCGCGCTCCATGAGCGGCAGCTCGCCGGCCTTGCGCTCGATGTCCCGGATGTCGCGGGTGAGGTAGATCGCCTGGGGCATGGCTCCGATTCTATTTCTTCGTGACGCCGATCAGTGCGTCGGGAAGCCACGTCGCGGTCTGCGGAAACACCGTGATGATCGCGATGCACAGCACCATCATGAGAAAGAAGGGCGCGGAGGCGAGGGCGACGTAGTTGCTGTCGCGGCCGGTCATGGTCTGCAGCACGAAGATGTTGAAGCCGAGCGGCGGGGTTAGCTCGGCGATCTCGACCAGCAGCACGATGAAGATGCCGAACCAGACCAGGTCGAAGCCGGCCTTCTCGACCATGGGAATCACCACCGAGGTGGTGAGCACGATCATCGAGATGCCGTCGAGCGCGGTGCCGAGCAGGATGTAGATGCCGGCGAGGATCGCGATCAGGGTGTACTTGTGCGGCTCGAGCGAGGCCACCCACTCGGCGAGCACCCGCGGGATGCCGGTGAAGGCCATGCACGAGGAGAGGAAGCTCGCCCCGGCGAGGATGAACATGATCATGCAGGAAAGCCGCGTCGCGCCCATCAGGCTCGCCGCGAAGCTCTGCCGGTCGAGGCCGCCCGACCACCAGGCGATGACGAGCGAGCCCAGCACGCCGTAAGCCGCGGCCTCGGTCGCGGTGGCCCAGCTCATCGCCATCACGACCACGACGAAGGCGATGAGGAGGAGGCACGGCACCAGCAGCCGCGTCTTGGCGAGCTTCTGCGCAAGCGTCAAGCGCGCGTCCTCGCGCGGCGTCTTTGCCGGGTTGGCGAGCGCCCAGACGATGATGTAGCCGGAGAAGAGCGCGGTGAGGATGAAGCCGGGGATGAAGCCGGCGAGGAACACCTTGATGATCGAGACCTCGGCCGCCACCGCGTAGACCACCATGATGATGGAGGGCGGCAGCAGGATGCCGAGCGTGCCGGCCGCCGCGAGCGAGCCGAGGCAGGTCTTCTCGTCGTAGCCGCGGCGCTTGAGCTCCGGCAGCGCCACCTTGGCGATGGTGGCGCAGGTCGCCGCCGAGGAGCCCGAGACCGTGCCGAAGATGGCGCAGCCGAGGATGTTCACGTGCATCAGGCGCCCCGGCAGCCACCTGAGCCACGGCGCGAGCCCTTCGAACATTTCCTCGGAAAGCCGGGTGCGGTACAGGATCTCGCCCATCCACACGAAGAGCGGGAGCGCGGCGAGCGTGTCGGAGGCCGTGGTGCGCCAGAAGGCCTGGAACAGGCTCGGCGCGGGATCCGAGTTGGTGAAGAACTGGAATCCGACCCACGCCACCGCGGCGAGCGAGATGGCGATCCAGACGCCGCCGACCAGGAGCACGATCAGGATGACAAAGAGGACGAGGCCCGCTTCGAGCGGTGTCATGGTATGGACGTGTTACGGAGAGAAAACGTGGTCCGTCCCTGGTTGGTTAGACCGTTTCGGAGAAGTCGCCCGCCGCGCGCCGCGCCTCCTCCTCGGCCTGGTAGCTCGGCTTCCGGCGCTGAAGGACGCGCACGGTCTCGTCGATGAGCGCGACGAGGAACACGCCTACGCCGAGCACCAGGCTCACCTGCGGGATCCACTCGGGGATCACGAGCAGGCCCTGGGTCATGTACTTGTCGCGCCAGTTGCCGTAGACGTAGTCGAGGATGGCCCACAGCATGTAGGCCGTGGCGCACAGCGTGACGCCGAGGGCGAAAAGCTCGGCGCGGCGGCGGCCGCGCTCGCCGAGGCCTTCGACCCACAGGCCGACGCGCACGAGCTCGCCGTGGCGGAAGGTGTGGCCGAGCGCGAGGAACGCGGCCGCGGCGCACAGCCATCCGGTGATGTCGTCGGCGCCGCGAATGAGGATGCCGAAGCTGCGGCCGACGGCCTGCGCCAGCATGACGACGCCGATCAGGACGAGGCAAAGCGCCGCGGCGATCGCGGCGGCGGCGTAAAGGCGGTCGAGGAACCGCCTCAAGACACTACTTGGCGCCGCGGTAGGCTTTGATGATCGACTGGCCCTCGGCGCCGGACTTCTTCAGCCACTCGTCGAGGATCTGCTGGCCGACTTTGGCATAGGCTGCCTTCATGGCGGCGTCGGGCTGGTGGATGTTCATGCCGTTCTTGACCAGCAGCTCGTTGGCCTCCTGGGTGCGGACCTTCGACATCGCCCAGCCGCGCGTCTCGGCGGTGGACGCCACGCGCACGATCGAGGCCTGGTCCGCGGCCGACAAGCGCGAGAAGGCGCGGGCGTTCACGACGACGGCGTTCTTCGGATGGAACGCGCTGGTGTCGTAGTAGTTCTTGACGTACTCCCAGGCCTTCGTCGCGGTGCCGGTGGCCGACGAAGTGATCATCGCCTGGATGCCGCCGGTGGCGAACATCTGCGGCACGTCGGGCACCTGCACCACCGTCGGGTTCGCGCCGAGAAGCTCGGCGAGGCGCGCGGTGAGCGGGCTGTAGGTGCGGAACTTGGTGCCCTTGAGATCGGCGACGCTCTTCAGCGGCTCCTTCGTATAGATGCCCTGGCCGGGCCAAGCCACCGAATAGAGCAGCTTCAGGCCGCGCCCCTGCAGCTTCTTCTCGAGCAGCGGCTTCTGCGCCTGGTAGAACTTCCACGCGTCGTCGTAGCCGGCGGCGACGAACGGGATGTTGTCGGCCTCGAACACCGGGTCCTCGTTGCCGAACTGCGAGAGCAGGAACTCGGCGATGTTGACCTGGCCGGTCGACACGGCGCGCAGCATGTCGGGATGCTTGATGAGCGAGCCGTTCGAGTGCACCAGGATGTCGAGCCGGCCCTCGGTCGCTTTTTTCACGTCCTCGGCGAAGGCCTTGACGTTGCGCGTGTGGAACTCGCCGTCGGAATAGGGCGTCGGCATGTCCCACTTGGTCTGCGCCTGCGCCGCGCCGAATACGGCGGCGGCCGCGGCGAGCGTTGCGATGCGAGCGATCATTTATCCTCCTCCGTTGGAGCCGAATCTTAGCCTAGACTGCCGCCATGCCCGATCTCTCCCCGCGGCTCGACGAGCTGGCACGCGCCGGGCTGGCGCGGCGCCGCCGAACGGTCGAAAGCGCCGACGGGCCGTACCTCACTGTCGAAGGCCGGCGCTACCTCGCGTTTTGCAGCAACGACTACCTCGGCCTGGCGCACCATCCGGCGCTGGTCGAGGCGGCATGCCGCGGCGCCGAGCGCTACGGCGTCGGCGCCGGCGCCTCGGCGCTGATCAGCGGCCACACCGAGGCGCACGAAGCGCTCGAGGCGCGCCTTGCGCGATTTATGCGGCTGCCGCGCGCGCTGCATTTCGGCGCGGGCTACCTCGCGAACCTCGGCCTCGTCGCCGCCCTCGCCGGGCGCGGCGGCACGGTGTTCTCCGACGAGCTCAATCATGCCTGCCTCATCGACGGCGCGCGCCTGTCGCGCGCACAGGTGCAGGTGTACCCGCACCGCGATGTCGCCGCGCTTGGGCGCCTGCTCGAGAGCTGCGCCACGGCCGAAAAGCTGGTGGCGACCGACGCGGTGTTCAGCATGGACGGCGACCTCGCGCCGCTGCCCGAGCTGCTCGCGCTGTGCGAGCGCCACGATGCCTGGCTGGCGGTGGACGACGCGCACGGCTTCGGCGTGCTGGGCGAGGGCGGGCGCGGAACGCTCGCGCACTTCGGCATCGCCTCGCCGCGCATCGCCTACATGGGCACGCTCGGCAAGGCCGCCGGGGTCCACGGCGCCTTCGTCGCCGGCGAAGAAGCGCTGATCGAATGGCTGGTCCAGCGGGCCCGGACTTATGTGTTCAGCACCGCGAGCCCGCCGCTCCTCGCCTGTGCGCTGATGGCGAGCCTCGATCTCGTCGAGCAAGCGGAAGCGCGCCGCAACCATCTCAAGGTTCTGGTCGGTCGATTGAGGCAAAGGCTCGAAGACCTGCCGTGGCGCCTTCGCGCCTCGGACACGCCCATCCAGCCTCTCATGGTGGGCGACAACCGCGCGGCGCTCGATCTGGCCGAGGGGCTGCGCGGCCGCGGCATCTGGGTGCCGGCGATCCGGCCGCCGACCGTGCCGGCCGGAACCGCGCGCCTGCGCATCGCGCTCTCCGCGGCGCACAGCGTCGAGCAGGTGGACGAGCTCGCGGCCGCGCTGCGCCTGTTGGCGACCACCCGGTAAGGAGCCGGTGAAAAGCCGCGACCTCGTCGAGCGCAGCCGCCAGGCGGTGTGGCATCCGTGCACCCAGATGAAGGCGCACGAGCGCTTTCCGCCGGTGCCGGTCGAGCGCGCCGCCGGCGTGTGGCTCTACGATTTCGACGGCAGGCGCTATCTCGACGCAGTCGGCTCCTGGTGGGTCAACATCCTCGGCCACGCCCACCCGCGCATCAACGCCGCGGTTCGCGACCAGCTCGAGCGGCTCGAGCACGTGATGCTCGCGGGCTTCACCCATGCACCGGTGGTGGAGCTTTCCGAGCGGTTAAGCGCGCTTACTTCCTCCCTTTCGAATGAGCGGCTCGGGCGCTGCTTCTACGCTTCCGACGGCGCCTCGGCGGTCGAGATCGCGCTCAAGATGAGCTTTCATTACTGGAGAAATTCCGGCCGGCCCGAAAAGCAGAGCTTCGTCGCCCTCTCGGGCGGCTATCACGGCGAGACCCTGGGCGCGCTCTCGGTCACCGACGTGTTGCTCTTTCGCGATGCCTATGCGCCCTTGCTGCGCCGGAGCGCCACCGTGCCGAGCCCCGACTGGCGCGCAGCCGAACGCGGTGAGTCGCCCGCTGAATACGCGATTCGGCGCGCGTCCGATCTGGAGCGGTTTCTGGAGGAAAAACATGGAGAGACGGCGGCATTGATCCTCGAGCCGCTGGTGCAGTGCGCGGCCGGCATGGCGATGTACCACCCCGAATACCTGCGCCGGGCGAAGCGCCTGTGCGAGCGCTACGAGGTCCACCTCATCGCCGACGAGATTGCCGTCGGCTGCGGCCGCAGCGGCACCTTCCTCGCCTGCGAGCAGGGTCCGGTTCGGCCCGATTTCCTGTGCCTTTCCAAGGGACTGTCCGGGGGCTACCTGCCGCTTTCGGTGGTGCTCACGACCGAGGCGGTCTACGGGGCGTTCTACGACGACGAGATCGCGCGCGGCTTCCTGCACTCGCATTCCTACACCGGCAACCCGCTCGCCTGCCGCGCCGCGCTTGCCGCGCTTTCGGTGCTGGAAGATGACCGGGTTCTGCAGTCGAACCGAGGGAAAGCAAGCCTGTTTTTGGAGAAGGGCAAGAAGATCGCTTCGCATCCGCGCGTCCGGCACTGGCGCAACACCGGGATGATCTGGGCCTTCGACGTCGAGACCAACGACCCGGCGTTCGCGCGCCGCTTCCATGCCGCCGCGCTCGAGCGCGAGCTCCTGCTCAGGCCGCTCGGCCGCACGGTGTACTTCATGCCGCCTTACGTGATCGAGCCGGGCGAGATCGACCTCCTGGTCGATCGCACCGTGGCGCTGCTCGACGAGCTCGAGTGACGGCCGGGTTCTTCGTCGCCGGGACCGATACCGGCGTCGGCAAGACGCTCGTCGCCGCCGCGCTCCTGCGTAGATTTGGCGCACTCGGCCTGCGCGCGGCGGGCATGAAGCCGATCGCCGCCGGCTGCGAGCAGGGGCGTAACGAAGACGTCGAAGCGCTGCTCGCGGCCGGCATGCGCGGCCTCGACCGCAGCCTCGTCTGTCCCTACCTCTTCGCGCCGCCGATCGCGCCGCACATCGCGGCAAAGGAGGCCGGGGTGCGGATCGACCTCGCCGTCATCGATGCTGCGTTCCAAAAGTTAAGAACCAAGGCAGATGTGCTGGTGGTCGAAGGCGTGGGCGGGTTCCGCGTGCCGCTCGACGAGCGCGACGATGCGGGCGCGATCCCGAAGCGCCTCGGCCTGCCGGTGATCCTGGTGGTGGGGATGCGCCTGGGCTGCCTGAACCACGCGCTCCTCACGCAGGAAGCAGTAGCGGCCGAGGGCTTGGAGCTTGCCGGGTGGGTCGCCAACCGGATCGATCCGGACATGGGGCGGGCTGACGAGAATGTCGAGACCTTGAAGCGGCGCTTGCGCGCGCCGCTCCTCGCCGAAGTGCCGTTCGGTCCGCCTAGCGAATTTCCAATTGCGCTAGAACGGCTTCGGCGAGCGCCAGGCTCGCCGTAAGGCCGGGCGACTCGATGCCGAAGAGGTGCACCAGGCCGGGAACGCCGTGCTTGTCCGGGCCCTGGATCTCGAAGTCGGGCGCTGGGTCCTTCGGGCCGGCGGTCTTGGGACGGATTCCCGAATAGCCCGGCAGGAGCGCGCCGTCGGGCAGCGCCGGCCAGTAGCGCCGGATGGCGGCGTAGAAGCGCTCGGCGCGGCGCGGGTCGACCGCGTAGTCTTCCTTTCGGCCGATCCGGTCGATCCACTCCACGTCGGGGCCGAAGCGCGCCTGCCCCGCGAGGTCGAGCGTCACGTGCACGCCCAGGCCGCCCGGCTCGGGAATGGGGTAGACGAGCCGGGAGAAGGGCGAGCGGCGCGCGAGCGAGTAGTAGTTTCCCTTGGCGTAGAACTCCCCGGGCGCGAGCCCCGCACGGTAGCCCTCCAGTTTCTTCGCCACCGTCGGCGCCCTGAGCCCGGCCGAATTCACCAATATGGACGATGCGATGGGCTCGCTTCCATCGACGTGGAGTTCAAAACCGTGATTCCGCACGAAACCCGCCTGCAGAGGGCTGCGCAGGGCGAGCATCGCTCCGCGCGCCTCGGCGTCGCCGAGATAGGCGAGCATGAGCGCGTGGCTGTCGATGATGCCGGTGGAGGGCGAGTAGAGCGCCGCGACGCACGAGAGCTCGGGCTCGAGCGCGAGCGCCTGCGCGCGCGTCATCCAGACCACGTCGGTGACCCCATTGGCGTGTGCTTTTTCCTGAATTTTTTGCAATTCAGGAATTTGCGAGTCATCGGCCGCGACGATCAACTTGCCGGAGCGCCGGTGGGGCACGCCGTGCGCTACACAGTACTCGTAGAGGAGCGCGCGGCCCTCGACGCAGGCGCGCGCCTTGAGCGAGCCCTTCGGATAGTAGATGCCGGCGTGGATCACCTCGGAGTTGCGCGAGCTGGTGTGCGTGCCGATCGCGTCCTCGGCCTCGAGGATCACCACCTCGCGCCCCGACAGGGCGAGCGCGCGCGCGATCGCGAGGCCCACGACCCCGGCGCCGATCACCACCGCATCAAGCTGTTCCACGGAGCAGGGTCGCGCTGATAGTAGGATGCGATTCTAACCATGGGCGGCTGGCAATTCTGGATCGACCGCGGCGGCACCTTCACCGACATCGTCGCGCGCCGTCCCGACGGCGCGCTCGTCACCCACAAGCTCCTTTCGGAGAACCCCGGCAGGTACCGCGACGCCGCGCTCGCCGGCATTCGAGAGCTGCTTCGCGTTCCTCCGGGGCAGGGGATTCCGGGCGAACAGATCGAAGCGGTCAAGATGGGTACGACGGTCGCCACCAACGCGCTGCTCGAGCGCAAGGGCAGCCGCACCGTGCTCTTCATCACCCGCGGCTTCCGCGACGCGCTGCGCATCGCCTACCAGAACCGGCCGCGCATCTTCGACCGCCACATCGTGCTGCCGGAGATGCTCTATTCGAAGGTGGTCGAGGTCGAGGAGCGTGTCGGCGCGCATGGCGACCTGGTTCTTCCCTTGGATGAAAACCAGGCGGCCGCAGACCTGTCCGCGGCTTTTGACGAGGGGTATCGCTCCATCGCCATCGTGTTCATGCACGGCTATCGCTACCCGGACCACGAGTCGAAGGTGGCACAGCTCGCGAGGCGCGCGGGCTTCACCCAGATCTCGGTGTCGCACCACGTGAGCCCGCTCATGAAGCTCGTCGGCCGCGGCGACACCACCGTCGTCGACGCCTATCTCTCGCCGATCCTGCGCCGCTACGTCGAGGAGGTGGCGGCCGAGCTGCCGGGCGTGCGCCTGCTCTTCATGCAGTCGAACGGCGGCCTCGCGGGCGCGCGCCAGTTCCAGGGCAAGGACGCCATCCTTTCGGGGCCCGCGGGCGGCATCGTCGGCGCCGTGCGCACCTCGGCCGCCGCCGGGTTCGACCGCATCATCGGCTTCGACATGGGCGGAACCTCCACCGACGTGTCGCATTACGCCGGCGAGCTCGAGCGCGAGTTCGAGACGCGCGTCGCCGGCGTGCGCATGCGCGCGCCGATGATGAGCATCCATACCGTTGCGGCGGGCGGCGGCTCGATCCTGCACTTCGACGGCGCCCGCTACCGCGTCGGCCCCGACTCCGCCGGCGCGAACCCGGGTCCGGCGAGCTATCGCCGCAACGGACCGCTCACCGTGACCGACGCCAACGTGATGCTCGGCAAGATCCAGCCGAAGTACTTCCCCCGGGTTTTCGGACCCGGCGGGAGCGAGCCGCTCGATTTTCAGGTGGTGAGCGACGAGTTTTCAAAACTGACTGCAAAGATCGCGGACGGCCGCTCGCCCGAGCAGGTGGCCGAAGGCTACATCCAGATCGCGGTCGGCAACATGGCCAACGCGATCAAGCACATCTCGGTGCAGCGGGGTCACGACGTCACGCAATACACGCTGTGCTGCTTCGGCGGCGCCGCGGGCCAGCACGCCTGCCTCGTCGCCGACGCGCTCGCGATGACGCGCGTCTTCGTCCATCCGCTCGCGGGCGTGCTCTCCGCCTACGGCATGGGGCTCGCCGACCAGGTGGCGATGCGCAGCCAGGCGGTGGAGGCGAGGCTCGACGACACCGGGACGCTGGAGGAAATCGCCGCGCGCCTCGGAGCCGATGCCCGCGCAGACCTCGTCGCGCAGGGCGTGCCGGCCGCGGCGGTGAAGGTGCTGCGGCGCGCGCATCTCAAGTACGAAGGCACCGACACGGCCCTGCAGGTGACGCTCGCGCCGCTCGCCGAAATGCAGGCGCAATTCGAGGCCGCTTACCGCAAGCAGTTCTCGTTTCTCATGCCGGGGAAGGCGCTGATCGCCGAGGCGGTCTCGGTCGAGGCGCTCGCCGCCGGCCAGGCGATGGCCGAGCCGCCCGCGCCCGCGAAGCCGCCGGGCGCGCCGGCGGAGACCGTGCGCATCTTTACCGGGGGCGCCTGGCGCGCGGCACCGCTTTACCGTCGAGAAGACCTCGCGCCGGGCCAGCGCATTGACGGCCCCGCGATCATCGCGGAGGCGAACGCCACCACCGTGGTGGAGCCCGAATGGCGCGCGGCCGTCACCGCCCTCGATCACCTCGTGCTCGAAAGATCTGTCCCGAGAAAAAATACGGCGGCGATCGGAACCGACGTGGATCCGGTGATGCTCGAGATCTTCAACAACCTCTACATGTCCATCGCCGAGCAGATGGGCCTGCGGCTGCAGAACACGGCGTACTCCGTGAACATCAAGGAGCGGCTGGACTTCTCCTGCGCGCTGTTCGACGGCGCCGGCAACCTGATCGCCAACGCGCCGCACATGCCGGTCCACCTGGGCTCGATGGGCGAATCGATCAAGACCGTGATCCGCCTGAACGCGGCAACCATGAAACCGGGCAACGTGTACGTGCTCAACGCGCCGTACAACGGCGGCACGCACCTGCCGGACGTAACCGTGATCACGCCCGTGTTCGATTCCAGCGGAAAGGAAGTACTTTTTTACGTCGGCTCCCGCGGCCACCATGCCGACATCGGCGGTATCACCCCGGGGTCGATGCCGCCGGGCTCCAAAGTGGTCGAAGAGGAGGGCGTGCTGATCGACAACTTCCTCCTGGTCGAGGAAGGGCGCTTCCGTGAAACGCAGACGCGCGCGCTGCTCGCCTCCGGTAAATATCCGGTGCGCAACGTGCAGCAGAACGTCGCCGACCTCCAGGCGCAGATCGCCGCCAACGAGAAGGGCGTGCAGGAGCTGCGCCGCATGGTGGCGCACTTCGGCCTCGACGTGGTGCGCGCCTACATGCGCCACGTCCAGGACAACGCCGAAGAATCGGTGCGCCGGGTGATCGGGGTGCTCAAGGACGGCGATTTCGACTATCCGCTCGATAACGGCGCACATATCAAGGTCTCGATAAAGATCCTCAGGGACAGCAGAGAAGCCAAAATCGAATTTGCGGGCACGTCGGCGCAGTTGCCCAACAATTTCAATGCGCCTTCGGCGGTATGCATGGCCGCGGTGCTGTACGTGTTCCGCACGCTGGTCGACGACGAGATTCCGCTCAACGCGGGCTGCCTCAAGCCGCTCAGCGTCTCGATCCCCGAGGGCTGCATGTTGCGTCCGCGCTACCCGGCGGCGGTGGTGGCGGGCAACGTCGAGACCTCGCAGTGCATCACCGACGCGCTCTACGGCGCGCTCGGCGTGCTCGCGGCCTCGCAGGGCACCATGAACAATTTCACGTTCGGCAACGACCGCTACCAGTACTACGAGACCGTCGCGGGCGGCTCGGGCGCCGGGCCTGACTTCGACGGCGCCGACGTGGTGCAGACCCACATGACCAATTCGCGCCTCACCGATCCCGAAGTGCTCGAGTGGCGCTTCCCGGTGCGCCTCGAAAGCTTCGAGATTCGCGATGGAAGCGGCGGCCGCGGCCGGCGGCGCGGCGGACACGGCGCAGTACGGCGCGTGCGCTTCCTCGAGCCGATGACGGCCGCGATTCTCTCCGGCCACCGCCTGGTGCAGCCGCACGGGATGGCGGGCGGCGAATCCGGCGCGGCAGGAAATAATTACGTGCTGCGCCGTGACGGAAGTCGCACCGCGCTCGGTCCGTTCGATCAAACCGAGATGAATCCTGACGATGTATTCGTGATAGAGACCCCGGGTGGCGGAGGCTTCGGCGCTATAGAATAGGACCCGGCGAATAACTAGAACTCGAATGAAGCCGAGCGCGATCTATTCCAAGTCGGGCAAGGGAGTCCAGGAAGCTTCCGGCAAGACGAGCCTTCTCAAGCGAGCCGACCGCGCGGTGCTGTCGGCCATCGACGGCCGCGCCACGCTCGGCGAGGTGGCGCAGAAGGTCGGCAAGAATTTCGACGCCGAGTTCGAAAAGCTCATCGCGCAGCTCGACAAGGACGGCTTCGTGCGCGAGGTCGCGGCGGCCGCGCCGGCGGCCTCGCAGTCGCGCCCCGCGGTCGCGGCGGCCAAGCCCGCCGCCAAGGCGCCCGCGGCGAAGGCGTCTTCAACCTCTTCGGGCGGCGCCGACGACCTCGACTTCACCACCATCATGCCGGCGATCAAGCCGTCCGCAAAAGCGGGCGTGCCCAAGGCCGCCGCGGCGCCCAGCGCGGCGCAGGTGAGCGATGCCGCTCAGCGCGCGAAGGAACAGGAATCGGCGCTCTACAAAGCGCGGCAGGAAGCCGAGGCGAAGCAGCAGGCCGAGCGCGACCGCATCAAGCAGGAGGCTGAAGCCAAGGCGCGCGCCGACGCCGAGGCCAAGGCGCGGCAGGACGCGGAGAACCGCCTGCGCGAGGAAGCGATCGGGCGCGCGAAGGCGGCGGCCGAGGCGCAGGTCAAGGCGGCGCGGGCGAAGGCCGACGCCGAGGCGCAGGCGAAGATCGAGGCCGAGCGCAAGGTGCGCGAGGAAGTCGAGCGCAAGGTGCGCGAGGAGGCCGAGCGGGCGCTGCGCGAAGCCGATGCGCTGCGCCAGCGGCTCGAGGAGGAAAGGAAGGCGCGCGAGGAAGTCGAGCGCAAGCGCCGCGAGGAAGAAGAGCGCCGCCGCAAGGAGGAAGAAGAGCGGCGCGCCCGGGCGGAAGCCGAGCGCAAGGCGCGCGAGGAAGCCGAGCGCAAGCGCCAGGAAGACGAACGCAAACGCCGCGAGGACGAGGAGCGCAAACGTCTCGAGGCGGAAGAGAAGAAGCGCAGGGAGGAAGAGCAGCGCCGCCAGGAGGAAGAGGCGCGGCGCGTGCGCGAAGAGATCGAGGCGAAGGCGCGCGAGGCGGCGGAGCGCGCACGGCGGGAGGAGGAAGACCGCCTGCTGCGCGAAAAGGAAGAGCAGATCAAACGCGCCCGCGAGGCCGAGGAGGCGCGCATGCTCCAGGCGCGCGCCATGGAGGAAGCGCGCACGCGCGCGCGCCAGCGCGAGCGCGACCACGACGACAACCGCGGCCGCAAGTCCAAGGACAAGGAAGAGACCCGGATCGCGCAGCCCACGCTGCCCGCCGCCGCGGCGCCGGAGGCTGCGGGCGGAGGCAGCCTCGACGCGCTGATGGCAGACCTCGACTCCTTCTCGCAGCGCGAGGAAGAGGAGCGCCAGTCGCGGGAGGCTTCGGACCGCGAATCGCGCGAAGAGGCCAAGCGCAAGGCGCAGGCGGAAGCCGAGCGCCGGGTGCAGGAGCAGGCCGAGCGCCAGCTGCGCGAGGAGTTCGAGCGCCAGGCGCGCGAGCAGGAAGAGCGCCAGCGCCGCGACGAGGAAGAGAAGCGCGCCCGCGAGGAAGCGGAGAAGCGTGCGCGCGAGGCCGAGGAACAGCAACGGCTGGACGCCGAGGAGCGCAAGCGCAAGACGCAGGAGGCGATGCTCGCGAAGGCCGCGCCGCTGCCCGACATCGAGGTCAGCGACAAGGACCTCGACATGACCGAGGTGCGCCACGACGAGGCGGCGGTCGCGCGCGACGCGCGCAAGGCACAGCGCGACCGCGAGCGCGAGGCGCGGCAGCGCGCCAAAGAGGCGAAGGAGCACGCGCGCGCGGCGGCGCGCGCGGATTCGGTCAAGGCGCCGAAAGCGCGCCGCCGGGTCAACTGGGGCCGGCCGGTCACGATCACGCTCGTCACGCTGCTCGTCGCGGGGCTGGTGGCGCTGCACATCATTCCACTGCCGATGGACGAGTACGAGCAGGCGGCGTCCGCGGCGCTCGGCCGTCCGGTGAAGATCGGCACCGGCCGGCTCTCGCTCTATAGCGGCCTGCGCCTCGACCTGGACAATCTGACGGTCGACGGCTCGACCACCATAGCGTCGGCGCGCGCCTACCCGCAGTGGGGTGCGCTGATCGAGGGCAGGAAGGCCCTGGGGCGACTCGAGCTCGCCGGCGTCACGGCGCCGCAGTCGGCGATCGGCGCGGTGGTCGGGGCGAAGCTGCCCGGCGACAGCTTCGGGGGCGCGCGCATCTTCGCGAAGGACGTGAAGCTCACCGGACCGGTGGCGCTGCCGGCGTTGGACGGCGAGGTGCGCATCGGCCCCGCGGGCGCCGTGAGCACCGTCATGCTGAGCGGCCCGGACGGCCTGGCCGCGACCCTGACCCCGACCGCGAACGGCGAGGTCGAGTTCGACGTCACTGCCGCGAACCTCGCGGTTCCCTTCGCGCCCGAGCTCACGCTTTCGACCTTCGCGATGAAGGGCGTGGCCAACCGCCAGGGTATGAACATCGCGTCATGGGGCGGCGGTCTGCTCGACGGCGCGGTGTCCGGCACCGCGAACGTGCGCTGGACCGGCGCCTGGCACGTCGAGGGCGGCGTGACGGCGCGCGCGATCAACGGCGCGTGGTTCGCCCCGGCGCTCCTCTCCGAGGGCAAGGCCGAAGGCCAGGGGCGCTTCTCCATGAGCGGCAGCGATCCCATGAAGCTCTACAACGCCGCGCACCTCGAGGGCAATTTCAGCGTCGGCAAGGGCGTGATCGGGACCGTCGACCTCTCGCGCGTGCTGCACACCGGCGGCTTGCAGTACGGCGGACGCACCCAGTTCACGGAGATGACCGGGCACGCGGTCTACGACCGCGGCGCAGTAGCGCTGCGAAACGTCAACATCACCGCCGGGGCGCTCACCGCCGGCGCGAGCGCGGACATCGCGCCGAGCGGGGCCATCGCGGGGCGCATCGTGGCCGATATCCGCACCACGGTGCAGCCTTTGCGTGCGATACTCGTGATCGGGGGAACCGTCAAGGAACCGCAAGTCCGCAACTAGCGGACCGTCACGTAACTAGTGTCTGAAATCCTTCAGCTTCGCGGGCCGCGCGCCCTGTCGCAGTTCCGACTCGCCAAGCTGCTCGCCTCCCTGCAGAAGATCGACCCGGGCCTGCGCTCCCTCAGCGCCGAGTACCGCTATCTGGTGGAGCTCGAGCGCGCGCTCGAGCCGCACGAGTCGCGCACGCTGCTTGCGCTGCTCGACGACGGCGGCCCGCCGCCCGGTGAAGAGGACGGCAGCATTTTCCTCGTCGTGCCGCGGCTCGGCACGGTCTCGCCCTGGTCCTCGAAAGCCACGGACATCGCGCGCAACTGCGGCCTGTCTCCCGTCAGGCGCATCGAGCGCGGCACGGCGTATTACCTCGGCTCGAACGCGGCCGCGCTCGCCGACGGGCTGCACGACCGCATGACGCAGACGGTGCTGCGGTCGTTCGACGAAGTGCCGCGGCTCTTTCAGCATGTTCCTCCCAGAAAAATCAAGATCATTCCCATCCCTGGGATTCGGGAGGCAAACCAGCAGCTGGGCCTCGCCCTGAGCGAGGACGAGATCGAGTACCTCGAGCGCGCCTATCGCGGGCTCGGGCGCGACCCGACCGACGCGGAGCTCACCATGTTCGCGCAGGCGAACTCGGAGCACTGCCGGCACAAGATCTTCAACGCCGACTGGATCGTCGACGGCAAGCGCGAGGCGCAGTCGCTCTTCGCCATGATCCGCCACACCCACGCGGTCGCGCCGCAGGGCACGGTGGTCGCCTACGCCGACAACGCCGCGGTGATCGAGGGCGGCGCCGCGCATCGATTCATTCCGGACTCGGAACGGGTGTACGGCTTCGTGCCCGAGCTGACCCATTTCGTCGCGAAGTGCGAGACGCACAACCATCCCACGGCGATCTCGCCCTTTCCGGGCGCGGCCACCGGCGCCGGCGGCGAGATCCGCGACGAAGGCGCGACCGGCCGCGGCGCCAAGCCGAAGGCGGGCCTCGTCGGCTACTCGGTGTCGAACCTGCGCATCCCCGGCGCGGTCCAGCCCTGGGAAGGCGAGGGCCAGGGCAAGCCCGGGCGCATCGCCTCCGCGCTCGACATCATGCTCGAGGCGCCGATCGGGGCGGCGGCCTACAACAACGAGTTCGGACGGCCGAACCTGTGCGGCTACTTCCGCGCCTTCGAGATGGGCACGCGCGGCTACCACAAGCCGATCATGCTCGCCGGCGGGCTCGGCGCGCTCCGCGCGCAGCATGCGCACAAGAAGGCGATTTCCGAAGGCGATCTGCTCATTCAGCTGGGCGGCCCCGGCATGCTCATCGGCATGGGGGGCGGCGCGGCCTCGTCCATGGGCGCGGGCGCCAACGTCGCCGACCTCGACTTCGACTCGGTGCAGCGCGACAACGCGGAGATCGAGCGGCGCGCGCAGGAGGTGATCGACCGCTGCTGGCAGCTCGGCGCGGCGAACCCGGTGCTCTCGATCCACGACGTCGGCGCGGGGGGGCTCTCCAACGCGCTGCCCGAGCTGGTGCACGCGGCCGGGCGCGGCGCGCGCATCGAGCTGCGCTCGATCCCGGTCGAGGACACCGGCATGTCGCCGCGCGAGATCTGGAGCAATGAGGCGCAGGAGCGCTACGTGCTGGCCGTTGCGAGAAAGGATATCGACCTTTTCCGCCAGATCTGCGAGCGCGAACGCTGCCCGTTCGCGGTGCTCGGCGCCGCGACCGACGACGGGCGCCTCCTCGTCACCGATTCGAAGCTCGGAGCGAGCCCGGTCGATGTCCCGCTCGAGCTGATCCTCGGAAAGCCGCCGAAGATGCTGCGCGACGCGAAGCGGCTGAAGCCGTCGCTCAAGCCGTTCGCGCTCGACAAGATCACGCTGCAGGCCGCGGCCTACCGGGTGCTGCAGCATCCGAGCGTCGCCGACAAGACCTTCCTCGTGACGATCGGCGACCGCACCGTCGGCGGCCTGTGCGCGCGCGACCCGCTGGTCGGTCCTTGGCAGGTGCCGGTGGCCGACTGCGCGGTCACGCTCGCCGACTACCAGGGCTATGCCGGCGAGGCCTTCGCCATAGGCGAGCGCACGCCGCTTGCGCTCATCGACGCTCCGGCCTCGGGCCGCATGGCGGTGGGCGAGGCGCTCACGAATCTCGCCGCGGCGCCGATCGCTTCGCTGTCGAAGGTCAAGCTGTCGGCGAACTGGATGGCGGCGGCCGGCCATCCGGGCGAGGACGCGGCGCTCTACGACACGGTGCGCGCGGTGGCGCTCGAGTTCTGCCCCGCGCTCGGGATCTCGATCCCCGTCGGCAAGGATTCGCTCTCGATGCGCACCGCCTGGGACGGGAAGGAAGTCGTGAGCCCGCTTTCCCTCATCGTCTCGGCTTTCGCGCCCATGGAGGACGCGCGTGCCACGCTCACGCCCCAGCTTCGCGCCGACTGCGGCGAGACCGAGCTCGTGCTCGTCGACCTCGGCGAAGGGAAGAACCGCCTCGGCGGCTCGATCCTCGCGCAGGTCTTCTCCCAGCTCGGCGACCGGGCGCCCGACGCCGAGCCGCGCCTCGTCAAGGGGTTTTTCGCAGCGATCCAGGAATTGCGCCCGCTGCTTCTCGCTTATCACGACCGCTCCGACGGCGGGCTCCTCGCGGCAATCTGCGAGATGGCGTTCGCCGGCCACTGCGGCGTCACGCTGAATCTCGACGTGCTCACCTTCGATGCCGCGGCCGACGACGTCGACGCCTTCAAGCGCAACGCCGAGGAGCAGCTCGCGGGGCGGCTGAACGACCTCGCGCTCGCCGCGCTCTTCAACGAGGAGCTCGGCGCGGTGCTGCAGATCCGCTGCGGCGACCGCGGCCGCGTGATGGACGCGCTGCGCAAGCACGGCCTGGGCCACTGCAGCCATCTCATCGGCGAGCCCAACACGCGCGACGAGATCCGCTTTACGCGCAACAACAGGCTGGTGTTCAACAACAAGCGCGACCACCTGCAGCGGCCCTGGGCCGAGGTCACGCGCCGCATGCAGGCGCTGCGCGACAACCCGCAGTGCGCGCGCGAGGAATACGACCGCATCATCGAGCACAACGACCCGGGCCTTTCCGTCTCGCTCACCTACGATCCCAAGGAAGTGTTCGTCGCCACCGGGGCGCGGCCGCGGATCGCCGTGCTGCGGGAGCAGGGCGTGAACGGCCACGTCGAGATGGCGGCGGCGTTCCACCGCGCCGGCTTCGAGTCGGTCGACGTCCACATGACCGACCTCATCGCCGGGCGCGCCTCGCTCGAGGGCTTCAAGGCCTTCGCCGCGGGCGGCGGCTTCTCCTATGGCGACGTCCTCGGCGCGGGGCAGGGCTGGGCCAAGACCATCCTCTTCAACGCCCGCGCGCGCCAGGAATTCGAAAAGTTCTTCGCCCGCTCCGACACCTTCGCCCTGGGCGCCTGCAACGGCTGCCAGATGCTCGCGGCGCTGAAGGAGCTCGTCCCCGGCGCCGCCGGCTGGCCGATCTTCGTGCGCAACAAGTCCGAGCAGTTCGAGGCGCGCTTCGTCATGGTCGAGGTGATCCCGAGCCCGTCGATCTTCTTCAAGGGCATGGAAGGCAGCCGCATGCCCATCGTCACCGCCCACGGCGAGGGCCGCGCCCGCTTCAACGACGGCGAGGAGAACGCCCTCGTGTGCATGCGCTACGTCAACAATCGCGGCGAGCCCGCCGAGACCTACCCCTACAACCCGAGCGGCTCCCCGCACGGCATCACCGGCCTCACCACGCCCGATGGGCGCTTCACCATCGTCATGCCCCACCCCGAGCGCGTCTTCCGCACGGTGCAGATGTCCTGGGCGCCCGACCGCTCCGTCGAAGACTCGCCCTGGATGCGCATGTTCCGCAATGCTCGGAAATGGGTGGGGTAGTCGCTGCTGCGCCTTTCCCCGGTATCAATCGGCCTTCGCACCGGAGCTTCCCACCGCCTCGGCCCACTTCGCCAACTCTGCGTTGACGAAGGCCGAGAACTCCGACGGCGTGTCATGGCGCGGGTCGAGTCCCAGGTGCTGGAGCTTCTCTGTCACCTCGGGCAGATCGAGTACCCGGTAGATCTCTGCATTCAACCGGGTGACGACCTCGCTCGGCACGCCAGAGGGCGCGAAGAAGCCAAACCAGTTCAGATCGTCGAAACCGCCGAGCCCTTGCTCGTTCACGGTCGGCACGCCCGGCAGCGCCGGCGAGCGTTGCGCGCTGGTCACTGCGATCGGCCGAAGCTTGCCACTGTTGAGATGAGGAAGCGTCAGGCTCACCGATAGACTCAGCACCTGGGTCTGTCCGGTCAGGGCCGCGGTAACCGCCGCCGCAGGCTGGTAAGGCACGTGGGTGATATCGACCATCGCGGCAGACTTGATCCGTTCCATCGACAAGTGCGGCGTCGTCCCGACACCGGGCGAGGCATAGGCGAGCCGCTCTTTGCGTGCGAGCGCTATCAGCTCCCGCAGGTTGCTCGCCGGCACCGATGGGTGTACGCACACGATATTTGCGACGCTGGCCGCCAGGATCACCGGGATGAAGTCTCTTGTCGGATCGTAGCCGGCGTTCGCATAGAGGCTCGGATTGACGGCGTAGGCCGCGCTCGTCAAGAGGAGGGTGTAGCCGTCCGTCGAGGCGCGGTGGACCCGCTGCGCGGCGATGTTTCCTCCGGCACCCGGGCGATTTTCAACGACCACGACCTGGCCGATTGCTTCTGCGAGCTTTTGACCGATCAGCCGCGCCAGAATGTCGGTAATGGCGCCCGGAGCGTTGACGACCACGAAGGTGACGGGCCGCTTCGGCCAGTCCTGACCCGTTGCTCCAAGCGCCCAGCCCAGAAGCGCAACAGCGAGCAAGTTCCCGATGCCTCTGGCAAACCATCGCCTCATGTCATCCCACTGAATGCGGGGAGGGACGTTAAGTTTGCCTCATGCGGCGCGGAACGGCCGGCCCTCGAAAGCCGTACCTCGGTTCGCCGGACGCCACCCTCTCGGGGCGGCTCTCTCTTCGACTTTCTGGGAAATCGCCAAATAGGCTCCCCAGACGAGCACGAGCCCGGCGCCAGCCTGAAGGAGGTGAACCGCAAGATTGAACAGGTCGAGCAACCATTCCATGGTGTCTCCTCTCCGCGCATGCCCTTCCGAGTTCTGCTAGCGCGCCAAGGCACTCTACGGCTGATGCCGCTATGCTGGAATACGGAAATCACCTAAACTAGATTTGCTGTTTTTGCATGGGAGGCCCCCGATCGATCTGAAAGGCCTGCGCGCTTTCTGCAGCGTGGCGGAATTCGGCAGCTTCAGCCGCGCCGCGACGGCCTTGGGCGTCGCCCAGTCGGTGCTGAGCCGGCAGGTCTCCGCGCTCGAGCTCGAACTGGGCGGGAGATTGCTCTATCGTTCCGGACGCGGAGCTACTGCAACCGAGCTGGGCCGGACCGTCCAGGAGCGTGCGAAGTCCTTGTTGACGGATGCGGACCAGTTGCTGCTTGAGGCCAGGGGCGTCAGGGACAATCCAGCGGGCAGCGTGAATTTGGGCGTCGTTCCGGCAATGACGTCACCGCTGGTCAGCGAGCTGTCCGCGCGGCTGTGGCGCGACTACCCGTTGATAAGGCTGCGTGTGTACGAAGCCTATAGCGGACAGATCGAGGATTGGCTGGCGAGCGGCCACGTCGAGATCGGTCTCTTTCAGCGGTTTCGAGCGGGCAAAGTGCGCGCTGCCGAAAAGGTCCTCGAGTCCGAGATGATGCTGGTCACGCCTCGCGGCCACGCGGCGACGCAGCAGGTTGAAGTCGCGTTCCGCGCCATCGGCGATCTGCCGCTCGCGCTGCCAGTTCGCCTGGTCCCGGTGCTGCGCGAACTGGCAGCCCGCCAGCATATCGAACTGAACATCGTGCTCGAGGGAAGCACGTCGTCGATCATCATGGATGCGGTGGGTCGCTCCAAGCTGTGCGGAGTGTTTGCCCGACATAACGTCGATAGGCTCATGAAATCGGGGCGATTCTCGGCTTCCCGCATCGTCAGGCCGGCACTCGTGCAGACGACGTGGCTGGCACTCAGCAGCCGGCGACCAGCGACGGCCGCCGTGCGCGTCGTGGCAGCTCTGGTGCGCGACACGATGCTGAAGGAGCGCCGCGCGAAGGGCTGAGGCCCGAGGGGCGTCGAGCCTCTGCGCAGGGTGACCGGCAGCGCCGAGCGCGCGATGCCGGGCAGGTATCATCGATTTCCCCCACCAGGAGAGCCACACATGAACACGCAGGAGCTCTACAGTCGCGGCCTCGCCGTCCGCAAGCAGATGTTCGGCGCTGAAGCGGTCGAAAAGCGCGCCAGCGCGCTGGGCGAATTCGGCGCGCCGCTGCAGAACATGATCAACAGCTACGCGTACGGCGACATCTGGTCGCGGCCCGGCCTCGAGCGCAAGATCCGCAGCCTGGTCGTCCTCGGCATCAACGCGGCGATCAACCGAGCCCCCGAGTTCAAGGTCCACGTCAACGGCGCGCTCAGCAACGGGTGCACCCCCGACGAGATCCGCGAGGTTTGCCTGACGGTCGCGCTGTACGCCGGCTTTCCGGCGGCGATCGACGCGCACCGCATCGCGCTCGAGACTTTCAGGGAACGAAAGATCGATGCGGCGTGAAGCCGCGTTCCTCGCGTCGGCTTTTCTTGTGGCACTGACAGGCTGCGCATCGACCAAGGTCGAGACGACCGGCAAAGCGCTGCAAAAGCCGTTGTGCAAGAGCGATGGAAGTAGAGTCGCGGCGCTGGTGTACTGGGGTCCGCAGTGGCGTCCCGACCAGAAAGAGCCGGAGCGGCGGGAAGTGGCGGCGCTGCGCGGCATCGAAAGCTTCATTGCCAATTCAGAATGCCTTGCCAGGGTCGACGTGCGACGCCTGCCGGGCGGGAGCACGGCGGAGGTGCCTCCGGACGAGGCGCTGCTCGAGCAGGCGTCCGCGGCCGCGGCACGCGCGGACAAGGTGCTCGTGATCGTGGTCCGCGAGCTCGGGCCGGTCCTGCGCATCGGCATCCCGTGGATCGTGGAGGGCGGAACCGAGGTCGTGCTCGAAGTGCGGCTGCTCGATGTGCCGACTTCCAGTGCGCAAGCAAACGCCCGGACACACTGGTGGAACGGAGGGACCTTCGTGATCAAAGGCGTCGGCTCGCTCGACCGCGACATGAGCGCGGCGCTGGCGGCCGCGCTCGCTCCGCGCTGATCAGATCGTGTCGTAGGTGCCGAAGAGCTGCAGCGTGTCGAGCGCCACCACGCTGAGGGTCGACCCGAAAACGTCGACCGAACGGCCGGCCGTCAGGTCGAAGACCGACTTGATGGTGAACCCGAACACGGTCCGCGCGATGCGGATGCGCATCGTGCCCGGGCCGCCGTTGGCCGAGCCGTTGTTGGTGACGCGGTAGAGCCGGTTGCCGACCGAGACCGCGATGGTCTGGGTGAACCCGGCGTCGCTCGTGCCGCCGGAATTGATGAGGCGGATCAGGCCGGTCTCCATGCTTTTCCCCTTTCCATTGCCTTCGAGGTGGGCAATGATATTGAAAACGAATGAAACCTCGCATCACGCTGCTGACCCTCGGGGTCGACGACCTGGAACGCGCGGTGCGGTTCTACCGCGACGGTCTCGGATGGAAGTCCGAGGGCATCGTCGGCGCGCAGTTCGAGCACGGCGCGGTCGCGTTCTTCGAGCTCGAGTCGGGCCTGAAGCTCGCGCTCTGGCCGCGCGCCAGCCTGGCGCACGATAGCGGGCTAGAACGCGGCGGCCGAAGTGCGACCGAGTTCAGCATCGGCCACAATGTCGCCTCGAAGAAAGAGGTCGACGACGCGATGAACCGGGCGAAGCGGGCAGGGGCGGCGGTCGTGAAGCCCGCCCACGACACGTTCTGGGGCGGCTACGCCGGCTACTTCCAGGACCTGGACGGCCATCTATGGGAAGTGGCCTGGAACCCGCAATGGACGCCGCCGCAGTGACGCCATCTTTGGAGTACGCATGATGCAGAAAGGGTTCGCCGAGCGCTTCGCCAGGGAATGGATCGAAGCCTGGAATGCGCATGACCTCGAGCGGGTGCTCTCGCATTACGAGGACGACTTCGAGATGTCCTCGCCGATCATTGTCACGATGATGGGGGAACCCTCCGGAAAGCTGAAAGGCAAGGCGGCCGTCGGCGCGTACTGGGCGAAGGCGCTGAAGTTGCTGCCGGAGCTGCGGTTCGAGCTTCTGGCCGTGCTCGCAGGGACGGACAGCGTGGTGGTGTACAGCCGCGGGCACCGAGGCCTTACGGCGGAAGTCCTGCACTTCGGCGAAAGCGGCAAGGTGCGGGCCGCGTTCGCGCACTACGTGGAATGGTCCGCCTAGTCCTGGCGCTCGCCCTGCTGCCGGTCGCGCTGGCGATCGAGTCCGGCGGCGCCTTTGCGCAGGCCGCGTCGCGTCAGCATGTCGCCGTGGTGTGCGCCTCTGCGGCAGGCGGGCCGTGGACCCAGAAGGCGCTCGGCACGCTGACGCGAACCAAGAGATCCGATAGAGAGCTCGTGTACACGTTCAAGGGCGCTGGCCAGACCTTCGAGTGGCGCTTCGTCACCAGCCCTCAGGGAAATACCACCGTGTCCGGCCCCGGGTTCCTGATGGAGCGCTTCGGCGCCGTGCCCAAGGGCGCGCCCTCGCAGCACGGGCGAAGGCGCCAGAGCGTCGAGGCGACCGGCGAGATCCGCGAATCCGCCGGGCCGGCGAGCCTGGCGCTTCTCATTCGCACGGACTGCCCCGGCGGCCCGGCGCGCTAGGCAACGATCAACCATCACGCGGGAGGAAGAAGAAATGGCACTGGATTTCAGCATCGTCACCGACGTGCGGCAGCGCTTTGGGGACTACGCGCGCGGCGAGAAGGAATCGGCGCCCGAAGCCGATACGCCCATCGGCCTGGAAAGGTCGTTCGCCTTCAGGTGTCCGTCGGTCGACCGCAGGCAGTTCGCGATCCTGCTCTTCCAGACGCTGGGCGTGGCGCTGCGGCAGGGCCTCGAGATCAACGGCCAGACCATTTTCGGCGGCATCGCGCCGAGCGTCGATCCCGCTGCCCGGATCCTCGGGCCACGGTCCCCGTCGGCCGACGATCTCACTACGCTCGCGACCTGGAACGGCAACGTCATGCTCATCCACCCGGGCGTGCTGCAGGAGAGCAACATCCTGCGCATTCGTGCCGCCGACGCCACGGCGGCGAATATCGACGACTTTCTGGTCGACAACGTGGTGGTCGTGTTCAAGACCGCCCAGCAGGTGGGCGGATCGCGCGGAGGTACGGCCAAGGCCGGGAAAAAACGCGCGAAGAAGCGAAAAAAATAGTGGCGGGGCGCTGCGTCTTCGTCACCGGCGCGACCGGTTACATGGGCCTCGCCTTGATCCCGGTCCTGCTCCGGCGCGGCCACCGCGTGCGCGCGTTGTCGCGCCCGGAGAGCGCGCGGCGCGTGCCTGCCGGCGCCGAGGCGGTGCTGGGAGACGCGCTCGCGGCCGAGACCTTCGCGCGCGCGGTATTCCCCGCGGATACGCTCGTCCACCTCGTCGGCACGCCGCATCCGGGGCCGGGCAAGGTGGCGAGCTTCCGGGCGGTGGATCTGCCTTCCGTCGGTGCGGCGCTCGGTGCCGCGCGCGTCGCGCAGGTCCTGCACTTCGTCTACGTGAGCGTCGCGCAGCCCGCCCCGGTGATGCGAGCCTATATCGCCGTTCGCCAGGAAGGCGAGGCGCGCATCCGCGAAAGCGGCATCGCGGCGACGATCCTGCGCCCGTGGTACGTCCTCGGGCCGGGGCACCGCTGGCCGCAGGTCCTCGCTCCCTTCTATGCGCTGGCCGAGCGCGTGCCGCCGCTCCGCGACACCGCGGTGCGCCTCGGGTTGGTCACGATCGAGCAGATGGTGAGCGCGCTCGTCGGCAGCATTGAAAGCGGACCGAACGGCGTGCGCATCCTCGACGTGCCGGCGATCCGCGCCGCCCCGGCGGCTGATCTATACTCGGACAACCAAGCGAGGGCTCAATGGAAGCGGTGAAGGACGCCAGTCATCTCTACGAGGTCGAGCGCAGGGCATTCCATGCGCAGCGGCCTGGATTCCGCATCAACGAGCTGCAGCTCTCGAAGACCCAGAAGGTGCCCTGGCACTACCACAGCAACGTGCAGGACACGTTCTACGTGCTGCAGGGCTCGATCCGCATCTTCATGCAGGATCCGAAGGAGAACGTGACGCTCGCGCCGGGCGAGACCTATTCGGTGCCGCCGCGCCGGCCGCACCTCGTCACCAACGCCGGCGAAGGCTCGGCCACCTTCCTCGTCCTCCAGGGCCTCGGCGAGTACGACTTCGTTCCACTGCTTGGCGAACGCTGAGCCGAGGTTCCGGCGCGCGGTGCGCGACGATCTGCCCGACATCGTGCGGATGCTCGCGGACGACATGCTCGGAGCGCAGCGCGAGGAGTACGCCTCGCCGCTTCCCCGGTCCTACTACCAGGCGTTCGAGGCGATCGACCGCGATCCGAACCACGAGCTCATCGTGGGCGAGCTCGACGGGCGCGTGGTCGCCGTGGCGCAGCTCAGCTGCATCCCCAACCTGAGCCGCCGCGGCAGCCCGCGCGCGGTCATCGAGGGCGTGCGCGTAGACTCGTCGCTGCGTTCCGGCGGCATCGGCCGCAGGCTGGTCGAACGGGCGATCGGCCGCGCCCGCGAGAAGGGCTGCCGCCTGGTGCAGCTCACCTCCGACAAGCGGCGCCGCGACGCCATCCGCTTCTATGAATCGCTCGGCTTCGTGGCCTCGCACGAGGGCATGCAGCTCGAGCTGGCGCCCTAGGACAAGGCATGCGATCCCTCAAGCACCTCTTCGACGCCAACCGCGCCTGGTCGCAGGCGATCCGGCTGCAGGACCCGGAATTCTTCAGCAAGCTCTCGCGCCAGCAGTTTCCCGAGTACCTCTGGATCGGCTGCTCCGACAGCCGCGTGCCGGCGAACCAGATCGTGGGTCTCCTGCCCGGGGAGCTCTTCGTCCACCGCAACATCGCCAACCTGGTGGTGCACACCGACCTCAACTGCCTGTCGGTGATGCAGTTCGCGGTCGACATCCTCAAGGTGCGCCACATCATCGTGTGCGGGCACTACGGCTGCAGCGGCGTGCAGGCTGCGTTCGCCCGCGACCGCCTGGGCCTCAGCGACAACTGGCTGCGCCACGTGCAGGACGTGCGGATGAAGCACGAGGCGGCGCTCGCTCGCGCGCCCAACGCCGCGGAGCGGCTGTGCGAGCTGAACGTGATCGAGCAGGTGGCGAACGTGTGCCACACGAGCATCGCGCGCGACGCCTGGGAGCGGGGCCAGCCGCTCGCGGTGCACGGCTGGGTCTACGGGATCAACGACGGCCTTCTGAAGGACCTCGACGTCACGGTGAACGGCTTCGCCGAGGCCGGGGACGTTTACCGCGCCGCGCTTCGGCAACTTCCCTAACCGAAAAAGCCGGTGTCGTCGGTGGGGGTCTCGCTAACCCACTTGGCGATCGCGCCCGGGGTGGTGAACCAGACGCGCTTTTCCTTCACGATGTGCTGCAGCGCGCGGCGCAGGTGCCGCAGCCGGTGCGGCTGGCCGACGATGTAGGGATGCAGCGCGATGCCCATGACGAGCGGCTGGGTGCGCGACTGCTCGAGCATCTCCTCGAAATTGTCCACGACGAGGTCGGCGAAGGCGCTCGCCGACATCTGCCGGTGGATGATCGCGGGGATGTCGTTCAGCTCCTGCGGGTAGGGAATCGCCCAGATCTTCCCGCCGCGGGTCTTCATCTCCACCGGCTGGTCGTCGTGGCACCAGTTCAAGCTGTAGGAGTAGCCGGTCTCGTGCAGGAGGTCCGGGGTGACGAAGCTCTCCGAGATCCAGGGGCTGAGCCAGCCGTGCACCTGGAGCTTGGACTCCTTCTGGATGCGCTCGCGGCAGTAGTTGAGCAGCGCCTTCTCCAGCATCTCGGTCATCTCGCCCTGGCGCTCGGAGTTGGTGTGGCCGTGGCCGATGAGCTCGTCGCCGCGCTTCACGCAGGCCTCGATCACCTCGGGACAGTAGTCGTAGAGCGCCGTGTTGATGATCGCGCCGACCCGGATGCCGAGCTGGCCGAAGAGATCGAGGCAGCGCCAGACCCCGACGCGGTTGCCGTAGTCCCGCCACGAATAGTTGAGCACGTCGGGCTCGTGGCTCTTCGGCCCGATGCAGGCCCCGAGGCCGGCGCCGAAGGCGAAGTGCTCGACGTTGAAGCCGACGTACACCGCCAGCCGGCGGCTTTTCGGCCAGGCATAGTCGGGCCGCCGCGTGATCGCGGAGTAGGGGTAGCGCCCGTGGAACCTGAGCGGATGCACCGGGTCGGTGAGGGGGTTCTCCGGGGCGCACCGCAACGATACAGGCGAAATGTCCGCCCGGAGGACACTGTGGCTGCGAAGACGCAAGCCTAACATGGCATGCGTCCTGCTAAGCTAGCGCCATCTTGGGAGGGTCAAAATGATTCGATCGCTGTCGGGACTGCTGTTTGCGCTGTCGCTCGCTGCTGCCGCGCCCGCCTGGGCGCAGCAAACCATCAAGATCGGCCTCGTCACCGCGCTCTCCGGCCAGTCCGCGCGCGCCGGCGAAGCCATCACGCGCGGCCTGCAGGTCGCGATCGACGAGATCAACGCCAAGGGCGGCCTGCTCGGCAAGAAGCTCGAGCTGGTGCGGCGCGACGACGAGTCGATCCCCGCCAAGGGCGTGATCGCGGCGCGCGAGCTCTACTTCAAGGAGAAGGTCGCCGTGCTGATCGGCGGCCTCGACTCGCCGGTGGCGCTCGCCATCGTGCCGATCGCGAACGAGAACAAGCTGCCGTTCATGGATCCGTGGGCCGCCGGCACGCCGATCACCAAGAACGGCGCGAAGGACAACTACGTGTTCCGCGTCTCCGCGGTCGACGAGCTGGTCGACAAGGCGATGCTGCAGTACGCGCAGAAGAACCACGGCGCCAAGAAGCCGGGGATGATCCTCGTCAACAATCCCTGGGGCGAATCGAACGAGAAGGGCCTGACGGCCGCGCTCGCCGAGAAGAAGATGAAGGCCGCGGGCATCGAGAAGTTCGAGGGCAACGACGTCGACGTGGTGCCGCAGCTCTCGCGGCTCAAGTCCGCCGGCACCGACGTCCTGTTCCTCGTCGGCAACGTCGGCCCGTCGTCGCAGGTGGTGAAGTCGCTCGACCGCATGGGCTGGATGCCGCCCATCGTGTCGCACTGGGGCCCGGCCGGCGGCCGCTTCACCGAGCTCGCCGGTCCGAGCGCGAAGAACGTGCACTTCGTGCAGACCTACAGCTTCTTCGGCAACCAGTCGCCCGTCGGCCAGAAGGTGCTGAAGGCGCTGATGGCCAAGTACCCGGACATCAAGGGCGCCGGCGACGTCACGCCCGCCGTCGGCGTGGCGAACGCCTACGACGCCATGATGCTGAGCGCGCTCGCCATCCAGAACGCCGGCTCGACCGACGGCAAGAAGGTGCGCGACGGCTACTACAAGATCGGAAAATACGAGGGACTCATCAAGACCTACAACAAGCCCTTCACGCCCGAGAACCACGACGCGCTCACCGAGAACGACTACGTCTGGGCGCAGTTCATCGATAATCAGATCCTGCCGGTGGGGATGCACAAGTAACCGGGAGGACTGGAAACAGACCAACGGCCGCCCAGCGCGGCCGTTTTTGTTCCAATGACCCAAGACAGGGACAGACCACGTTTTTCTTTGCGGCAAACAGCCTTGTTCTCGATAGGATGAAGAAAAACGTGGTCTGTCCCTGATTATGGTTTCTTCGGCGCTGATCTCCGGCCTCGGCCTGGGCAGCATGTACGGGCTGCTCGCGCTCGGCTTCTACGTCACGTACGCGGTGTCGAGCACGGTCAACTTCGCGCAGGGCAGCTCGATGATGCTCGGCGCGGTGTTCGCCTACACCTTCGCCGTGAACCTCGGCTGGCATTTCATTCCCGCCGCCGCGATCTCGCTCGCTCTCTGCGCCCTCTACGGCCTCGTGGTCGAGCTGGTGGCGGTGCGGCCATTCGCGCGGCGCGGCTCGAACGCCTGGCTGATGGCCACGGTGGCGCTCGGCATGATCGCCGACAACACGGTGCTCTTCACCTTCGGCAAGGAGCCGCGCGGCCTGGTGCTGCCGTGGGCGAGCGAGGGGCTTACGCTGCTCGGCATCCACGTGTCGAAGATGCAGCTCGCGATCCCGGCGGCGGGCTTGGCGCTCGCGGCTCTGCTGCATTCTTTTTCAAGAAAAACAAAATACGGCAAGGCGATGCTCGCGGTCGTACAGAACGCTGACGCGGCGCGGCTGATGGGGATCAACGTGCCGCTCGCCATCATGGCCGCCTACGCGCTGTCGACCGCCTTTGCCGGCGCCGCCGGCATCATGATCGCGCCGCTCTTCAACGTGCATTCCGACATGGGCACGCTCTTCGGCCTGAAGGCGTTCGCCGTGGCAATCCTCGGCGGAATCACGAGCGCATGGGGCGTGATGCTGGCCGGCCTTCTCTTCGGCCTGGTCGAGTCGCTCATCACCGCGTTCCTCGGCTCCTCGTACACGCAGATCCTGACCTTTACCCTGGTCATCGTCGCGCTTGCCATCGTGCCGAACGGCCTCTTCGGCCGCGCGGAGCTGAAGAAGGTATGAGGGGCGCCGTCCGAATCGCCTTGTTTACGGCCGCCTTCGCGGCAGCCATCGCGTACACCGCGGCGGGCAACAGCTATGACGTCTTCATCATGGCGACGCTCGGCCTCACGGCCCTGGTGGGCATCGGCCTCAACGTGCTCCTCGGCCTGACGGGGCAGGTGTCCTTCGGCCACGTCGGCTTCTATGCCATAGGGGCCTACGCGGTTGCGGTCCTCACGGTTCTCTTCAAATTCGATTTTTGGCTGGCGTTGCCGGTCGCCGCGCTCCTCGCCACCGCGACCGGGGCTCTGCTCGCCCTGCCGGCGATGCGGGTGCGCGGCCCGTACCTCGCGATGGTGACCATCGCTTTCGGCTTCGTCATCGAGAACATCGCCGTCGAGTGGCGGGCGGTGACCGGGGGGCAGAACGGCATCATGGGCGCCGCCAAGCCGGCGCTGCTCGACAGCGAACGCGCGGTCGCCATCGCATGCATCGTGCTCGCGGCGCTGGCCACGTACGGCTTTCATCTGCTGGCGAAAAGCCGATGGGGGGCGGCGATGCGCGCGGTGAAGGATTCCGAGGTCGCCGCCGAGTCGATCGGCCTCGACCCGGTGCGCATCAAGACCGCGGCCTTCGCCATCTCGGCGTTTTGCGCCGGGGTGGCGGGGGCCTTTTTCTTCGCGCTGTCCGGCTTCGTCACGCCTTCGACGTTCGCGTTCTCGCAGTCCATCCTGTTCGTCCTCGTGGTCATCATCGGCGGCGCCGGCTCGCTCGCCGGCCCGCTCGTCGGCGCGGCCATCGTGGTGCTGCTGCCGGAGCTCCTCGCCGGGCTCGCCGAGTACCGCCTGCTCTTTTTCGGCGCGATGCTCCTCGGGGTCCTGTGGCTCGCGCCGGACGGCGTGGTCGGTCTCGTCGAGCGCTGGCTCGCGCGCCGGCGCAAGCCGCGCCTCGCAGGCGGCGCCGCAACTACCCTCGGGAACCCGAGACGCGCCGTCCTGGAAGCAGACCGGATCGCCATTGCATTCGGCGGCGTCAAGGCGGCCAACGAAGTGTCGCTGCGTGCCGAGCCGGGCAAGGTCACCAGCCTGATCGGACCGAACGGCGCCGGCAAGACCACGGTGCTGAACATGCTGTCGGGCTTCTATCGGCCGGACGCCGGTACGATTCACATTGGAAATATCGAGATTCAAGGCATGCCGGCGTGGCGCCGTGCGCGCGCCGGGATCGCGCGCACCTACCAGACGACCCAGCTCTTCGGCTCGATGACCGTGGCGGAGAACCTCGCCATCGCGGGCGGCCCGGAAGCGCTGCTCGCGTTCGTGAGCTACCGCGGCGAGCTCGACGTGCGCGCGGCAGACCTGCCGCACGTGGACAAGCGGCTGGTCGAGATCGCGCGCGCGCTCGCCACGCGGCCTGCGGTGCTCCTGCTCGACGAGCCCGCCGCGGGTTTGTCGAAACAGGACAAGCAAACCCTCGCCGGGCTCCTGCGGCGGATCGCGGACAGCGGCGTCGCCGTTGTGCTGGTCGAGCACGACATGGATGTCGTGATGGGCATCTCGGACACGGTGGTGGTGCTCGATGCCGGCGTGGCGATCGCGGCGGGCGCCCCGGCGGACGTGCAGCGCGACCCGGCGGTGCGCAAGGCGTATCTCGGCGAGCACGCGCTCGAGCCGAGCGGCGCGCGCGCCGTGCCCGACGGCGGTCCCTATCTCGTCGTCGGCAAGCTCGCGGCCGGCTACGGTGCCGAGCCGGTGCTGAAGGGCGTCGACCTGGAAGTGCGTGAGCGCGAGATGGTGGCGGTGCTCGGTGCGAACGGCGCCGGCAAGTCGACGCTGATGCGGGCCGTCAGCGGCCTGCTGCGCCCGGTACAGGGTGCCATTGCCTTCGGCGGCGAGGACATCACGCGGCTGCCCGCCCATGGCGTAATGCCGCGCGGGGTGGTGCTCGTGCCGGAGGGGCGGCAGGTGTTTCCCGAGCTCTCGGTGCTGCACAACCTGGAGCTCGGCGCCTTTCGCAGAAAAGACGATCCCGCGGCGGACATCGAGGCGATGCTCGAACGCTTTCCGCGGCTGCGCGGCCGGCTGCACCAGCGCGCGGGCCTCCTCTCCGGCGGCGAGCAGCAGATGCTCGCGATCGCGCGCGGCCTCATGGCGCGGCCAAAGCTTCTGCTTCTCGACGAGCCCTCGCTCGGCCTCGCGCCCGCGGTGATCCAGGATCTCTTCGCCGCGCTCGACCGCCTGCGGCGCGAGTCGGCGACCATTCTCCTCGTCGACCAGATGAGCGCCCTCGCGCTGTCGCTCGCCGACCGCGCCTACGTGCTCGAGGGCGGGCGCATCGCCGCGAGCGGCCCCGCCGCTGAAATCGCCCGCGACGGCGCGCTGGAAAAGGCGTACCTCGCAGTAAACTAGGATTCCGCCGATGAAATTCCTCTACCGCCTGTTCCCGGCAGGACATTTCCTCATCGGGATCATGTTCCTGCTGAGCTCGGCGGCGCTCATCGTGGTGGCGGCGCTGCAGTTCTGGCACGGCATCCAGTTCTTCGCCGAAGGGCCGCTCAACGCGCGCCTGAACGCGGTGCTCGAGTCGATCGCGGTGCTCACGGTGGCGGTGGCGGCGCTCGAGCTCGGCCAGACGCTGCTCGAGGAGGAGGTGCAGCGCGAGGCCCACATGAGCGCGCCCACGCGCGTGCGCAGGTTCCTGTCGCGCTTCATGGTCGTGCTGGTGGTGTCGCTGTCGATCGAGACGGTGGTGCTGACCTTCCGCCTGGCGCAGGACCAGCCCGAGCACCTGCCGTACGCCGCGAGCATCGGCGTGACCGCGGCGCTGCTCCTCACCGCCTGGGGCGTGTTCATCTGGTTCAACCGCAGCGCCGAGCAGCTCGAGCCCGAGGCCATGCAGGACGCAAAGCGCGAGGACCGCAGGATCGAAGCCAACAAAGGAGAGCACAAGCGATGAGCATTCAGCGAAGCGACCAGACCGCCATCCTTTCGCAGGCGGTGCAGTACGGAGATACCGTCTACCTCGCCGGCATAGTGGCGAAGAACCTCGACCAGGACGTCAAGGGCCAGACCAAGCAGGTGCTCGACGACATCGACCGCCTGCTCGCGAAGTGCGGCTCGAACAAGTCGAAGGTGCTGTCGGCGCAGATCTGGGTCACCGACATCCGCAACCGCGCGCCGATGAACGAGGTGTGGACCGCCTGGGTCGACAAGTCGAACCTCCCGGCGCGCGCCTGCGTCGAGGCGGCACTCGCCGACCCCAAGGCGCTGGTCGAAATCATGGTGATCGCCGCGAAGTAACCGCTAATCAGGGACAGACCACGTTTTCCCTGCGGGAAAAACGTGGTCTATCCCTGTTTTTAGGGTTGGGCGGCGACCTCAATCGATTACGAGCGAAACCATCCCGTCGGCGAGCTTCGGCTCGAACCAGGTCGACTTGGTGGGCATGACCTTGCCCGCTTCGGCGACGGCCATCAGGTCCTCCATGCTGGTGGGATGAAGCGCGATGGCGGCGGCCATCTCGCCGCTGTCGACGCGCTTTTCCAGCTCGCCGAGGCCGCGGATGCCGCCGACGTAGTCGATGCGCTTGTCCCGGCGCAGGTCCTTGATGCCCAGCAGGGGCGCGAGCAGATGCTCGGAGAGCAGCGTCACGTCGTGGCGCGCGACCGGGTCGTCCGCCGGGACCAGCTCGCGGCGGATCGCGAGGCGGTGCCATCTTCCGGCCACGTACAGCCCGAATTCGCCCGGCCGCGCGGGCTTCACCGCCTGGGCGCTTGCCTCCACTGAAAAGTTCTCGCGCAGGCGTGCCAGGAAGGTCGCAGCGTCCATTCCGTTCAGGCTGGAAACGACCCGGTTGTAGTCCAGGATCTGCATCTGATGGTGGGGAAAGTTCACCGTCAGGAAGCTGTTGTAGTTCTCTTGCCCTGTGTGGCGCGGATTGGCGGCGCGGCGCGCGGCGGCGATACGCGAGGCCGCGGCCGAGCGGTGGTGGCCGTCGGCGATATAGATCGCCGGCATGGCGTCGAACGCGCGGGTGAGCCGCGCCTGCGTCTCTCCATCGCGCACCACCCACAGCGAGTGGCGCACCCCGTCGTCCGCGGTCGCGTCCGCGTCGGGCGCCCCGGCCGAGCACCGCGCCAGGATCTCGTCCACTTCCGGCGCCTTCGGATAGCCGACCATCACCGGCCCGGTGTGGGCATTCAGCGCGTCGATCTGGCGCACGCGGTCGGTTTCCTTCTCGGTCTGGGTGTGCTCGTGCTTGCGGATGCGGTTGGTGTCGTAATCGGCGATCGAGGCGGCGGCCACCAGCCCTGTCTGCGTGTGCTTGCCCATCACCAGCCGGTAGACGTAGTAGCAGGGCACCGTATCGCGCCTGAGCACGCCGTTGCCGATCATGTTCTGCAGATTCTCCGCCGCCTTGGCATAGACCGCGGGCGAATACGGGTCGGTCCCGGGCGCCAGGTCGATCTCGGGCTTGGAGACGTGCAGGAAGCTCCATGGCTTGCCCGCCGCGCGGGCGCGCGCCTCCTCGGTGGACAGCACGTCGTAGGGCGGCGCGATGACGTCGCCAGCGCGACCGGGCGCCGGGCGCAGGCCCGCGCAAGGGCGAATCAGGGACATGGCATATTCTCTTTCACGCGGCGAGCTGCTGGAGGATGTCCTTCACCGCGGCGGCGCGCTCCTGCCAGGCGGGAAGCTTGGCGTCGACGCGGAGTTTTTCGGGGCCGGCGAGGCGGGCGTGCCGGCCCTTCTTGCGGATGAAGTCGATCACCTTGGCGCCGTCGACAGGCGGGTTCTTGATGAACTGGAGCTGCACCGCCTCGTGCGTGGCGTCGACGCGCGTCACGCCGAGCGGCCGCGCGGCGATGCGCACCATGTGGCACTCGAGCAGGGCGCGCGCCGGCTCGGGCAGCTCGCCGAAGCGGTCGACCAGCTCCTCGCGCAGCGCATCGAGCGCCTCGCGCGTCTCGGCATCCGCGAGGCGCTTGTACAGCGACAGCCGCTCGTGCACGTCGCTGCAGTAGGTTGCAGGGAGCAGGGCGGGGACGTGGAGGTTGACCTCCGTAGAAACATCGACGGTTCCCTCCAACTCCGGCGCCTTCCCGGCCTTGAGCTTGCGCACTGCTCGGTCGAGCATGCGTGCATACAGCGAGAAGCCGACTTCCTGCATCTCGCCCGATTGCTCCTCGCCGAGGATCTCGCCCGCGCCGCGGATCTCGAGGTCGTGCATCGCCAGGTAGAAGCCCGAGCCGAGCTCCTCCATGGTCTGGATCGCCTCGAGCCGCTTGACGGCGTTCTTGTTGAGCGCGTCCTCCGGCGGGGTGAGGAGGTAGGCGTAGGCCTGGTGGTGCGAGCGCCCGACGCGGCCGCGCAGCTGGTGGAGCTGCGCCAGGCCGAAGCGGTCGGCGCGATTGATGACGATGGTGTTGGCGGTCGGGATGTCGATCCCGGTCTCGATGATGGTCGAGCAGAGCAGCACGCTCGAGCGCTGGGCGGTGAAGTCGCGCATCACCCGCTCCAGCTCCCGCTCGCGCATCTGGCCATGGGCGATCGCGAGTCGCGCCTCCGGGAGGAGGCGCCGCAGTCTTTCTGCCATCCTCTCGATCGAGTCGACCTCGTTGTGCAGGAAGTACGCCTGGCCGCCGCGCTTCAGCTCGCGCATCACCGCCTCGCGGATCAGGCCCTCCGACCACGGCGCGACGAAGGTCTTGATGGCGAGCCGCTTCTGCGGCGCGGTGGCGATGACCGAGAAGTCGCGAATTCCCTCCAGCGACATCGCGAGCGTGCGAGGGATCGGCGTCGCCGTGAGCGTGAGCACGTCGACCTCGGCGCGCAGGCGCTTCATCGCCTCCTTCTGCCGCACGCCGAAGCGGTGCTCCTCGTCGATGATCACGAGCCCGAGGCGTTTCAGCTTCACGTCCTTCGACAGGAGCTTGTGCGTGCCGATGACGATGTCGATCTCGCCGGTCTCCAGCTTTCTCACGATGTCCGCGGATTCCTTGCCGCTTCTGAAGCGCGAGAGCTCCGCGATGTTCACCGGCCATTCGGCGAAGCGGTCCTTGAAGGTCTGGAAGTGCTGCTCGGCGAGCAGCGTCGTCGGACAGAGGATCACGACCTGCTTCTTGTCGGCGATGGCGACGAACGCGGCGCGCAGCGCCACCTCGGTCTTGCCGAAGCCGACGTCGCCGCACACCAGCCGGTCCATCGGCTTGCCGGCGGCCATGTCCGCGACCACCGCTTCGATCGCGGCGGCCTGGTCGGGGGTCTCCTCGAAGCCGAAGCCCGCAGCAAAGGTTTCAAGATCTCTTAGTTCAACTGAAAAAGCATATCCAAGGCGTGCCGCGCGCTTCGCATACAGCGCGAGAAGCTCGGCGGCGGTGTCGCGCACCTGCTTCGCCGCGCGCTCCTTCGCCTTGTCCCACTGGCCGCTGCCGAGCTTGTGCAGCGGCGCCTCCTCGGGCTGTGCGCCGCTGTAGCGGCCGATGACGCCGAGCTGGGCGACCGGGACGTAGAGCTTGTCGCCGCCTTCGTACTCGAGGAGCAGGAACTCGGCCTGCCCCTCCTCGACGTTCAACGTGGTCAGGCCCTGGAACCTGCCGATGCCGTGCTGCTCGTGCACTACCGGATCGCCGATCTTCAGCTCCGAAAGGTCGCGCAGCATTCCCTCGACGGAGGTGCGCTTCTCGGCCGCGCGGCTGCGGCGGCGCACCACCCCCGCATAGAGCTCGGCCTCGGTGACGACCGCCCATTTTTCGTCGCCGGCAACGAATCCGTGCGACAACGGCGAAACGCAGAGGAGGAACGACGCTTTGCTCGAGACAAATTCCTCGAAGCTCGCGCACCCAGCGGGCTTCAGCCCGTACTCGGCGAAGTAGCTCGCCATGGTCTCGCGCCGGCCAGGCGATTCGGCCGCCACCATGACGCGCAGGCCCGAGCTCTGGATGAAGTGCTTGAGCGCCGCGAGCGGATCGTTCGCCCGCCGGTCGACCGCCACCGGAGGCAGCGGCTTGAACGAGAACGAGACGGGGCCGGGCGCGGGTTCGCCTTGCGCTTCCTCTTCGGTAAAGGGCGCGAGGTCGATGCGCGAGAAATCCTTGGCCCGGACGAAGAACTCCTCGGCAGGAACGAAGACTTCGGGCGGCGCGAGGAGCGGCCGGTCGGGATCGCCGCCCGCCATCTTGTGGCGCGTGGCCGTCTCGCGCCAGAAATCCTGCACCGCCGCGCTCACGTCGCCGTGCATCGCGAGCGTGGTGCCGGACGGGAGGTAGTCGAAGAGCGTGGCGACCGACTCGAAAAAGAGCGGCAGGTAGTACTCGACCCCCGCCGCCGGCACGCCGTTGGAGACGTCGCGGTAGAGGCGCTTCTTCGAAGGATCGCCTTCGAAGCGCTCGCGCCACCGGCTGCGAAAGCGCGCGCGGCCCGCCTCGTCGAGCGGAAACTCGCGCGCCGGCAGCATGCGAATTTCCTTTACTGCATAGAGCGTGCGCTGGGTATCGACGTCGAAGGTCTTGATCGCCTCGACGACGTCGTCGTCGAGGTCCAGGCGGTAGGGCAGGGCGCTCCCCATCGGATAGAGATCGATGAGGCCGCCGCGGAAGCAGACTTCGCCCGGCGCCACCACCTGCGTGACGTGCTCGTAGCCCGCGGTGACGAGCTGCGCCTTGAGCTTCTCGAGGTCGAGCCGCTCCTGGGTGCGCAGGAGAAAGGTATGCGCCGCGATGTAGGCGGGCGGGCAAAGCCGCCCCAGAGCGGTCGGTGCCGGCACCACCGCGACGTCGAAATCGCCGCGCTGGATGCGATAGAGCGTGGCGAGGCGCTCGGACACGAGATCCTGGTGCGGCGAGAACTGGTCATAGGGCAGCGTCTCCCAGTCCGGCAGCAGGCAGACGCGCAGCCCGGGCGCGAACCACACCATCTCTTCGACGAGGCGCTGCGCGTCGAGCGCCGTCGAGGCGATGGCGGCGAGCGGTTTGTCGGTGGCCGCGAGACGCGCGAGCGCGAGCGCGTCGGCCGAGCCGGCGAGCCGGGTATAGCGTCTGCGGGCGGAAAGCGAATCGCGATGCATCAACAAAAACGTGTAATTATATCGTCCTGAATTAGAACGACTTCCGACTCAGCCTATTTGTCTATCTTTGCGCTGATCCCCGCCGCGGGCAGCGGCACGCGCGCCCCGGGCGATCGCCCGAAGCAGTACGTCGCGCTTGCCGGCCATCCCATGCTCTGGCACGCGGTTCGAGCGCTTTGCGTGCCGCCGATCGAAAAGGTGTTCGTGGTGCTTGCGTCCGGCGACTCGCATTTCACCGCGCTCGACTGGACCGCCTTCGGCGAGCGCCTCGAGCCGCTCTGGTGCGGCGGCCAGTCGCGCCGCGAGTCGGTCTACAACGGCCTGGTCGCCTCGCGCGACGACTGGAACGCGGACGACTGGATGCTGGTGCACGACGCGGCGCGGCCCTGCCTCCCCGCGCAGGACCTGCGGGCGCTCCTCGCCGAGTGCTCGGGCGACGAGATCGGCGGCATCCTCGCGCTGCCCGTCGCCGAGACGGTGAAAAAGGCCGCCAAGGACGAGTCCGGCCGCCACCGCATCCTGTCGACCCAGGACCGCGCGCAGCTCTGGCTCGCGCAGACGCCGCAGATGTTCCGCGCGGGACTGCTGGTACAGGCGCTGCAGCGCTCGCGCGGCGTGGTGACCGACGAGGCCTCCGCGCTCGAGCAGATGGGCCTCAAGCCCAAGCTCGTCGCCGGCAGCCGCGAGAACATCAAGGTCACCTGGCCGGAGGATTTCGCGATGGCCGAGAGCCTCCTCGGCCGGCGCGCGGGGCTCGGCGCATGAGGATCGGCCAGGGCTTCGACGTCCACGCGTTTGCGGCGGGGCGGCGCCTGGTCATCGGCGGCGTCGCCATCCCGTACGATAAGGGCCTGGAAGGCCACTCGGACGCCGACGTGCTGCTGCACGCGATCTGCGACGCCCTGCTCGGGGCAGCCGCGCTCGGCGACATCGGCAGGCACTTCCCGGACAGCGACCCCGCATACGCCGGCGCCGACAGCCGGCGGCTCCTGCGCGAGGTGAAGAAAAAGCTCGGCTCGTATCGAATCGTGAACGTCGACGCCACGATCCTGGCGCAAGCGCCGCGCATGGCGCCGCACGTGCCGCAGATGATCGCCAACATCGCTTCCGACCTGGGCATCGCACCCGGCGCGGTGAGCATCAAGGCCACGACGACCGAGCACCTCGGCTTCATCGGCCGCGCCGAAGGCATCGCCGCTCAGGCGATCGCATTGATCGAATAAAAGGGGTCAGAGCAAATTATTTATGTACTCCCCAGCGTACAACCAGATTGACAACCAGGCCGAAGCGGTCGCTTTCATGCGCGCCAACAACTTCGCGCTCCTCGTCACCGGGACCGGCGGCACCCTGCACGGCTCGCACCTTCCCGTGCTGGTGCACGAGCGCGACGGCAAGATCGCGCTCGACATGCACATGGCGCGCAACAACGCGCAGTGGAAGGAGTTCTTCGACGACGAGGTGATGGTGGTGTTCTTCGGACCGCACGGCTACGTGTCGCCGCGCTGGTACGAGGAGAAGGAGCGCGTGCCGACGTGGAACTACGCCGCGGTGCACGCCTACGGCACCCCCAGGGTTCTCGACGACCCGAAGGCGAAGCATGCGAACCAGCGCCGCCTCGTCGAGACCATGGATCCGCAGTGGCTTCCGACCTTCGACGCCCTGCGTCCGGACTACGTGAAGATGATGCTCGAGGGCATCGTCAACTTCGAGATCGCCGTGACCCGCATCGAGACGCGCTGGAAGCTCTCGCAGAATCGCAGCCGCCGCGAGCAGGAGCTGATCGCGGCCGAGCTCGAGAAGTCGTCCGACTCGGCCGAGCGCGCGCTCGCCGCGCTCACGCGAAAGCAGCTTGCCGAGTAGCCGGTATTTCTTCGCCGTTTGGCCGCCGGCCGCCACCGCGGCCGCGCTCGAAGGCTGGGCGAAGAAGCTGGAAGGCCGCGTCACTCCCGCTGAGAAGATTCACCTTACGCTCGCGTTTCTGGGCCCGGTCGCGCCCGAGAAGGCTCTCGAAGCGGCACGCTCGGTAAGCGCGAGGGCGCATGTCCTGCCCATCGAGAAAGCGCAGTACTGGAAGCACAACCGCATCGTCTGGGCGGGGCCGCGCGAGACGCCCGCGGCGCTCGCGGCGCTGGTCGAGGCGCTGCACGCTTCCTTGCGTGAAGCCGGCTATACGCTCGAGGCGCGCCCGTTCGCCGCGCACCTCACGCTGCTGCGCAACGCGCCGCCGCCGCGCGAACTGCCGCCGCTCCCCGGGGTCGAATGGCCCGTGAGCGAGCTCACCCTGGTGCGCTCGGCCGTGTCGAACAAAGGATCGGCCTACGAAATCGTCCAGCGCTTCGCGCTCTGAGCGAGAGCTCCTGAAGATCGACGGCCGCGAGATCGCGGTCTCGAATCCCGCCAAGCTGCTCTTTCCGAAGGCCAAGCACACCAAGCTCGACCTCGTGCGCTACTACCTCGCCGTGGCCGAGGGCGCGCTGCGCGGGGCGGGCGGCCGGCCCAACATGCTGGTGCGCTACCCGAATGGCATCGACGGCGAGTTCTTCTACCAGAAGCGGGCGCCGAGCGCGCGGCCCGGGTGGATCGAGGTGGTCGAGCTGCGTTTCCCATCGGGCCGCGCTGCCGAAGAGGTGGTGCCGCGCGACGCCGCGGCGCTCGCGTGGATGGCCAACCTCGCCTGCCTCGAGCTCCACCCGCACCCGGTGCGCGCCGAAGAGCTCGAGCATCCCGACGAGCTGCGCGTCGACCTCGATCCGGTGCCCGGCGTGAAGTGGCGGCAGGTGCGCGACGTGGCCGCCGTTGTTCATTCGACGCTGCAAGATTTGAAACTTGTCGGTTGGCCCAAGACTTCCGGAAAGCGCGGCCTGCACGTCAACGTGCGCATCGAGAAGCGGTGGAGCTTCGACGAGGTGCGCCGCGCGGCGCTGGCGCTTGCTCGCGAGGTCGAGCGCCGGGCGCCTTCCATCGCGACGAGCAAGTGGTGGAAGGAGGAGCGCCACGGCGTCTTCGTCGACTACAACCAGAACGCCAAGGACCGCACCGTCGCCGCGGCCTATTCGGTGCGGCCTACGGAGGCGGCCACCGTCTCGGCGCCGCTCGCCTGGGACGAGGTCGCTTCGGCCGAGCCCGGCGACTTCACGCTCGCGACCATGCCCGCGCGCTTCAAGAAGCAGGGCGACCTTCACGAGGGCATCGACGACAGGCCCGGAACGCTCGACTCGCTGCTGGAGCTGTCCGAAAAGCAGGGCCTGGGCGACGCCCCCTGGCCGCCGCACTACAGAAAGCAGGCGGGCGAGCCTGCCCGCGTGCAGCCTTCCAAGCGCAAGCCAAAGCATCCGCTCATCGAGATCGGCCGGGCGCAGCGCCAGGAGGACGCGCTCGCCGGCCTCGAGCGCTGGAAGAAGCGCCACCCGCAGGCCGCGGCGCACCTCGAGCCCGCCGACGTGCTGGTCGATTCGATGCGCGGGCGCTCGTCCACCTGGACTCGCATCCGCATCAACCTGCAGCACGTTCCGGAAGATCTGCGCCCGCCTCAGGAGCCTCTGGACCCCTATGAGGAACCCGCCCCAAAAACCTTTTCCAGCTCGTAGGCGCCAGTGGTCTCGAGCTGGTCGTAGCGGCATTCCGCGGGCGGCTTGTCCGGGCGCCAGCGCAGGAAAGTGGCCGCGTGGCGGAAGCGCTCGCCCTGCAGGTGATCGTATTTCACCTCGCACACGCGCTCGATGCGCAGCGGCTCCCATGAAAGGTCCTTGCCCGCGCTCCAGCGGCTCTGCGCGCCGGGCATGCGCTGCGTGCCGCTTTCGGCGGCCTCGGCCCATTCCCGCCACGGATGTCCTTCGAACGCGTTCTTCCGCAGCGACTCCAGCTCTCTTGCGAGCTGCTCGCGCGTCGCCATGGTGAAGGACGACGTCACGCCGACGTGGTGCAGCACGCCGTTGTCGTCGTACAGGCCGAGGAGGAGCGATCCGACCGCGTCCTTGCCGCTCTTGTGCCAGCGAAATCCTGCGACGACGCAATCGGCGGTGCGTGCATGCTTCACCTTGATCATCGCGCGCTTGCCCGGCTGATAGGTCGCGCCCGCCGGCTTCGCGACCACGCCGTCCAGCCCCGCGCCCTCGAAGCGACCGAGCCAGTCTTGCGCAATGGCGCGATCGCGCGTCATCGGCGTCAGGTAAACCGGCTGGTGGATCCGGGCAAGCAGCTCTTCGAGGCGGCTGCGACGCTCGCCCTGCGGCGTCGCCATCAGATTTTCGCCGTCCGCCGCGAGGAGATCGAACGCGATGAACGAGGACGGCGTCTCCTTCGCCAGCTTCATCACGCGCGACTCCGCCGGGTGCAGCCTCATCTGCAGCGCGTCGAAATCGAGCCCGCGCTTGGTCGCGATCACGATCTCGCCGTCGACCACGCAGCCCTTCGGCAGCCTCGCCAGCAGCGCCTCGTGCAGCTCCGGAAAGTAGCGGTCGAACGGCCGCAGGTCCCGGCTCTGGATGAAGAGCTCGGAGCGCCCGCGGAACACGATCGCCCGGAACCCGTCCCATTTCGGCTCGTACAGATGCTTGCCCTGCGGCGGCAACTCGTCGGCGAGCTTCGCCAGCATCGGCTCGACCGGCGGTGCGATCGGAAACTCGTTTTCGTTGGAGCGCGCAGTCATTAATGCACAGCTTAGGACATTCGGATAACGCGGCCCGTCGTCTGGATAAGGACTTGATTCCTATCTCCAATTGCGGAAGCGCGCCATGATATTCGGGAAGCAGCCAAAGAATAAGGAAGCACGTTGAAGTTACCGCTCATCGATCGTCGACTTCTCGGGATGACCGTCGCTGTGGCGATACTGCATTTCGCCATGGCAGTCATGGCGGGCGCCGCGTCATACGCGTTTCAGACGACTTTCGCAGATTGGACCTGCGTCGTGCTTGCCGCGCCGGCCAATTTGCTCGTGCAGCGTTTTCCCGGGCTCTCGCCAATGGTCCAGTGGCTCGCCTTCGGAGCGAATAGCCTGCTGTGGGGCTTCTGCATCGCGCTCGTGGGAAGGAAATGGGTCAGCCGGCGAATCGTCGTCGGCGCGGCGGTACTTCTTTCGGCCCTGGCCGTAACCGTCGCGGGGGTGCTGGCCACGAACACGGATGTCGAATGGTTAGGGCTTACGGTGGCGCCGATCTGGGCGGCGACGCTGCTCACGAGCGCATACGTCTTCCCCGACCTGACGGGAGACATCGCGACTCCCGCCGTCTTCTGTATCGGAATCATTCTGAATGCCGGATTTCTCATGGCGATGTTGAACATCGCAGTTCGAATTGCCAACCGCCTGCGCGGGGAGCACGGATGACCTTTGCCTGCCCCACGTGCAAGCAGCACTTTTACAGCTGGAAGCGGGTGCTGCGCGTTTCAGCCGTCACTCCGGCGCGTTGTCCGGTGTGCGGCGGCCTGGCCGGACCGTCCTGGTGGAAGGTCGTCATCTTTATCCCGGTCCTGCTCTTGGTCATGGCTGGACTTATCGTCACCCTGCTGTGGAGGACGTGGGTTCCGGTCACAGCGGCCCTTGCCGCCGCCTGCGCCATCGGAATCCTCCAGTTTCGATACGTTCCTTTGGCTGCGATGACCGCGCGGGAGGTGTTCCTGCACCGCGTATCGCTGGTTGTCCTTCTTGTTGGCCTGGCGGGCTGGGTCACCTATGAATTGTCAACAAAAACCGTTTGACTTTCGCAGTTCCGCTGTCAGGGGAGGTCCCTAGATGACGACGATCAATCCGTACGCGGCACCAAGGTCGCAACTGGAGTCCGGTGAAAACGAGTCGACTGTTTCAATCGACGTCCTGAAGAAGATCAAAGGCGCCTGGATTGCGGGCCTGATCAGCGGCAGCCTCACGCTCGTGGTCACGTTCTTCGCGATGGCGGGCATGAGCGTGCTCGGATATTCCGCGGTGGAGCTGATCGATGTGGTCCTGGTCTTCGGTCTCACTTTCGGCATCTACAAGAAAAGCCGGACCTGCGCCGTGTTGATGCTCGTCTACTTCGTGATCTCCAAGGCCTTCCTGATGATGGAGATGCGAAGCGCCTCGCCCATGATCGTGGGCCTGATATTCATGTACTTCTACACGATGGGTGTCGTCGGCACCTTTCAATACCACAGGCGTGGCCGAACAACTCCGGAAAACGCGCCCGCAAGATGAGACCGAGCAGCCTGATTCCGGCAGCGGCTTTTTGTTTCGCCGCAGTGCCGGCGACCTCCGGCCAGCCCGCGATCACGGTTGCGCCGGATCAGCCGGTTGCGAATGCCTCTCAAGTCGAATGGTCGAAGGCGTGGTGGCAATGGGCGGGCTCTTTCGACGCCGCCGACAGCCCGGTGGCCGACCGCACGGGCCGCCATTGCCACCTGAAGCAAAAGGGTCCGGTGTGGTTTCTCGCCGGGACCTATGGCACGGCGCGAGTCGTCAGAACGTGCACGGTGCCGCGCGACAAGTACATCTTCTTCCCTCTGGTCAACTACGTCGTGATGCCGGGGAGCGTAGAAGGCTGCGTTGCATCCTGCTGCTTTTCATATGCGGCAACGGCGAGGGCCATTACGGATGACCCCTCCATACTCGTGCTCGAGGTCGACGGCCGGCGCGTCGAAGGGTTGTCGAAATACCGGCAGGCCACGAAGGAATGCTTCGACATGGGCGCCCTGGCGGAGCCGAGCTACCGCGTCTTTCCGTCCGCCGCGAACGGCTACTACGTCATGCTGCCGCCGCTGAGCCCGGGAAAACACGTGCTCAACTTCGGCGGCAGCCTTCCGGGCATCTCGCAGGCAGTGACTTATACGCTGATCGTGAAATGACGAACGCCTATCCGAATCTCCTGCGCCGGTATCTCGGCGCAGCCATCGACTGGATCGTCGTCCTCCTGGTCGTCGTGTCGATCGGCCAGCTGCCGTTCCTCTCGCGGGATACCCACGGTTTCGGCGAAATCCTCTTTTTCCTCGTCTTCCTGAACTACGAGCCCGTCCTGACGCGGTTCGTTTGCACTGCGGGCCAGGCCGTGATGCGGTTCCGGGTTCGGGAAATGACGAGCGGCAGCCCGCCGCCGATCTGGCGTCTCTATGTTCGAATCATTGTCAAAGCGTCGCTCGGGCTGATTTCATTCCTCACGCTGCCGGCGCGGGCCGATCGCCGGGCGATTCACGACCTCGCCGCAAATACGCTGGTAGTTGAAGCCTCGAGAATGAAATGAGTTAGCGGCGTACCAACGTCGGGCAACCGAAGTATGATGTAGCCGCATCGGGCTCGAGTCCCGCGGGCCGCCGATAAGAACCGCCCGGGCCGGATTCCACACTGCGGAGTCGTCCATACGCCTGTCATGCGCGAAGGTCGTGGGCTGGATCGCGATGCTGCTGGTCGGGGCGGCGGCTGAGGCAGCAGGCATTGCCGAAAAGTACGAAGCCGAGGAAGACTGGGCGGCGGCGCTCGGCGCTTATCTCGCCGTCCTGGAGCGCTCGCCGAAGGACGCTGCGGCGCGCAAGGGCGCGTGGCGGGCGGCGACGCGGCTGGGACTGTTCGAGCAGGCGGCGAGCCTGGGCGCATCGCTCGACGAGAACGAGCGTGCGCGAGAGGAGGGCGACCGGATCGCGGTCGAGATCCGCCACGGCCGCATCGATGTGAACTCCCTGAAGGGGCCGGAGCGCTTTCGCCGCATCGATGCAGCGCTCGCGCGTACCGACGATCTGGCGGCCGGATTCCTCGGCGGCGCAGAGGTCGACGCCGAAGGCTTGCGACGCCTGGTGGATCGCCTTTCTGCGCTCTGGGTGCGAAATCGCCCGGCCGACGTGGTGAAGCTCTACGAGGCTCTCGAAGCGAAGGGCAAGCCGGTGCCGGCCTTTGCGCTGAGCGACGTTGCGGGTGCTTATCTCTCACTGCGCAAGCCGGAAACCGCGGAGATGCTCTATCGCAAGACGCTTGCGGAATCGCCGGACAGCTTCGACGCCAACCTCGGACTTTTCTATGCGCTGGTCGAGTCCGAGAAGCACGACGAGGCGGCGGCGCACATCGATGCGTTTGCGCAGCGCAGTCCGAGCCGGCGCCGGCGCGACACCCTGACCAACGCCGAGCGCCGCAGCGCCGAGGTGGCGGGCGATCAGGCGCGCATCTACGCCGATCGCCTGGACGAGGCGCAGCAGCGCATCGAGAGGCACCTCGACGAGACGCCCTTCAACGGCGAGGTGCGCTCAGCCGAGGCGAGCCTGCATTTTTCGCGCGGCTGGACGAGAGAAGGGGAAGCCGACGTACGACGCAACCTCGGCCGCGACCCGGACAGTGTAGGGTTGCATGTCGACCGCGCCGAGGCGCTGCTCACGTTGCAGCGCTGGGAAGAGGCGCGCGCAGAGTTGGCGGTTGCGCAAAGCGTCGACCCGGCGAGCGCGCCGGTTCGTCGCGCGACCGAGAGCTTCGGTCTGCACGACCGCCGCGAGCTCTACGTCGAGGCCGGATACGGGCACGGCGAATCCACCGATCCCCATGGCACCCGCGACTATCGGATCGACGCCTGGCTCTACAGCAGCCCGCTGGCGGAGCAATGGCGGGCGTTCCTGCACCACTACAACTCCTGGGCGGACTTCGACAGCAGCAGCACGCGCTGGATCCGGACCGGCGCCGGCCTCGAATGGCGCCAGGGCGATTGGCGCGCGACCGGCGAGGCGAACGGGGGCAGCGGCGAGAAGGTCGGCGTGCTGGGGACGCTTCGCTGGCAAGCGTCGGACTTCTGGCAGCTGTACGGCTCGGCCGAAAGCCTCGCCAACGAAATGCCGCTCCAGGCCGTGCGTGCCAACCTGACCGCCGAGCGCGCGACGTTCGGCGTGGACTGGCGCGCGAGCGAGCGCCGCAAGCTCGGCGTGGCGCTGACCGCGATGGACTTCAGCGACGACAACCGCCGCCGCGGCGCGAGCTTCTCGTGGTTCGAGCGCTGGGTGAGCGGGCCGCGCTGGATCTTCGAGTCCACGGCGGGCATCGACGCCACGGAGAACTCGCTCGGCACGGCCGCGGCGTACTTCAATCCGCCGCGGGATCGCTCGGTGTGGGCGAGCGGCACGGTGGACTACCTCACCTCGCGGGAGTACGACCGCTCGTTCCGGCAGCGGCTCACCGTGTCGCTCGGCGACTACTGGGAGTCCGGGTTCGGCAGCGGCGGCATCAAGGCGATCGAATACCAGCATCGCTGGGAGCTCGGGCGCGACCTGTCGCTGCGCTATTCGATCGCCCGCCTGGTGCGTCCCTACGACGGCGTGCAGGAAGCCCGCAACCTCGCGACCTTGACGGTGCTATGGCGTTTCTGATTCCACTGCGGCGGCTGTTCGTACTCGTGCTGATGGCGTTGGCGCCATGGTCGGCGGCGCAGGCGGCCGACGATCTCATCGTCCTCTGCTACCACGAGGTCGAGAGCGGCCGCACCTTGCCGGTCGCTCGCACCGCCGTGCTCGCAGCCGAGCTCGCGGCGCAGTTCGCATGGCTGCGCTCCGCGGGCTACACGCCGGTCAGCCTGCAGCAGGTGATCGACGCCCGCCGCGGCGGGAAAGTGCTTCCGGAGAAGGCGGTCCTGCTCACTTTCGACGACGGGAAGAAAGACGTCTATACGCGCGTCTACCCACTCCTCAAGCTGTTTCGCTACCCTGCGGTGATCGCGCTCGTCGGGCGCTGGTTGGAGGTTCCGGAGGGTGGCCAGGTCGATTACGACGGCCAGCCGGTGCCGCGCGGCGATTTCGTGACCTGGGAGGAAGCCCGCGAGATGCAGCGCTCGGGCCTGGTGGAAGTCGTTTCGCACAGCTACGACCTCCACCGCGGCGTGCCGGGCAATCCGCAGGGCAACACGCAGCCTGCGGCGACCACCCGCATCTATGCGGATGGACGCTACGAGACCGACGAGATTTACCTGAAGCGCTTGCGCGACGACCTTGTAGCGAACCGCGACCTCATCGCGCGCCGGATCGGTGTCGCGCCACGAGGCATCGCATGGCCGTACGGGCGCAGCAACCACGCCGCGCAGGAGATCGCGGCGCAGCTCGGGATGAGCATCGGCTTCACGCTGGAGGATGGTGTCAACACGGCGGCGACTCCGCTGATGGCGCTGAAGCGCAACCTGATCGAGCGCGGCCCGACGCTCGAGGACTACGCGGCGTTCGTGCGCCGCATCTGGCCGCACGATCCTTCGCGCAGCGTTCGGATCCAGCCGGCGCAATGGGGGGTGCCGGAAGAGCGCCTCTCCCGCAGCCTGGACGTGATCGAGCGGTGGAGCCCCAACGTCACCTTCGTGGAGCCGGGCGCCGCGGAGCTCGGGCTGCTCAATCGCGTCGCGTGGCAGGTCGAGCGCAGAGCGGGCGGCGAAGTCTTCATCGATTTGCCGCAGGCGTGGCTCGAACAGCCGGCGCTGCTCGACGACCTTGCGCGCCGGGTGAATTTTTCGGGTGTTCGAGTCCCAGCCCTGCCTGGCGATCAGGCAGTCACGCGTGCGCTGGCGACGATCGAACGCTGGCGCTCGCCGATGCGGATTGCCTATGCCCCCGGCACACGCGTGCCGCCTGAAGCATGGGACCGGCTGCGCATCGACGACTTTGTCGTCCTGCCCGCGAACCCGGACATGCTGGCCTCCATCGAGGCGCGGCACAGGTCCCGCGTCCTGTTCGAATTCGATCCCTCTGCCATCCCTGCGCCGCGCATCGCCTCCGAGATGCGGCGCCTCGAAGCGGACGGTTTCCGCCAATTCGGTGTTGCCGGCCTTCCCGACAACGGTTTCGAGGCGGTCTGGCGGGCTTTGTCCTTGCGCTCGCAGCCGGCGCTGCCATGACCCTGCCCACGCTGCTCGGCGACTACTGGGGAGTGATGCTCTCGTTCGTATTGCTCTACCCCATGACGATGTCGTTCATCTGGATGGTCGGCGCCGTGGTGTTCTATTTCAAATACGAGCGCAACCCGCCTTACGCGGTCGACGAACCGCCCGAGCTCAGCCACTACGCGCTCGTCGCCATTCTCGTGCCTTGCTTCAACGAGGAAGCCCACGTGCGCGAGACGATCGAGGGCTTGATGCAGCTTCGCTACCCCGCCTTCGAGGTCATCGCGATCGACGATGGCAGCACCGACCGCACCGGTGCCATCCTCGATGAGCTGGCCGCGACGCACACGCGGCTGCGCGTGATCCATCACGCGGAGAACCAGGGCAAGGCGATCGGGTTGAACACCGCCGCGCTGCTCACGCGCGCGGACATTCTCCTGGGCATCGATGCGGACGCGGTCCTCGACCCGTGGTGCGTGCACTGGCTGGTGCGGCACTTCGAGGAGCCGCAGATCGGCGCCGTGACGGGGAACCCGCGCGTGCGCACGCGCTCGACGCTGCTCGGCCGCATCCAGGTCGGCGAATTCTCGTCGATCATCGGCCTCATCAAGCGCGCGCAGCGCTCGATCGACCTCCTGTTCACGGTGTCCGGCGTGATCGCGGCGTTCCGCCGCACGGCGCTGTTCCAGGCCGGGTTCTGGACCCCGGACAAGCTCACCGAGGACGTGGACATCACCTGGAAGCTCCAGCTTGCCGGATGGCAGGTGCGCTTCGAGCCGCGCGCGCTGTGCTGGATCCTGATGCCGGAAACCCTGCGTGGGCTGTGGCGCCAGCGGTTGCGGTGGGCGACCGGCGGGGCGCAGGTCGTCCGCGACTACTGGTACGAGATCTGGCAGCAGCCGCGCCTATGGCCGGTCCCGGTGGAGTACTGCCTCAGCATCGTCTGGGCTCTTTGCATGGGCCTGCTCATCGTCTATCGCATCATCGACATCGTGATGTACGACGTCGACCTGCAAAGCGCCCCGGTGCTGATGCTCGGATGGGCGGGCATGCTGCTCGGGGCGACCTTCCTGCTGCAGAGCCTTCTCAGCCTGTGGCTGGATCGTCGGTACGACAAGGGGCTCCTGCGAATCTGGTTCTGGATGATCTGGTATCCGCTGGCTTACTGGGCAATGAACGCCGCGACCGTCGTCGTGGCGCTGCCCAACGCGTGGCTGCGCAAATCAGGAAGGAAAGCGACATGGGTGAGTCCGGACCGAGGCCTGACGCCGCGCGAGCGCTGATCATCGAGCGCCCGGAGCTCGCGCATCCGGTGCGCCGCGCGCTGGCGCCGTTTTTCACCGCGCTGGCCTGGGCCATCTGGGTCCTGCTGTGGCTCCCGGTGCTCGCGGCGATTTCCGACCGTTTCGCCGCGGCGCTGCCATGGGCATCTCCGACCGGGTACCGCAGCCTGGAAGCATTGCGGCAGCTGTTCGAGGCCTTTCCGCTTGCAGTCGGCGCAGCCGCCGCGGTGCTGGCATTGAATGGGGCCATGACCTGGCTGTACCGCTATGTGCGCAACCCCAAGCATCGCGCGGACGTCGATACGCACGAGCTCGCCGATGCGCTGGCGCTTCCCGAGGACAAGCTCGCTGCCTGGCAGGCGGCGCGCATCGTTCGGGCGGAGCACAGCGCACAGGGCAGACTGGTCGATGCGCAGATCCTTCGCTGACGCCTAATCTCTGGCATGCTTTCGCGTCGAGGAGGCGAACCATGGCCAATTCAGAACTGCGCGATGCGATGGACCGGCTGAGCGCGGTGATCGCGGCGGATCCGGCGAAGGCGCGGATGAAGAACGTCCCGGCGACGGCCCGCCTTACCGAGGGCCTGAAGTGCGAGGTGAGCGGGCCCAACAAGGAGCGCGCGACCACCGACATGCCGCCAGCCATGGGCGGGCGCTTGTCGGCGCCGAATCCCTCGTGGCTGCTGCGCGCCGGGATGGCTTCATGCGTGGCGACGGTGATCGCGATGAGGGCGGCGAAGCTGGGAATCGCGCTGACCGAGCTGGAAGTCACCGTCGAAAGCGACTCGGACGCGCGCGGCATCCTCGGCCTCGACGAGCTGGTTTCCGCAGGCTTGAACGCAATGCGCACCCGGGTCAGGATCGGCGGCGACGCCGATGCGCAGGCGCTGCGCAAGCTCGTGGAATGGGCCGATGCGCACTCGCCGGTGGGCTGCACGGTAAGGAGTTCGGCCGCGTGCGCGCTCGACGTCGAAGTAATCTGAGGCTTTTCCCCGGGAGACTGCCATGTTCCGCGTGCCTGTAGCTGCAGTGGCGCTAGTTGCGCTCGGTGTCCTGGCGGGTTGCGCCACGACGCCGCCAGGATCGCCAGCCACCGCATACGAAGGCGCGCGGCTCATCGTCGGCGACGGGCGCGTGATCGAGAACGGAACGCTGGTGGTCGAGGGCGCGAAGATCGTGCAGGCGGGCGCCGCTGCGGCGGTTCAAGTGCCCGCAGGCGCCACGCGCGTGAATCTCGCCGGCAAGACGGTGATGCCGATGATCATCGACACGCACGTCCATCTCAGCACCGAGCGCGATGCGCTGGTTCGCGACCTGAAGCAGCGCGCCTACTACGGCGTCAGCGCGGCGCTCAGCCTCGGCATGGACGGCTACGGGCTGCTCGACCTGCGCAGCGAGTCGATTCCGGGCGCGGCGCGCTTCTACAGCGCCGGACGCGGCATCACCATGCCGGAGCCGGGGCGCACCACCGCGCCGTACTGGATCACGAGCGCGGCCGAGGGCCGCAAGGCGGTCGACGAGCTCGCCGCGCACAAGGTCGACATCGTCAAGATCTGGGTCGACACCCGCGACGGCAAGTTCAAGAAGCTCACGCCCGAGATGTACGGCGCGATCATCGACGAGGCGCACAAGCGCGGGCTGCGCGTGACCGCGCATCTTTTCGACCTGGAGGACGCGAAGGGGCTCATCCGCGCCGGCGTCGACGCGCTGGCCCACGGCGTGCGCGACCGCGACATCGACGACGATCTCGTCGCCATGTTCAAGGCGCGCCCGAACCTGGTCCTCTGCCCGAACCTCCCCGAGCGCGGCGTGAAGGTCGATCTCTCCTGGCTCAAGCCCGGCCTCGGCCCCAACCAGTTCGCCGTGCTGGAGAAGGCGAACACCGACCGGCCCGCGGCGCAGGCTTTTTACGGCATCCAGGCGCGCAACCTCGCGCGGCTCAACGCCGCGGGCGTGCGAATCGTGCTCGGCACCGACGGCAACCGGGCCTGGGGGGCGCACGACGAAATGGAGGACATGGTGATTGCGGGCATGACGCCGATGCAGGTGATCGTGGCGGCGACCCGCAACTCCGCCGAGTTCCTTCGGATGGATTCCGGCACGCTGCAGCCCGGCAAGAGCGCCGACTTCATCGTGCTCGACGCGAACCCGCTCGACGACATCACCAATTCGCGGCGGATCTCGGCGGTGATCCTGCGCGGCGCCGCCGTCGACCGGTCCCAGCCGGTGCGCTGACCGTCGCCATGCGGGTCGAGTCGATACTGGACTCGCTTGGCATCTCGGCCGAGACTCTCGCGGCGCGCTCGCTGGTGCTGCATCCCGAAGCCACCGAGCTGGTCGTCGCGGAAGTCGGGGAGAAAGGCAGGGAACACCTGCTCATACCCGCCGCGGCAACGGCGTGGGGTGCGCTCAGGGACACCGCGAGAGGCGACGGCGTACTCATCAGGATCGTGTCCGCATTCCGCAGCGTCGAGCGCCAGGCCGAGATCGTGCGGGCGAAGCTGGCGCGCGGCCAGTCGATCGACGAGATCCTGAGCGTCAGCGCGCCGCCGGGCTACAGCGAGCACCATACCGGCCGTGCGGTCGACGTGACGACGGACGGCGCGCGGCCGCTGGAGCTCGAGTTCGAGCAGACCGAAGCTTTCGCCTGGCTCTCCCGCCATGCGCGGCGCTTCGGCTTCCACATGTCGTATCCGCGCCAGAATCGCTACGGCTACGCGTACGAGCCGTGGCATTGGTGTTGGTTACAAGAAGGAAACAGAACCTAAATCCGGAAGAAACGAAGGCGCGCTCTACTACCCCTTTCCACAAAACACAGGGAAGGGGACATCGTGAAAAAGCAGTTCGGGGTCGGCAGCTTGCTGGGGATCTTGCTGGCGGGCGGCGTGGCGGCAGCGCAGGCGTCCGATCCACGGGACAGCCTGGCGGAGAAGCTCAAGGTGGGCGCCGACGAGTCGCTCGCGATGATCGCGGCCGCGAAAGGCGTGCAGATCTACGAATGCCGGGCGGCCCAGGGACAATACGGCAAGTACGCATGGACGCTGGTCGGCCCCGAGGCGGAGCTTTTCGACGTGCGCGGAATGAAAGTCGGCCGCCACTACGGGGGACCGTCGTGGGAGGCCAACGACGGCAGCAAGCTCGTCGGCAGCGTGCTCGCGAGCGCTACGGCGCCCGACGCGGTGGCGATTCCCTGGCTGCTCCTGGGAACGAAGTCGGTCGGTCCGGCCGGTGCCTTCAGCCACGTCTCGGCCATCCGGCGCGTGCACACGACCGGCGGGATCGCACCCGACAGCGGTTGCTTGGCCGCTGCGGCGGGCGCGCGTGCGCTCGTCCCATATACTGCGGATTACTTCTTCTTCACCAAAGAATAGGGGTCTGACCCCGATTCCGATTCGCGGGGACTGACCGGAGTGACCGACTAGATTCTGAGCGTCAGGCGGGCGACGAGCCCGCCGCCGGCGCGCGGCAAAAGCGCGAGCGCGCCGCCGTGGCCGCGCGCGACGCGCTCGACGATCGCGAGCCCCAGGCCGGCGCCGCTTGCGCCGCTGCGCGCGTCGTCCAGGCGCGTGAACGGCCGCTTCAGCCGCTCGACTTCGCTTGCCGGGATGCCCGGTCCGCGGTCGCGCACCTCGATCGCGACGCAGTCCGCCTCTCTCTTGGCCTGGATCTCGATCGGTTCCCCGGCATAACGCAGCGCGTTGTCGACCAGGTTGGAGACGGCGCGGCGCACCGCCATGCGCGCGAAGCTGAAGGCGGCGCCGGCGGCGGCGTCGATCGCGACCTTCCTGCCGAGGCGCTGGTAGTGCTCGCCGAGCTCGTGCAGCAGCGGATCGATCTCCTGGCGCGCTTTCGCCTCGTTCTCGCCGCGGGCGTAGTCCAGGAACTGGCCGATGATGGCGTCGATCTCGCCGATGTCCTCGATCATCGCTTCGCTCGCGCCGCTCTCGGCGCCGCTCATCTCGAGCGCGAGGCGCAGGCGCGAGAGCGGCGTGCGCAGGTCGTGCGAGATGCCGGCGAGCACCATGGCGCGCTCGCGCTCCATGCTCTCGAGGCTCGACGCCATGCGGTTGAACGCCTTCGAGACGGTGCGCAGCTCGCGCGGCCCCGTCTCGGCGAGCGGCTGGTGCGTCCCGCCGCCCCCGATGCGCAGCGCCGCGCGCGTCACTGCCGCGAGCGGCCGCGCGAGGTTCGAGGCGATGAACCAGGCGCCGGCGAGCGACAGGGCGACGAGCGCGAGGCCCCAGCCGAGCCACTGCAGGCCGAAAGTCGGCACGAAGCGCTCCCACGGCAGCATCACCCAGAACTCGTCCGAGTCGATGAAGAAGCTGACCCAGAAGCCGTCCTCGCCGTCGCGCTCCGAGGCGAAGCGGGTCTCGTCGCCGAGCGCCTGGCGCACCCGCCCGACCACGCGCTGGAACAGCGCTTCGTCGGGCAGCGCCACCAGCTTCTCGCTCGCGGTGGCGGGGTAGACGCGCAGGCCCTCGGTGTCGTTCAGCTCGACCAGCAGCTGGCGGCGCAGGAACGGGTCGGCGGCCACCAGCGCCGCGCGCGTGAGGTTCACCGCGCTCACCGTCTGCTGCGCGAGCTCGCGCGAGCGCGGCTCGAGCTCGTACAGGCGGTAGATCCAGAACGAGGCGAGGACCGCGGTGACGATGAGCAGCGCGATGAGCAGGAACGATCGCGCGAAGAGCGACACTAGCGCTTATTCGGGCACGAAGACGTAGCCGAAGCCCCAGACGGTCTGGATGTGCTTCGGGTGCGAGGGATCCTCCTCGACGATCTTGCGCAGGCGCGAAATCTGCACGTCGATCGAGCGGTCGAACACCTCGTACTCGCGGCCGCGCGCGAGCTCCATCAGCTTGTCGCGCGACATCGGCTCGCGCGGGTGCTGCACCAGCACCTTGAGCACCGAGAACTCCCCGGTGGTGAGCGGCACCGATTTTCCGTCGCGCATGAGCGTGCGCGTGGACAGGTTGAGCGTAAATTTGCCGAACTCGAACACCTCGGCAGTGGCGCTCGGGGCGCCGGGCACCCCGGCAGGCGAGCGCCGCCGCAGCACGGCATTGATGCGCGCGAGCAGCTCGCGCGGGTTGAACGGCTTGGGCAGGTAGTCGTCGGCGCCCATTTCCAGCCCGACGATGCGGTCGACCTCGTCGCCTTTCGCCGTGAGCATCACGATCGCCGGCGCGTTCGCCTGACCGCGCAGGCGGCGGCATATGGCGAGGCCGTCCTCGCCGGGCAGCATGAGGTCGAGCACCACCAGGTCGTAGCGCTCGCGCGAAAGCTGCTTGTCCATCGCGGTGCCGTCGGCGACTGCCTTCACCTCGTAGCCTTCGCCGCCGAGGTAGCGCACCAGAAGATCGCGCAGGCGCTGGTCGTCGTCGACGATGAGGATGCGGGTCTTCAGCTCGGCCATGGAGCGCTAGGGTAAGGGAATTTTTGGCGTCAACCGGGCGACAGGTTACCAATTGTTACACCGCGCGATACCCCCCGTCTTATCATCCCGACGTGAAAATGAAAGCGGCCGCGTTCATGCTTGCCATGTCGATGGGGCTCGCGTTCGCTCAGCAGAAGGGCGGCAAGAGCGAGCGTAAGCCGCCGCCGCCGCAGATGAAGCAGGAGGACCGCCAGCGCATGCGCGACGACATGCGCGACGCCTACCGCGATCGCCAGGCGCGCCCGGATCGGCCGCGCCAGATGTCGCCCGAGGAGCGTCAAAAGCTGCGCCGCGACATCGACGACGCGAACCGGCAGCTGCGGAAATAACTCGTTACACAATAGGACAGCAGCAGGCGCCTTCCTGGCCGAAGCTGGCGCCATGTGGAAGGCCCTGTTCATCGTCGCGGCGTTGTCGATTTCGGCGAGCCCGCTCGACGCGGCGCAACCCGACAACGGCCGGCGCATCGAGAAGACCCAGCGCGGGGCCGACCTGCGTCGCGACGTCGAGCGCATCTCGCGGGAGATTTACCGGCGGAACGACGCGCCGCCGGCTCGGCCTCAACCTCAACCCCAGCCTCAACCCAGGCCGCGGCGCTAGCCCGCGCTTTCCGAGCGGCCTGCGGCGCGGCCGTCGTTCGCCGCGGGCACCGTCTTGAAGAACCGGTACGCGTTCTTGCCCGCCTGCTTGGCCGAGTACATCGCCGCGTCGGCGTGCTTGAGCAGCGTGGCGGCGTCGCCGGCGTCGTCGGGGAAGAGGCTGACGCCGATGCTCGCCGAGATGCGCACCGGCGCGCCGGCGCCGACGTCGTAGGGCTCGGCGAGCGCTGCGAGGAGCTTGGTCGCCACGCGCTCGGCGGGCGCGACGTCGTTGATGTCCTCGAGCACCACGAAGAATTCGTCGCCGCCGAGGCGCGCCACGGGATCGCCGGCGCGCAGGACGGCGCGCAGGCGCCGCGCCGCCTCGGCGAGCAGGCGGTCGCCGGCATCGTGCCCGTGGGCGTCGTTCACTTCCTTGAAGCCGTCGAGGTCGAGGAACAGGCCCGCGAGCCGGGATGCGCGCCGGCGCGAGCGCTCGACCGATTTCTCGAGCGCCGGGAAGAGGCTCGCGCGGTTGTCGAGGCCGGTGAGCGCGTCGCGGTACGCGAGCGTGGCGATGCGCTCGCGCGCGAGGGCGATGTCGGTCACGTCGCGTCCGACGCCGCGGTAGCCGAGGAAGCCGCCGTCGGGCGCGAAGCGCGGCTCGCCGGTGATCGACAGGTAGCGCACGGTGCCGTCGGCCGACGAGCGGCCGAACTCGAAGTCGCGGAACGGCCGGTGGGATTCCATGGCCGCGCGGTGCGCCGCCCAGGCCGCCTCGTCGGGATGCAGATGCGGCAGGTCCCAGGCCGCGTGGCCGACGACGCGGCCCATCCGCTCCGCGTACTGCGGACCGTGGACTACCTCGACGAACCGGTGCGCGGAGTCCGTTTCCCAGAAGAAATCCGACGACATGGCGGTGAGGCTGCGGAAGCGCTCCTCGCTGTCGCGGAGCTTCAGCTCGGCGCCGCGCCGGTCGGTGATATCGCCGATCGTCGAGACCACCCCGTAGTGCTCGGTCTCGCCGGGGCGGCGCAGGAGGCCGGTGTTCACCGAGAGCCAGGTGACGCTGCCGTTCGGGCGCTGCAGCCCCACGACCAGGCCGGTGAGCGGCTCGCCCCGACGCACCGTGACGCGTGTCGGCCGGTCTTCCGGCGGCAGGCGCGAGCCGTCTTCGCGCACGCAGGGGAAGAGCGAGGTGAACCCCGGGCGTCCGACGAGCTCGCCGAGCGGGAGGCCGATGATGCGCGCGGCGGCCGCGTTGGCCGTGACGATGTTGAGGTCCCGGTCGTAGACGAGGACGCCTTCGTTCGCCGAGTCCACCACTTGGCGGAAATGCGCCTCGCTGTTGCGCAGCGCGTCCTCCATCGCCCGCCGGGTCGTGATGTCGTCGTACACCGCGATCTCATAGAGCGGCTTGCCGGCCGCGTCGCGCTCGACCGCGAGCGTGTACGCCACCCAGACGATGCTGCCGTCCTTGCGCAGGTAGCGCTTTTCGCCGCGCACCGCGTCGATCTCGCCCGAGTAGAGCCGCGGCCGCTGTGCGTTCATGTGATCCCGGTCCTCGGGATGCGAGAATTCGCGCCCGGTGCGGCCGATGAGGTCGGCCTGCGGGTAGCCGAGGATCTCGCCGAAGCGGCGGTTCACCCGCTGGAAGCGCCGGTCGAGGCCGACGTGCGCGACCCCGACCGCCGCGAGCTCGAAGGTGCGGCGGAACCGCTCCTCGCTCTGGCGCAGCCTCGCCTCGGCGTCGGCGCGCGGGAGAAAAAGCGCGAGCTGCGCGGCGAGCGCCATGAGCGCCGCCAGCAGCGCGTCGTCGCGCGGGTGCTTCTTGATTCCGGCGAACGCGAGCACGGCGACCGGGCTCGAGCCCGAGAACACCGGGCAGAGAAGCGCCGACTGCACGCCGGCGCCGGCGGCGAAGCCGGGACCGGAGGCGCGCGGGTCGCTCGAGGCGTCGCGGATCCACAGCGGCTTGCCCGATTGCCACGCCGTGGCGACTGCGCCGCGTTCCGCGAGCGGCTGCACGTCGCCCGAGGCGGCGGCGAAGGCCTGCCCGGCGGCGTTTGCCCAATGCACGAAGCGGCGCATCGCGCGCTCGGTCTCGTCGAGCCGCCAGAACTCGGCGCAGTCCCATCCTTCGGCCTCGCAGATCGCCCGCAGTGCGCTCTGCGCGCCTTCGGCCACGCCGGGCGACTCGGCCATGCAGCGGGTGACGAGGTGCTGCAGGCGCAGGAGCTGCTCGGAGCGCTTCTGCTCCGTGACGTCGCGCGCCACGCCGCGGTAGCCGACGAAGCGGCCGCGGCGGTCGTAGGCGGGCTCGCCGCTCACCGCTGCGTAGCGCAGGGTGCCGTCGGCGCGAGTGCGCCACGTGAGCACGTCGCGGAACGGCGTGCGGGACTTCAGCACCGCGCGGTGCGCGTCCCAGCCGCCTTCGATCTCGATGCCGAGCTCCCAGCGCCGCTTGCCGCGCGCCGAGCGCGCGAAGGCGTCGTCGCAGCCGGCGCCCGCGCGCAGCTCGATGCGCGTGAGGCGATGCGCGGCGTCCTGCTCCCAGTACCAGTCGTTCGTCAGGCTGCCGAGCTGCGGATGCCGCGTCGGTCTTGCCGGCGCGCGCGGTTTTTTCGTGCGTCTCGCCATGGCCCTTCCAAAACCCCCGGGTTCTAAATCTAGCTTATCTCGCCGTCCGCAGCCTGGAGCAAATGCGCGATCGAGTTCGCATAGTAGCGAAGGAGCGGTAATTCTTCCTCCCGGACGCTGTAGAGGCCTTCGCGCTCCTCCACCATGCGGCGCAGCGTCAGCATGCGCAAGCCCACTGTCAGGGCGTAGTCGAGGTCGCGCCGCGGCACGTAGACGTGCGCGCCCTCCAGGCGCTGCAGCAGCCTGCCCGTCTCCGCCTTGAGATCGAGCGCGGTGAGCGAGCCCCGGGCAAGAAAGACCTGGGCAATCAAGGCGACCGGCACCACCGGCACCACCCGGCCGACCGCGTCCATGAGCGTGCGTCCCAGGCGCGCCACCGCGGTCCTGCGCTCCTCGGGCGACAGGCTCGGGAAGTCCACCTCGTACCGGCGCATCGAGATCGGTGTGCCGAAATTCACGCAGGCGTAGCCGAAGCGATGCCACTCGCTTTTCAGTGCGAGCCGAAGGTTGTGCGTCAGGAACCGCAGCGTTCCCCAGACCGTACTTGCCCTGCCCATTTTCACGGGGGAAAGGAGCGTGCGGTCCTCCAGCACGCGGTCGTAGTTGATGCCGAGCGGCACGAACACGAGGTCGCGCTCGCCGTCGCGGCGAAAGCCGCGCAGCATGTAGTCGAGCACTCCGAGGCGCGGCTCGCGCATGCGGCCGTCGCGCGACAGGCCGCCTTCCGGAAACACCGCCTGCGGCACGCCGGCCTCCGTGGCCATGGCGATGTAGCGCTCGAGCACGCGCCGGTAGAGCTCGTCGGCCGAATTGCGGCGCACGAAATACGCGCCCATGGCGCGGATCAGCGCGGACAGCGGCCAAAGGCGCGCCCATTCGCCCACGGCGTAGGAAAGCGTCGTCTGGTCTGCGGCGAGGTAGGCCGCCAGCACGTAATCCATGTTCGAGCGGTGGTTCATCACGAACACCACGGTCGCGTCCGGATCGATTTTCGCGACGCCCGCGGTGTCGACGTAGCCGAGGCGCACGCGGTAGAGCGACTGCGCGAGCTTGCGTCCGGCCCAATAGCCGATGCGGAAGTAGAGGTAGGCGTTGAAGGCCGGCACGATCTCGCGCGCGTAGCGCTCGACCTGTTTCATGACCTTGGGCAGCGGCACGCGCTTTTCGGCCGCGTAGCGCTCGGCCCCCTGCAGCACCTTCGGGTCGGTGGTCAGGCGATGGATCAGCGCCTGCCGGCGCGTACGCTGGAACGGCCGGATGCCGATGCGTAGCCGGGTCGAGGCCTCGTCGATCGCCCGGTTCGCGGGACGCGCGAGCAGCCAGCGCAGGCAGGGCACGAGGAGCTTGTCGTACGCGGCCCAGGCCGCGAGCAGCGCGGCGGGGAGCGCGAGCCAGACCGGAACCGCGAGGGTTTCGCCCATGGGCCCTCGCTATACTGCCAAGATGAGCCGCGCGCAAGCCATCCTCGCAGCCGAGCGCTACTTCGACGAGGGCCGGTTCTTCGAGGACCTCGCCCGGCGCGTCGCGATTCCGACCGAGAGCCAGAACCCGGCGCGCCGCCCCGAGCTCGAGCGCTACCTCGAGGCGGAGATCGCCGAAAGCCTCGAGCGCATGGGATTCGCCTGCCGCATCGCGCCCAATCCGGCCGGCGGATACGGCCCGTTCCTCATCGCCGAGCGCATCGAGGACGAGAAGCTTCCGACGGTGCTGAGCTACGCCCACGGCGACGTGATCCGCGGGCAGGAAGGCGAGTGGCGTCCCGGGCTCGAGCCGTGGAAGCTCTCGCGCGACGGCGAGCGCATCTACGGCCGCGGCACGGCCGACAACAAGGGGCAGCACACCATCAACTTCGCCGCGCTGGAGAGCGTGCTCGGCACGCGCGGCCGCCTCGGCTTCAACGTCAAGCTCCTGGTCGAAACCGGAGAGGAGGTGGGCTCGCCGGGACTTAAGGTGCTTTGTGAAAAAGAAAAAAACACGCTGCGCGCCGATGTCTTCATCGCCTCCGACGGTCCGCGCCTGCAGGCCGGCCGGGCGACGCTCTTCCTCGGCTCGCGCGGCGTGCTCAATTTCGACCTCTCGCTCGAGCTGCGCGACGGCGGGCGCCACTCGGGCAACTGGGGCGGGCTGCTCGCCAATCCCGGCATCGTGCTCGCCCACGCCATCGCGTCGATCACCGACCGGCGCGGCGCCATCCAGGTGCCGGAATGGCGGCCCGCGAGCCTCACCCCCTCCGTGAAAGACGCGCTCAGGAATCTATCTGTGGAGAATGCAGAGGATTGGGGAGAACCCGGCCTGACTCCCGCGGAGCGCGTGTTCGGCTGGTCGAGCTTCGAGGTGCTCGCGTTCGTCACCGGAAATCCGCAGCGCCCGGTGAACGCGATTCCGGCGCGCGCCTCGGCGCATTGCCAGCTGCGCTACGTGGTCGGCGTCGACCCCGAAGACATCGTTCCCGCGCTGCGGCGGCACCTGGAGCGCGAAGGCTTCGGCATGGTGAAGGTGGCTGCCGCGCGCGAGGGCTTCTTCCGGGCGAGCCGGCTCGATCCGGCGCATCCCTGGGTGCGCTGGGCGGAAGCGTCGATCGAGCGCACCGCCGGCGCAAAGCCCGCGATCCTGCCCAACCTCGGCGGCTCGCTGCCGAACGACGTGTTCGCCGAGACGCTGGGGCTACCGACTCTATGGGTGCCGCACTCGTACGCGGGCTGCTCGCAGCACGCGCCCGACGAGCACCTGCTTGCCAGCGTCGCCCGCGACGGCCTCAGGCTGATGACCGGGTTGTTCTGGGATCTCGGCGAGTCAGATTCGGCGGCGCTCCCGCGCAAACAGGTATAGCCCGCTCCCGACCACGATCGCCGCGCCGACCCACACCGCCGGCGCCGGCACGTCGCCGAACACGAGGTAGCCGAAGAGCGCGTAGTAAAGGACCTGCTGATAGAGGAACGGCGCGATCACCGTGGCGGGTGCATAGCGATGCGCCACCGCGAGCAGGTAGTGCCCGAGTCCTCCGAGCGCGCCCATGAGGCAGGCGAGCGTCCATTCGAGCCAGCCCGGGGGCGCCTCCCAGGCCACCAGCGCAAAAGGCGTGAGCAGGACGGCCGCGCCGACCGCGGGGAGGTACTGGATCGTTTCGGGCGGATCGTAAGCCGCCAGGTGCCGCGTCATCAGGTTGAACATCGCGTAGAGCGTGGCGTTCACCAGCGCGAGCAGCATGGCCGGGTGGAAATCGGCGCCGCCGGGCCGCACGATCACCAGCACGCCGGCGAAGCCGGCGACGATCGCCGCCCAGCGTCCGCGGTCGATCTTCTCGCCGAGCAGGGGCGCGGCCATGAGCGCGGTGATGATCGGGACGATGAACATGATCGAGGAGGTGACCGCGAGCTGCAGGTACTGGAGCGCCCAGAAGTTGATCCCGGTCATCAGCACGAACATGAGCGCGCGCAGCGCGTGCCAGCGCCAATGGCTGGTTTTCACCACGGAGACTCCCCGGAGCGGGAGCAGCAGGGCGGAGGCAAAAACCGCGTGCATGAGGAAGCGCAGCCAGACCACCACGATCACCGGCACGCTCGCCACCAGCCACTTCGCGGTGCCGTCGAGCAGCGTGAAGAGGACGTAGCACAGCGAGACCAGCGCGATGCCGGTCAGCCGGTTGCGGGCGCTATCCGCCTTCAGCATCTCGCGCGCCCGCGCCGAGGCCCGCCACGTAGGCTTCGAGCGGAAACGCGCTGCCATCGCTCGCCTTGAGCGCCACGCCCTCCGCCTTGAGGTGACCGAGGAGCTTCAGCACCAGCGAGCAGGCGAGCCAGGTGGCATGGAACGAGTCCAGCCCCTTGACGCTCATCGGCTGCGCGTAGACCGGGGAAAGCTCGACCAGGCAGACCCAGGCGTCCTTCGCTTCCGGCTGCGCGCGGCCGATGCGCGCCGTCAGGGCGACCTCGCGGCCGTTCGGGAACACCGCGACCACGTCCAGGGTTACGATGCGATCGTTCAACGGGGAGTCCGGAAGGTGATGGAGTAGCGCAGCTCCTGCGTGGGCGCGACGCTGTGCTGCCAGCGCCAGCGGATCTCGTCGCGCAGCACGTAGACCGAGCGCGGCGCGAGATCGAGGCCGAAGACCTTCGCTCCCTTGGCGGGAGGATAGCGGCGAAAGCGCATGCGGCAGCTTCCGCCGAGCGAGATCCCGACCACGACGCCGAACTCGCCGATGTCGCGATGCCAGCCGAGCTCGGTGCCCGGGCGGTACTCGTTCACCAGGGCATGTCTTATCGCTTCTTCATCGACGTGAATCAGCCCGGCGGCGCGTCTTTTCAGCGGAAGAAGGAACGGCGGAATTTCGGGCGCCGGGCCGAGCACGTTGGTCTCGAAGTCGTAGCTCGACCCGAAGGCCGCGATGCGGCGCCTGGCGGTGAAGCTCTTGTATTTCGCTTCCTCGAGCGGTAGCCGGCGAATCCCCGCGAGCAGGCCGGCTTCGTCTTCTCTGGACAGGAACTCTTCCTGGTACAGCAGCCCTTCCGGCAGCTCAAGCCGCCTTTCTGGACTCCGAGCGGATCACCTCGGCGACCGCGGCGCCGACGTCGCTGGTGCTCGCCTTCCCCTTCATGTCGGGCGTGTGCGGGCCCTCGATGATCACGCGCTCGATCGCGCGCACGATCTCCGCGGCGGCGTCGGCATGGCCCAGGTGCTCGAGCATGAGCGCGCCCGACCAGATGGTGGCGAGCGGGTTGGCGATCTTGCGGCCGGCGATGTCCGGCGCCGAGCCGTGCACCGGCTCGAAGATCGAGGGCGCGGTGCGCTCGGGATTGATGTTGCCCGAGGCGGCGATGCCAATGGTGCCGGCGGTGGCGGGCCCGAGGTCCGACAGGATGTCGCCGAACAGGTTCGAGGCCACGATCACGTCGAAGCGGTCGGGATTGAGCACCATCTGGATGGTGAGGCCGTCGACGTGGTACTGGTCGGTCTTTACGTCGGGATACTTCCTGCCCATCTCCTTGAAGCGCTCGTCCCAGTACGGCATGGTGATCGAGATGCCGTTCGACTTGGTGCAGGACGTGAGGTGCTTCTTGCGGGTCTTCGCCAGCTCGAAGGCGTACTTCATGATCCGGTCGGTGCCCTTGCGCGAGAACACCGACAGCTGCGTGCAGACTTCGCGCTCGGTGCCTTCGTACATGCGTCCGCCGGTGTTGCCGTACTCGCCCTCGGTGTTCTCGCGGATCACGTAGTAGTCGATGTCGCCCGGCTTGCGGCCGGCGAGCGGGCAGGGCATGCCCTCGAACAGGCGCACCGGGCGCAGGTTCACGTACAGGTCGAACAGGCGGCGGAAATCGATCAGCAGCCCCCACACCGCGATGTGGTCCGGGACCAGCGCCGGGTTGCCGACCGCGCCGAAGTAGATCGCGTCGAACTTCCTCAGGATGTCGGGCGCGTCGTCGGGGCGCATCTTGCCGTGCTTCTTGTACCAGTCGCAGCTCCAGTCGAATTCCTTCCACTGGAAGCGGATGCCGTGCTTCGCGCCGACGGCTTCGAGGACGCGCACGCCTTCCGGGATCACTTCGCGTCCGATGCCGTCTCCGGGGATGACCGCGATCAGGTGCTCTTTCATGCTGCCAGTATATAGAATTGGCCATGCGATTCGCGGCGCTCGACAGCTCGACCGAGTGGTGCAGCGTCGCGCTGTGGCGCGACGGCGAGATCGCGGGCGTCGAGCGGCGGGCCGGGAA
>DASXAO010000044.1:0-41796 GCA_036406675.1 Burkholderiales bacterium
TTTCGCGATGGACTTCCTGCCGCTGCAGAACAAGCGCGTGGCCGGCGATCAGGATGTGACGGACCTGTGGGCGACCGACAAGCACGTCGTCATCATCGGCGGCGGCGACACGGGGTCCGACTGCGTCGGCACGTCGAACCGCCACGGTGCGAAGTCCGTGACGCAGTTCGAGCTTCTACCCATGCCGCCGGACGTGGAACGCAACCCCGTGTGGCCGTATTGGCCGACGCGGCTGCGTACCTCGTCGTCGCACGAGGAAGGCGTGAACCGGGACTGGTCGATCGCCACCAAGGAGTTCGTCGCCGACAAGGGAAACGTCAAGGCGCTGAAGACCATCCGCCTGCAGTGGAAGGACGGCAAGCCGACGGAGGTTCCGGGGTCGGAAGAGATCATTCCGGCAGACCTCGTGCTCCTCGCGATGGGCTTCGTCTCGCCGCTGCAGTCGATGCTCGACGAGTTCGGCGTGCAGAAGGATGCGCGCGGCAACGCCAAGGCCCCCACCGACGGTGAGGGGGCTTACGTCACCTCGGTGCCGAAGGTCTTTGCCGCCGGCGACGTGCGCCGCGGGCAGTCGCTCGTCGTCTGGGCGATCCGCGAGGGGCGCCAGTGCGCTCGCTCGGTCGACGAATTTCTGATGGGGTTTTCAGAGCTGCCGAGATAAGGCGGCCTCAGGTTCCAATCAGGCGCCAGCGAAGAAGCGCTGCAGCTCCTCGTAGGTCTGCTCCGGCGCCTGCTCGCTCGGATAATGCCCGCATGGCAGCGACTGCATTCGCACCACGTTTTTGCAGTACCGCGGCCAAACGGCGCGCGGCTCGTAGTGCTTGCCGGTGTGGCTGAGCTCGCCCCATAGCACGAGCGCCGGGCATTCCACCTTACGACCGGCGTTGAAATCGGCGCTGTCCGTCTCGAAGTCGATCGTGGCGGCGGCGCGGTAGTCCTCGCACACGCCGTGAATCTGCTCCGGGGTGCACACGCGCACGTACTCGCGGATCTCCTCCTCGCTGAAGCCGCCCTTGCCGAGCCCCTGCTTGGTGAGCTTCTTGCGGATGTAGTACTCCTCGTTGCCGCGCAGCAGCCGCTCCGGAAAGTCGTACGGCTGGGCCATGAACATCCAGTGGTAGGAGTTGATCGCCCACGCCATGCTCACCTCGGTCCAGACGTGGTGCGTGGGCAGGATGTCGAGGAATGCCGCTTTCAGCACGCGCTCCGGGTGGTCGAGCGCCATGCGGAACGTGGTGCGCGCGCCGCGGTCGTGGCCGGCGACGAAGAACTTCTCGAAACCGAGCTCGCGCATCACGTCCACCTGGTCCTGCGCCATGCGGCGGAACGAGTAATTGGAGTGGTCCGGCTTGCCGCGCGGCTTGGAGCTGTCGCCGTAGCCTCGCAGGTCCGTGGCAACGACGGTGAAGTCGCGCGCGAGGCGCGGCGCGATGCGCTGCCAGGAGAGGTTAGTGAGCGGATTGCCGTGCAGGAGCAGGAGCGGCGGCCCTTCGCCGCCGCGGCGCCCGACGATCGAAACCTCGGGGTCGGAAGTCTGGATGCGGAACGGGGTGAAATCGGCCATCGTCATGCCCTCAAGGTGCCACGCTCTTCCCCCCGGCGTAAAGCTTCACCACGCGATAGAGGTACTCTTGTCCCTCGTAGAGCGAGCGCACGCGGATGCGCTCGTTCAGGCCGTGGACGCCGCTGCCGTCCGGGTCGCGGAACATGCCGTTCAATCCGTAGGTCGGGATGCCGGCGTTGTTGGTGAAGCGCCCGTCGGTCGCTCCGCTGCTCATCGTCGGCACGAGCGGCACGCCGGGCCACAGCTCGGCGCTGACCTTCTCGGCGGGCCCGAGAATCTCGCGCGTGAGCGGGGGCGGCGGGGAAAGGACTGCCTGGTGCGTCGGCGTCAGCTTGATCTTGTCATCGGCCAAGACCCGCACCAGGGTGCGCGTCACCTCATCGACCGGCTCGCCCGGAAGGATGCGGCAGTTGACGGTCGCCCGCGCGCGCTGCGGCAGCGCGTTCGTGGCGTGGCCCGCGTCGAGCATGGTCGCGACGCAGGTCGTGCGCACCGTCGCGTTGTTGAACGCGGTGGAGGAGGCGAGCCGCGCGATCGCCTGCGGGTCGGGGGGGTTGCGCAGGATCGCCGCCATGTCGGCGGCCATCGGGCCTTTCTCGATCTTCGACATGCGCTCGAAGTAGAGCCGCGTCGTGTCGGTGAGCTTGAACGGGAAGTCGAACGCGCCGAGGCGCGCCAGGCCGCCCGCGAGGTGATAGATGGCGTTGTCCTTCACCGGCAGCGAGCTGTGCCCGCCGGGGTTGGTCACCTCGAGCTGGTAGGTCTGGAACACCTTCTCGCCTGCCTGGATGCCCATGCGCACGTAGCCGCCCTTGCTGTCGAGCAATCCGCTGGCGCCTTCGTTCAGGGCGAACTCGGCGTCGATCAGGTTGCGGTGATTCTTCAGCAGGTACTCGATACCGCTGAACCTGGAAGGAATGAGCTCTTCGTCGCAGGTGGCAGCGAGGATCAGGTCGCGCTCGGGGCGGTAGCCCTCGCGTTGATAACGGATCAGATTGGCGACGAACACCGCGACCATCGACTTGTCGTCCGACGCGCCGCGCCCGTAGAAGTAGCCGTTCTCCTCCACCAGCTTGAACGGATCGCGCTCCCAGTCCTCGCGCTTCGCCTCGACCACGTCGAGGTGACCGAGCAGGATGATCGGCTTCTTCGCTCCGCTCCCGCGATAACGGGCGACGAGATTGCCCTTCTTCGGGCCGCCCGGCGGCACGAGGACCTGCAGGTCCGATTCGGGAATCCCGCCCGCCTTGAGGCGCGCCTTCAGCGCCTCGGCTGCCTGGGTGCAGCTCCCCACCGAGTCGGTGGTGTTGATCTCGACCAGCTCCTTGTAGATCTCGCGCAGCTCGCGCTGCTCGGGAGTTTGCGCGATAGCAGGGGCGACCATGATGGCGAAGAGGTAGACGAGGAATTTCATGCGTTCTCCTTCGCGAGGCTTGCCTGCGGCAGGGCCGCGTCGAAGAGGCGCTCGTAAGCCTCGCGCACCGCGGGACACGCGAGGTAGGTCGCGCGGCCGAAGCCTTCGATCACGCTCATGAGCCGCCGGAGCCGCGGCTTCGCCGCCGCGTCGCCCTTGGCCGTGCCGTCGAGCAGAGCGCGCAACGCGAGTGCCGTGACTTCGACGATCCTCTCGTGCGCCGGCTTCAGCACGCACAGCCGATAATCGCCCGGGTCCGCGCCGCGCAGCGCGGAGTACTCGGCCCACTCCTGCTGCCAGCCGGTCCACGCGCCCTCGGGGTCACGCGAGCTCATCGCGGGCATCGGCGCCTTCGCATAGCGCTCTGCCGACTGCTCGAGCTGCTCGTCGCGCTCCGCGAGGCTCGCGTGCCACTCCGACCTTACGGGAACGAAAACCATGCCGCCGCGGCGGATCTCGTTCACGAGCTCGTCCGATTCGACGCGACCGCCCATCCTTCCGCATTCCTTCGTCTCGACGGCGAGCCGGAACAACGGCCGGCGCTGTTGGCTCACGGTGCCGACCTGCGCCGACGGATCCGCCGTCCTGCGCCTGCCTTCACGGTCGACGACGTCGACGTGCCCCTGGAGCTGGCCGTTCTCGACGTTGCTTTCGATCGTCCCGGCGAGTTCGCCGCGCACCGTGCCCTGCGCGGACCCTCTGCGACCGCCGACCGCATCCAGCTCGCCCGTCGTAGCGGTGGCATCGTCGCGCGCGGTGAAGTTGCCGGCGAACTGGAACTGCTCGGGCCTGCCGAGCAGCGCGATGCTCGCGAGCTTCTTGCCATCGCGGTCGCGCTCCCCCGCCGCGCTCAAGCTCGCCGCCTTCTTCGTCGCCGCGTCTTGCGTGACCTCCGAGCCCGGGTCGGACATCGCCATGTTCATCGCCATCGTGACGTCGGTGCGGCCCGCGACCGCGGGCGGCGTTTCGAGGCGCGCGAGCCGCTGTACGGGCGTGCCATCCATGATGCTGGGGCGCGCCTGTTCATTCGGAACCTCGGTGAGAGCGATTGCGACGTCGCCACGCCACGCTAGCGAGAACGCGGCGGGCGTATCGGGCACGGTCATCTTGTAGTCGAAGGTGAAGCTGCCTCGCCAGCTGCCCGCGGCAGGCTCTTGCGGGAAATCCGCTACGCATGCTGAACCGCCTGGCGCGGCACACGGGGCAACGGGCGCCGCCGCGAACCCGCCGAGCGCGACCAGCACGACCGAGCCGAGCAAGCCCAGACGCGGTTTGGTCTTCATGACATCCCCTGACGCGAGATCTTCAAGGAGTGTGCACGTATCGTCAATGAGTTGCCACTCATGACGGATCGTCCCTGATTGATGAGGGAATCGAATCGATCCGCTGCAATGGAACACTAAGATGCCCCTGTCGCTCGACAGGAAGGAGAAATGATGAACAAGCGCTTAGTCGGCGGATTCATGATTCCAACTGCCTCGTTGCTGGGTCTTTTGCTCAGCTATTCGGTCTCGGCCGATCACGGGGGCAAACCGGGCCACGAGCTCGGATCGATGGGGCCAGTGCCCAAGGCCGTCTGCGGCCGTCACGATCACACCGAAAGCGGATTGCAGGGCCAGACGACATCGGAGGAACGCGCCATCGTCAACGGCCATACCGACTCGGAACGCGGCTACACCTGCAATCTCGAGCTCGTTGGCAAATTCCAGGGGGAAGGAGCCTTCTCGCAGGATGGGCCGTCGTTCTTCAAGCATTGCGCCTACATGGCAACCGAAAACAGGGCTCAACAGGCGCACCCCGGTATCGTGGTGGTCGATGTTTCGGATCCCGCAAATCCACAGCCGACCGCGTACCTCGCCGAGACGAAGGCAGGGCTCAATCCGCACGAAAATAACAAGGTGAACCGTAAGCGCGGACTGCTTGGGCTCGCGCAAAGTAACGGGCCGAACTTCGCCGTTTACGACCTGAACGAGGACTGCGCCCACCCGAAACTTGCCTCCACCTTCGACGTGCCCAACAGCGCGGGCCACATGGGCGGCTGGGCCGAAGACGGAAAGACTTACTACATCGGCCAGCAGTTTCGAGGCGTCAACGGCATCCTGCCCATTATCGACGTGACGGACCCGTACAACGCGAAATGGCTGCTCAACTGGACTTTCACCGGTGACGGCCGGCCCCACGACCTCTCGACCAACAAGAGCGGCACGCGGATGTACTCGGGACAACCCGGCAACTTTGGCGCGCCGATAACCGATTCGTCGTTCGGACCGGACGGGCTGGTGATCCTGGACATGAGCGACATCCAGTTCCGCCGCCCCAATCCCCAGATCCGGATTGTGAGCAGGCTGTTCTGGAACGACCAGGGGCAGGCGGAACAGATGCTGCCCTTCTTCTCCCACGGACGCTCATACATCATCAGCACCGACGAGTCCGGCGGTCAGGGCGGCGTCGGCGGTCTGGCGGCGGCATGTGCACGGGGAGCGTCGGCGTACGGTTATTCGAATGTCATCGACATCACCGACGAGGCCAATCCGAGAATCGTCTCCAAGATCATGCTCGAAGTGCACGACCCTGCCAATTGCGCGAAATTCCTTTCCGAGCCGCCTGAAGTCGGAGGCGGAGCGCTCGACTATTCCACTGAAAGGTGCAATGTGGACCGCACGCACAATCCGACCATGGCGGCGTGCGGCTCGAGAGGCACGGGCACCCGGGTCTACGACATTCGCGATCCTCTCCATCCCGTAGAAGTCGCGTACTGGAAGGGGCCGGCTCCGAGAACGGCCTTCCTTCCCGGATCGGGAAGCTGGTCACCGCCCTCGAACGGCGTCAGCGTCGATCGAACCGTCGAGAAGCAGGCGGGTCTGGTGCGCTTCGTCAAGGTACGTTCCCGCCACGGGAAAGAGCACGAGTGGAAAGGGGACGACTGGTGGAGACGCGACGAGGGGAAAAAGGACGAGCTGAATCTCTGGATCGTCGGCGATGGCAACGGCTTTCAGGTTCTCCGCTTCAGCGAGGATTTCCTGAAGTCGCGACGCGGTAAAGAGCTCATCGAAGACGCCTTGAAGGACGACTAGGCCTTGAACAAAAGGGCGGCCTCGAGCCGCCCTTTGTTTTTCAAGGAGCCTTTAACGTAGCCGCGTTGAGCGCGAGCAGAGCGAACGAAACCAGCCAATGCTCGCCGGCGTAGTCTCCGCCGACGACGTGTGGCATCCCTGCCCTCAGGTGCTCCTGAGCGAGGTTTTCGAAACCCAGAAGCGTGAAGCACCACGCCCGCGAGAGGCACAGGCCGTCGAGGTGGCTTTGTTTAGCATCCGCATGGTCGATGACCGTCGGCGCGTGCGAGAGCGGCCCCAAGTCAGGCGGCAGGAATCCGCTCAGCCACGTGCTGAATTCGCCCTCGGGCAAGACACGCTTCATCAGGAGAGCTTCGACGAGGGCCGGAGAGAGGAAGTCGTCTCCCGAAGGCTCGTAGGCGACCGGGTAGTCGCGATCGCCGAGGTACCAGCGGCGAGCGGCCGCTTCGATGGCCGCAGCAAGATCGCTTCTTCCCGCCGTCCGGGCGTAATCGAGCGCCAGGATGGCTGCGAAGGCGGTGTTGCCGTGGGTACCCGCCCGGACCGGGTAGGCGGAGGCTTCGAAAAAGCGAATGAAGCGTTCGGCGAGCTCGCTGGCGAGGGGAGCGACCGCCAGATGCCAGCGCTGCAGCCGGATGAGCTCGGCCTGCAGCTCGAGCAGCCAGGCCCAGCCGTAGGGGCGCTCGAACGTTAGCCCACCCGGGCCATTGAAGAACGCGCGCTCCCGGGCGATGTTAGAGGGAGTGAGGTGGCGCTCGAGCCGGGCATGGATCGCGGCGCGCTCGGGGATGTCGGGGTGCATGCGCATGATCCGCGCAAGCGACCAGTGCATGTGCACCGCCGAGTGCCAGTCGTAGCTGCCGTAGAACGCCGGGTGGAGCACGCCCGGACGCCATTCGGCATCCGCGCCGGGCAGGAGGTGATCAAGGCGCCGCGGGTATGCTCGAGCGACGTTGTCGAGCGCCACGCGCGCGAAGGCCGAAGGTAAATATTCGACCGGCACCGGTCGAGTCTAGGTCAAAACGCTAGAATCGGCACGGATTCAACCAGATGCCGTTAGAGATCGTCATCCTCGCCGCGGGCCAGGGCAAGCGCATGCGCTCGAGCCTGCCCAAGATCCTGCACCCGCTCGCCGGGCGGGCGCTGCTCGGCCACGTCCTCGACACGGCGCGCACGTTGGCGCCGCGCCGCGTGATCGTGGTCCACGGTAATGGGGCCGAGCAAGTGCGCTCCGCCTTCGCCGAAGCGCAGGTCGACTGGGCATTGCAGGCCGAGCAGCTCGGCACCGGCCACGCCGTGCAGCAGGCGCTGCCGCGCATTTCGCCGGACGCCGACGTTCTTATCTTGTATGCCGACGTCCCGCTGGTTCGTTCAGACACGCTCAAGCGGCTGCTCGATGCGGGACGCGACGGCCTCGCCGTCCTGACGGCGGAGCTTGCCGACCCGACCGGCTACGGCCGCATCGTGCGCCAGGCTTCGGGAGACGTCGCACGCATCGTCGAGCAGCGGGACGCGACGGCCGCGGAGCTCGCTCTCCGGGAAGTCAACGCCGGTTTCATGGCCATGAGCGCGCGCCGGCTCGCCGGCTGGCTCGGCAAGCTCACGAACCGGAACGCGCAGCGCGAGTACTACCTTACGGACGTGGTGAGCCTCGCCGTGGGCGAAGGCGTGCCGGTGCGCGCGGTGAAGGTCGACGATCCCTGGGAGGTCGCCGGCGTCAATTCCAAGCGCGAGCTCGCGGCCCTTGAAAGACGGTACCAGTTGAAACAGGCGGAGCGCCTGCTGGGCGAAGCGGTCACCCTCGCCGACCCCGCGCGCATCGACGTGCGCGGCGAGCTGACATGCGGCACCGACGTCGCGATCGACGTGAACTGCGTGTTCGAGGGCAAGGTGACGCTCGCCGACGGCGTGCGCATCGGTCCGAACTGCCTGCTGCGCAACGTCCGGGTCGGCGCTGGCACGCAGATTCTCCCCTTTTCGCACCTCGAGGACTCCGAGATCGGCGCGCGCTGCCGCCTCGGGCCCTATGCGCGCCTGCGCCCGGGCAACAGCCTCGACGACGAGGTGCACGTGGGCAATTTCGTCGAGCTGAAGGCGAGCCGCATCGGCAAGGGGTCCAAGGCGAATCACCTGAGCTACATCGGCGACTCGGAGGTGGGAGCCGCGGTCAACGTGGGCGCCGGCACGATCACCTGCAACTACGACGGCGCGGCGAAGCACCGCACCGTCATCGAGGACGAATGCTTCATCGGCTCCGATACCACGCTGGTCGCGCCGGTGCGTGTCGCGCGCGGCTCCTACATCGGTGCCGGGTCGACGATCAACAAGGACACGCCGGCGGGTCAGCTTACGCTCTCGCGCGCGCGCCAGGTCTCGCTTCCGGCCTGGAAGGCGCCGAAAAAGAAGAAGGGATAGCTATGTGCGGAATCGTCGGCGCGGCGGCGCGCCGGGACATCGTGCCCACCCTGGTCGAGGGGCTGCGGCGGCTGGAGTACCGCGGCTACGATTCCTGCGGCGTCGCCATGCTGCGCGACGGCGCGATCGACCTCGTGCGCACCGTGTCCCGCGTCAGCGACCTCGCTTCGCGGGTGAAGAACCAGGCCGCGGTGACCGGCATCGCGCACACGCGCTGGGCCACGCACGGTGCGCCGGCCACCCAAAACGCGCATCCGATCCTCTCGCGCGGCGAGATCGCCGTGGTGCACAACGGGATCATCGAGAACCACGAAGAGCTGCGCGCGGCGCTGCAGAAGCAGGGCTACAGGTTCGAGAGTCAGACCGACACCGAGGTCATCGCGCACCTTGTCCACAGCCTGTACCGCGGCAGCCTGCTCGATGCCGTCCACGCCGCGGTCAAGGAGCTGAAAGGCGCATACGCCATCGCGGTGGTCTCCAAGAGCGAGCCGCACACGGTGGTGGGCGCGCGCGCCGGAAGTCCGTTGGTGGTGGGCCGGGGCAAGAACGAGTTCTTCCTCGCCTCCGACGCGCTCGCGCTCGCCGGCGCCACCGATCAGGTGGCCTACCTGGACGAGGGCGACGTGGTGTCGATCTCCCAGGGTGAGTGGAAGGTCATCGACCGCGACGGCCGCCCGGTCGAGCGGGAGGTGCGCACGGTCAAGACGAGCGGCGCCGAAGCCGAGCTCGGCCCTTACCGGCATTTCATGCAGAAGGAGATTTTCGAGCAGCCGCGCGCGGTGTCCGACACGCTGCTCAGCGTGGCCTCGATCACCCCCGAGCTTTTCGGCGCGAAGGGAGCGGCGCCGGCGCTGCAGGACGCGAGCTCGGTGCTGATCCTCGCTTGCGGCACGAGCTGGCACGCGGGCCTCGTGGCGCGCTATTGGCTCGAGTCGATCGCCGGAATCCGGTGCAACGTGGAGATCGCGAGCGAGTATCGCTACCGCTCCAGCGTTCCGGATCCGAAGAGCCTCGTCGTCACTATCTCGCAGTCGGGGGAAACGGCCGATACGCTGTCGGCGCTGAAGCACGCGCAATCGCTCGGCCAGGCCAACACGCTCGCCGTCTGCAACGTGGCGACGAGCGCGATGATGCGCATGACGACGCTCCAGTTCCTGACCCACGCCGGGGCCGAGATCGGCGTCGCCTCGACCAAGGCCTTCACCACGCAGCTCACCGGCCTTTTCCTGCTCACGCTGACGCTTGCCAGGCTGCGCGGACGCCTCAAGCCGGAGGACGAGGAAAAGCACCTGAAGGCGCTGCGTCACCTGCCGACCGCGCTCGGAGCCGTGCTCGCGCTCGAGCCGCAGGTGATCGCCTGGGCGGAGCGCTTCGCGAAGCACGAGCACGCGCTGTTCCTCGGCCGGGGCGTGCACTACCCGATCGCGCTCGAAGGCGCGCTCAAGCTGAAGGAAATCTCGTACATCCACGCCGAGGCCTATCCGGCGGGCGAGCTCAAGCACGGGCCGCTCGCGCTGGTGACCGGCGAAATGCCGGTGGTGACGGTGGCGCCGAACGACACCCTGCTGGAGAAGCTGAAATCCAACATGCAGGAAGTGAGGGCGCGCGGCGGCGAGCTCTACGTCTTCGCCGACGCCGATACCCACATCGCGTCTTCGCCCGGGGTCAACGTCATCCGCCTCCCCGAGCACTACGGGCCGCTCTCGCCGATCCTCCACGTGGTGCCGCTGCAGCTCCTGGCCTACCACACCGCCGTGGTGCGCGGCACCGACGTCGACAAGCCGCGCAACTTGGCGAAGTCGGTCACTGTGGAATAACCTTAGGCCTCCAGAGGAGGCCTGAATGAAAGCTACGGGGTTCGCCGTCTGCCTGGCGGCCGGGGTGCTGTGCGCGTCGCAGTCGCAGGCGCAGGTCGAGATCCAGTGGTGGCACTCGATGACCGGCGCGAACAACACCGGGGTGAACGAGCTCGCGGCGAGGTTCAACGCCAGCCAGAAGGAATACAAGGTCGTCCCGGTGTTCAAGGGCAGCTATCCGGAGTCGATGACCGCGGCGATCGCCGCCTTCCGCGCCGGCAACCCGCCGCACATCCTGCAGGTGTTCGAGGTCGGCACCGCCACGATGATGGCGGCCAAGGGCGCCATCGTGCCGGTAGCCAAGGTGATGGCCGACGCCAAGGAGCCCTTCGATCCGAAGGCCTACCTGCCGACCGTGACGGGGTATTACTCCGACAGCAAGGGCAACATGCTGTCCTACCCCTTCAACAGCTCCACCGTCGTGTTCTACGTCAACAAGGACGCCTTCAAGAAGGCGGGCCTCGATGGCGAAAAGGCGCCCAGGACCTGGACCGAGTTCAATGCGGCGGCCGAGAAGCTCAAGGCTTCCGGCCAGGAGTGCGTGTACACCACCGGCTGGCCGGCATGGACGCACATCGAGAACTTCAGCGCCTGGCACAACGTGGCGATCGGCACGAAGCAGAACGGCATGGCGGGCACCGATGCGGAGTTCCGGATCAACTCGCCCCTGCACGTGCGCCAGGTCGCCATGCTGGCGGACCTGGCGAAGAGAGGCCTATTCACCTACAGCGGCCGGCGCAACGAGGCCGAGGCGCGCTTCGCGAGCGGCGAGTGCGCCATGCTCACTTCAAGCACTGGTGCGCAGGGCACTTTCGGCCGCACCGCGAAATTCGCCTGGTCGGTGAACTTCATTCCGTACCACGACGACGTGAAGGGGGCGCCGCAGAACTCCATCATCGGCGGCGCCTCGCTGTGGGTCATGGCGAAGAAGCCCGCGGCGGACTACAAGGGCGTGGCGAAGTTCTTCAGCTTCCTGTCGCGTCCCGACATCCAGATGTACTGGCACACCAGCACCGGGTACGTGCCGATCACGATGGCCGCCTACGAGTTGACGAAGAAGTCCGGGTTCTACGAGAAGAACCCGGGCCACGAGCTGGCGGTAAAGCAGCTCACCAACAAGCCGCCCACGGAGAATTCGAAGGGCCTGCGCTTCGGCAACTACGTCCAGGGCCGCGAAGTGATCGAGGAGGAGATGGAAGCGGTGTTCGCCGGGCGCAAGGAGCCCAAGGCCGCCATGGACGACGCGGTACGCCGGGGGAACGAGATCCTCCGCAGGTTCGAAGCGGCCAACAAGTAATACCTCCCAGGTGGAAAAGCGGGTCGTCTTTCGCTCCGCCTGGCTGCCGTACGCGCTGGTCGCGCCGCAGATCGCCGTCACCATCGTCTTTTTCTTCTGGCCCGCGGTGCAGGCGGGCTGGTATTCGTTCCAGCTGCAGGATGCATTCGGCGAGCGCACCCAGTTCGTGGGCCTCGCCAACTTCGCCGCGCTCCTCGGCGATACCAATTACCTCCGCTCGTTCAGGATCACCGCGCTTTTCAGCGCCCTCGTCGCCGCGGCGGCCATCGCGATCTCCCTGCTGCTCGCCGCCATGGCGGACCGGGTGGTCCGCGGCGCGCTCGCCTACCGCACGCTCCTCATCTGGCCGTATGCGGTGGCCCCCGCCGTCGCGGGGGTGCTGTGGCTGTTCCTGTTCGCCCCGTCCATCGGCATCGTCACCTTCGCGCTGAGGAGCATCGGCGTGCACTGGGACTGGCTGCTGCAGGGCGACCAGGCGATGCTGCTGGTCGTGATCGCCGCTGCGTGGAAGCAGATCAGCTACAACTTCCTTTTCTTCCTCGCCGGCCTGCAATCGATTCCGCGCTCGCTCATCGAGGCGGCGGCGATCGACGGTGCCGGCCCCGGGCGCAGATTCCGGACCATCGTGCTCCCGTTGCTGTCGCCGACGGCGTTCTTCCTGCTGGTGGTGAACATCGTGTACGCGTTCTTCGACACCTTCGGCGTCATCGATGCCACCACGCAGGGCGGTCCGGCGGGCGCGACGCAGATCCTCGTGTACAAGGTCTACTACGACGGCGTGAAAGGCGCCGACCTCGGCGGCTCCTCGGCGCAATCGGTGATCCTCATGGCGATCGTCATCGCGCTGACCGTGGTCCAGTTCCGCTACATCGAGCGCAAGGTGCAGTACTGAAATGGTCGAACGGCGACCCTGGCTGACGGCGTTCTCGCACGCGGTCCTGATCGCCGGCATCCTGGTGATCGCGTTCCCGCTCTACGTCACTTTCGTGGCTTCGACCCGCTCGCTGGAGGACATCCTGAGCGTTCCCATGCCGCTCCTGCCCGGCGACAGGCTGTGGGACAACTACGCGCAGGTCCTCGGCGCGGGGACGACGAAAGGCGTGGCCGCGCCGGTCGGGCGCATGATGCTGAACAGCCTGGTGATGGCGCTCGCCATCGCCTTCGGCAAGATCGCGATCTCCATCGTCGCCTCCTTTGCCATCGTCTATTTCCGTTTCCCGCTGCGCAACTTCTTCTTCTGGATGATCTTCGTCACGCTAATGCTGCCGGTGGAGGTGCGCATCATCCCCACCTTCAAGGTGGTGTCGGACCTCGGGATGATCAACTCGTACGTGGGGCTCACCCTGCCGCTCATCGCCTCCGCCACGGCCACGTTTCTGTTCCGGCAGTTCTTTCTCACCGTGCCGGACGAGCTTGCCGAGGCGGCGCGCATCGACGGCGCCGGCCCGATGCGCTTCTTCCGCGACGTGGTGCTGCCGCTCTCGAGGACCAGCATCGCGGCGCTCTTCGTGATCCAGTTCATCTACGGCTGGAACCAGTATCTGTGGCCGCTGCTCATCACTACCGACGAGTCGATGTACACGGCGGTGATCGGCATCAAGCGCATGATCGTCGCCGGGGACGCGCTGACGGAGTGGAATCTCGTCATGGCGACCGCCATGCTTGCCCTGATCCCGCCCGCGCTCGTCGTCCTCCTCATGCAAAGGTGGTTCGTCAAGGGCCTGGTGGAGACCGAAAAGTAAGGAAACGCCTCATGGCATCGTTGTCGTTTCGCGACGTGCGCAAGCGCTACGGCGAACTCGAGGTCATCCACGGCGTCTCAACCGAGGTGGCCGACGGAGAGTTCGTGGTGATCGTGGGGCCGTCGGGCTGCGGCAAGTCGACGCTGCTGCGCATGGTGGCGGGCCTGGAGCCGATCACCTCGGGCGAGATCCGCATCGGCAGCCGCGTGGTGAACGACCTCGAGCCCAAGGACCGCGATATCGCCATGGTGTTCCAGAACTACGCGCTCTACCCGCACATGACGGTGTACGAGAACATGTCCTACGGCCTGCGGATCCAGCGCTTGTCCAGGCTCGAGATCGAGCAGCGGGTGCAGAAAGCCGCCGCCATCCTCGAATTGAAGGGCTTGCTGCAGAGAAAGCCCAGGCAGCTTTCCGGCGGACAGCGCCAGCGCGTGGCGATGGGTCGCGCCATCGTGCGCGAGCCGGCGGTATTCCTGTTCGACGAGCCGCTCTCCAACCTCGACGCGAAGTTGCGCGTGCAGATGCGCGCCGAGCTGCAGTCGCTGCACCGGCGCCTCGGGACGACGAGCCTGTACGTCACCCACGACCAGGTGGAAGCCATGACGCTCGCGCGGCGCATGATCGTCATGAACGCCGGTCGCGCGGAGCAGATCGGCGCGCCGCTCGAGGTCTACGCCAGGCCGGCGACCACCTTCGTCGCCGGCTTCATCGGCTCGCCGCCGATGAACCTGATCCCCGAGGGGCGCGGCGGCCGCGAGCGCCTCTTCGGCGTGCGCCCCGAGCACCTCGAGCCGTGCGCCGAGTCGCAGGCGCAGCTCGTGCTCGAAGTGGAGCTGGTCGAGCCTCTGGGCGCCGACACGCTGGTGTACGGCCATGTCGGCAACAAGCCCAATGGCGCGCGCATCGCCGCGCGGGTGCAGTCGTCCACGGCGGTTGCCGGCGGCCGCCTGCCGCTGCGCTACGACGCGGCCAACGTGCACTACTTCGACGCCGAAACCGGCATGCGGCTGTAGGCATGCTGAAGACCACGCCGTTCCACGAGCGCACCTCGACCCTTTGCGAGAGCCACGCCTGGCGGCGCTGGGCCGGCTACATCGTGGCGAGCTCGTACGAGCTCTCGCACGAGCGCGAGTACCACTGCATCCGGGCCGCGGCGGCGCTCTTCGACGTCTCGCCGCTCTACAAGTACGTTATCCGCGGCCGCGACGCGGCGCGCCTGCTCGATCGGGTGGTCACGCGCGACGTGATGCGCGCGCAGGTGGGGCAGGTGCTCTACACGCCCTGGTGCGACGCGGCCGGCAAGGTGCTCGACGACGGCACGGTCGCGCGCCTGGACGAGGGCACGTTCCGGATGACCTCGGCCGAGTCGAGCTTGCGCTGGCTCGATGCCAACAGCGTCGGTCTGGAGGTCACGGTTGAGGAGGTTTCGGAGTCGATCGCGGCCCTCTCGATTCAGGGCCCCCAGTCGCTCGCGGTTCTCCGGGCGCTCGGCGACATTCCCCCGCTCAAGTATTTCCGCCTCGCGCGCACCGAGCTTCGCGGGGTTCCGGTCGAAATCTCGCGTACCGGCTACACCGGCGACCTCGGTTTTGAAATCTGGATTCCTTCGGGCAACGCGATCCCGGTGTGGGATGCGGTCATGGAAGTGGGGAAAGATTACGGGCTCCAGGCCGCCGGCATGCTGGCGCTCGACGTGGCGCGGATCGAGGCGGGGCTGATGCTGATCGACGTCGACTACGTTCCGGCCAGGAAGGCGCTCGCCGAGAGCCAGACCTCGTCTCCCTACGAGCTCGACCTCGCGTGGGCAGTCAACCTCGACAAGGAGCAGTTCGTCGGAAGGCAGGCGCTCGCGGCGGAGAAGGCCCGCGGCCCGGCGTGGCGGTTCGTCGGCATCGAAATCGGCTATCCCGGGCTGGAGCGCCTCTACGCCGACGTCGGCCTCGCGACGCGCCTGCCGCAGGCGGCCTGGCGCAGCAGCGTGCCGATCTATTCCGGCGCCGAGCAGGCCGGCTACGCGACGAGCGGCGGCTGGTCGCCGGTCCTCAAGAAATACATCGCGCTCGCTCACCTGCGCGCCCCTTGGGCGCGGCCCGGGACCGAGCTCGACATCGAGATCACGGTCGAGCACCGGCGCAAGCGCACGGCCGCGCGCGTGGTGAAGAAGCCCTTCTTTGACCCGGAACGAAAGAGGTCATGAAGAGCTACGACGTGGCGATCGTGGGCGGCGGGCACAACGGCCTGGTGTGCGCCGCCTACCTTGCGCGCGCCGGAAAGCGGGTGGTCGTGCTCGAGCGGCGCGAGCGCGTCGGCGGCGCCGCGATGAGCGAGGAAGTGTTCCCGGGCTTCCGCTTCTCGGTGTTCTCCTACGTGGTGAGCCTGCTGCGCCCCGAGATCATCCGCGAGCTCGAGCTGCCGCGGCACGGCCTGCACATCCTGCCGCTCGAAAGCACGCTGACGCCGCTGGTCGAAGGAGGCAAAAAGGGCGACTACCTCGCGCAGTGGAACGACCACGACCAGAACCGGCGCGAGCTGGCGCGCCACTCGCCGCGCGACGCCGAGGCCTATGACGAATTCGGGCTGGAGCTCCACCAGATGGCGCGTCTCATCAAGCCGATCCTCGCGATGGCGCCGCCGGACCCCGTCTCGCTGCATCCACGCGAGCTCCTCGACCTGGCGAGCCTCGCGCGCATGTTCAGGAAAATCGAGAAGAAGAAGTTCAACGCGCTGTGGCGGCTCCTCACGATGAGCTCGGCCGAGTATCTCGACGCCTGGTTCGAAAGCGAGGCGCTGAAGGCGACCAAATCCGCGAGCGGCATCATCGGCACCATGCTCGGACCGCGCTCGCCCGGCACCGCCTACGTCCTGCTGCACCACTACATGGGCGAGCTCGACGGCGTGTTTCGCGCCTGGGGCTTCGCGAAGGGCGGCAACGGCTCGGTGAGCGCGGCGATCGCCGCCTCTGCGCGTTCATCCGGCGCCGAGATCCGCACCAGCGCGCCGGTTCAGAGCATATTGGTGCAAGACGGACGAGCGAAAGGCGCCGTGCTGGAAAGCGGCGAGGAAATCTACGCCGACATCGTCGTCTCGGGGGCCGACCCCCGCAGGACGTTTCTCGGGCTGGTCGGAGAAAAGCACCTGCCGGGCGACTTCGCCGAGGCCATCCGCAGGTTCAGATTCCGGGGCTCTTCGGCCAAGGTGAATCTGGCGCTCGGCGAGCTGCCCGACTTTACCTGCCTCCCGGGCCGCGGGCCGCACCTGCGCGGCGCGATTTCCATCAGCCCGAGCGTCGCCTACCTGGAGCGCGCCTACGACGATGCGAAGTACGGCGAGATCTCGCGCCGGCCTTACATGGACATCGTCATCCCCTCGATGCTCGATCCGGCGATGGCGCCGCCCGGCAAGCACGTCATGTCGATCTTCGTGCAGTACGCGCCGTACCGCGTGAACGGCGGGTGGACCGACGCGCGCCGCGAGGCGCTCGGCGACGCGGTCGTCGACACGCTCGCGGCGCATGCGCCGAACATCAAGTCCGCAATCCTGCACCGGCAGGTGGTCACGCCGGCGGACATCGAGCGCGTGGTCGGCCTGTCCGAAGGCAATATCTTCCAGGGCGAGCTGTCGCTGCAGCAGATGTTCTTTCTGCGCCCGGCGCCCGCCTGGGCGCGCTACCGCACGCCGATCGATGGACTTTGGCAGTGCGGTTCGGGCACGCATCCGGGAGGCGGTGTCATGGGCGCCTCCGGCCGCAATGCAGCCGCCTCGATTCTTGGGAAACGCGCTTGAGCTTCCACGCCATCGTCATTGGAACCGGCGTCGACGCGCTGGTCGCGGCGCATATGCTCGCGCGGCACGGAAGGCAGGTGCTCGTCGTGGAGGAGCGCTCGCCAGCCATTCGCGATTTCGGCTGGGTACCTTCCAAAGTCGTGGCAGACCTGGGGCTCGCACTGGAGCTCGATGCGCCGGACCCGTGGGCCGTCGCGCTGCTTCCTGACGGCGGAAAGCTCGAGCTCTGGCGCGACCTCCGCCGCACTGCAGATTCCATAAGGCGTTACAGCGACCGCGACGCGCAGAAGTGGCCCGACTTCTGCCGGCGCATGGCCGCGCTAGCGCGGCTCTTCGAGCGGCTTTATCTCGAAGCGCCCACCGATCCGCTGAATCTGCGCTTTGCGTTGGGCGCACGCGGCCTCGGCCGCGAGGGCATGGTCGACCTGATGCGCCTGCTGCCGATGCCGGTGGCCGAGCTGCTGGACGACTGGTTCGAGTGCGATTCACTCAAGGGCGCGCTCGCGGCGATGGGCATCCTGAACATTCAGCAGGGGCCGCGCTCCGGCGGCACCGCCTTCCGCTTCCTGCACCATCACGTCGGCAGTCCCGCGGGCGTGTTCCGCCCTCCGCGCAGCGACATCGGTGGACGTTTGCGGCAGCTTCCGCGTTCGGGCTTGTCCTTCCGGACAGCACAAGCGAGAAAAATCCGCATCGACGGAGGAAAAGTCGAGGGTTTGGTGCTCGATCACGGTGAAGAAATCGTGGCGCCAATCGTGGTTTCAGGCGCCGACCCGCGGCGCACGCTGCTCGAGCTCGCCGATCCGGGCTGGCTCGACCCGGAGCTGGCGCGCGGGGTCGGCAATATCCGAGCGCGAGGGGTTGCGGCTCGACTCTCGTTCGAAGGACCGGCGAAAGGAAATCTCGTCTTTGCGCCTTCGTTGGACTACCTCGAGCGCGCCTACGACGAGGTGAAGTACGGCCGCATATCGCGCGACCCCTACCTCGAAGCGCATTCCTCGCCGCGCGGGATCGAGGTGCATTTCCAGTATGTCCCGCAAGGCTCCGGAGAGCACCTGGGGGCCCTGGTGGCGACGGCGCGCCGCCTGCTGCCGGGGCTTGAGAATGCGAAGCTCGTCTCCATACTGGGACCTGCGGACCTGGAGCGCGACGAGGGCTGGCCGCAAGGACAGCCTTACCATGCCGAGCTTGCGCTCGATCAGGCGCTGTGGATGCGGCCGCTTCCCGAGCTCTCGCAATACGAGACGCCGATCGAAGGGTTGTGGCTGTGCGGGCCGGCGATGCATCCGGGAGGCGGCGTGGCCGGAGCAGCCGGATACAACTGCGCGCAGGCGATTCTCAAGGAGAGGAACTGAGCAATGAAAAGCCTCATGCAAAAATGGATCCGCGCCGTACCGCTGCTGCTGCTGGTTCTTTCCGGTTGCGGCTACAACACCATCCAGAGCGCGGACGAGCAGACCAAGGCCGCGTGGTCCGAGGTGCTGAACCAGTACAAGCGGCGCTCGGACCTCGTGCCGAACCTGGTGGAGACGGTCAAGGCGTTCGCCAAGCAGGAGATGGAGGTGCTCACCCGCGTGACCGAGGCGCGTGCGCGCGTAGGATCGATTCAGGCGACTCCGGAGCTGGTCGACAACCCCGAGGCGTTCCAGCGCTTCCAGCAGGCGCAGGGCGAGCTGACGAGCGCGCTTTCGCGGCTCCTCGTGGTCACGGAGAACTATCCGCAGCTCAAGTCCGACGCCAACTTCCGCGATCTGCAGGCGCAGCTCGAAGGTACCGAGAACCGCATCGCGGTGGCGCGCAACCGCTATATCAAGTCGGTGGAGCAGTACAACGTCACCGTGCGCCAGTTCCCCGCGAACCTGACCGCGATGGCGTTCGGCTACAAGCCCAAGGCCAATTTCACGGTGGAGAACGAGCGCGAAATCTCGAACGCCCCCAAGGTCGATTTCGGCCAGAAGCAGAAGTAGCGCTGAAAGCGAGCGGTGAGGGCAATTCGCTTCCTGCTTGTGCTGCTGTTCGCGGCTGCGGCGTGGGCCGATGTGCCGGTCCCGCCGCTGAAAGCGCGGGTTACCGATCTCACCGCTACGCTGAAGCCCGAGCAGGCGGTCTCGCTCGAGCAGCTCCTGCAGTCGTTCGAAGCGCGCAAGGGCAGCCAGATCGCGGTGTTGATCGTGCCCACGACCGCGCCCGAGACGATCGAGCAGTACTCGTTGCGCGTCGCCGAGCAGTGGAAGATCGGCCGGAAGAAGGTCGACGACGGCGCGATCCTCGTGGTGGCAAAGGACGACCGCGCGCTGCGCATCGAGGTGGGCTACGGCCTGGAGGGGGCGTTGAACGACGCCACCGCGAATCGCATCATCCGTGAAGTCATCGTTCCCCGCTTCCGCGAAGGCGATTTCTACGGCGGCATCAACGCCGGCATCGACCGCATGATCCGCGTGATCGACGGCGAGCCGCTGCCCGCGCCGGCCAAGGCGGCGCCGCCGGCCGACGAGGGCCTGCTCCAGATCCTCCCTGTGCTCCTCGTCCTCGCACTGGTCGCCGGCGCGGTCCTGCGCCGGCTGCTGGGGCGCGTCGCCGGCTCGCTCGCCACCGGCGGCGTGGTCGGCGGGCTCGCCTGGCTGCTCGCGGGCACGCTCGCGGTCGCGCTGCTCGCCGCGATCGTGGCGTTCCTCTTCACGTTGATGAGCGGCGTGGGCGGGATCGGCAGGCGCTACTACGGCGGTTTCCCCGGGGGCTGGGGCGGTGGCGGCTGGGGCGGCGGGGGATTCGGCGGAGGCGGAGGCGGCGGGTTCAGCGGCGGCGGCGGCAGCTTCGGCGGCGGCGGCGCCTCCGGGCGCTGGTGAAGTTGAAGCTCGCGCGGATCCTGCGCCATCTTTTCAGCCTGCCGGGCGCGGTGGCGCGCGCTCTCCCGGCCGCGTCGCTCGCGCGCATCGAGCGTGCCGTCAAGAAGGCCGAGGCCGACCATCGAGGCGAAATCCGCTTCGCGGTCGAAGCGGCCCTCGAGAGCGGCGCCCTCCTCTCGGGCCAGTCGTCCCGCAGCCGCGCGCTGGAGGTGTTCTCGCTGCTGCGCGTCTGGGACACCGAGGAAAACAACGGCGTGCTGATCTACCTCCTGCTCGCCGACCGTGCCGCGGAGATCGTCGTCGACCGCGGCATCCATGCGAAGGTCGACGCGGCGGATTGGCGGCACATCTGCCGCCGCATGGAAAGCGCTTTCGCGAAGAGGGAATTCGAGCACGGCGTGGTGTCCGGCATCGAGGAGGTCTCGCGGCTGCTCGCGTGCCACTTTCCGCCGCGGCGAGGCGACCGCAACGAACTGCCGGACAAACCCGTGGTTCTCTGATCGCAAGCGATGGATCGCCGCTTATTTCTGCTGGCCAGCGCAGCGCTCGGCCTTGTCCCGAGAATAGGCTGGTCACAGGCGAGGGTCTTGCGCGCATCGGTGACGCAGCAGAATCTCGTCGGCGCCGCGCATCCCGCAACCGGAGTCTGGACCTACAACGGCTCCGTGCCGGGGCCGGAGCTGCGCTTCAAGCAGGGCGAGCGGCTCCGCGTCGAGGTCGAGAATGCGCTTCCCGCGCAGACGACAGTCCATTGGCACGGCATCCGGCTGCCGAACGCCATGGACGGCGTGCCCGGATTGACGCAGGCGCCGATCGCGTCGAACGGCGGCAAGTTCGTCTACGAGTTCGACCTTCCGGACGCCGGTACCTACTGGTATCACCCGCACCTCGGCGACGGCGAGCAGCTCGCGCGCGGACTCTACGGCGCTCTGGTCGTCGAAGAGCGCGACCCGCCGGTGGTCGAGCGCGACCTGGTGTGGATCCTGTCGGACTGGCGGCTCGACCGCGAAGCGGCGCTGCGCCGGGACTTCGCCAGCGCCATGGACGCGAGCCATGCCGGGCGGATCGGAAACACGGTCACCGTGAATGGCAGGGTTCCGGATACATTTCCAGTCAGGAGCGGGGAACGACTGCGGCTTCGGCTGATCAACGCATCGAACGCGCGCATCTACGGCCTCAACTTCGAGGGCCACGAGCCTTGGGTGATCGCTCTCGACGGCCATCCCGTCGCGCCGCACTGGTTCGGGCGCGTGGTCCTGGGGCCGGGCATGCGCGCCGACGTGATCCTCGACTGCACCGGCGCTCCCGGCAGCGCCCACCGCGTCATCGACGACTTCTACCGGGGCCGTGCCTACGAGCTGCTGAGGCTCCAGTACAGCGCGGAGCCGCGGTTGCGCGATGCGTTCGAGCCCGCGCCGCGCCTCGCTTCGAACCCGGTGAAGGAGCCCTCGCCGAACGCCCAGCCCGAGCGCATCGTGCTCGCCGGCGGCATGATGGGCGAGATCCCGGACCAGCGCAGCCACAAGGGCGTGTTCTGGACCTTGAACGGCAAGCCGGTGCGCCACGACCATCGCGACCAGCCGCCGCTCATCTCCCTCAGGCTCGGGCAGAGCTACCGCATCGAGCTCGTGAACCGCACCGCCTGGCATCACCCGATGCATTTGCATGGACACGTTTTCCGGGTGCTGGCGAAGGACGGCAAGGAGGTGCTTCCGCGCCAATGGGCCGACACCGTGCTCCTGGACCCCGACAGCCGCGCCGAGATCGCGCTGGTGGCCGACAACCCGGGCGACTGGATGCTCCACTGCCATGTGCTGGAGCACCAGGCGAGCGGGATGGCCGCGTTCGTCCGGGTGGCGTGAGGCGCCTCCTCGTCACGGCGGCGCTGCTCGCGGGCTGCGAAGCGAAACCCGACCTGGCGCTGGGCGAAAAACTCTATGCCCAGCATTGCGCCTCCTGCCACGGCGCCAACCTCGAAGGCCAGCCCGAGTGGCGCAAAAGACAACCGAACGGGCGCCTTCCCGCGCCGCCGCATGACTCGACAGGTCACACCTGGCACCACCCGGACGAAGTGCTGTTCGGCATCACCAAGCACGGCCTGGTGCCGCCGTACGCGCCGGCAGGCTACGAGAGCGACATGCCGGCTTTCGGCGCGAAGCTCTCCGAGCGGGAGATCCGCGCGGTCCTTGCGTACATCGAGTCGCGCTGGCCGCCCGAGGTCCTCAAGCTGCGCGCCGAGATGCTGAAGTAAACTACAGCGGTGACGATCTATCTCGAGAAGGCGGCGCGCGCTGCGCAGTCGGTTCCCATGACCGAGGCCGAGTGGCAGGCGCGCGTGCAGCTCGCGGCCTGCTACCGCATCTTCGACATGCTGGGCTGGGTCGAGATGATCTTCAACCACATCACGGTGCGGGTGCCTGGCCCTGCCTCTTCTGCCGATTCGGTGAGGTTCCTGATCAATCCCTTCGGCCTGCATTACCGGGAGATCAAGGCCTCCAACCTCCTGCTCATCGACATCGAAGGCAACCCGGTGCGCCCGGCCGAATGGCCGGTCAACCGCGCCGGCTTCGTGATCCATTCGGCGATCCACGCCGCGATCCCGAACGCGCACTGCGTGATGCACACCCACACGACGAGCGGCATCGCGGTGGCCTGCCTGAAGGAAGGCCTCTCCCCGCACAACTTCTACGGCGCGATGCTGCACGGGCGCGTGGCCTACCACGACTTCGAGGGCATCACCGTGGAAGAGGACGAGAAGGAGCGCCTGGTCCGCGACATCGGCGACAGGCCCGCGGTGATCCTGCGCAACCACGGCCTGCTTGCCTGGGGTCCGAGCGTGCCGGAAGCCTTCCTCATGATGTGGACGCTGCAGCGCGCTTGCGACGTGCAGATCGCGGCGAGCCGCGCCGGCGAGATCCATCCGATCGCGCCGGAGGTCTTCCCGCAGACCGTGCGCGAATCCGGGTCGGGGGAGAAGCGCACCTGCGAGGACGCCTTCGCCGCCCTGCAGCGCAAGCTCGACTCGATCGATCCTTCCTACCGCGAGTAGATCCGATGGACCCCGGGACCGCGACCTTGACGTTAACGTAAACGTCAACTAGGCTCCCGAAAGCATGACCGACCTCTCGGACTCGTCCAAGCTCGTCTACAAGGCCAGGCACAAGATCCGCTTCGTCACGGCGGCGAGCCTGTTCGACGGCCACGACGCGTCGATCAACATCATGCGGCGCATCCTGCAGGCCTCGGGCGCCGAGGTGATCCACCTCGGCCACAACCGCTCGGTCGACGAGGTGGTGACCGCGGCGCTGCAGGAGGACGTGCAGGGCGTGGCGGTTTCTTCTTACCAGGGCGGCCACCTCGAGTACTTCAAATACATGCTCGAGCTGCTGCGCAACCGCGGCGGCGCGCACATCAAGGTCTTCGGCGGCGGCGGTGGCGTGATCGTGCCGGAGGAGATCGAGGAGCTGCAGCGCTACGGCGTCGCGCGCGTGTACTCGCCGCAGGACGGCCAGCGCATGGGCCTGCAGGGCATGATCAACGACATGCTCGCGCGCTGCGACTTCGACCCGACCCAGTACGCGCCCAAGGAGCTGCGCGAGGGCGACTTGCGCAGCCTCGCCCAGGTCATCACCTCGCTCGAGCTCGGGGTTTTCGACAAGAAGGAATCCTTATACAAGGAAGCGAAGCGCAACCTTGCACCCGTGCTGGGCATCACGGGCACGGGAGGCGCGGGAAAAAGCTCGCTCACCGACGAGCTGGTGCGGCGCTTCAGGCTCGACCAGGGCGACGCGCTGAAGATCGCGGTGCTTTCGGTCGATCCGACCCGGCGCAAGTCCGGCGGCGCGCTGCTCGGCGACCGCATCCGCATGAACGCGATCAACGCGGCGAGCATCTTCATGCGCTCGCTCGCCACCCGGGCGACGGGAAGCGAGATCTCCGCCGCGCTCGGCGACGCCATCGCCGCCTGCCGCGCATCCGGATTCGACCTCGTCATGGTGGAGACCGCGGGTATCGGCCAGGGCGACGCAGCGATCGTGCCGCACGTGGACGCCTCGCTCTACGTGATGACGCCGGAATTCGGCGCCGCGAGCCAGCTCGAGAAGATCGACATGCTCGATTTCGCCGACTTCGTCGCCATCAACAAGTTCGACCGCAAGGGCGCCGAGGACGCGCTGCGCGACGTGCGCAAGCAGGTGCAGCGGAACCGCGAGGCGTTCCAGGCGCCGCTCGAAGGCATGCCGGTGTTCGGTACCGTCGCCGCACGCTTCAACGACGACGGCGTGACCGCGCTCTACCACGCGATTGCGGCGCGGCTCGCGGAAAAAGGGCTGAAGCTGGCACCGGCCCGCCTGCCGAAGCCCGCGACTCGGGTCTCCTCGGCGGTGCACGCCGTCGTTCCGCCGCCGCGCGCGCGCTACCTCGCCGACATCGCGGAAACCTTGCGCGGCTACCATCAGCGCGCCGCGTCGCAGGCGAAGCTGGCCCGCGAGCGCCAGCAGCTCCTCGCGGTGAAGGACATGCTCGGCGGCGCTTCCCCGGACATCGACAAGTTGCTCGCGGACAAGGATGGCGCCCTAACCCACGAGACGAAGCAGCTCCTGGGGAGCTGGCCGAAGACGGTGGCCGAGCACTCGGGCGACGAGCGGGTGGTGAAAGTCCGGCACCGCGAGATCCGCACCCGCCTCACCACGATCTCGCTTTCCGGGACGCACGTCCCGAAGGTCGCGCTGCCGAGGTACGAGGACCACGGCGAGCTCCTGCGGTGGCGCCTGCGCGAAAACCTGCCCGGTGAGTTTCCGTTTACCGCCGGCGTGTTCGCCTTCAAGCGCGAGAACGAGGACCCGACGCGCATGTTCGCCGGCGAGGGTGACGCCTTCCGCACCAACCGGCGCTTCCATCTCCTGTCGAAGGACATGCCGGCGAAGCGCCTGTCCACGGCGTTCGACTCGGTGACGCTCTACGGCTTCGATCCCGACGAGCGCCCGGACATCTATGGCAAGGTGGGCAACTCGGGCGTGTCGATCGCCACGCTCGAGGACATGAAGGTGCTCTACTCGGGCTTCGACCTCGTGGACCCGGCAACCTCGGTGTCGATGACGATCAACGGCCCCGCGCCGACGATCCTCGCGATGTTCTTCAACACCGCCATCGACCAGCAGGTCGAGAAGTTCAGGAAAGAAAAAAACCACGACCCCTCGCCGGGGGAGCTGGAAAAAATAAACAGGCAAGCCCTGTCCGCGGTGCGCGGCACGGTGCAGGCCGACATCCTCAAGGAGGACCAGGGGCAGAACACCTGCATCTTCTCCACCGAGTTCTCGCTGAAAGTGATGGGCGACATCCAGGCCTATTTCATCGGCCACGACGTGCGCAACTTCTACTCGGTGTCGATCTCCGGATACCACATCGCGGAGGCGGGCGCGAACCCGATCTCGCAGCTTGCCTTCACGCTTGCCAACGGCTTCACCTTCGTCGAGGCCTACCTTGCGCGCGGCATGAAGATCGACGACTTCGCGCCGAACCTGTCGTTCTTCTTCTCCTACGGCATGGATCCCGAGTACGCGGTGCTCGGGCGCGTGGCGCGGCGCATCTGGGCCGTCGCGATGCGCGAGCGCTACGGCGCGAACGAGCGCAGCCAGAAGCTCAAGTTCCACTCCCAGACCTCCGGCCGCTCGCTGCACGCCCAGGAGATCGCCTTCAACGACATCCGCACCACGCTGCAGGCGCTCATCTCGACCTACGACAACACCAATTCGCTGCACACCAACGCGTACGACGAGGCGATCACCACCCCGACCGAGGAATCGGTGCGCCGGGCGATGGCGATCCAGCTCATCATCAACAAGGAGTGGGGCCTCGCCAAGAACGAGAATCCCAACCAGGGCTCGTTCGCGATCGACGAGCTGACCGACCTCGTCGAGGAAGCGGTGCTGAAGGAGTTCGAGGCGCTCTCGAGCCGCGGCGGCGTGCTGGGCGCGATGGAGACGGGCTACCAGCGCGGCAAGATCCAGGAGGAGTCGCTCCACTACGAGCGCCAGAAGCACGACGGCTCATATCCCATCGTCGGCGTGAACACCTTCCGCGGCCCCCAGGCGGACAACCTGCCGCAGAAGCTCGAGCTCATCCGCTCCACCGAGGAAGAAAAGCAGTCTCAGCTGAAGCGGCTGAGGGACTTTCACAAGAGAAACGAGAAGGACTGCGCTGCAATGCTCGAGCGCCTGCGCCGGGCAGTGATCAAGGACGAGAACGTCTTCGCCGTGCTCATGGACGCGGTGCGCGTCTGCTCGCTCGGCCAGATCACCCACGCCCTCTTCGAAGTCGGCGGCCAGTACCGCCGCAGTATGTAGGCTGAAGCGCTTCACTCCAAAAACAACAACCGGGAGAAGGGAGATGACGGCAACGAATCCCACGGCGATGCGCCGCGTGGAACTAACGCGCCGAGTCAACTTACTGGACGCGAGCGGCGCACCGATTTCGGCAGGCGAGCGCTGGTCGGGGCTGCTTGCCGAGGACGCTCCGGCCGTGCGCGCGCTGGTCGAGCAGGGATTGGCCTTCGCGCGCGAGCACGCGCCCGAATGGCTGCGCAAGGCGGCGACCTGGCTCGCGTTCCAGGGCCTGGTCGGGAAGCTCGACCGCTGGTATGTCGCGGAGATTACCGCCGTCGCCGAGAGGCTCGGCTTCTCGGTCTACGACATGGCGATGATCCAGCAGCAGTACACCTGGGGGCACCTCGGCGGCTGCACCACCACTGCGTTCTGGGACGAGCGGCGCGGCGAGGCGGTGCACGTACGCAGCCTGGACTGGGCGATGGTCGACGAGCTCTCGGCCGCTACGCGCATCCTGGAGTCCTTCGTCCGGCCACAGGACTCCGCGCCGCACTACCGCGCCGCGGCAGTCGCCGGAGCGGTCGGTCTGCTGACGGCCGTGAAACCCGCCGCATTTTCGGTGTCGATCAACTATTCGCCCTGGAAGGGGCTCGGGTACTTCATGGATCCCACCATCCGCCTGCGCGAGGTGATGGACGATCCGGGGATCGATAGTTTCTCCCGCGCAGTCGACGCACTGAGCGACCCACGCCGCACGGTGGGCGCGGCGGTGTTCTACACCGTTTGCGGCACGCGGCCCGAGGAGATAAGGGTCATCGAATGGTCGCGCCCGCCGCTATTGCCGTGGATGGAAGGCGAGTGCCGGCGCCGGGAAGCGTCGCGCAGCGAAGGCGGGCGCCTGATCGTGCAGGCCAACCACCACGATCTCGGCGGGCCTTGGGCGAAACGCAACCGCAGCGCGCTGCCCTATGCGATCGACGACGAGAAAAACGCGTACGAAGCCAACCTGGAGGAATCGTCCTTGGCGCGCCAGCTCGCGATGGATCGCGCCGTGCGGCGCGGGCTCGCCGACCCACAGGGGCCGCTGCCCTCGGTCCTCGCCGCACTGCGCGCGCCGCCGGTCTGGAACCATGAAACCACGCAGTGGGTGGTGATGCGCCCCGCGTCCGGCCAGCTCGAGGCCTGGGCGCGCACCGGGAGCTGAAAGCGCCAACGCGTACGTCCGCCCGGGGCGGCATCAAGGAGCGGGATCGGGAATCCGGGCTCTCGAGATGATCAGTTCGTCATACCAGGTATAGCCGACGGCGTGACGCTGCGCCGGGTTCTTCCCGCTATGGTAGGGGAGGAGCCAGATCTTTCCGTACTTGGCGCCCGGCTGCGTGTTGACGATGTCGTAGCGCGTCTGATCGATCACCAGTCGAGAGGGCTGCCCCGCCTCGGCGACCCAGAGCCGAATCGTGCTGTCCTGGCGATATCGGCGATCGTTCCGGTACCAGCTTCCGATCTTGACGAACACCTGGAAAGTCATCCACTGGTCCGCTCTGTATGCCACCCAGCGAGAACCCCCTTCGAGCGGCTCGTAGTGGCCGTCCTTGCCCCCGCAGCTGTGGTACATCTGCGCGGCGCCGCGCTGGTAAGTGTTCTGGACCACGATCTCCAGCTCGGTGCAGGAGTACACCGTCTTCCCGGGCCGGTCGCCCTCGCCGATGATGGCCTGCTTCCATCCGCCCCCGTCCTCGTAGAACGTGTCCAGAAACTCCCGGGAAAATCGCTGGCGCCACTGGACGTAGAACTCCTCGCCCTCGCCGAACTGGATCGAGAGATCGTCCGAGAAGTTCTGCCAGAAGCTGCCGGAGCTGTCCGCTCCGGTATTCGAGGGGATCTCGAAGCGCAGCGAGCCGGCGCCGGACGCCTTGATATCCGTGACGACGCGCGCGCGCTTCACAGTCGTCCCGTACGGCGGAAAGATGAACCGGTCGGTGTTCTCGGAGGTATCGAAGCCGAAGCACTTGACGACCGCCGGTTGCGCACAACGCTCCTCGAACGTGAGGCCGCCGGAGTTGACGTCGGCCGCGCTCGAGGCGCACCCGGTGGACAGAAGGATTAAATGCGGGATCAGCAGTTGGATCAGCAGCGTCCGTCGCATGACGCTACGGTAGCGCTAAAATCCGCGCTGACAAGCTTCCCGGCGGCAAATCTCTTCGCGGAGGATTCCCATGGCGGCTTTCACCACGGCGGTCGTCGTCGCCTCGGCGGGCGTGCTGACGATGGCGAGAGGCAGCACCATCTCGTTCACCGTGACCTGGGGCAGCAACATCAGCCCCTTTCGATTCAACCGGATCTGGGCGGGTGTCGTGAGCCCGGGCGACGAGGACTTCCAGCAGAGCGTTACCGTGGTCTCTGAAGGCTCGCAATGGAGTCTTTCGAACCCGGCCAGCACTCCGCTCAGCATGAGCTTGCGCGGAAATAGCGGCGGAGCGCCGATTCAGGCGCGGATCCAGGTATTGGCATCCCAGGTGGACACGTTCTAAAGGGGACGAATCCATGAAGGTACTGGCACTCTTCGACAAGAGCGGAAAAATCCACGCGCTGTTTCACCCTTCGACGGAGGCCGACGCGCCCCAGCTGAGGTTTCACCCGGAACGCGGCCGCCGCGCGGAAATGCTCGACGTTCCCGCCGAGTTCCACCACCTGAATCCCGGGCAGTTGCACGCGGCGCTGCGCGTCGAGCTCGCCGGCGGCAAGGCGAGGCTGGCGGGGCAAAAGAAGAAGCCGAGCTCGGTGCAGAAGAAGAGACAGAAGCGCTGACTGGCCATTCGCAGAACCTGACGCAACTTTCAGGTTCGGGGGCGTTCTACTTGCAGAACGTCGGGGAACACCATGAAGAAACGAACCATGCTGGCTCTCCTCGCGGCCGCGCCGGCCGTCGCTTTCGCGCAGATGGGCGGCAGGCCGCGCCGCGGCGGCGGCGACAAGGGCGCGGGCGGAGGAAAAGGCGGCGCGCAGATCAACCCGCTCGAGGCGACCCTCGGCGAGTTCGAGATCGACCTCAAGCTGACCGGCGATCAGCAGAAGGCCTGGGACGCCTACGCCAACGGCATCCGCGCGCTCCAGAAGGACATCGCACGCGACCGCGCGCCGCGCGCGTCCGACGCGCAGCTCGACCTCGTCAAGCGCCTGGACCGCGCCGCCGACGTGGCGCGCGACCGGCTGACGGCGGTGGAGGACATCGTCGATTCGGCGAAGGGCCTTCTGAAGGCCCTGACGCCCGAGCAGCGCACGATGGCCGACCCGCGGCTCGCCAGTCTCATCGGCATGTCGTTCGGCGAAGCGGCCTGCACGCCCGGCGGGCGATCGCAGAAGCCGGCCTCGCAGGGGTTATGATTGCCGCAACCCCGAGGAGAGGACCAACCATGATCAGGAAATGCGTCGCCCTGCTTGCATTGCTGTCGTCGGTTCTCTGGACCGTCCCGGCGCTCGCCGCGACCACCGTCGAGATGACCTGGATGTCGATCGCCAACTGGTATTTCAAGATCGGCGAGAAGCGCATCATGATGGACGCGTACATCTCGCGGTTGCCCGGGCCGCCGTTCTTCTATGCGCCGGCCGCATTTCCCGGCGACCAGTACGCGTATACGAAGGGCGGCTACGCCGTCGAGACGGACTCGATCCGCAAGGTGAAGGACGCGGTGCTCGGCGACAGGAAGCTCGACTACCTGCTGGTCGGGCACAGTCACTTCGACCACAGCTGGGACACGCCTACCTGGTCGAAGATGACGGGCGCACCGATGATCGGCGGCGTCTCGACCTGCTTCCAGGCCGAGGCGCAGGGTGTGACCGGGGCGCAATGCCGCGCTGTGAGCGGCGGCGAGAAAATCGCGCTCGGCGACGGCATCACCCTCCGCGTGGTGCGCTTCAACCACAGCGGCGACAAGACGAACCCCATCCAGCATTTCCCGCGGGAGCTCTATCGCGCGCCGGTCCCGGACGCGAGCGGCAATCTGCGCGGGGGCGTGGGCGAGGATTACCCTAATGGCGGCGGCAACCGCGCGTTCCTCTTCACGATCGACGGCCCGGACGGGCAGCTCAGCTTCTTCGTCAACAACTCCTCGAGCGCGTTCGATCTCGACAAGGACATCATCGTCGACGGCGTGAACTACGGCTCGCCGCTGGCGAACCTCGCTGCCGCGATGAAGGACGCGGGCCTCGCGCGCGTGGACGCGTGGATCGGCACCGGCGGCAAGCCCGTGGCCGAGCTGGTCGTGCCCGTGATCCATCCCAAGGCGTACATCCCGAACCACTGGGACGGGCTGTTCAATCCGTTCTGGAAGGGCCTGCCCTATCCCTTCAAGGACGACGCGCTAAAGGCGTACCTCGACGCGCAGAAGGTGCCGATGCTCGTGCAGAAGCAGTACTTCGACACCTTCGTGCTGAGCCGGAAAGGCGTCGCGGCGAAGGACAACGGCGAGGTCAAGCGCAAGCTCGGCTTCTCGAACGAGCAGCGGTTCTCCAGGACGATGCTCGACGCCGTGACGCGGGTCGCGTCGACCCGCACCGGCGAGGATTGCGGCGAGGGATTCGCGCAGCCCGACGAGTGGTCGAGCTTCCTGGCGTCGCTCGCGCGCTGACGGCCTGACGGCTACCGCGCGTTTTTCTTGAGCGCGGCGAGCTCGGCCTCGCTGCGCACGGTCATTACGCCCATTTGGCTCGTGCGGTAGACCGGCACCACGACGGCGAGCTTGCCGTCGCGCTCGAGCAGCGAAATGTGGCGGATCTCCGTCCCGCGCACCGGGAGGTCGAACATGGCCCATTGGTTCGCGTTCGGGTCGTACCGGATGATGCGGTCCGAAGTCCACAGGTTGCCCCAGACGCGGTGCTGGCTGTCGACCGTGATGTGATAGGTCTGCATCGTCGCGTCGGGGAGCGGGACGATTGTCGTTTCGAGCGTTTTCGTATTGATCTTCGCGAACGACGACCCGAAAGAGTTGGCCACCCAGAGGACATCGCCGTTCTTGTCCGTGCCCATGCGGCGCGGCCCCTGCGACCAGGGCAGCGGCGCGTTGAACCCGAGATCGGTCACGGTCTCGTAGAAGGCCTTGTCCTCGCCGAACATGCGGTCGACCGCCTTGACGTCGGGGAGCTTGATCTCGATGGCCTTGCCGCTGGCGATGTCGCCCTTGTAGACCGTGTCCATCGCCATCTGCGACCACCAGCCGTTGCCGTCGCGGTCGCCGGCCGCGCCGTAGGTCGCGCCCGAGCCGCGGGCGTTCTTCTCGGCGAGGCGCGAGCGGAACTCGGTGAACTTCTCGGTGGCCGGATCGAAGCGCACGGCCCCGCTCGGGGTGGAGGCCCAGACCATGCCCTTGCCGTCGACGTCCACGGTCACCGCGCCGCCGAGCGGCGCCATCTCGGGGGGCGTCTGGTAGATCGCGATTTTCTCGCTCGCCGTATCGAGCTTGCCGAGCGCCCGGCGCCCGGGGTTGATGTCGAACCAGAGGTTGCCGGCGCGGTCGCGCGCGAGGCCGTGAGCCGTCGCCGCGAGCCCATTGGCTCCCTCGGCCTTGAGGTATTTCACCGCGCCGGTCGCGGGATCGACCTTGCCGATCGTCACGCTGCGGTTCGGGTTGTTGCTGGTGAAGTAGATCGTGCCGTCAAAGCCGAGCGCGCCGTCGTGCGGCTGCTGACCGAGCTTCGAGGTCGTGCCCATGGCCCAGTCGGTACCGTCGTTCGGGTTGTACTTCGTGCCGATGCCGGTGTCGGGATTGAGCTGCAGGTCGTAGAGCGTCCACACTGCGCGCGCGGCCTCGCCGGTCGGGCGCGGGCGGGAAGCGATCTTCATCGACGACTCGCCGGGCCCGCGGGCGCGCGCGAGGTAGGCGGCGAGCGCCTTCTGGTGGCGTTGCAGGATCTGGTTCGGCTTCCCGTTCGGCCCGGGATAGACACCGCTGACGGGAACGATCTTCATGAGATCGATGATCTTGCTCCAGCCCGCCTCGTCGAAGCGGAACTGCAGCGCGTAGCTGGTCGAATGGCAGCCGGTGCAGTTGTTCATGAAGATCTTCTTCATGCGCGCGTCGTCGGCGCTCGCCTCGGGCAGCGCCGCGACCATCATCTCGCCCGGGAGCTGGCGGTAGCGCCGCTCGGGATCGGTGATCTCGGCGAGCGTCAGGTCCTGGCGACGCGCCGCGGACAAGTCGACCGAGCCGCTCGCGCGCTCGAAGCCGAGCGCCTGCGCCCAGACGCGATACCGACCCTCGGGCAGCGGCGGGAAGAAATACTCGCCGGCGGCGTCGGTGTAGACGCTCGTCGTGATCGTCGAGCCCTCGCGCTTCGCCGAGACCGTGACGCCGTCCAGCTTCTGGCCGGAGCGCGATGCGATCCGGCCGGAAAGAAGCTGATCCGCAGCCTGGACCGGCGTCGCGGCGGCGAGCGGCAGGGTGCATGCGAGAAGGGTCGTGCGGAGCTTGCTCATCGCATCTCTCCTTGTTTCGGGGCGTTGGGCGAAGTGTTGACGGGCACCGTCCTCATGTAGGCGATGATCGCGTCGATCTCCGCGGGCTTGAGGTAGTGCTTGAACGCAGGCATGCGCTCGGTGCCGTTCGTGATGATGGCGCGCATCGCGTCGTCGTTTCCGGCGGCGGCCGTCTTGTTCAGCGGCGGCCCGTAGGTCTTGACGCCGAGCACCGGCTGGAGATGGCAGATGCCGCACGACTGCGCGAACACCTGGCGGCCGTGTTGTTGCTGCTCGTTGAGATCGCCTCCGGCTTGCGCCAGTGCCGCAGTCGGCGCGAGCGCGAACAGAAGCGTCAGGACGGGCGTCGACACTGGGGGTCTCATCCGGTTCTCCTCCTGGGCTGGCGAAACTATGCTCCCAATTCGCGCCTCTTCGCCATTGAGTTCCACGGGCGCGAGTACATCGCCACGACCGCCTGTGAAAACAACGATTTAGCGAATACCGAACGTCGCGCAGTGGAGCGTGCGAGAGTCCACATAGGGTCACTCCCAGGCGACGCACGGCAAGAGCGGGCGATACATGTTGTTACGCAAATTACGCTCGAGCGGTGTCCTCGGAACGCCCTCGCCGCGTTAAATGGTCTCCATCGTTCACAACGAAAGGGAAGGAAAAATGAAGACCACGATCCTCGCCGCGGCGCTCGGCCTGGCGTTCTCCACCGGCGCGTTCGCGCAAGCGGGCACGGTCCAGCGCGACGTCAACCAGCAGAACCGAATCGAGCAAGGCCTGCAGTCAGGCCAGCTCAACACCAAGGAAGCCTCCCGCCTCGAGGGCGAAGAGGCCCGCGTCGAGCGCGACCAGCAGCGCGCCATGAAGGACGGCAAGCTCACGCCCGCGGAGCAGCAACGCCTTACGCGCGAGCAGAACAACGTGAGCCGCGACATCTACCGCGAGAAGCACGACGCGCAGACCGGCAACCCCAACTCGGCCTCGTCGCAGCGCATGCAGGCCGATGTGCAGCGCAACGTCAACCAGCAGCAGCGCATCGAGCAGGGCGTGCAATCGGGGAGCCTGACCAACCGCGAGACCGCGAAGCTCGAGGGCGGGCAGGCGCGCGACTCGCGCAAGGAAGCGCGCGCCGGCGCCGACGGGAACGTGAGCAAGGGCGAGCAGCACCGCGTCCAGCACGCCGAGAACAAGCAGAGCCGGAAGATTCATCGCGAGAAGCACGACGGCCAGACGAAGTAGCGCTCGAGCCGAAGCCGACGTAATGCTCGAGATCCCGGGGCGGGCCCCTCCGCCCCGGGATGAAATGCACGAGCGAAGCTACTGGACCTTGGCTCCCGTGTCGCGCACCACCTTGCCCCACTTCTCGTCTTCGGCGTGCATGTAGCGCAGGAGCTCGTCGCCCTGCATCGCGTCGGCCTCGACGCCGGCCTCGCGGAATTTGGTCTGAAGATCCGGGTCCTTTAGCGCCTTGGCGATCTCGGTGGACAGGCGCTGCACGATCGGCGCCGGCATGCCGGCGGGGCCCGAGATGCTGAGCCAGAGCGTGGCCTCGTAGCCGGGAACGCCCGCTTCGGCCATCGTCGGCACGTCGGGCAGCTCCACCCAGCGCTTGGGCGTGGTCACGGCGAGGGCCTTCAGGCGCCCGCCGCGCACGTTGCCGAGGACGTTCGGCACGCCTGCGAACGACACGCCCACTTCGCCTGCGATCAGGTCCTGCATGGCCGGGCCGCTGCCTTTGTAGGGCACGTGGTTCAGCTTCACGCCCGCCATGGCGTTGAAGAGGGCGGCGACCAGGTGCTGCGAGCTGCCGTTGCCCGAGCTCGCGAAGTCGATGGCGCCGGGCTTGGCCTTGGCCGCCGCGATCAGCTCGCGCACGTTATTGACCGGGATCTTTTTCGGATTGACGACGAGGACGTACGGCCCCGACGCCATCATGCTGATGTGGGTGAAGTCCTTGAACACGTCGTACTGGAGGTTCTTGTAGAGATGCGAGGTGATGAGGTGCGTCGAGCCGGTGATCGCGAGCGTGTAGCCGTCGGGCGGCTGCTTCGCCGTGAAGTCCCAGCCGATGGTGCCGCCCGCTCCCGGCTTGTTCTCGACGAAGAACTGCTTGCCCATCTGCTCGGACAGGCGCGGCGCGAGGATCCGCGCCGGGGTGTCGGCGAAGCCGCCCGGCGAGAGCGGCACCACGATGCGCACGGGGCGCGAGGGATAGGTTTGTGCACTTGTGGCAACGGAAACGACGAGGCCTAAAAACAGAAAAAGCGTTCTCATCCGCGGTACACCGGCTCCGGTTGGGTGAAGAAAGAATGCAGGATGTGGTACACGCCGAGATAGTTCTTCTGTTGGAAGCTCGCGTGCGAGATGCCTTCCATGACTGTGAACTGCTTGTCCGGATGCGGCAGGAGGGCGAAGAACTTCAGCAGGTCTTCCATCGACGCGATGCCGTCGAACTCGCCGCGCAGGACGAGGGTCGGGACCCGGATCTTCGCCGGGTCGACCAGCGGCAGCTTCGAACACATGTCGACGTAGGTGCCGGTCGGCACGGAGTCGTCGAGCGCGAGGATCGCGGTGGCGAAGGCCTCGATGGTGGCGTCGTCGGCGGTGCCGGGATGGTCGCGGTTGAAGATGCTGCGCACGAAGGCGCGGTCGATCGGACGGCGGGTCCTGGCGCGGAATTCGGGCAGGCGCTTCCTGCGCTCCTCGAGCGTCGGGCTGCCTTCGCCGGTCCACACCATGGCGTCCAGAGCGAGGCGCGCGACGCGCTCCGGATGGCGTTGCGCGAACAGCGCCGCCTTGAGCGCCCCGGAGGAGATGCCGTACACCAGCAGCTTTTTCACCCCAGTGGCCTGGAGAACGTATTGAGAGCCGACTTCCAGATCGTCGGCGCCGTTCGGGATGTCGCAATTGATGGGACGCGACTTGTCCGAGCGGCCATAGCCCTCGTTGTCCATGCACCAGGTGTCGAAGCCGCGGGCGGCGAACCACTCCATCACCGAGGAGTGCGGCCTGCCGGGAACCTCGAGATCGAAGGTCGGCTGCGAACCCATCGAAGAGCCGTGCACGAAGAAAACGGTGCCTCTCGGGGCGCCTGCGGAGGCGGGTTTGTGCCAGAGGAAGAGCTTGACGTCGCCCTTGCGGGTCCAGTGTTCCGTGCCTTTCATCGCCTGAGGGTCCTCGCGTCGATGGTCGAGCGCCGTACTTTAAAGCTTTTTATGCAAGAATCCGGCCGCTCGAGGGGAGGAGGGCCCTTGGACACGTTTCCCAAGCTGCTCATGCGTCATGCGCAGGAGCGAGGCGCGCGCCCGGCGATCCGGGAGAAGGATCGCGGTATCTGGCAGACCTGGACCTGGCGGCAGCTCGCCGACGAGGTGCGCGTGCTCGCCGCCGGCCTTGCCGCCGAGGGCCTCAAGCGCGGCGACCACTTCGCGCTGATCGGCGACAACCGGCCGCGCATTTACGCGGCGGTGTGCGCGGCGCAATGCCTCGGCGGCATCCCGGTGCCGCTCTACCAGGACGCGGTGGCCGCCGAAATGGGCTTCCCGATCCGCAACGCCGAGATCGCGTACGCGCTCGCCGAGGACCAGGAGCAGGTCGACAAGCTGCTCGAGATCCAGCCGCAGTGCCCGAGCCTGCGCCGCATCTACTTCGACGATCCTCGCGGCCTGCGCCACTACGACCGGCCGCAACTCATGAGCTACGAGAAGCTCCTCGAGCTCGGGCGCGCCGCTCTTGGGCGCCATCCGGGCCTGGTGGACGAGGAGATCGCCAAGGGCCGCGGCAGCGATACCGCCGCGATGTTCTTCACCTCGGGAACGACCGGGGTGCCGAAAGGCGTGGTCCTCACCCATCACGCCCTGATCGACCGCTCGCGCGTGGTCGCCGAGATGGAGCGCCTGGGCGAGGGGGACGTGGTGCTCGCGTTCATGCCGCCAGCCTGGATCGGGCAGAACATCTTCTCCTACGCGCAGCCGATGGTCGCCGGCTACTGCATCTGCTGTCCCGAGTCCCCGGAGACGGTAGTGAACGACATGCGCGAGATCGCCCCCACCTACTACTTCGCGCCGCCGCGCGTATTCGAAGCGCTGCTGACCCAGGTTTCGGTGCGCATGGAGGACGCGGGCGTCGTCAAGCGCTGGCTGTACAAATACTTCATGGCCGTCGCGAAGCGCGTCGGCACGCGCATCCTGGAAGGTAAGAAGGTCGGATATCTGGATCGCCTTCTCTACAAGGTAGGGGACTTGGTGGTGTATGGCCCGCTGCGCAACGTCCTCGGCATGAGCAACGTGCGCATCGCCTACACGGGCGGCGAAGCGATCGGTCCGGACCTCTTCTCTTTCTACCGGTCGCTCGGCATCAACCTGAAGCAGCTCTACGGCTCGACCGAGACCAGCGTGTTCGTCTGCGTGCAGCCCGACGGACAGGCGAAAGCGGACACGGTCGGCCCGGCGGTGGCCGGCGTCGAGCTCGGGTTCACGCCGGAGCGCGAGCTCCTGATCCGCTCGCCGGGCCTGTTCAAGGAGTACTACAAGAATCCGGAGGCGACCCGCGAGGCGAAGGATGCGCAGGGCTGGTTCCACACCGGCGACGCGGGCTACATCGACCGCGACGGCCATTTGCGCATCATCGACCGGGCCAAGGACGTGGGGAAGCTCGCGGACGGGACGCTGTTCGCGCCGAAATACCTCGAGAACAAGCTCAAGTTCTTCCCGTACGTCAAGGAGGCGGTGGCCTTCGGCGCCGACCGAGGCCGGGTCTGCGCCTTCGTCAACATCGACATGGACGCGGTATCCAACTGGGCCGAGAAGCGCAACCTCGCCTACAGCGGCTACACCGACCTCGCGCAGAACGACGCGGTTTACGAGCTCGTCGCAGGCTGCATCGCGCAGGCGAACGCCGACCTCGCGCACGAGCCGGAGCTCGCCAACTCGCAGATCCACCGCTTCCTGATCCTGCACAAGGAGCTCGACGCCGACGACGAGGAGCTCACGCGCACGCGCAAGGTGCGCCGGCGCTTCATCGCCGAGAAATACGGCTCCCTCGTCGACGCCCTGTACGACAATCGGGAAACCGTCCACGTGCAGGCGCAGGTAAGGTACGAAGACGGGCGCACCGGCACCTTCTCCGCCGACCTCAAGATCCGCGACGCGAAGACCTTCGCGCCGGCCGCGGCCAAGAGCGCGGCCTGATGAGCGATGCGCTGCTCGAGGTCCGCAACGTCTCACTGGCCTTCGGCGGCGTAAGAGCGCTCTCCGAGGTCTCGTTCGACGTGCGCCGCCGCGAGGTGCGCGCCATCATCGGCCCGAACGGCGCCGGCAAGAGCTCCATGCTGAATGTGCTGAACGGGGTCTATCACCCGCAGCAGGGGACCATCCGCTTCGAGAACCTCGAGTTCCGGGGCATGGATCCGCACCGCGCCGCGCGGCTCGGCATCGCGCGCACCTTCCAGAACATCGCGCTCTTCAAGGGCATGACGGTGCTCGACAACATCATGACCGGGCGCAACCTCAGGATGCGCTGCAATTTCCTGCAGCAGGCGCTGTGGCTCGGCCCGGCGCGGCGCGAGGAGCTCGAGCACCGCCGCGCGGTGGAGGAGATCATCGACTTCCTCGAGATCCAGCACGTCCGCAAGACCCCGGTCGGCCGCCTGCCGTACGGCCTGCAGAAGCGCGTCGAGCTTGGCCGCGCGCTGGCCGCCGAGCCCAAGGTGCTGCTGCTCGACGAGCCGATGGCCGGGATGAACCTCGAGGAAAAGCAGGACATGTGCCGCTTCGTGCTCGACGTGAACGACCAGTTCGGCACCACCCTCGTGCTGATCGAGCACGACATGGGCGTAGTGATGGACATCTCGGACCGCGTGGTGGTGCTCGACTACGGCCGAAAGATCGCCGACGGCTCGCCGCAGGAGGTGCGCAACGACCAGAAGGTGATCGACGCCTACCTAGGCGTGACCCACTAGATGACCGACAAGCAACAAGAAAAACGTGGTCTGTCCCTGATTCCGGTCTAGCGGATGGACCTCGCGTTCTTCATCGAGGTGCTGGTGGGCGGCCTGCTCGCGGGGGTGATGTACTCGCTCGTCGCGCTCGGCTTCGTGCTTATCTACAAGGCCTCGGGCGTGTTCAACTTCGCGCAGGGCACGATGGTGTTCTTCGCCGCGCTTACCTACGTGTCGCTCGTCGAGCGCGGCTGGAACGCCTGGCTCGCGCTGCTGGTCACGCTCGCGGTCATGGTGGCGCTCGGCGTCGCCACCGAGCGCGTGGTGCTGCGCCCGCTCGTCAACCAGCCTCAGATCACGCTCTTCATGGCGACCATCGGCCTCACCTTCGTGCTCGAGGGCCTGTCGCAGCTCATCTGGGGCTCGCAGCCGCACGGCCTCGAGCTCGGCATCGCCGACGTGCCGATGGAGTGGCTGTCGCAGAGGTGGAACGTCAACGTGAGCCAGTTCGACCTGTTCGCCGCGTTCGTCGCCGGGGTGCTGGTCGCGGGGCTCGCGGTGTTCTTCCAGAAGACGCGCATCGGCCGGGCGCTGCGCGCCGTCGCCGACGACCACCAGGCGGCGCTCGCCGTCGGCATTCCGCTGCAGCACATCTGGGCGATCGTGTGGGCGGTCGCCGGATTCGTCGCGCTGGTGGCGGGACTCATGTGGGGGGTGAGGAACGGCGTGCAGTTCGCGCTCACCTTCGTCGCGCTGAAAGCGCTGCCCGTGCTCCTCATCGGCGGCTTCGAATCGATCCCGGGCGCGATCCTCGGCGGCCTCATCATCGGCGCCACCGAGAAGCTCGCCGAGGTCTACGTCGGCCCGATGGTCGGCGGCGGAATCGAGTCCTGGTTCGCCTATGTCGTCGCGCTGCTCTTCCTCCTCGTCCGGCCCGAGGGCCTGTTCGGCGAGAAGCACATCGACAGGGTCTAGATGCTTTATCGCGAAGCCGGGCAGTTCAAGTCCACCTACGCGGAAGATCAGCAGATCTTCCCGATCCGGCAGGACCGGATCGGCATCGCCCTGCTGCTCCTCCTCGCCTTCGTCGTGGTGCCGCTCGTCGGCGACCAGTACTGGCTCTCGGCCATCGTCACGCCGTTCCTCATCCTCTCGCTCGCCGCGCTGGGACTGAACATCCTCACCGGCTACGCCGGGCAGCTCTCGCTCGGCACCGCCGCGTTCATGGCGGTGGGCGCGTTCATGGCGTACAACGCGGTGCTGCGCATTCCCGGCGTGCCGATCATCGGCGCCTTTGCCATCGGCGGGCTGTGCGCGGCGGCGGTGGGCCTGGTGTTCGGGCTGCCGAGCCTGCGCATCAAGGGGTTCTATCTCGCGGTGGCCACCCTCGCCTGCCAGTTCTTCGTCCTCTGGGCGATCAACCGCATCGGCTGGTTCTCGAATCACAGCTCGTCGGGCGTGATTACGGCGCAGACCATCAGCATCCTGGGCTACGGCATCGTGTCCCCGGCGCAGAAATACCTGCTCACGCTCGGCATCGTCGCGGTGATGGCGCTCGCGGCGAAGAACCTGATGCGCAGCGAGACCGGGCGGGCCTTCATGGCGGTGCGCGACATGGACGTGGCCGCCTCCGTGATCGGCATCCCGATGATGCGCACCAAGCTGCTCGCCTTCGCGATCAGCTCGTTTTACTGCGGCGTCGCGGGCGCGCTGTACGCCTATACCTACCTCGGCACGGTGGAGCCCGAGGCGTTCACGCTCGACTTGTCGTTCCGCGTGCTCTTCATGATCATCATCGGCGGCATCGGCTCCGTGCTGGGATCCTTCCTCGGCGCCGCTTTCATCACGGTGTTTCCGATCTTCCTGAACCGGGGCTCCGAGTGGCTCGCGTCGGCGCTCGGCGTCGAGTTCTCGCACGCGGCCGTGTCGAACATCGAGCTCATCATCTTCGGCGGCCTGATCATCTTCTTCCTGATCGTCGAGCCCTTCGGCCTCGCCCGGCTCTGGCAGATCGCCAAGGAGAAGCTGCGGCTGTGGCCGTTCCCTCACTAGACGGTCACACGGAAAGGGCTATACTCGCCGTTTCGCTATCCGGAACATCCTGAGGAGGAGGTTTTCGATGTCGATGAATCGCACCGCAACAATCCTTGCGGCGTTGTCGATTGGCGCGGCCGGCCTGCCGGCGACGGTGAGCGCGCAGAACGAGCAGTTCATTCCCGCGAACTTCTACTGGATCGGCCCCTACGCGCCGGGTGGATCGGGCTTCGGCGGCGGCATCATCGACTACTTCGCGATGCTCAACGAGCGCGACGGCGGCATCAACGGCGTCAAGCTCACCTGGGAGAAGTGCGAGACCGAATACAACAACGCACGCGGCGTCGAGTGCTACGAGCGCCTGAAGAAGAAGGGGCCGACCGGCGCGACGGTGATCCACCCGCTGTCGACCGGCATCACGTATTCGCTGATCGAGAAGGCGACCGCCGACCACATTCCCATCATCTCCATGGGCTATGGCCGCACCTCGGCGGCGGACGGGCGCGTGTTCCCGTACGTCTTCCCGCTCATCACCACCTACTGGTCGCAGGCCACGGTGATGGTGAAGTTCATGGCGCAGAAGCTCGGCGGCTACCAGAACCTGAAGGGCAAGAAAATCGTGCTGGTCTACCACGACTCGGCCTACGGCAAGGAGCCGATTCCGATCCTCACGGACCTCTCGAAGCAGTACGGCTACGAGTTCACCCCGATCGCGGTGCCGCACCCCGGCAACGAGCAGCAGTCGCAATGGCTGCAGGTGCGCCAGATCAAGCCCGACTACGTGATCCTCTGGGGCTGGGGCGTGATGAACCCCACGGCGCTCAAGGCGGCGGCCAAGATCGGCTACCCGCGCGACAAGATCATCGGCGTGTGGTGGTCGGGCGCGGAGGAGGACGTGATTCCCGCGGGCGCCGCGGCAAAGGGCTACATCGCGGCGGGCTTCAATTCGCCGGGCGCGGACTTCCCGGTCATGAAGGACATCCAGAAGTACGTCTACGCGAAAGGCAAGGGCGAGTTCGACGACAAGTCGCGCTTCGGCTCGAT
>DASXAO010000045.1:0-16654 GCA_036406675.1 Burkholderiales bacterium
CGTTCGGCGGCGCGGTCGTATCCATGCGCGCGCTCTACGACCAGAACATCGCTGCCTTCGCCCTCAAGGGGCTGCCGCCGAGGCTCGAGTGGGAGGAGCTGCGGCGGCGCGCCGGGCGCCTCGAGTCGCGCCTCGGCCTGCCGTTCACCAAGTACCTGCGCCGGCTGCGCTCGATGAACCGCACCGAGGGCGCGAGCCTGGTCTTGGGCGTCTGATGGGCCTGGCCGAGCTTGCCGGGCTGGGCGCGATCGCGTTCGCGGGCGCGCTCATCTTCGGCCTCACGGGCTTCGGCTCGGCGCTGATCACGATCCCGCTCGCGAGCCACCTCGTGCCGCTGCCCTTCGCGCTCGCGCTGTTCGCGCTCTCCGACCTCGTCAGCGCGCTCAGCGTCGGCCTCGAGAACCCGCGCAACGCGGTGCGCGCCGAATGGATGCGCCTCGTGCCGATGATCCTCGCCGGCACCGCGCTCGGGGTTACTGCGCTGGTCAACCTTCCGCGCGCGCTCGGCATGTTGCTCCTTGGCGTGTTCGTGCTCTCGTTCGCGCTCTACAGCCTGGTGAAGCGTGCCGGCTCGCGCGTCGTCTCTGCGCGCTGGGCCTGGCTTGCCGGGTTCGCAGGCGGCATCACCAGCAGCCTCTTCGGCGCGGGCGGTCCGCCCTACGCGATCTACCTTTCCCAGCGCGGGCTGACCAAGGAGCAGTTCCGCGCCACGCTCGGCTTCGCCACCATGACGAGCATCTCGATGCGGGTGCTGGCGTTTCTCGTCACCGGACTGCTGCTCGATCCTCGCGTCTGGATCGCCGCCGCGGTCGCGGCGCCTTGTGCCTTCGCCGGTATCGTGGTGTCGCGGCGCGTGTTTCACCGCATCTCGCGCGATACGCTGCTTCGCGCCGTGACCGTGATGCTGCTTGCCTCGGGCACCTCGCTTGTCGTGCGGGCGCTCGGCTAGCGCAGGCTCACGGTGCTGCTTTTCCAGGATGCGTCCTGCCAGCGCTGGAATTCGCGCACGCCCGAAGGCTCCGTGGCGTGGGACACGGTGGCCAGGGTATCGAGGCGCACGAGCTCGAAGCTGCGCCGGTATCTGCCGTCGCCGCGCGCCTCGCGCGCGACCAGCATGCGGCTAGCCGGGGCCCAGCCGGCGAATTCAGCGTAGCCGATGTGCGGCGCGGTTGCGGCCGGCGGCAGCACGCGCACGGTCCAGCCACTCGCAGCCTTGCGGAAGATCCAGAGCTCGCGCCAGGCGGCGGTCGGCTGTACCGAGAGCGCAGCCGCGGTTCCCTCGCGGTTGACGCTCGCCGAAGCCGTCCACACCATGCCATAGGTGCAGCGCCGAGCGAGCGGCCGGCGCGCATCGTTCTTCGCATCGACGAGCAGCACGCACGTCTCTCCCGAGGGTCCGGCAGCGGTGACGATGTGGGGCCACCTCTCGTCCGCGACGGGGCTCGGCTTTGCGGCGGCCCAGCGTGAGGCGCCGACCTGCATCGCCGCGTCGTTGTAGGTGCGCGCATCGTCGTCGCCGAACTTGGCCTTGTCGACGTCCGCGAGCGCGGTCAGAGCCAGCTTCGCTGCCGCCTGTGGCGGCTCGCCTTTTCGCGCCTGGAGGTAGGCGATGCTTGCCCATACCTCGGCGCGGCGCATCAGGATCCGGTTGCGCAGGGGCGCGGGCAGGGAGGCCGCCTCGACGCGCTCGAGGATTTCGGCGCGCCACTGGTCCATGCGCCGGCGCTCGTCGGGGCGCTGATCCGCGCTCGTGCATTCGACACGGGTGAGCGCCAGGGCGGCCCGTGCGCGCTGGGGCGGGCTCGACGGCATCGCGAGCACCCTGCGGTAGGCCTCGCCTTCGTAGCAGAAGTGCGCCTGGCCGCCCGCCTCGTGATGGATGAAGCGGACCCCGTAACGCGCCGCGACGTCGAGATGGCCTGCGAGCGTGGCTTGGGCGATGCGGTCGAGCTTGGCGCTGCCGGCTCGCTCGGCGAGCCGCTCGGCGAAGCCGCCCAAGGCGTCGAGCGCTTCGGCGCCGGCTTCGCTCGCCAGCACTTCCGCCGGCGCCGCCTCGATGTACGCCGCGGCGAAGCCGATGCCCAGCGCTTCCGCGCCGGGCATGCGCCGCAGGAACCGCACGATCGCCAGGAGCTCGGGTGCTTCCTCGGGCCGCAGCGCGAGGCGCTGCACCTCGCTCGCCAGGACAAATCCTCCGCGCTCGCGCCTGTAGTCGTACACCTGGAGGTAGTCGAGGCGCTCGCCGCGCACCTCGAGCGTTTCTCCCGGCCACAGCAGCGCATTCGCGGGCGCGGCGCTCCGGGGCGCCGCCCGCAGCGCGGTCCGATCGCGGATCACGATGGCAAGCGCCGCGGCTTCGGCGGAGGCGGAGAGAGGAATTGCCAGAAGAAGCAATCCCGCCAGGATGGTGCGCAGGATCATCGCTTCTGCCCGCCGAGCAGGGTGGCGCCGATGAAGCCGCTGTCCGAGGGCGGCGGCGCGATGATGACCTGGATCTTGTCGGAAAGCTTGTCGGCCAGCGCCTTCTGGATGAGGAGCGGGTGGCGCGTCACCAGCGCGCCCTCGCGCTCCATCTGGTCGGCGGTGGCCTTGCCGATTTTCTCGAGACGATAGGCCTCGGCGTCGGCGAGCTTCTGACGCGCCTGGGCTTCGGCCACCGCCTCGATCTGGCGCGCTTCCGCGGAGCCCTCGGCGCTGCGGACGCGGGCCACTTTTTCCGCCTCGGCTTCGAGCCGGCGTTGCTCGATCTGGCGCTGCTTGAAGGGCAGCACGTGCTTCATCGCCTCTTCCTGCCCCCTGGCGGCGATGACCTGCTCGCGCGCCGCGGCTTCGGCGGTCTTCTCGCGGCGCACCTTTTCCGCCTCGGCATCGAGCGCGCTTTCCTGGACGCGCTTGTCCTTGAGATCGAGCGTGTAGCGCATCTTCTCGGCTGCGAGCTCCTCGGCGAGGAGCGCGTTCATTCCGCGGCGGTAGTCGGAGGGCAGATCGACCTTGCCGATCACGACGCCGCGCAGGACGAGGCCGTCGGCGGCGAGGCGCGTCCCGACCTCGGACTCGATCGCCTGCTGGATCTCGACGCGCTTGGTGGAGAAGATCTCGCGCACCGTGTAGCGCGCGAACACCTTGTAGATCACCCCCTGCACCGCGGGGTCGACGATGTCGGCGGAGATGTCGTCCGGGAGCGTGTTCCACACCGCGCGCAGCCGCGCCGCGTCGAGCGCGTAGCGCACCGTGAGATCGACGCCGAGCGAGAGACCCTCGAGCGACTGCAGGGGCGAAGGGCCTTCGGCGCTCGCCATCTGCGCCGGCCGATAGCTGCGGTCGCGCAGGGCGAAGATCCGCGTCTCGTGCAGGAGCGGCAGGACGACGACGCTCCCTTCGCGCCATTCCGTGAGCGCGCCCGTGAGGCGGTTCGCGCGCACGCCGAGCTCGCCCCGCTCGACCGTCTTGAACGGCGGATGCCGGTAGAGGAGATAGCCGGCCGCGCCCAGGACGACGGCGGCCGCGAGCAGGCCCTTGATCGCGGAGAGTCCATCCAGGCCGCGGCGCGCCGCGCCCGCCAGGGCGTCGGCAGCGAGGCCGGCAGCGCGGGCGAGCGCATTCAGGACTTGGGAAAGCAGGCGCTTCAGGCGTTCCAGCATGTTGTTCTTCCGGTTGGAGGGAGGCGAGCTATTTCAGCCGGCCAATCGGCCCCTGCGGAGAACAGCCGATGGAAAAGTGCGGGCGAAGCGTGGCAGAAAAACGGCGTGGACGCCGGCGCCCGGCGGCGCGCACAATGGCGAATCGTGCCTGCCGAACCGCATGTCATCGAAGCGGTCGTCACTCCGGCGACGCGCGATCTGGGCGAGGGATTCCAGGTGCGCCGCGCGCTGCCTTCCATGCAGCGCCGCATGATCGGTCCGTTCGTTTTTCTCGACGAGATGGGCCCGGTGCGGCTCGCGCCCGGAACCGGGCTCGACGTGCGGCCGCACCCGCATATCGGCCTCGCGACGGTGACCTATCTCTTCGAGGGGGAGATCCTTCACCACGACAGCCTCGGCGTGCGCCAGCCGATCCGGCCGGGCGACGTGAACTGGATGATCGCCGGCCGCGGCATCGTGCATTCCGAGCGCACGCCGCAGCCGCTGCGCGGGCAAGGGCCGGCGCTGTGGGGACTGCAGTCGTGGGTCGCCCTGCCGCAGCCCGACGAGGAGATCCCGCCGAGCTTCCGCCATCATCCCGGCGCCGAGCTGCCGCGAGCCTCCGTCGGCGGCGCCGAGGTGCGTCTCATCGCGGGAACGCTCTTCGGGCTGCGCTCGCCGGTAAAGACCCTGTCGCCGCTGTTCTACGCCGACGCGACGCTCGACGAAGGCGCCGCGCTCGAGCTCGGGCCGGAGCACGAGGAACGCGGCGCTTTCATCGTCGACGGGTCCGTATCGGTGGACGGCGGGGAGTTTTCGCGCGGCCGGCTGGTTGTCTTCAGGGCCGCGGTGCGCGTCGTGCTCAAGGCCCGCACGCGGGCGCGCCTGATGCTGCTGGGCGGCCAGACGCTCGGCGCACGGCATGTCTGGTGGAATTTCGTCTCGAGCTCACGGGAGCGGATCGAGCAGGCGAAGCAGGACTGGAAGGCAGGCCGCTTCGGCGCCGTGCCGGGCGACCCGGAATTCATCCCGCTCCCGGAAGAGCGCAAGCCCGCGGTCGACTATCCCTAGAGCTTCGCCGGGCCCCCGATCGATTCAGTCGGGGGCCGGCCGGGCGTCGCGCCCTGCTCCTTTCAGGACCGACAGTGCCCGGTGACGCTGAACACGCCGTCGCGGGTGCTGTCGTTCCGCAGCACGTAGCCGTTGCGGCAGACGCGCAGCCGCTCGAGCTCCTCGTCGAGCACCTGGTTGAACTTCGGGCTGCCATAGCCGCCCCATTGGCGCAGCAGCTCGGAATCGACTTCGAACCGGAACGGATCCTGACCGACCACCGCGTAGCCCTTGTTCCGCAGCTCCGGATGCGGCGTGCTGCAGGCGGCGACGAGCAGCGCGAGCACGAGAAAAGAACACAGCCTGGCGTCCTTCATCTCGGCCCTTCAGCCTACGGACACACGCTCGCGCAGGGTGACGAACTCCTCGGCCGCGGTCGGATGGATGCCGATCGTCGCGTCGAACTGCGCCTTGGTGGCGCCGAGCTTGACCGCGATGGCGATTCCCTGGATCACTTCGCCGGCGTCGGCGCCGAGCATGTGGGCGCCGACGACTTTCTGGCTGGCGCGGTCCACCACGAGCTTCATGAAGGTGCGCTCGCTCTTTTCGCCGAGGGTGAGCTTCAGCGCCCGGAACGAGGCTTTGTACACGTCCACCGCGCCGAACTTCTCGCGCGCGTGCTCTTCCGACAGGCCGACGGTCGCGACGTTCGGATTGGCGAAGATCGCGGTGGGCACGGCTTCGTGGTCGACCGGGGTCGGCTGGTTGCCGAACAGCGTCCTCGCGAGCCACATGGCTTCGGCCGTCGCGACCGGCGTGAGGTTGAGCCGGTTGGTGAGATCGCCGATGGCGTGGATGGAATCCACCGAGGTCTTGGAGTACTTGTCGACGACGACCGTGCCGTCGGCGGCGAGCTCGACCCCGGCCGCTTCCAGGCCGAGGTTGGCGCTGTTGGGGTGGCGTCCGGTGGCGAACATGACGAGGTCGGCGTCTATGTGTGCACCGTCGCTGAACTCGACCTCGAGGCTGCCGTCGCCGCGCCGCGTGATGCGCCGCGGCTCTTCGCCGAAGCGGATCTTCACCCCCTTCGCGCTCATTTCCTCGGCGAGGCGTTCGCCGAGCTCGGCGTCGAAACCACGCAGCAGCCGCCGGCCGCGGTACGCGAGCACCGTCTGCACGCCAAGGCCGTTGAAGATGGAGGCGAACTCGACCGCGATGTAGCCGCCGCCGATGAGGAGCGCCCGCCGCGGCAGCCGCTCCAGGTGGAACGCCTCGTTCGAGGTGATCGCGTGCTCGCGCCCGGGAATTTCGGGCACCGTGGGCCACGAGCCGGTCGCGAGCAGGATGTGCCGCGCGGAGAAGCGCCGGCCGCCGATCTCGACGGTGTGCGGGTCGACCACGGTCGCACGGGCGCGCATGATCTCGACCCCGGCAAGCGACAGCACCCGTTCGTAGACCGCGTTCAGGCGGGCGATCTCGCGGTCCTTGTTCGCGAGCAGCGTGGCCCAGTCGAAGCGCGGCTCGCCCACGGTCCAGCCGAAGCTCTTCGCGACCGCGAAGTCTTCGCGCATGTGGGCCGCGTAGGAGAAGAGCTTCTTCGGAATGCAGCCGACGTTGACGCAGGTGCCGCCGAAGCGGCCGGATTCGGCGATCGCCACGCTTGCGCCGTAGCCCGCGCTCACGCGGCTCGCGCGCACGCCGCCCGAGCCGCCGCCGATGGTGAAGAGGTCGAAGTCGTGCTTCACGTGGCCAGCCGGTAGCGCTCGCCTTCGGCGCACACCGCGCCGTCGGCGATGAGCTTCTGCAGATGCGCGCTGAGCGAGCGCGCCGCGACGCCGTGGAGGCGCGCCGGCACGTCGTCGTAGACGAGCGGCAGCATCTCGGCGAGGCTCGGCTCGCCCAGCCTAGCGATCGCGTCGCGCACCTTGCCCTCGCGCTTCAGGCGGTGCTGCACCAGGCGGCGCACCTCGTGGTGCGGCTCGCCGATGAGGTAGCCGTGCCCTGGGGCGAGGATGGCGAGGTCTTCGCCGAGCAGGAGCTCGAGCGAGGCGAGATAGGCGCGCATGTCGCCGTCGGGCGGGTTGATGACGACCGTGGACCCCTGCATCACGTGGTCGCCGGTGAAGAGCATGCGCGTCCCCTCCAGCAGGTAGCACAGGTGGTTCGAGGCATGCCCCGGCGTATGCACGACGCGCAGCGTCACGCCCGCGAGCGAGAGGCGCTGGCCGTGCGAGAGCACTTCGTCCGGAGCGAAGCTCGCGTCCTGGCCCGCGGGCGCGGGACGGCCGAGGACCTTCGCGCCGGTCGCCTTCTTGAGCGCCGCGGCGGCGGGCGAATGGTCCATGTGCGTGTGCGTGCACAGGATCCAGCGGATTTTCCCCGCGGCGAGGATTTTCTCGATGTGCGAGTCGATCGCCGGGCCGGGGTCGATCACGGCGAGCTCTTCATTCCCCAGCAAATACGTATTGGTGCCGGGACCCGTCATCATCCCGGGATTCGGAGCGATCAGCCGGGTGACGTGGCGGTCGAGGCGCTTCGCGACGCCGGGCACGAGGTCATAGCTCGTCTGCCCGCCTTCCTCCGGATCGCTCCAATGGATCTCGAAGTAGGGCGCGTCGCCGCGGCGGAAGATGCGCGCGCCTTCGCGCCCCTGCGCCCAGCAGGCGCGGTTGGTCGGAATCTCGACGAGGCTCATGGCGTACTCGAACGCCGCGCGCGGCTCGGCGAAGCGCGCGAAATCCGCAAGCGTCTGCCGCGTCGCGTGGACCAGCTCGATCTCGCCGCGGTCGGCGCGCAGCAGCGCCTGGCGCGGCTCGATCCAGAGGTGGTGCACGGTCTCCGCCGCGTCGTGCGCGCCTTCCTGGCCCGCCGGAGCCAAGGTCACGAAGAAGCGCGCGTCGAAGCGACGGCTGCGCCCCGGTTGCGTGATCCAGTGGCCGTAATAGGCGAGCGCGCCGGCGGGAATGTAGAGGTTCTCGCGCTCGAGCAGCTCGAGGAACGGGCTCGCGCGCTCGGCCATGAGCTTCTCCGCGCGCGCCGGCAGCACCGGATTGCCGTTCGCGTCGCAGGCGAGCAGCACGCCCGCTTCCTCGAAGCACTCGCGCACCGCGGCGACGTAGTAGCCCAGGCCGCCGCTCGCGAGCCCCAGGCGCTGGTTCGCCTGCGCTTCGGTGAGGCCGAGCACGCGGCGCGGCGCGACGTCGCTCGCATCGAGAGCCCCGCCGGGGAACACGTAGGCGCCGCCGAGGAAGGCGGCGCTCTGCGTTCGCTGCAGCATCAGCGTCTTGAGGCCGCCGGCGCCCGCGCGCAGGAGCATCAGCGTGGCCGCCGGCCGCGGCTGCAGGGGCGCCGCGGTCACGCCGTGCGGCCGGCGCGGTCCTTGTCGTTCTGCGCCTTGATCATCGCCCGCATTTTCTCCCAGTCGGCGTCGGAGAGCCGGTCGAGCTCGGTGAAATAGCCGCCCGAGCCGGTCGCCAGGTAGCCGCCGCCGTCGATCGCGATGGTCTCGCCGGTCAGCCAGTCGCAGCCGTCGGCCATGAGGAAGGTGGCGAGGTTCTGCAGCTCCTCCATGCGCCCGACGCGCCGCATCGGGTTCACCTCGGCCGACTTGTCGAAGCCCCCGTCGGGACGCAGGCGCTTGGCGGCGCCCTCGGTCGGGAACGGGCCCGGCGCGATCGCGTTGAGGCGGATGCCGAAGCGGCCCCATTCGACGGCGAGCGACTTCGTCATGACGTGGAGGCCCGCCTTCGACATCGCCGAGGGCACCACGTAAGGCGAGCCGGTGTGCACCCAGGTGACGAGGATGCTGACGATGGATCCCTTGTGAGCGCCCGCGATCCAGCGCTTGCCCACGGCGTGCGTGACGTAGAACGTGCCGTGGAAGACGATGTTCGCGATCGCGTTGAAGCCATTCGTTGTGAGTGACTGGGTCGGGCTGATGAAGTTGCCCGCGGCGTTGTTGACCAGCCCGGTGAGCGGGCCGCTCTCGTCCCAGATGCGCTGGACCATCGCGTCGACCGCCGCCGCGTCGCGGATGTCGACCGAGTGGGCTTTCACGCTTCCCCCAAAGGATTTCATCAGCGCCTGGGCGGTGTCCTCGAGCACCGCGCCGCGCCGGCCCGCAAGCCAGACCTCGGCGCCGAGCGCGAGATAGCGCGCCGCGATCTCCCGGCCGAGGCCGGTTCCGCCCCCGGTGACGAGGATGCGCTTACCCTTGAGGAGATCCTGCTTGAACATGAGGGCTCTTTCGGAGCCCTCTATTCTAGGCGACCTTGTTCCTGAGGTAGTGAAGCTCCTGGGTCTCGCCCGCGTGGCCCCACGAGTCGGCCGGGAGCTCCTCGACCGCGACGTACCCCGAAGCCTCGCCGAGCAGGGACTGCAATGCCCGATTCACTTCCCGGACGTAGCGCGCCTTTTCGTGGCGCAGGTTGGTGCCTGCCGTGACCTTCGCGTCGACGAAATAACCGCGCACGGCCAGCGGGAAACCGCCGCGCGCCCATTGGCCGGCGGGCACGTATTGCACGACCACCGTGGTTCGCCCGCGCTCCTTGCCCAGGATCTCGACCGTCAGGTCGGTGAGCAGCGCGATTGCACGCGCCGTGAGCTCATCGTCGGGCCGCGCCGAAAGGCTGGCGTTCACGAGCGGCATGTCAGCTGGCGTACTGCGCGATGCCGTTGCCGAAGGACCAGTTTTCCTTCTTCACCTCAACCAGGTTGATGAACACGTCCTGCGGCCGCACGTCGAGGCCGCGCCGCAGATCTTCGGCGACGCGCCGGTAGAACGCCTTCTTCATCTCGAGGCTGCGCCCCTCGTTGAGCGTGATCTGGATCGCGATGAAGCCGTCGCTTCGCTCGATGTCGAGGTAGCTCGGATCGTAGACCAGGCTCTCGGGCGCGTGCTCGCTGATGAGCTGGAAGTTGTCCTTGTCCGGCACGTTGAGCGCTTCTCTCATCGCCCGGTAGACCACGGCGCCAACCTTGCGGCCGAAGCCCTCGGGCTTACCGCGCAGCAGCGAAATGCGCACAAGTGGCATGGCGAGGCCCGTGAGTGAAGAGGGACTTGATGGGTTCGACGATGAAGCAGTAGATCGCTTGGGCTCGTTCCCGGCGCGCCTGGCGGATCAGCGCCTGCGCCAGCTCGGGATTGCGAATGTACGCATCGAAGGTCAGGGGCTGCATGTGCAATCCTTTCAGCTGAGGCTCACGGCGGCCGCGCCGCCGAGTGAATTGACGAGGGTGGTTCCCGGATGCTGCAGCCGGTAGCAGTTGCCCGGCTCGAGCACGATGTCGTTCGCCTGGTTCTCTTCGGTGATCCAGAGGGCGCCCTCGAGCGCGCACAGCGTGGCGCCGACGGCGTCGACCACCTTGAGGGTCTGGTTGGGTCCCAGTTTCACGGCCCCGGATCCGAGCTCTATCTGCATGGCAGCTTCCTTTTCGGCTTGCGTTTGGTATGCGCAGGATGCATGCTGTGCGCCGTCCTATCAAACGGTAAATTCTCAAGCTTCACATGAGAAATAGGAATGCATTGCCGGCGCTCGACTTGCTCGTCGGGTTCGAGGCGGCGGCGCGGCACCTGTCGTTCACCAAGGCGGGCGAGGAATTGTTCCTGACCCAGTCGGCGGTGAGCCGCCAGATCAAGGAGCTCGAGGACCAGCTCGGCGTGGATCTCTTCCAGCGGCGCCACCGCGCGCTCGCGCTCACCGACGCGGGCAAGTCGTTCTACGCCTCCGCCGCGCAGGTCCTCACCACGATGCGCGCCGCGACCGACCGGCTGCGCGCGCAGGCCGGCAAGAAGGGCTTGTCGGTCACGACCACCCACTCCTTCGCGGCCTTATGGCTGATCCCGCGCCTCGCCGGCTTCACGCGCACCCATCCCGGCGTCGACGTTCGCATCATGGCCGACACGCGCGTCCAGGACCTCGACCGCGACGGGCTCGACCTCGCAATCCGCCATGGTCCGGCGTCGCTCGCGGGCTCCGGCGCGATCAAGCTCTTCGGCGAGCGCGTGTTCCCCGTGTGCAGCCCGAAGCTCCTCAAGGACAAGTCGAAGCCGCTGCGCGAGCCGCAGGACCTGCGCCACCACTGCCTGCTGCACTACGACGACCCCGAGGTGCGCCACCCGTGGCTGCACTGGAAGACCTGGCTCGAGGTCGAGCGCATCGCCGACCTGCGCCCGGCGGCCACGCTTTCGTTCTCCGGCTATGAGCAGATCATCCCTGCGGCGATCGCCGGCCACGGCGTCGCGCTCGGCCGCAGCCCGCTGGTCAAGGACCTGCTCGCTTCCGGCGAGCTGGTCGCGCCGTTCAAGAGCATCGCCGACCCGGCGCGCGCGTATTACGCGATCCTGTCGCGAACCGCCGAGGGACGTCCCGAGGTGGACGAATTCGTGGCCTGGCTCAAGGACGAAGCGGCAAAGAAATAAAAAGGGGTCAGAGGAATTTTCCTGTAACACTTCCGGCAAGCGCGGATGCGCTGCAATGTGTTACAGGAAAATTCCTCTGACCCCTTTTTTATCGCACGGTCAGGACGATCTTGCCGATGTGCTGCGAGGTCTCCATCAGCCGATGCGCTTCGGCCGCCTCGGCGAGCGGAAAGGTCTTGTAGATCTCGGGCCGGATCCTGCCGGCCTCGATGAGCGGCCAGATCTTCTCGCGCAGGCTGCGCGCGATGGCGCCCTTGAACTCGACCGGCCGCGGGCGCAGCGTCGAGCCGCTGATCGTGAGGCGCCGGCGCATCACTTCGTTGATGTCGAGCTCGCTCTTGTGGCCGCGCAGGAAGGCGATGAACACTAGCCGTCCGTCGTCGGCGAGGCTTTTCAGCTCCTTCGGCACGTAGTCGCCGCCGACCATGTCGAGGATCACGTTGACGCCCTTGCCGCCGGTGGCGGCTTTGATCTCGGCCGCGAAGTCCTGCGTCTTGTAATTGATCGCCTTGTCGGCGCCGAGGCGCACGCAGGCGGCGCATTTCTCGTCCGACCCGGCGGTCGCGAACACGCGGTTGCCGGTGGCCTTGGCCATCTGGATCGCGCTCACGCCGATGCCCGAGGTGCCGCCTTGCACGAGGAGCGACTCGCCGGGCGCGAGCCTGGCGCGGTCGTAGACGTTGCCCCAGACGGTGAAGAACGTTTCCGGCAGCGAAGCCGCTTCGGTGAGCGACCAGCCCTTCGGCACCGGCAGCGCGGTCGCTTCGGGTGCGACGCAATACTCGGCGTAGCCGCCGCCGTGTACCAGCGCGCACACCTGATCGCCTGTCTCGCGGGTTCCCACCGAAGAACCTGTGGCGACCACTTCGCCGGCGACCTCGAGGCCCGGCAGATCCGACGCGTCGGGCGGAACAGGGTAGTTTCCGCTGCGCTGCAGGAGGTCCGGGCGGTTCACGCCCGCGGCGGCGACCTTGATGAGGATCTCGTTGGCCTTCGGCGTCGGCACCGGACGCGCGACGGATTTCAGCACCTCGGGGCCGCCGGGCTTAGCGATCTCGACGGCGCGCATCTCGTTCGGAAGCGTCTCTTTCGGAATCATCTATGCCATCATAATGCCATGGCTCAATTCCGCGTCGAATTCGTGCTGGACCAGGCGTCGGGGAAGTACCTCGCGGAGATGTACCACCCGGACAATCACGCAGAGCTGCTGGTGCGCACCGAGGCCCTCTACCCGTCGGAGGCCGCGGCGGTACTCGGGCTGGTGCAGCTGTTCAAGAACGCCGTGCTGCAGTTCCCGCAGCCGGGCGAGCCGGTGAGGAAGATCGGCAAGCCCAAGAAAAAAGTTTTGAAGAAGGCGAAAAAGGCGAAGAAGGCGAAGCGCGGCAAGAAGCGCAAGTAAACCGATTGCTGGAGGAGACTCGAATGTATTTCGCACGCGTTCTGGCCGCGGCGGCCCTGCTCGTTGCGCTTCCCGCGGCCGCGGATTTCAACGACAAGAAGCCGGTCAACGCCACCGTCACCGGAGCCACGCCGAGCGGCTATCCGCGCACGATGGTCGAGGGGTTGAACGCCGTGGTGCGCGACGTCTACCCGGGCTCGTCGATCTCGTTCAAGCCCAACTCGCCCGGCGGCGGCGTGCTCGCCATCGCCGAGCGCCAGGCCGATTTCACCGCCACCGCGACCGGCACCGAGATCCGCCTCGCCAACGAGGGCAAGGAGCCGTACCGGGCGCCGCTCAAGGGCAAGTTCAGCTACGTGATGATGCTGTACGACAACCAGTTCATCCATTTCCTGATGACCAAGGAGTGGGCCGACGCCAACGGCATCAAGAGCTGGGCCGACATCGCAAGCAAGAAGCCGCGCATGCGCCTCGCCATCAACCGCCCCGACAATCCGCAGACCACGATCGGCGCGCCCTACGAGGTGATGAAAGCCTACGGCTTCACCATCAACGACATCGAGAAGTGGGGCGGCAGCTACGTCCTGGGAAACAGCTCGATCGGCCTCGACGCGATCGTCGACGACAAGGCCGACGTGTTCATGAACGCGCGCAACCTCGGCGACGCGCTGGTGAAGGACGTCGCCACCAAGCGGCCGCTTCTCTGGATCGACGGCGACAAGGCGACCATCCAGAAGGCCGCCGACGCGTTCAATTTCAAGGCCGACATGATTCCGGTCGGGACCTATCCGTTCATGGAGAAGGAATACCCGACGGTGCGCCAGTGGGTTGCGCTCCTCGCCGGCAGCCACGTCCCCGACGAGGTGGTCTACAAGTACGTCAAGGCGATCGCCGAGAACGAAGGGCGGGTGCAGGCGATCGGCGGCTCGCTCAAGACCTCCTTCACCACGGCGCACATGGCGAACAATCCCGCCGCGCTGCCCTATCACCCCGGGGCGCTGCGCTACTACAAGGAGAAGGGCTTGGTGAAGTAACGCCTTGCGCCTGCTGAACTGGGAGGGCAGGCGGCACCGTCCCGGCGGCGCCTGGGACGTCATCATCCGGGCCGGATCGGTCGCGGCGGCGCTCTATGTGCTCTGGATCGGCGCGGTCGCCACGCTGACGGGCAACGCCGCGCTCTGGCTTGCGACGCACCTCCATCTGGCTTTTCTGCTTCCGTTCGCCGCTTGGGCGCGCGCCTTCACGTCGCAGTTCCATCTCGATATCGCGATCTTCGTCGCGATCACGTTTCCGATCGCGTTCCTGACGACCACCGCGGGACCCTGGCGCAAGCGGCTCGCCTGGACCGACGTCCTGCTCGCCGCGGCTTCGTTCGCGATGGGCCTTTACTACATCATCCTCAACGACCGCTTCCTGCATTGGAGCCGCGGCTTCACGCAGCCGACGTTCTGGGACATCGCGGTCGGCCTGACGCTCGTGTTTCTCGTGGTGGAGCTTTGCCGCCGCAGCACGGGCTGGGGCCTCACGACGCTGCTGGTGGTGCTGCTCGTGTTCACCGTATTCGGCTCTTACATGCCCGGGCCGCTGCGGCACGACAACTTCGGCATCGTCTACTTCATCGAGATGATGACGATCCAGCCCGACGGCATCTTCGGCGCGCCGCTCGAGGTGGCGGCGAGCTACGCGTTCCTCTTCGTTCTCTTCGGCAACTTCTACAACAAGGCGGGCGGCGGGCAGCTGTTCTTCGATCTCGCGAGCGCGGTGACCGGGCGCATGCGCGGCGGCGCGGCCAAGGCGTGCGTCACCGCGAGCGGGCTCTACGGCTCCGTTTCCGGCAGCCCGACCGCGGACGTCGCCACGACCGGACCGCTCACGATCCCGATCATGGTGCGCCAGGGCGTGCCGCCGGCGCGCGCCGCGGCGATCGAGGCGACGTCCTCGAGCGGCGGCGCCATGCTGCCGCCGGTGATGGGCGCGGTGGCGTTCATCATGTCGGACATCACCAACATCCCGTACGCCACCATCGTCGCCGCGTCGTGGATCCCTTCGATCCTGTACTACGTGGCGATCTACATCCTGGTGCACAACGAGGCGGTGCGCAATCGCGAGCCGCCGATGCCGGCCGACCAGATCGTGTCGCTGCACGTCGGGATCGCGCGCGGCTGGCGCCACCTCCTGCCGATCGGCGCCATGATGTGGCTGCTGCTCGACGGCTACACGCCGGTGTACGTGGCGGCCGGCTCCACCGCCGCGGTGATCGTCCTTTCCTGGTTCCACCGCCCCAGCGCGATCGGCCCGCGGCGCTTCGTCGACTGCTGCACCCAGACCATCACCCAGGTCGTGCCGCTCGTCGGCGCGGTCGCGGCGGCCGGCGCAGTGACCGGCGCGATCGAGATCAGCGCGCTGGCGGGGAAGTTCAGCCTGATGATCAATGCGCTCTCGGGCGGGATGCTCGTTCCGGCGCTGCTCCTCTCCGGCGCGTTTCTCATCCTGCTCGGCATGGGCATGCCGACGCCCGCGGTGTACATCATGGGCGCGGCGCTGCTCGCGCCGATCCTGCGCCAGTTCAACCTGCCCGAGTTCCAGGTGCACCTCTTCATGCTGTTCTACGCCTGCCTCTCGGCGGTGACGCCGCCGGTGGCGGTGGCGAACTTCGCGGCCGCCGCGATCGCCAACGTCAACCCGGTCGCGATCGGCGGCTACGCGGTGAAGCTCGCGATCGGCGGCTTCGTGGTGCCGTTCTTCTTCCTCTTCAATCCCGGCCTCACGCTCGAAGGCGGACTCGCCAACATCGTGATCGCCACGTTCTTCGGCACCGCGTGCACCGTGTTCGCCTCGTACGCGCTGCACGGATTGCTGGGCGAGCGCGACATTCCCTGGGCGCCGCGCCTGCTGCTTGCCGCCTGCTCCGCCGGCACGATCGTGCCGCGCCTGGACCTCCAGCTCGGCGCCACCCTCCTCGGAGCGGGGGCGCTAGCGTTTGTCTATCTGCGCAGCAGCCCAGCGAAGGTCGACGTTCCCGCCCGATAGCACCACGCCCACGCGCAGCTTCTGCAGCTTGATTTTTTCCTGAAGAACCGCGCAAGCGGCCAGCGCGCCCGTCGGCTCGACCACGATCTTCATGCGCTCCCAGAGCCAGAACATCGCCCGCAGCAGCTCGTCGTCCGTCACCGTGAGCATGTCGCTCACGTAGCTCATCACCAGCGGGAACGTGATGGCGCCGAGCGAAGTCGTGCGAGCGCCGTCGGCTATCGTTTCCGGTACCTGAATTGTGATGAGTTTTTTTTCCCGGAATGATCGCGTGGCATCATCCCCCGCGGCCGGCTCGACGCCGATCACGCGGCACTGCGGGGACAGGTGCCGCGCCGCGATCGCGCAGCCCGAGATCAATCCTCCGCCGCCGCAGGGCACGAGCAGCACGTCGAGCGCTCCGGCGTCCTCGATCAGCTCCTTTGCCGCGGTTCCCTGTCCGGCGACGACGTGCGGGTGGTCGAAGGGCGGGATGAGCGTCAGGTTCCGTTCTTCCGACAATCTCTTCGCAACGGCTTCCCGGTTTTCGCTTTTCCCGTAGGTCACGACGTCGCCGCCGTATCCTCGCGTGGCCTCGAGCTTCACTTTGGGTGCGTTCTCGGGCATCACGATGGTCGTCGGAATGCTCAAGAGCCTTCCAGCCAAGGCAACGGCCTGGGCGTGATTTCCCGACGAAAAGGCGAGCACGCCGCGCTTTCTCTGCTCGGGGGCAAGCTGCGACAGCGCGTTGTAGGCGCCGCGGAACTTGAACGCGCCCGCGCGCTGCATGTTTTCGCATTTGAAAAACAGCGTCGCGCCGATTTCGGCGTCGATGGTGTGCGAGGTGGCGACCGGTGTCCGATGCGCGGCGCCGGCAATTTGCGCGGCGGCGCGTTCGACGTCAGCGTAGCCGACCATCGAGCTCTTCGTAGACTTTGCGCACCGCGATCGGTCCCTGCGAGCGGGCGAGCGTCCAGCTCGCGTACTCGCCCCAGTTGGCCTGCTTGACGGCGTCGTCCACCGGCACGCCGGCGTCGTGCAGCCGCTTCGCTTCTTTGATCACCGCCTCGAGCGCCTTGTGATACGTGACGATTTCTTCCTTCGACACCGGACCGGTTTCGGTGAAGCCGTGGCCGGCGATATAGATGTTCGCTT